>CAKSTO010000006.1 GCA_934501115.1 uncultured Faecalibacterium sp.
GTACGCCTTCTCAAACTTTCCCTGCACGCCACGCATATAGTTTTCCAAGTGCATTGCCACCTTCGGCATTCCGGACTTGTCCAGAAAGAGAAATCCGCTGCAACCATCCACCAGCGCTTCCACTTTCGTGGACGCTCTGGCTTTTACTACACGCCGCAACGCTGCACAAACGGTATCTGTCATGGGAACATTGCGGATACCGCTTTTTGTTTTCGGCGGTGTGACAAAGTAGGGCTTTTCAGCCGTCCGGCAAAGCTGCCGCCGGACATGGATACAGTGCCGTTCAAAGTCGATATCTGCTCGTGTCAGGCCATACAACTCACTCACACGCAAGCCGGTTCCCATAAGAATGACGATATCATCATAATAGTTGCCGCCATAGTCCTGAACGAATTGCAGATATTTCTCCTGCTGCTCTCTGGTCAGTGCATCACGCACATAAGCGTCCTTCGGCACAACATCCGACAGCTTGAACTTAAATGGATTCTTGCGGATAATGTCATCCTCCACCGCCATCTCAAACGCCGGTCTGACAACGCTTTGCAGGATTCCTATGGTGTTTTGCTTGAAACCGCTGTCATGCAGAAACACGAACCAGCCTTTCGCATCGGACAATTTTACCGTTTTGATGGCTTTTTGCCCGAAAGGGTCAGCATGAATCCGCTTGACCGCTGTGTTGTACGACCGAAGTGAATTGGGTTTCAACCCACGTTTCAGGTTCATATAGCGGTCAACCAGATCAGCCACCGTCATCTCTCCGGCGGCGTAGTCGATGCCGTCTGCCAGATCGCGCCACAGTTCTTCCTCTTTTTTCCGCAGCTCTGTCAGGGATTTAGCGTAAATACAACGCCGTTTCTTGTGGATATCGGTATAACGATAGTCGTAGGTGCCGTTTGCTCTCTGGCTTTCGCCATCCTTCAAAACACGACCCTTGCTATCTTTGCGCTTTTCAGACATTTAGATACTCCTTTCTGTGAAAAGCGCATATAGGGGTTGATTTTAGTATACCATACCGACCATGCGATTTCCACCGATATCGAATAGAAAAGACGTTACATTGTTCTCAAATAGAATATGCCTGCTCGATAAAGCAATCAAACAGACGGCGCTTGATCAAGCGTTTGTTCCCTACCCAAAGTACAAACTTACACTTATCCTCGTTGGTGATCTCGCGCAGTTTATTGATGCCAATGCCGGAATAAGCCGCAGCCTCTTCCAGCGTCAGATTGCTCTTTTCCCAAATCGGAACTTGTCGGGACTTGGTCCCTCCATCTTGCTGATGCAAGACCGTTCCGTCGCTTAAAGTCCCCACCGGGGACTTCATTGCTTCGGACTTCATTGCTTCGGACTTCATTGCTTCGGACTTCATTGCTTCGCAAACGCGAACATCCTTCATAGGCAGACCTCCAATTCCTTGTAACCGAACGCCTGTAACCGGGCAGGAAAATTCTCTTTTTCTGCACACAGGGCATCCGGTGGGCTTTATACTTTTTCTTATCTTTTTAAGGTTACATGGTTACAGGAAGAGGATAACGCAGCAGTCGTGCGGCTTTTGCGCTGTAACTGAAACGTAACCGAATCTGTAACCAGACGTGTAACCGCTGTCCATCAGAAGGGAAAGCCCAGTTGCTTGGCTTCCGCATCCGTTATTTCGGAGAAATTTTCAGCCCCGGTTTCGGGGCTGGTTACGCGCTCCCAGCCTTTCTGAACGCCGTACTTCGGGTAACGCTTGGCGGTCTTGTGCGCCTGCCAGCCTTGGATATCGCCGCGCGAAATTCCTGTGTTCATGATCTCGCAGATAGCACGGGTCTCCCACTCTGCCGGGATGTTGGTGTTGCCCAGCGCCTCCGCATAAAGCTGCTTGGAACACACCCGGTCACCCGTGTAGTCCTCCAGAAAGGCGTAGATCATGCCAGCCTGTGCGTCCTCCTGCATGAAATCCTGCTGATGGGCTTGCAGGGTTTCCTGCATGGCAGGGCTGAACGCCAACTTATACTTGCCGCTGTTGTAAATCGTCATGGCTTCTGCCCAAAGCTGGTCGATATAGGCACGGGATTCTTCCTCGTTATCCAGAATGTGGACTTCGGCCAGTTCCGCATCCACCGGGATGGGGATGAAACGGCGGTTGCCCGTGCGGTCACGGGGCAAAAAATCCTGCCGGTTGGTCGTGCCAGCAAAGACGCACTGGCGCAGACGGTCGGCAGGATGGGTCTCGTAGGGGACTTTATAGGTCTCCTTCTGCTTGCTGAGAAAGCTCTTGATCTCCTCGATGCTCTTGGCATTGGCGGTGGCAATCATCTCCGACATTTCGATGATCCAGTGACCTTGCAGCTTGCGGTACACGTTGTCGTCGTCCAGCCGACGTAGGTCATCTGAGAACCACTCGTCCTTGACCGCCAGCAGCCGGAAAAAGGTGGACTTTCCCGCACCTTGCCCGCCCACCAGACAGAGCATGGTTTCAAATTTGCATCCCGGCCGGAACACCCGTTTGATGGCTCCCAGCAGGAAAATCTTCATGGCCTCGCAAGTGTACTCGTCCTCCGCAGCACCGAGAAAGTGGTGCAGGACGTGAGCTATCCGTTCCGTGCCGTCCCATTTCAGGCTGTTCAGGTAGTCCCGGATGGGGTGATAACGGTTCTCGTTGGCAACAATGCGGATGGCAGATTCGATTTTCTTTTCGCTGGAAATACCGTATTTCTCCATCCGGCGCAGAATATACTTCATGTCGGTATCATTCAGCGTCTTGCCGGAGCGGGGCCAGCCCACAGGCTTTACAATGTCGATGCGCTCACTCAACAAGTTCAGCCGGATGGCATCGGCAAGCACATGGTCATTCTGCAGAATCGTGATGCAGTTTTGGATCGTCCGCTGGATTTCGCCGTTGGAGTGCTTGGTCAGCATCTCTTTCACATCTTCAACGGTTCGGGGAGCACGTTCTTCTTGATTGACTTCTTTGCTCAATAAACATCACCTCGTACTATTATTGAAAACAATTTTCTGGTTTTTCCGCAGTATGCGGCTCTTCGGGTTTCCGCTGCGCCTGTTCTGCCTGCAAGCGACTCAGCAGTTGCAGAACGGAATCCCGTGCTTTCTCCTTGACCTGCTCCTTGCCCTTCTGTCGGACTTCCGGCTTCAGCAGCTTTTCCTGCAGACGTGCAGCGGTGGATTGCATGGTCTTGAGGAACTTGTCCAGCACGGTATCCAACCGATGAGCGGCGTACTCTCTCGTGGCCTGCGGAGCCTTGCGTTCCGGGGACAGAACCCACTTCTTCGTGTCCTCGATCATCCGCATATCTTCCTTCCGGGTCTCGGTGCGTACCACGTCCGTCACGACCTCCACCGCCTTGTCGTAGGCCGCAGCCGAAACATTTTCCAGCAGGGTCTCCATGTCCGAAACTTTCAAGGTCAGTTCGTCCAACCTGTTCTGCTGGACGGCAAGCTGCTCCTTCTGCTTGGCAAGGATAAAGTCCTGCTTTTCAAGATACTTGCGGTTGCCGTACTCCGCTTCTTCCTCCAATTCCAGCCCATGCCATTTTGCAATCTCAAACAGCATCTTCCGGCAGGCGGCATCAAAGGCGATTTTGCGGTTGTTGCGGCGGCTGAGGGGTTTGCCCGGGTCGGGCAGGTCGAAGCCCAGCGTTTCCAGTGCCTTTTCCTGTTGGGGAGCTACCTCGCCATACCGGTTCTCACAGTCGAATACATGACGCTCGTGGATATGAGGTGTACTTTCGTCCAGATGCAACGCCCAGTCCAGTACATGAACATGGTCTCCGAACCTTGCCTTGAACTCGTCAATGAACTCGGTGACGATGTTCAGCAAGTCCTCTGCGGAAGCGTGTTCATCCAGCGTCCCAAGCTGGTAGATAGTTTCCTCTGGGCAGGTCTTGTGGCTGGACAGTAGGTCGGGAATGGAACGGTTGCGTTCCGTGTGTCGGATTTTTGCGTTACGCTCGTTCTGGTTTTCGATGAAGGCCGTGTAATGGGTCTCGTAGAATTGCCGTTCCACATCCGAGAAGGTCACCGCCAGATCATCCGGGTCTTGCGGATCGAGAGCCGAACGGAAACCGTGAAAGCAGTCCCAGTAGATGTTGCCCTTGGCGCGTTCCGGGTCGATGTGCTCACTGTTAGCAAGGTTGAAACTGCGGTCGTTGTGCTTGGGGTTGTAAGTGCCGTGTGCACCGGCTCGTCCGTTGTGTCGTGTTAATTTCAGATAGACATTCCTCCGTTTCAACAACTTGACGGGGGAGAACGCAGCAGCGGAGCTGCTGGATCTGCCGCCATTTTGCGCCAGATAATACCCAGTAGGATATGACGCATAGCATCATATCACTGGGGCAAAGAGCTGCGCTCTCTGCACTCTTGCTCCGGGCAAGCTGTCCTGAATGGACAGCTCGTCCGGCTCAATGTAACGAGAGCCGGAAACTGTTCCGGCTCCCCCATCGCAGATAGGCTTACAGTCCATCTGCGTTAATATGATATAGGTCTCCCATATTCGCCCTCGGCACCCTAGGAGTGGGGAATCGTCTGGCGGCGGGTTTGCACCGCACCATTGGCATTTCAGCCACCCCGTCTTCGTCATGACCGGGCTGCGAATTACAGAAGTACCTTTTGTGAAGTACCGGACGATTGAGTTATTCACTTGTCAAGGAACCTATGAGAACCACCCACTTCAAAATAGTCCTCTATATACGAGCCATCGAGAAAGGCCAAAAAGTAACCATTTCAACAAATTTCCATAAAAGTTGCGTGAATAGTACAAAAAAGCGGCCATCTGCACCCATGCAGACAGCCGCCTTTGGTTTTATGCTGTATTCTATTTGTCAGTCTCTGAAAATCTTATCCAGTTCCCTTTCCATGGTGCCCGCCTTGGCAAATTCCAGCGTATCGGCCTGACGGATATGGTGGGCGGTGATGCCGTGACCCTTTGCAAAGCCCAGAATGTAGCTGATGGCAATGCGGTAGATGATCTCGGTCGGGGCCAGCCCATAGACCTGTTTAGCAAAAATATGTTCCAGCCGGGCGTTATCGTCCGGGAAGGCTTGCCGCATCTTCTCGCTGCGGTAAAGGCGCTTGACGATTTCCGTAATGTACAGGCCGGACTTCATGTAGGGGTCCAGGAAGGTCTTGCCGGGGTCATCGAAGCAGCCGGGGTTTTCCTGTTCCAGCAAGTCCACCATCTTTTTCACCACCCACTTGGGGGTGAAGATCTGGTTGGTTTTCTGGGGCGGGATGTAATCGAAGATATCCTCGGTGCGACTCTCGTCAAAGTAATCCGCCAGCCTGACCTTCAGGTTCAGGAATTCCTTCACCGAATCGTCAAACACCACCGGGTCGAACAGGTGGCCTGCAAAGTGCTCCTCCTGTCCGGTGGCTTGGTTGATGTACGGCCCGCCGTCCCGCAAAAAGCGGAACTGTTCCAGCGTGATGCTGGTGACCTCCTGAAAGACCTTGTCCGGGATGATTTGGTCAAAATTTGCCAGCGTCACGGTCTCGTCGCCGTAGGCCATGAGGAAGGACGGGATGGTGCGGGAAAAGCCCCGGAGATGGTCACGGACGGTGTCCTCGTAGCCCTTTTTCTCCTGCTCCTTCTGGTTGGTCTCCACGGTGCGCACGATGGTCTGCTGCATTTCCTGCGCCGTCTGCTGGATGGTGGATTGCAGCGTCTCCATCAGGGCGGCGGTGCTCTGCTGCTGCTTTGCGTCAAACTCCCGGTTCACCTGCTGGCGCTGCTGGGCGGTGGTGCAGCTTTGCAGCTGCTGGGTGCGCTGGGTCTCCAGCTGGCTCTGGTCGATGCGGTAGTTGTCCACCACCTTGTTCACCGCCACGTCCATCTTGGCTTTGGCGGTGCTCTCAAACCGCTTCTGGTCGGACAGCTTCAGGTCCCGCCCATACTCCTGCTTTGCCTGCTCCACCATGGGGGTGATGATCTCCTTGGTGATGCTCTTTTTCAGGGGTTCCAGATGCTCTTCTTTGGCAGGAGCCGGGGCATCGGTCAGGTCTTGCAGGGCGGTGTCCAGCGCCGGGGTGCTTTCGTAGATCTTCGCCCCGAACACATCCGCTGCCTTGCCGATGACGTAACCCTCGTCCAAATCCACCTCGCCCTTGTCGTTCAGGGAGAGGTCTGCGCCGGTCTCCGGGGTGATCTGGATGGGCTTTGCCTTGGCTTCGCTGATGGGCTGGAAGTTTTGCAGAATGTCCAGCACCTCCTGCGGGGCACTGAACACGTTGGAAATGTTCTGGAACAGGAAGTTGCTCTGGAAGCCCATCCGCACCACTTCCTTGGACTTGATCTTCCGGGGGATGCTGAGGACTTTTTCTGCATCCAGCGGGATCATCTCCCCTTCCTCGTCCTCGCCGATGACCGGGAAGAAGTTGAGCAGATTCTGGATGTGCGCCTTGCGCTCCTCGGTGTCGCCCTTGCCGCTGGCGGTGTCCTGTGAAAGGTCGTTGGCGAACTGCTCGTAGATCAGCAGGGTGCGGGCAGGGTCAAAATCGAACACATAGGCGTTCTCTTTGCGGCGGAAGGTGCCGTTTTCGTGGAAAAGGCAGGGGTTCTGGGCACGGAACGCCGCCTGCATATACAGCGCCGGGCTTTTCAGGTTGGAGAGCATCAGCACCGCCGACCACTCCGGGATGGTGACACCGGTGGTCAGCTGCCCCACCGACAGGGTGATGGTCTTTTCGTGGTGGGCGATGGCGGCTTTTACCCGGTCAAAGCTCTTTTGGTTCTCGTCCGTGTCGTCCAGCTTGCCGTCACCGGCGGCTAGGATCACCTCATAGTCCCGGAACACCGGGTGCGCCTGCAGCTTTTTTGCCAGCGCTCTGGCGCTGTCCACCCGATTCAGCAGCCAGAAGGTGTGCTTCAGTTCGGCACGCAGTTCCGGGGTAGAAAACGGAAATTTGTTCTGGGTGGTCATGGCATCCAGAAAGCGGTCTACCTCGGCCTCGTGCTCAAAGCTACCGCTGGGCTTTACCTTGAAGAACTCGTTCAGGTCAAAGGCAAATTCCTGCGTTTCGCCGTTGATCTCCACCCCCTGCCGGATCTCGTCCCGGACGATCTCGGACATCTGGTAGGTGTAGAGGTTGAGCATGGGGAGGTTTGCGTAGGGGTTCTGCTGCCCCGGTGCGCCCTGCCAGTTCCGCTTGGCGGCCTGCTCGTCGGCGTAGGTCCAGTTGAAGATGGCATCCCCGGCAAACTTATCGTTCGCCAGCGCCTTGAAGGGCGTGCCGGACAGGTGCAGCGTGAACTTGCGGCGGATGCGGTCAAAGGCAAGGTCGGTCTTGTAGGTGTCCACGCCCTCGTGGGCTTCGTCGATGACCAGCACATCCCAGTTCAGCTCGGTCAGGTGGCGCAGCTTGTCGTACTCGCCGCCGAAATACTTGGAGCCTTTCATGTCCTGCAAACTGACGAACTCGATGCGCTTATACAGTTCCTCGCCCTGTGCGGCGGCATCCAGATAGCCCTGCTCGTCCAGCACATGGGGCTGCCCGGCAAGGGCATCCACATGGCTGACGAACAGATAGCCGGACTCCCTGCCCAGAAAGCGCACATAGTCGCTGTACCAGCTGTTGGCGATGGCGGGGCGGTTGGTGACGATGAGCACCGTCTGTGCATCGACCTGCTTGCAGAAGTCGTAGACGGAAAGGGTCTTGCCAAAGCGGGGCTTGGCGTTCCAGAGGTATTCTCCGCCGGGGTGGCTCTGGTAATAGGTCTTGGTGTCGCGGACAGCCCTTGCCTGTTCTTCCCGCAGGGTGTAGGCGATGGCGGCATCCAGCTGCACCCGGCCCCGGTTCATGCGGAAATCCTGAAAATACCGCCGGGACTGCTGCCCATCCAGATGGAACCACTCGTTTTTGCGGTCGTTCTCCACGTTCAGCTTGCGGAGGTAGGCGTGGAAATCGTGGTCGGTGAACACCTCGCCGCTGCCGTCATCGTAGACGGCATTGCCCCGCCACTCCTCGTGGAACAGCACATCGGCGGTGTGGGTCTGCTGTTTCAGGCGTTTGTCCACCGACTGCTCGGTGTAGCCGATCTTCGTCCAGCCGTTGTGCCGGGCAATTTCCGGGGTGGTATAGGCGTAGATCATGGGCACCACCTGCCGGGCAGTGCGCAGGGTTATGCCAGCCATTATGCCATCTCCTTTATAATGCTTTGGATGAATGCCACTTCATCAGAACTTAGTTCATACTTTGAAAATAGTTCTTCATCTGTCCATGCTCTTGAAAAATCCTGAACGGGCACAAAACCGAACATACCTTTACTTATATGCTGTGTCATCGCCAAAATCGAAATTAAAAAACGCACAAATCGTGTTTTCAGGTATCTCATGTAATTATCTGCTTCAGCTTCTGTATCAAATGCTCCTGCAACGAGATACGTTTCTGAACAAACCACTTTCGGCGGTTGTTTTTCCATTGTCGAGAGAATGCGGTATTGTCCGTTCTTATCGGGCTGTCCTGCGTGTTCTGCCGTCAAATATGAAATAATGATTTTATAACGGTCTATATTTTCTACACCCGTAGAAATCAAACTTCTCTTATATAGACCTATCCCACCATTAAATCTCAGTTGAATATCTCCTGCTTTGAGCGGTTTCACATTTGTAGCAAGACCAAACGGCTTTCGGCTGGAAACTATCGTATCAAGCGTCTGCTCTCCTTTCAGACGCACCTTCTTAACTATCTCGGCAGCGATTGGATACCGAATAAATGTCGAAAACTCATTCAAATCACGGTATTCGGATGTCTTAACCCCATCTCGGTAATTTATGTAGTAACATTTACCTTCATGTGACTTAGCCCACACAAAATAGCATACACCACCAGCAACATCCACATTTGGAAAAACATCCAGCGAGTTAGGATAGTCAACAAGTACCGACATTCGCTTGTCGTTTAACATCTGCTCTCGAAATTTATCCAACCCCTTACCACCAGAATACCATTTTGCTGGAATGATAAAAGACATTGCCGTTGGATTCAATGTCTTTGTTTCCTCAATGAATTTGTTATATACCGGCGTTGCACTTGCGCCTGAACCACCATCAACTTCCTGATACGGCGGGTTTCCGATAACATAATCAAACTTCATGCTGGTACTCCCTTCCTGAATGGTCTCAAAGTTCTGGGCGGTTCCATGGCTGCCCTTGCGCCAGTTTTTCACTTTACAGGATACCGTGGGCGGCTGCGGCTCTGCCGCCCCGAACATGGAAAAGAGGTCAAGCTGTTCTGCCTCCGGCTGGGGCTTGCCGCCGGGCACGGACAGGCGCAAGCCGTCCATCTGCCACAGGTTCCAGCTGATGATGGTGGCGATGGGCTGCAGTTCCTCTTTTGTGGGCTTGCGCTGCCAGCGGGCTTGCAGATGCTCTGCATAGGTCAGCAGCAGGTTGACCCGCGCCAGCAAAAGATTATCTCCCTGATACTCATAGCCGTAGGTAGACTGCACCGCATGAGTGGCATATTTGCGCCATTCTTCCTCCGTGGCGGCGTTCTCGCCTACCACCCGCAGCTTGCGGTCCAGAATGCCAATGCGCCGGGCTACCGGGATCATCTCGCCGGTGGCGACATCGTACCGGGACGCCAGAAAGGGGGCTTCGCCGCAGGTCACCTCCAAGCGGCGGCTCTGGACATACTGCACCCATGCCGGGGTCCTGCCCTTGCAAACTGGGAACTGCACCGGCGTTTCCACCGTCTGCCAGCCTTGGGGCAGTTCCACCGTGAACTGTCCGGTGGTCTGCTCTGCCCCCAGCGCACCGAACCAGTCGGCGTCCAGTGCGTTGTTCATCTTGTTGCAGACCCATGCGGGCGAGAATACTTCGCCCTTTTTGCGGGTGCGCTGCTGCTGGGTGTCGTTCTGCTTCATCATCCGGGGCAGCACCACCTCGTAGTGGGTCAGCCCGAGCTGCTGGGTGGTGATCTGGGATCTATCCGTCACCGGCTCGTACATCACTGTTTGCAGTTCCTCCGGCGGGTCGGTGGCCCAGATGATGTTTTTACCGGTAGATTTATCTTTTAGTAGCGTATCCAGCACCGCCTGCACTTCCGGTGCGTGAAAGTCGATCAGTTGTTCCAACGGGGTATTCCTCGCTTTGCCTTAGCGTTGCGGCGGAAGTAGTATTTTTGTACTAGTTCCGCCTTATACTAGTATTATACAGCTACTTTTTGCCTTGTCTAGTATTGTACAGCCACTTTTCGTCAAAAGTAGGAGTGATTCATATACTAGTAGTAAGGAAAGGTGGTCACGCTATGCTTGGGGAACGATTGGCAGAACTCCGCAAACTGAATGATGACACACAGCAGACCCTTGCGGACAAACTTGGTATCTCCGTTTGGTCTATCCGTGCGTGGGAACAGGGAAAGAGCTACCCCTTCAGCAATGTGCTACTTGCCATCTGCAAGCTCTACGGCACCTCCGCCGACTACCTGCTGGGTCTGACCGACATCGACCCCTCGGACGAGGCTCGCAAACAGCGCCAGCGCCTGACCGAAGAAGAACAAAACGAGATGCACCGCTACGAAGAATATCTGTTGTGGAAACGCAAAAAATAAGCCGCCCAGCGAGACCGTAAGGTCGCTGGGCGGCTTGTCTTATATACAAGTTTCAGGAATTACTTAAAATCTCTTGGATTGTCCGTGCATCTTTCAAATCTTTTGCGTGATTATTTTCTCCGGCATGACCGTAGGCATCCAAATCTGCTTCGTTTGTAAAGCACAATACAGAAGTATATCCCTTTCTTTCTTCCGATTCATCACCGAAAATCAATGTGGTTTCTTCATTCGATGTTTGTACATCTACCAGCGTACAATTAAACATACCAAAAATAGATGGACATTTAAATTCTTGCCCCATAACGTTAAATTTCAAGTCTCCGGTATATTGAAAGTACATCGGTTTTCCAACGGATTTCTTTATTTGTGTAGTACTTTCTGCATTCCATTCTGAAGTTATAGATGTTAATTTATGGTCTTCTCGTATAGGTTTTTTCAAAATAATTGTTTGGTATAACTTTTCAATATTATATATGGTTTCCAATTCGGGGGCATTCTTTATTGGACTAAATGCCAATCCTAATGCAGTTTCCACTTGCAATACCTTTTTCCAAAAATCCAAAGTATGTTTATCAAATTTGTCTTTTGGCTCATCCGGTATTACGTTAGAGGGTATCCTTTCGCCCATTAAATATCCATTGCCATCTATAAATGCATTGAAAATTTCCACAACTTCCACAATCTCACGAACAGATTTAGCGTAGCTTAAATTATATGTTAATTGTACATGGCTACTCTCCTTCTCCTCATCCAACGAGATTTTCAGTTTTAATGGTTTTTCATTTTCACTTTCAAAGTGTATTTCCGTCAAACTAGCATACGGTTGCTGCTTCAGTTTCAACGTGTAAGCGTATTTATCAGATGCAATCTTAATATCATGTGGTTCCGGAAAAGGTTCTGGAACTAGAAAAAATTTCATATTTTTTTTCTTGATTGGATTATATATGTTCTTATAGAAGTTTTCTACTGGCATTTCCTGACCATTGACTATAACATACCCCTCTTTATCCAATTTAACATTTAGTTTCATCTGAGCATTATAAATAAACTGATAAAACTCATCCCCGTTAAGATTTTCAACCTGTTTTTTTATTGACTTAGGGATTTCGATGCTGAATCCGCCCATTGTCACTGGCTTTCCATCAGCACTCAATATTACGCTTCCGTCTTTGCCCGGAATATATTTCGTTCCTTTCGGAACGGTCGAATTCAAATATTCTATTACTCCCTTTGGCACCTTCTTCTCAGCTTTAGGTTCTGTTTTGAAAACCTTATTAAAATTTGGAATCATTAAAAGTCCTCCCGTTTTTGAGACCACACAATTACTTTCGACAAAATTTCAGATTTATCTTCAATTCCCCATAAGTCAATTGCTCGACTTAATTCTCGGTACTCGTCTATTGTTTGAATCACAATATGTTTTATATCCGAATATTCAAAGACAAGTGAAACTTCTCTTCTAAAATTCATTGATTCACTGGCCAGTTGCATAAAATTTGCATTGTTTATATCTGGATTCAATATTACCTGAGCAAGTTCAAGTGGCTCAACATCTGGAATATACCGCCATTCGCACTCATCCATAAAGCATTTTTTTGACATTTTTCCACTTTTTCTGTTTCTTATTTTCCCTTGATATGGTTTATAGTACATCAGTTCATGTAAAAGATAGTTTTTTAACATCTCATGAGTTTTTGATTCTGATTTTTCCTCGTTCAACACACTTTCAAAAACTGCGCTGATATCCTTTCGGAGATCAGATGTCTCGTTCAGGTAATGTATTGGTTGGATATTGTGATCCATCCCCCATTTTTTACGAAATGCAATCCCGTAGTCACCATACCAATCCATATGCAGATTAAGTTTCTGTAGGTTAATGTCGCAAAAACATTTCATTGGATAAGCTAAAGATTTCACTCCCTTAATTTTCAAATAGCCTATATCTTCTTCGCAATATCTCGGCGATACCATTTTATACTGCAAACAGTTCAAAAGATATTCCAATTTAGGCATAAATGTAAACAATATATCTGGATGAACCTTAGATGGAATATGTTTTGGAATTTTGTTTCTTTGCTCATTCGGGTTAATTTTGCCTAAGTTAAGCGTATCCTTCATTATAGTTATCCTTTGCTGCCACTTTCCTAGTATCTATCACTTTATATCATTGATTCGATATACTTCCACTATCCATCTAGTGCTCGAAAGCTATGGTACTGCTCGTCAATCTCCTTTACGTTGTAGTCCATTAGGCCGGGGATTCCCATTTCGCCGCCGCATTTGTTGCAGAAAGCAGCCGTGATCTCAAAAGTATACTCCTTTTCCCGGATGGTCCGGTTGATTTTGATTTTCTTCAGGGTGTAGTTTGTTTCTCTGCGGCATTCTGTGCAGAAATCCCTCTGATTTTCCATGGCGGCACACTCCCTTCCGGTTTTACATTCTTTTTTATTATTGTATCCCTACCTTTGTTTTTCGTCAACAATAAAGCCGCTGACAGTCTGCCGCTCGCAGAATCCATCAGTGGGTTTCATGAGTCTTCAAATCCCCTAGACACAAAAAATCGGCACCCGCTTTTCAGCGAGTGCCGATTTTGTTACCCTATAGTGCGCTTTGATTTTTGGCGTAAGTGGCGTAAGTTTGGCGTAAATCCGCTTTTGCGCGCTCCAAAAATCAAGGATTCATGCGGTTTTTTGGCAGTTATTAGTACATGCCGCCCATGTCACCGCCTGCAGGTGCTGCGGGTGCCGGGGGTTCCGGCAGGTCAGCGACCAGGCTCTCAGTGGTCAGAACCATCTCAGCAACAGAGGCTGCATTCTCCAGAGCGGAACGGGTGACCTTGGTCGGGTCAACGATACCGGCAGCAATCATATCATCCACATAGACTTCCTTCTGAGCGTCGAAGCCGTAGTTGGGCTTGTTGGCGGAGATGATCTTGTCGATGATGACGCTGCCTTCCAGACCGGCATTCTTTGCGATCTGGCGCAGAGGAGCCTCCAGAGCCTTCAGCACGATCTTGGCACCGGTGCGCTCGTCGCCTTCCAGCGTATCGCACAGCTCACGGACTGCGGGGATGGCGTTGATGGGGGCAGTGCCGCCGCCGGCAACAACGCCTTCCTGAACAGCGGCCTTGGTCGCGTTCAGGGCATCCTCGATGCGCAGCTTCTTATCCTTCATCTCGACCTCAGTTGCAGCACCGACCTTGATGACAGCCACGCCGCCTGCCAGCTTTGCCAGACGCTCCTGCAGCTTTTCACGGTCAAAGTCGCTGGTAGCTGCCTCGATCTGGTTGCGGATCTGAGCGATGCGGGCAGCGATGGCTTCCTTGTCACCGGCGCCGCCGACGATGGTGGTGTTCTCCTTGGAGACCTTCACCTGACGTGCATGACCCAGCATCTGAACCGTTGCATCCTTCAGCTCATAGCCCAGATCCGACGAGATCACAGTGCCGCCGGTCAGGGTTGCGATATCCTGCAGCATCTCCTTGCGGCGGTCGCCGAAACCGGGAGCCTTGACGGCGCACACATTCAGAGTGCCGCGCAGGCGGTTGACGATCAGGGTGGACAGAGCCTCGCCCTCGATGTCCTCAGCCACGATCAGCAGCTTCATACCGTTCTGCATGACCTGCTCCAGCAGAGGAACCAGATCCTGAATGACGCTGATCTTTTTATCCGTGATCAGAATAGCGGCGTTGTCCAGATCAGCCACCATCTTATCGGTATCGGTGACCATATACGGGGTCAGGTAGCCGCGGTCGAACTGCATACCTTCCACGATCTCGTTGTAGGTCTCAGCAGTGGTCTTGTTCTCCTCAATGGTGATGACGCCATCGGAAGTGACCTTTTCCATTGCCTCAGCGATCAGACGGCCGATCTCGGGATCGCCGGCAGAAATAGTGCCGACACGCGCGATGTCGTTGCTGTCCTTCACCTTCTGGCTGTGTGCCTTGATGGTCTCAACAGCCTTTTCCACAGCTTTGCTCATGCCGCGGCGAATGTCCATCGGGTTTGCACCGGCGGTGACATTCTTCATACCCTCGGTGACCATAGCCTGTGCCAGAACGGTTGCAGTGGTGGTGCCGTCGCCTGCTGCATCGTTGGTCTTGGTCGCGACCTCACGCACCAGCTGTGCGCCCATGTTCTCGAACTCATCCTTCAGCTCGATCTCTTTTGCAATGGTCACGCCGTCGTTGGTGATGACCGGCGCGCCGAACTTCTTGCCCAGCACCACGTTGCGGCCCTTGGGACCCAGGGTGATCTTAACGGTGTTTGCCAGGGTATCGATACCGGCACACAGTGCCTTGCGGGCGTCCTCGCCCTGCTTGATCTGTTTTGCCATAATCAAATCGCTCCTTCGTAAAGCTCAATTTTCAAAAATAGAGGGATGCCGTTCAGTCCTCAACGACTGCCAGAATGTCGCTCTGGCGGACAATGGTGCACTCTTCGCCGTCCACCTTGACCTCGGTGCCGGAATACTTGCTGGTGAGGACTTTGTCGCCAACCTTGACCGTCATCTTGACTTCCTTGCCGTCCACGACGCCGCCGGGGCCAACAGCGATGACCTCAGCCACCTGCGGCTTCTCTTTCGCGCTGCCGGTCAGGATCAGGCCGCCCTTGGTGGTCTCCTCAACCTCAACAGTCTTGATAACAACACGGTCTGCAAGAGGAATGATCTTCATAGTTCTTGCCCTCCTATAATAAAAATATAATGAAAACAATATTGTATGCGCCGGTGCACTCTATCTGTGTCTCCGGCTGTTTAGCACTCCTTTTATCTGAGTGCTAAGAGTATTGTACTCATCTTGCACGTAAAAATCAAGACCTTTTTTGCTTCTTTTTGTTAAGAATCTATGAATTGTAAAATATATCACATCCCTGCGCAAATTTCATCGAGGAATGCACGAAAAAGCGGATATCTCATCTCCGTTTTTCGATCCTTTCGCGCTCCTGTCTCACGAAACAAAAACCTCCTGTACGTATCGGGCACTGCGCCCAATCAATACAGGAGATTGATTGCCTTAGATTTAAGCTATTTATTGGTCTGGTTCCATATTTCCACAACGTTTTTCGCTATATTTATTGGTATAGCTCCCATTGATGGAATATTATGGAATATTTTCAGACGCTTTACCGTTTCTCTCTTACCCAACCCTCTGTCGTTTATCCAGCCGCATCTTATCGGCTATCATCGCGATGAACTCCGAGTTTGTGGGTTTTCCTCTCAGGTTGTGGATGGTATAACCGAAATAGCTGTTGAGGGTATCCACATCGCCCCGGTCCCATGCCACCTCAATGGCGTGGCGGATGGCACGCTCCACCCGGCTGGCTGTGGTGCCATTGCGCTTTGCGATTTCCGGATACAGACGCTTGGTCACAGCGTTGATGTAATCCGGCTCATTCATCGTGAGAAGAATGGCATCCCGCAGGAACTGGTAGCCCTTGATGTGGGCGGGGACACCGATCTGGTGAAGGATCTCCGTAACTGTCAGTTCGTCGCTGTCCACGCTGGTATGGAGGATCTGCTTTTCCCGCCCGAGCGCCACCTTGAGCACGCGGGCTGCCAGCACGTTTTCGTCAAACGGCTTGACAAAATAATACGCGAACCCCTCGTCCAGCAGCTCCTGCACCATCTCCTCACTCTGGAACGCACCTGTGACGAAAAAGGACGTGTGCCGCTCCCCAGCTGCGTTGTAGCGTTGTTTTACCGCAAGCGCATCCAGCCCGGGCATAAATGCATCCAGCAGCACCACGTGCGGGTGAACCGAAAGCATCTTTTGCAGGACTTTATTGCCGTCCTTTTCAACGACGGTCACATCCACGCCCTTCTGCTCAAGTGCCTCCCGGCAGGCTTCCGTGATCTGAGCACCAGTATCCGACATCAAAAATCTCACTTTGTCCATGGTTGTTTCCTCCAATGTGTGCAGTTCCCTTAACACCATGGATTTTACCATATTTTTCCAGATTGTTCAACGGTTTTTATTGGCAAATTTTGGCAAAGAAAATCGAAGAGGCCATTTTTTCTTTAAGACTCCTCCTCATTTCACGCTGCCTTGTCTGTTTTTGGCACCGTCCGTGCCTGCTGCAGCATGGTCTGTGCAAAAATGCCGTAGCCCCGGGTCGGGTCGTTTACCAGCACATGAGTCACCGCCCCCGCAAGCCGGCCGTTCTGCACGATGGGGCTGCCGCTCATTCCCTGCACGATGCCGCCAGTCCGGCTGAGCAGCCGCTTGTCTGTGACGCGAAGGATCATATTGCGGGTCTGGCTGGCATCATTCACCTTTTCAATGCGTACATGGTACGCCTGCGGGGTCTCCCCCGCGATCGTCGTCCAGATCTCCGCGTCCCCGGGCACCACCTCCTGCGCAAAGGCCATTTCCATTTGCCGCCCGGAAAACGCTGCCCGGGTGGTACCGTAGACTCCATTTTCGCCGTTGATGCAGATCGTTCCCAGCGCGTGCGTGCTCAGAAATCGTCCCTTCAGTTCACCGGGGCTGCCGACCGTTCCGCTGGTACAGCCAATGATCTGGCATGGCACGATCTCGCCGCTGCGCAGTGCCACGCTTCTGCCAGTGTCGCTGTCGCTGATCGGATGCCCCAGCCCCGCAAACACTCCGTGCTCTTCCTCTACAAAGGTCATCGTTCCCACCCCTGCCGAGGAATCCCGCACCCACATCCCGACGCGCCACTGCCCCGCCGATGCATCCCACACCGGCGTCAGCCGTGTCTGACGCTGTTCTCCATTGCGGACGTAGACCACATCCAGCTCTTCGCCGTTGGCCGCATCCAGCGCTTCCCGGACAGCATCGTTGGTCTCGGTTGCCGTGCTGCCCATGCGGATCACACGATCTCCCAGCTTCATTCCGGCTTTTTTGGCGGGATTCACAAGGCCGTCTGCTGTGGTCAGATCTGAAAAACCTACAACAAGTGCGCCCTCCGAGAACATTTTCACTCCAAAGGGCGTGCCGCAGACGGTCAGCACCGGGCGCTGTTCGACCATCGTACGAATCGTTTTGATCGGGAGCCACCCGCCCAGAGACAGCGTTGCCTGATAACTGCCCGCAGCCTGTGTGCTGGCCGCATTGCGCGTGCCGCCCGGATGCAGCGGCTCGACCCAGGCAAACCGCGGCAGGGTCAGGCTTTGACCAGGCTCCAGTGTGACCTCTGAGGGCAGACTGTGCCACAGCCACCCCAGCAGCACAGCCGCAGCCGCCAGACTGTATGCCGCCATGATCCCGCACCCGCGTCGAACCTTTGACCTGCGCATAAAAAGCCCCTTTCCGACCTTCGGTCGAAGCTAGTATGCGCCGCTGCCGTGCAGAATATCAGCACGTTTGGAGATTGACATTTCCGCTCGAAACTGTTAGTATATTAAATATATGGTTCCGTTTTGGGGCTTCATCTGCGGGTATGGTGGAATTGGCAGACGCGCAGGATTTAGGTTCCTGTGCCGCAAGGCGTGTGGGTTCGACCCCCACTACCCGCATACAAAGAAAAGCGCAGTGCGTGATCAAAATGCACTGCGCTTTTCTTATGCTCCGCCTTCCTTTTTCTTTGACTCGGCGGCTCTGGTCTGGCGTACTTTTTCTTCCTGCATTTTCTTCACAACAAAAGCCAGCTCCGCCAGTGTCGAAACCGTATAGCAGCCTTCCTCTGACTTATGAAGCCGGCTCAGGCATTCCTGCAGCTCCGGCGACTCGGAGAAAGCGTTTGGATCCAGCATACTTTTCACCTCACACTGATACTGTATCAAATGACGCCCGCTGCGTCAATATGCCGCGAAAAAAACCGGATCCCAAACCCCCGGTTTTACCCGTTATTTCCGGCTGTCCCCAGCGGCAGTGCTTCGGCCACCGTCAAAAATGCAAAGCCCTGATCTGCGTACCACCGGATGATATCCGGCAGTGCCTCGGCCGTGGTACGCGTGGAAGAAGAATCGTGCATCAGAACCACGCATTTCGTCTGTTCCCCGGTCTCCCGCACAACATTGCGGTAAATCGAGTCTGCACTGGGCTTGCCGCCTACGGCGTCCTCTGCACAGACGTTCCAGTCTACCCACTGAAAGCCCTTTTGTTCCACCTCCGCCTTGAGCTGTTTCATCAGTCCCCTGCCGCCATAGCGTCGGCTGACCGTGTTGGTGCTGCCGCCCGGGAAGCGCAGATACCGGATGCTCTCGGCATCCACATAGGGGGCGATCCGTTCTTTCAGCAGATCGATATCCCGCCAGTAGGCGTCTGCGCTCTCGTAGATCTCGCTGTATTCGTGGGACGCCGAGTGCAGCGCGATCTGGTGCCCGGCCTTGGAGGCCTCGGTGAGCAGAGGCAGATATTTTTCATTGTAGCCGGTCGCCACCACAAAAAACGTTGCGTGCACCCCGGCAGCGTTCAGCGCAGAAAGCACGTCTGGCGTGGTTCTGCTGGGGCCGTCGTCAAAGGTCAGGCAGACCCATTTTTCCGGCACAGCAGCTGTTTCTGGCGCAGCCCCCGCGAACGCGGATACTGCCGCAGAAAAGGGTGATCCGTCCGGTGCCGGGGTCAGATCCTGTGCGCTGCACCCGACAAAACGATCCTGCACACCGGATGTGAACCCTAGAAGGAGCGCAAAAAGCAAAATCGTTGCAAACCGTGTCCTTCTGCGCTTGGCGCGGTACTCTGAGAGTTTCATGTACAAAACCTCCCTTGTACGTTGTTTTGCTTACGGAACCGCTTTTATATAAATATGACCGCCGAAAAAATCTATGAAAAACAGGAAAAGAGCTTGACTATCCGGGAGAAATGTGTTAGTATATTTGAGCAGTCCGCGGCAGGGTTTCACACCTCAGAAACCAGAGAAACTGTCGGCTCAGGATTGGATTGATTCGCGAGGGTGGCGGAACTGGCAGACGCGCACGTTTGAGGTGCGTGTGGTTTATCCTTGGGGGTTCGAGTCCCCTCCCTCGCACCAAAGAATACCCGCGAAGTTACGTTGAAAATTCGTAGCTTCGCGGGTTTTTCGTTTTTGGCAGTGGTCAGATACTGCCAGATACTGCCCAATACTGCCCGATTTTGCGGGGGCATTGTAGTGAGAGTGTAGTGTAAAAAGTTGACCCGGAGAGCCAGTTTTCACCGTGCTCTCCGGGTCAGATTGTAGGAAAATTAAAGTTTCCCGCTCACGTAAGCGTCCAGCTGAGCCGTGTACCGGGCGTTTTCCTTCTCCCGCAGATGCTGGTAGATGCGCCGGGTGGTCATGATGTCCGAGTGGCCCAGGAGCTGCTGCGCCACCATATCCGGCACACCCGCGTAAAACAGGTTCGTGGCAAACAGGTGCCGGAACTGGTGGGCCGTGACCAACGGTTTGTACACGACCCTCTCCACGATCCGCTCCGGACGGTTCTGGTATGCGGGCATCTTCGTTGTGCGGGTGTAGCTCTCACACAGCCCCAGCTCTCGGCAGTACAACATCCATTGATGGCTGTACTGACACTGGGTAAGCGGCTTGCTTGTGCCGGACAGAACATAGTCCTCCGGCTGGTGCGCAGCCTTCCCGGCTTCTAGCAAGGGCCGCAGCGGCGTCAGGATGGGGATGCTGCGGTAGGCCTTCTCTGTTTTCAGCAGCTCCCGGTAGGGCTGATTATGATCCCACGGCATGGCCTGCACAGGCGTGATCTTACCCTCATCCAGATCCACGTCCTTCCACTGCAGACCGTTCGCCTCGCCCATGCGCAGCCCGGTGTACTCAAACAGCCACGCCCAGAAGCCGCAGTCCTCCGGGTGGGCGTTGATCAGATCACGCTGTTCCTCAGTGGGCTCCACCCTGCGGCCATCCTTAAGCCCGGCGGGCAGCTTCGCCAGCAGCACAGGGTTTCCGGTGCCATGGTAGTTTGCGCACCAATAGGTGAAGATGCAGGACAGCACGCTCTTTGCGTTTTTGATGGTGTGCTTGCTCTTGCCCTTCATCTTCAGGTGCGCCAGATACCCGCCCACCGCTTGGGCGTCGATGTCGTTCAT
Organism: uncultured Faecalibacterium sp.; assembly: GCA_934501115.1. GTDB lineage: Bacteria > Bacillota > Clostridia > Oscillospirales > Ruminococcaceae > Faecalibacterium. Next base: position 20,528 of record CAKSTO010000006.1, read on the forward strand.
CACAGTATCGCCGAAGTAGGCTCTGGCAGGGGCAAAGTGCTTCTTGTAGGCGTTCACCGTGCCCCGGCGCACCGGCTTCTCTGGCCCTCGGATATACTCTTCATACGCCACCGATACCACCCGGAACGTGTAGCGCTTCTCCCTCGGATCCATGCACTCCAGCTTATACGCCAGCACCGCGTCCTGATATTTCCGCTCTGCCTCGGTCTTGGTCTTGCCGTAAAACACCCGGGACTTTGGCAGCCCCACCGACCGGTGGATGCAGACGCCGCCATCCGGGCGCTTTGCGGGCTGCTTCTTTGATTCAGCCATAAAAATAACACCTCCATAAGGGTACACTTTGACAAGCCTGCCCGGAGGTGCTACAATACAGATGTCTGGTCTGGCATTGCCCCGCCTCTGGGTAAGCCGATCTGTTCAAACGCTCTCGGTGTTGGTAGCACCGAGAGCGTTTTTGCATTTTTCAGGTTCAGCTGCCGCATACAAACCTGCGCAACGTTCGCATACGGCTGCAACAAAATTCTAGTTGATTGCAACAATAAGTGCAATACAAACTTTGTAGACACGAAAAAGTGAGTGTTCATGCGGGTTTTCGAGCTTTTGTCTACAATGTCTACTCAACCTCTTATCCTGACCCTGAACAGAAGAAAAGAAGAGTATACGCACGCGAGAACGCGCTTGATGCCCGCACGCGTAGGGTTTATAGGAATTTCTGTAGTCATTGTTACAGGTATGCAGAGGGCGGTCAGCCGATCCAGTGCATCCAGCCTACGGCCTTGCCCTCGATCTGCACGTCGTTCATTTCCTCCCGGCGACGGATGATCGATTCAAAGGCAGGGTTCTCCGGCCGCAGCTCGATATAATCACTGTGCAGGTACACCCGCTTCAGTGTAGCTTCCTCCCCTATTCGCACAGCCGCGATCTCGCCGTTCTCCACTTCGGGCTGGATACGGATATACACCACGTCCCCATCGTGGATGCCCGCGCCGATCATGCTCTCGCCCTTGCACTTCAGGGCAAAGTCGCAGCGCATATCCTCCGGGGCATCCACGTCACCCTCGCGGTTCTGGATCGCAGTGATGGGGTCGCCGCAGGCGATCGCGCCGATCAGCGGCACCTTTTTCATCTTCGGCAGCGGCATGAAGCCCGGAGGGATGGTGGGCTTTTTATCGGCCTGCGTGGGGGCGCTGAGCCTTTCTCTTTCAGGTGGAACATCGTAGCCCATCAACCAGGCCTCCGACACGTCCAGCACACGAGCAAGCTCATACACAGCATCCTGCTTTCCTTCCCAGTCGCCCTTCAGGTAGTGAGAGATGCTGTATTTAGAGATTCCAGAGCGGGTAGCCAATTCGATCTGCTTCATCCTGCGCAGATCCAGTCCTTCCCGTAGGCGCTGCGCAAAGGTCGCGGTCTTCTTCGTCATAATGGCGGCTCCTTTCTTTACGTTCTGGTGTAAGTATAATATACCGGTTGCGAAAAATCAATACCAATTGCGAATTAGATTGTGAAATCTCTATTTTTGTGTTGACATTTCGCAATTGCCGCGTTATACTATGGTCGTGGTTGCGAAACCACAACACTACGGATAGGAGGTGAAAACTATGCCCACCATGGATTACACCCTGCTGCGCGGGCGCATCCGCGATTGCGGAATGACCCAGAAGGATTTAGCGGAAAAAGCTGGGATCAGTGAAGGGCAGTTCTGCCAGAAGCTGGCCGGGAATTTTGCATTTCGCCAGGACGAGATCGACCGAATTTGCGCCTTGCTGAGCATTTCGCCCGCAGACATTGGCCGCTACTTCTTTTTACCAAAAAAGTTGTGATTTAACAACATTCAAGGAGTAACCACACATGAAACGCCCAGACGCCTGGCACGACGCGTATCGCGCCATCTACTCCACCACCGGATGCATCCGGCTGACCGTAACGCAGGCCGCTGCCCAGATGGGCACCAGCCCGAAGCGGGTCACGCAGCAGTATCCGTATGGTTGGAGCGGTCAGGGCCGGGGCAAGACCATCCGGCTGGACACCCTGCTGGATCAGGAATTCAAACTTTACTGAGGAGGAATCCGCATGAAACTCACATCTGACCACTTTCTTTACGCTGCCGGGGCTTGCCTCGGCGCCGGGCTGGCGCTGATTCTTTTCGGCGCAGGCCGTCTGCTGAACCATCAGCCCGGCGATACCATGCTCACAGCGGGCGGCATTGTGCTGCTGATTGGGCTGGCGCTGTACCGGCTCAGCGACGCGGTCGCCGCCGAAGAGGAGCGCCGCCGCCCGAAGTACGGCAAAATCCGGCGCAATCACGCCCGCAATGCGGAGTACCCCGCGCTGCCCGAATGCAGCAGCCGCAGGGACGCATGAGAGGAGGACACACGATGTTTAACGACAAACGCAGGGGCGACATTTGGTGGGCGCAGGACACCGCCCACAAACGCGAGGACACCTGCCTGATCCGGGGCGACCGACCGGTGGTGATCGTCAGCAGCGACGAAGTCAACTGCAACACGCGCATCATTACGGTGGTTCCCCTGACTTCCAGCCCGGCGCAGCTGGCCTGCGGCGATGGCACCTACGATCAGGTTCTTCTGACCGGATACGGCGCACCGAGTATGGCCATGACCCGGCAGGTGCACGCAGTGGACACTGACGATCTAACCGAGTACCGGGGGCATCTGACCGACGCCGATATGCTCCGGCTGGACGCGGCCCTCCGCCGTGCACTGGGGGTATGAAATGGTACACGGCCTACCTCCACCGGACGGAGGAGATTCTCGCCTGCGGCACCGCAAAGCAGGTAGCCGACGCCCTAGGGATGAAGATGGGCAGCTTTTACACTGCCATCTCCCGGAGCCGGACATGGAAAAACCGGAAATACGATTTTGTAGTCGAGGACATCGACGATCACAAGTTTGAAAAGGAGTACGCGATATGAAGACGCTTAAAGTCAGATTGACCTTCACCGAGCCGCTGCTCGGCACCTGGCCTGCCAACCAGAACGTGGCCCGCGAGTACATCGCGTCCAAGGGCCCGGACGCTGCCACCATCGAGGATGAAGTGGCTGCCTTGGGTGCGGACGCCGCAGCCGACAAGGCGATGACAGTATTTCCCCGCAACGAGGCCGGACAGCCCATCCTCTACGATTACCAAGTTAAGGGGTTCTTTAAGGACTCCTGCGGTATGCTGGGCCGCATCGGCGGCAAGGACGAGAAGGGCAAGAAGAAAGCCGTGAACGAATCCGGCAAGCTGACCGCCTACAAGAAGATCATCGACGGCCTGATCTTTGTCGGGCCCCGCCAGATTCCCCTGACCCTCAACGGAGAAATGACCGAGTGCCAGCGCCCCCTGCGGGCCCAGACAGCCCAGGGTGAGCGCGTGAGCCTGGCCAACTCCGAAGAGATTCCCGCGGGCAGCACCTGCGAGTTCGAGATCACCTGCATGGACGATGCCCACGAAAAGGCGGTTCTGGAATGGTTGGATTACGGCAAGCTCCGGGGCCTGGGCCAGTGGCGCAACAGCGGCAAGGGCCGCTTCACCTACGAGCTTCTCGGCTGATCGCAAAGGCATTGGACTGCCGTGCGACGCAACGGCAAAGCGCTGCTAAGGAAGCATAGCAACGGCAAGGCATGGCGAGGCTTCGTATTGCGGAGGCAAGGCATGGCTTTGTACTGCAAAGGAATTGCGACGAAATGCTTCGCCCTGCAAAGGCTCGGCATAACATGACTTGGCGGTGCAATGGCAAGGGTTGGCGACGCAGTGCAATGGCTATGCCTCGCAAAGAGAGGCGGAGCAATGGCATAGCATTGAGACGATGGGCGAGGCGCGGCAATGGCATAGATACAGCTCCGAACTGCAAAGCGTAGATTCGACAGAATCTTTTTATAGAAGGAGCGTAACACTATGAATTTTGACCTTCACCTTTACGGCGAAACACCGGAAGAACTGCTGAACGTACTGGCTCACCTGGGTCACATGGACAGCAACTACCACACCCCTATCCCTGACGAGCGCCACCCTGCGCAGGCTCCCGCCTCGCAGCCCCAGAGCGAGCCTGTGACGCAGCCGGACAAACCCAAGGCGCAGACACCTGCCAAGCAGAAAAAGACCACACAGAAGCCCGCAGCGGCACCTGTGGAAGAGCAGCCGGAGGCCCCGACAAACCCTACGGAACCAGCTTCTGCCCCGGACGAACCGCAGGAGCCTACTCCTGCGCAGACTGCCCCGTCGGAGGCAACTGCTACAGCGCCTTCCGCTGAGCCGGAGAAAGACCCTGCCACGCTGAACAAAATCCGCGATCTGGCCCGCAGCCTGATCGTGGCTGGCAAGCGGGCAGGTGTTCAGGCAGTCATCAAAGCCACCGGTGCTGCATCCATCTCTAAGCTGCCGCCCGACAGCTACACCAGCGTCTGGGAAGAGCTGCTCAAGTTGAAAGACGAGGTGGACGCAAATGCCTCCACTTAAACACGCCCTGCTGGGTGCATCCAGCGCAGCCCGGTGGATTGCCTGCCCGCCCAGTGCCAGAGCCACCGAGCACCTGCCCGGGGGGACCAGCAAGTACGCCGAAGAGGGCACCAGAGCCCATGAGTTGTGCGAGGCCAACCTGAGGAACAACCTCCGGCAGTGGGAAGCAGGCTACGGGGTACTCCCGTTGTCCGGGTCAATCCGGCTGGACGGCGAGCCGGACGACCCGCCTGAAATGGTGAGGGCCGCCAACCAGTACGTCAGCTTCATCCATAACCTGTGGGTCGGTTTCTCCTGCCGCCCGGGGGTGTTCATCGAGCAGGAGGTGGACGTGAGCCGGTGGGTGCCGCAGGGCTTCGGAACCTGTGACTGCCTGCTGATCGGCGGCGGGATGCTGCACATCATCGACTTCAAGTACGGCCAAGGCGTGCCGGTGAACCCAGAGCGCAACCCACAGCTCATGTACTACGCCCTCGGTGCCTACGCCCTGTTTGAGGGCATCGAAGAGGTCAGCACAGTGCGCCTGAGCATCGTACAGCCCCGGATGCAGGAGGAGCCCCAGACCTGGGAGATTTCTCTGGCTGACCTGCTCGCATGGGCGCGGGAGGTGCTGCAGCCTGCCGCTGAAATGGCATGGCGGGGCGAAGGCGAGTTCGTCACCGGCGACCACTGCCGTTTCTGCAAGGCGCACCCCGCCTGCCGGGCATGGAAGGACAAATACGGCCCTCTGGCCGGGTTCGAGCCTTACCCGGAACCCGCTACACTCTCCGACGAGGAGCTGGGCGAGTGGCTGCAAAAGCTGGAAGGGCTGGCCGCCTATGCCCGCGAACTGGAGGACTACGCACAGCAGGCGCTTCTGGATGGCCGCAGCCTCCCCGGCTGGAAGCTGATACAGGGCCGCAGCACCCGCAAGTGGACCGATCAGGATGCCGCGTTCCGGCAGATGGAGCACGACGGCATCGACGAGGCTATGCTGTACACCCGCACGCCCATTTCCCTGACCGCTGCCGAGAAGATGATCGGCAAAAAGAAGTTTGCCGAGACCATGTCGGCCTTTATCACCCGGGCACCCGGCGCGCCCAAGCTGGCAGCAGCCAGCGACCCGCGCCCTGCCTACAACCGCTTAGAAGGATTTGAGCCATTATGAGCAAAGCCGATCTTCTTTGCCGAGACTGTGTGTTTTGCGCAAAAGGTAAAGACTTTGAAGGAAAATGCGCCAAACTCGGCGCACGAGTAACAACTTATCACGACACCGTGCATCCACAATGCCCCGGCGGGAAACGGATGCACCCGGTAAAAACAGAAAGAGGTACTGTTATGAACGCAAATGAAATTATTATCCCCTGCCGCCTGTCTTATGCCAACATCTGGGAGCCGAAGCAGATCAACGGCACCGGCGACCCCAAGTACAGCTGCTGCCTGCTCATCAAGAAAAGCGACACGGCAGCCATCGCCAAGCTCAAGGCCGCCATCGAGTCCGTCAAAAAGGACCCCAGGGCACTGGCCCGCTGGGGCGGCTCAGTGCCCAAGAACCTGAAGCTGCCCCTGCGCGACGGCGACACCGAAAAGGACGACGAGAACTACGAGGGCTGCTACTTTCTGAACGCCAACGCCAGCGAGAACCGCCGTCCGAAGATCATCGACCGCGCCTGCAACGACGTACTGGATCAGGACGAGGTGTACAGCGGCTGCTACGCCAAGGTCAAGATCGGCCTGTTCTCCTACAGCGCCAGCGGCAACAAGGGCATCGGCGCAGGGCTGGAGGTCATCCAGAAGGTCCGCGACGGCGAGCGGCTCTCCGGCGGCAACTCCACGGACGGCTTCGAGGTCCTGAGCGACGATGATGACAGTTTCTTCGACTTCCTCGACTAAACACCCGTACACCGGGGGCCCCGCAAAGGACCTCCGGTCTTTTATCAGGAAAGGAGGAACCCGTGAAACCGATCATCACGGTGGATATCGAGACCTACTCGCCACAGGACATCGCCAAGGTCGGTGCCTACCGATACGCACAGGATTCAGAGTTTCAGGTGCTATTACTGGGACTTGTGGATGAAGAAGCGTCCGATCCGGTGGTGCTTGATCTGGCTGCGTACCTGAATCCCGGCGCTGTTTTGCGCGGGCTGCCGTGGCTGCTGGATGCCAGTTACACCAAGCGGGCACACAACGCCGCCTTTGAGTGGTGGTGCCTGTCGGAGGCCATGGGCCTGAGCTGGGAAGAGCGCATCGAATGGCTGAGCCAGTGGGAGTGCAGCATGGTACACGCACTGTACTGTGGCCTACCTGCCCAGCTGGGTGCCCTCGGTGCGGCCCTGAAGCAGCCGGAGGACGCGATCAAGATGAAAGAGGGCAAGGCCCTGATCAAATACTTCTGTGTGCCCTGCAAGCCCACCAAAGTGAACGGCGGGCGCACCCGCAATCTGCCCCAGCACGACCCCGACAAGTGGCGGCTGTTCTGCAAGTACAACGGCATGGACGTGATCGCGGAGCGGGCCAACGACCGGAAGCTGGCTCCATGGCCGGTGCCGGAGGAGATCATGCAGCAGTGGCGGGAGGACGTGGAGATGAACGCCCGGGGCGTGGCGGTGGATATGGAGCTGGTAGAGGGTGCCCTCGCCTGCTCCGCGCTGATCACAGAAGAGCAGACCGCCGAGTGCAAAGCCCTGACCGGTCTGGCCAACCCCGGCAGCCGCGTCCAGCTTCTGGGCTGGCTGCGCAACCGCGGCGTGGACTTGCCGGGACTGACCAAAGAGGACGTAGGCAAGGCTCTGGCGGGGGATCTGCCCAGCGACGTGCGCCGGGTGCTGGAGCTCCGGCAGCAGCTGGGCAAGACCAGCAACACCAAGTACGAGACCATTGCCGCCAGTGCGGGCCCTGACCACCGGGTGCGCGGCACCCTGCAGTTCTACGGAGCCAGCCGGACAGGCCGCTGGGCCGGGCGGCTGCTTCAGGTGCAGAACCTTCCCCGCACTTACTTAGACCATCAGGATGAGTGGCGCAGCATTGTAAAGCTACACGATCCTGAAGCGTTAGCTCTGCTGACCGACAATGTGTCCGACACCCTGAGCCAGCTGATCCGTACGGCGCTGGTACCCGGCAAAGGCTGTACCTTCGTGGACGCCGACTTCTCGGCCATCGAAGCCCGGCTGATCGCATGGTTGGCCGGTGAGGAGTGGGTGCTGGACGTTTTCCGCACCACCGGCAAGATCTACGAGGCCACCGCAGCCCGCATCTTCGGGGTGCCCTTTGACAGCATCGTCAAGGGTAACCCCAACTACAAATACCGCCAGCGCGGCAAAGTGGCAACGCTGGCTCTGGGTTATCAGGGTGGCGTGGGGGCCATGAAGCGCATGGGCGGCGATCAGCTGGGTCTGGACGACGAGGGCCTGCAGGACATCGTGAACCGCTGGCGCAGGCAGAACCCCCGCATCTGCAAGCTCTGGCGCAGGATGCAGGACGCTGCCGTGCACACCATCCGCACCGGGCAGACTGTACGAGCCCGGAAGGGCGTTTTTCTCCGGAAAGAGGCGGTGCCCGGTTTTCCCTTCCCGTTCCTGACCATGCAGCTTCCCAGTGGGCGCAAGCTCTTCTACGCAGCCCCGGGCACAACTCCTGACAACCGGATCACCTATAAAGAATGGGATAACGGCGGCTGGCGGGAAGCAGAGACCTACGGCGGCAAGCTGACCGAGAACCTCACCCAAGCCGTGGGCCGGGATTGTCTGGCCTTTGCGCTGGACAACCTGCGCCGGGCGGGCTACCGGGTGGTGTTCCACGTCCACGACGAGGTGATCATCGAGCTGCCGGACACGCAGGACGCAGACGCCGCACTTCAGGATGTGGTGCGCATTATGAGCATCGTGCCGCCATGGGCCGAGGGCCTGCCTCTGAACGCCGCAGGCTGGCACGGAGACTTTTTTACAAAGGACTGAGGACGATGAATGCAACGACATTTGAAAAGGAGGCAGTTTATGCCGTCTCCCAGGATACCGCGCTGCTCCGGCTGCAGTCAGAGTACAACGCTCTGCTTGCGCAGAAGCGCTTCAGCGATGCCCGTGGCGTGGCACTGGCGATGCAGATCCTGCGGCGGCTGGACGTGCATGTAATCCCGCAGACCGAATGGAGGGAGAGCAGACGATGAGCAAGGCTTACCCGCCTGATAGCACAGGCGTGTGCCCCTGCACCTGTGGGGCCCTGCCCTACGGTGTCGGGGTAAAGACTGACGGGGTGGTCGGGCTGGCCCGCTACCGCAAGAGCAGCAGGTACGCAGAGGACGGCGGCTGGTCGGTGGTCTGCACCCGCTGCGGCAGGGCCGGAGAGCGCGGCAGCACTCAGATCGACGCAAAGGCCAGATGGAACGCAAAGCGGTACAAGTATGGCCCGCTGAAGGAGGGAGAAGAATGAGCGCTACACCGATCGCAATCAGCATGGGCGGCAGCCGCACAGAGACCGAGTGGGAGCTGCATGAACTGGGCTGGGAGGGGTTCACCACCACCCTCGCAGACCGGATGAAGCGCAACTGCGGCACCGAGACCCACGCGGAGTACATGGCCCTGCCCAAGAGCAAGCAGGCGGACCTGAAGGACGTGGGCGGCTTCGTAGGCGGCACCCTGCGGGATGGGAGCCGCAAGCGCGGCTGCTGCACCGGGCGCAGCCTGATCACGCTGGATATGGACAACTGCGGGCCCGGCAGCACCGCCAAATGGGTGCAGGCCATCAAAGACATGGGCACCGCAGCGGTCTATTCTACCCGCAAACACGACCCGGAGCACCCGCGCCTGCGGGCCATCTTCCCCACCGACCGGGTCATACAGCCGGAGGAGTACCAGCCCTGTGCCCGGATGCTGGCCCAGATGCTGGACCCCACCATGAAGGTGTTCGACCCGACCACCTTCGAGACCGAGCGTCTGATGTACTGGCCCAGCCGCAGCGCCGACAGCCAGTGGGTCTGCGAGGCCACCGAGGACGGCAGCCGGATCAGCGTGGACGACCTGCTGTGGCTCTACGCCGACTGGCACGACGTGCGGCAATGGCCTGCGTGCCCCGCTGAGACGGTCAAGCTGCCCGGCGGCAAACAGGCCGACCCCACCGCCAAACAGGGCGTGGTAGGCGCTTTCTGCCGGACTTACGACGTGCCCGCAGCGATTGAGAAGTTTCTCCCCGGGGTGTACGTGGATGCAGGCGCAGGACGCCTGACCTACGCCGCAGGCAGCACCACCGCAGGCGCGGTACTCTACGACAACGATACCTTTATTTATAGCCATCACAGCACCGACCCCGCAGGCGGCAAGCTGCTGAACGCATGGGATCTGGTGCGCATCCACAAGTTCGGTGAGCTGGACACAGATGCCGCTCCTGGCACGCCCACCGCCTCCCTGCCCAGCTGGCAGCAGATGCGGGCGCTGGCCGAGAGCGACGGCCCCACAGCGGCCCTGCTGCGGCAGGAAGCCGTAGATCACGCGAAGGAAGGTTTTGAACCGCTGCCGGAGGAGGATACCGACCCGGACAAGTGGCAGGAAAAGCTCGACCGCACCCAGAAGGGCGCGCTGGCCTGCACCATTCAGAACGCGTGGGTCATCCTCGAGCACGATCCGGCGCTCAAGGGCCGCATCTGGAACGATACCTTCTCGGAGCGGCTGCGGTGCAAGGGCCCCTTTCCGTGGAGCGACAAGGCACAGGAGCGGGACTGGTCGGACGAGGACGACGCGGGCGTGCGGTGGTACCTTGAGACCATCTACCACTTCAGCGGAGTCAACAAGGCCGCAGACGCGGTGGCCCTGACCGGCGGCCACCACGCGAAAGACCCGGTGCGGGAGTACCTGCAGGGGCTCGTCTGGGACGGCACCGAACGGCTGGACAGGCTGTTCATCGACTACTTAGGCGCAGAAGATAGCAGCTACACCCGGGCAGTGACGCGGAAGATGTTCGTTGCTGCGGTGGCCCGGTGCTTCCGCCCGGGGTGCAAGTTCGACCAGATCTGTATCCTCAGCGGCAGGCAGGGCATCGGCAAAAGCCTGCTCCTCAGCCGCATGGGCCGGGAGTGGTTCAACGACAGCATCACCAGCTTCGACGGCAAGGACGCCCGGGAGAACCTGCGGGGCGTGTGGATCGTCGAGCTGGGCGAAATGACGGCCTTCAGCCGCTCCGAGAGCGAGGCGGCAAAGCAGTTCCTGAGCCAGACCGAGGACCGTTACCGGGCCGCTTATGGCCGCAGAACGGTGCAGTACCCGCGCCGGTGCGTGTTCTTTGGCACCTCCAACAGCTCCGATTTTCTCCGCGACGCCACCGGCAACCGCCGATACTGGCCCATAGATTGCAGCTTTGAGCGCCGCACACGGGTCGTTCACGATGATCTGACCCCCGCAGAAGTGGATCAGCTGTGGGCCGAAGCGGTGTCCAGATTCAACGCAGGAGAGGAGCTGATCCTCCGGGATGAGCTGCAAAAGGCAGCTCTGGCAGAGCAGCAGGCCCACACCGAGCGCGACCCGTGGGACGGTGACATCCTCGAATTTCTGGAAAAGCCGGTGCCGCTGGACTGGGCAAAGCGCACGGTAGACGAGCGCGTGGCATGGTGGGAGAACGGCCCGGCTGAGGGCACCGCCACCCAGCAGCGCAGCACGATCTGCGTCAATGAGATCTGGCGGGAGGCGCTGGACAGCACCGGAAAAACCCCCGACCGGCAGCAGTCCAAGCGCATCGCAGCGGTGCTGAACGGCCTGCCGGACTGGGCACCGGGCAAGTACCCGCAGCGCTGCGGGCCCTACGGAATGCAGCGTATCTGGCGCAGAAAATCGGAGTAATTCCACAGCGCCGAAACCGCTCTGAGAAACATACAGAACATACAGAGCAGGTCGGCGTAACAGAACATACAGAGATTTCTGCAAACATCAAGAGAACCAAAGAAATCAAGAGCCGCAAAAGCGGCCAAAACATACAGAACATACAGCCGACATACAAAGCGCAAAAATCTTGTATGCACGAAAAAGCGAGTGTTCATGCGGACTTTTTCATCAAAACATACACAACATACAATCTTTTTCCCTAGAAGAAGAACAGGTGAAGAAAATAAGACGTGCGCGCATACACATGATGGTCTTATACGCTTCGCGTGAGGAATTATAGGGGTTCGGGTATGCTCTGTATGTTTGTATGTTCGGTCCAAAAACGGAAGGAGAAACTACAATGCCGACAAACAAGCCCCTTGAAAAGAGCATCGAGAACGTCCTGCGCAAGGCCGTGGAGGACGAGGGCGGGGTGTGCCTGAAATGGACCTGCCCCGGACACAGGGGTGTGCCGGACCGGATGGTCCTCTTCCCCGGCGGCATCATCGCCTTTGTGGAACTCAAGCGACCCGGGGTAAAGGTCAAGGCGGGAGGATTGCAGGAGTGGTGGCGGCAGCGGCTGGTGGAGTTCGGCTTCCGCTGCTACGAGATCAGCACGGTCAAGCAGGTGCAGCAGCTGGTGTTTCAGCTGAGCACGGAGAGCTTCGCACTAACAACTTCCTACGCAGATGACGATTACGACGACTGGGCTGACGATGGGGGCTGGCCCTACGAGATCGACGACTGACACACTGCCCTAAAAGAAACGGAGGTCAAAGCAATGCAGCAATTTCACCCGCACACATATCAGCAGGCGGGCATTGACGCCATTCTGGAAAAGCCCGGCGTGGCGCTCTGGATGGAGATGGGTCTGGGCAAGACGGTGGTCACCCTGACCGCTATCGATCAGCTGATCTACGACCGGCTGGAGATCAGCCGGGTGCTGATCGTAGCCCCGAAGAAGGTCGCAGAAGCCACGTGGCAGGACGAAGCCGCCAAATGGGAGCACCTGCAGCACCTGCGCATTTCCACCGTGCTGGGCACCGAGAAGCAGCGCAAAGCCGCACTGGAAGCCCCGGCGGATATTTACATCATCAACCGCGAGAACGTTCCATGGCTGGTGCACACGCTGGGCCGGAGCTGGAATTTTGACATGGTGGTTCTGGACGAAGCGTCCAGCTTTAAGAACCACGCAGCCCAGCGGTTCAAAGCCCTCAAGGCGGTGCGGCCTCGCGTGCACAAGGTGGTGGAGCTGACCGGCACGCCAAGGCCCAACAGCCTGCTCGACCTCTGGGCCCAGATCTACCTGCTGGATCAGGGTGAGCGTCTGGGCCGGTACATCACCCACTACCGCAAGGACTACTTCTGGCCCACCGAGTACAGCTACGAACCCCGGGAGGGTGCCGCAGAAGCGGTGGAGAGCCGCATCCGGGATATCGTCCTGAGCTTCAAAGCCGCCGACCACCTGACCCTGCCGGAGAAGATCATCGACGACATCCCCGTGGTGCTGGACAAGCCCGCCAAGGCGGCATACAAGAAGCTGGAAAAGGACTACCTGCTGGATGTGGACGGCGAGACCATCACCGCCCAGCAGGCGGCAGCCCTGACCGGCAAGCTCCTGCAGCTGTGCAACGGCAGCGTCTACGACGAGGGCGGCACGGTGCATCCGATCCACCGGTGCAAGCTGGATGCCTTTGATGAGCTGATCGACGCGCTGGACGGCCAGAGAGCCCTCGTGTTTTACGGCTTCCGCTTCGACGAGGAGCAGCTCACCGAAGCCCTGAAAGCCCGCCACAAGGGCCTCAGATTCGCCGTGCTGCGCTCCGGGCAGGACGCCGCAGACTGGAACGCGGGAAAGCTGGACGTTCTGCTGGCCCAGCCCGCCAGCTGCGCCTACGGCCTGAACCTCCAGCGGGGCGGCCATCACCTGATCTGGTACAGTCTGCCGTGGAGTCTGGAGCTTTACGCCCAGGGCGAAGCACGGCTCTACCGGCAGGGCCAGACCCAGAGCGTCATCGTCCACCGGATGATCGTCAAGGGCGGTGCAGACGAAATGGTGGTCAAGGCGCTGAATCGCAAGGACACCGACCAGAACAGCCTGATGCAGGCAGTAAAGACGCACATCAAGGCAGCGCAGAGAGGAGACAACAAGTGAGCACCCGAGCATTCCGCGGGCTTTCCCGCGCAGAGCGTCGCGGCTTTATCAACACCATCGAGGACCCGCTGACCCGCCGGGCCTTCGAGATCGTATTCCTCGGCCCGGGCAAGGTCAGCTGGCGAAAGGCAGCGCTGCTCTACGGCGGCGGCATTTCCCCCGAGACCCTGCGTGTCTGGGTGTGGCAGGAGCTGCAACGCGCATGAGCCGCAGAACGCCGTTGTGAGCGCCGCAGCAGCGCGGGCAGCAAGTTCCTCACCCAATCCACAAAAACCCGCCACAGAGGCCTGCAGCGGTCGCTGTGCGCAAGTCATAACGTTTTCACAGCAAAACCCATGCTATGCTCTTCTGGATAACACACAGGAGGGTGGAGCATGGGTTTTTCTAACGAGCGGATGAGGACGGGCCAGCTGGTCAACTGGTTTCTGCTGGACGGCCTCGAGCTGACCCCGGCGGGCAACCCCGTCACCAAGGCCCTGCTGCTGCCCTTTGGGGTCGATCACCTGATCGGTTTCAACGAGCTGCTGACCTGCAAGCACCCGGAGAATGCAGGCGTGCACTTCTTCCTCGACGATTACCAGTTCGAGCGCTTCTGGCGGCAGCCGCAGCGGTACCTCGATGCACTGGCAAAATGCCCGCTGGTGCTCGGCCCGGACTTCTCGCTTTACACCGACTTCCCCGCGCCCATCCAGCACTGGAACCACTACCGGAACCAGCTGCTGACCGCATGGCTTCAGCACAACGGCGTCTGCGCCATTCCCACCGCAAGCTGGTCGGACGAGGACAGCTTCTGCTGGTGCTTCGACGGCATCAGCAAAGGCGGCGCGGTGGCCGTGAGCACGGTGGGCTGTCTCGTCCACAAAGATGCATCCGAGGGCCTGCTGGACGGCCTGAAAGAGTTGATCCGGCAGACCGAGCCATCCGAGATTCTGGTCTACGGCAAAACGCCGCCTGCAATGGCAGCACTGCTGCGGGAGCACAGCATCCCGTGGCAGGCATTCCCGCACAACATGGCGGCCCGCGTGAGGGCCGGAGAGGAGGCGCAGTGATGGGCGGCAGAGGCAGCAGCATGAGAGGCTCCCAGGGCATGGGAGGCGGCGCAGGAGCGCCCGCAGCAGCCGCACAGGTGATGCCAGCAGTTCAGGCGGCACCTGCTGTTCAGGCAGTGCCCCAGCAGGCAGGCCCGCCCACCGGCGCAAACGGCTTCGGCCATCTGACCCCGCAGCAGGTCTCCGCGATGGAGAGCGCCGCACAGCGGCAGATGATGCGCGACCCGGCGCTGGCCGCAGGAGTGACCGACTACATCAACCCGGTCATGCAGAGCAACGGCAAGGCCCTGAGCCAGAACGCCAACTGGGCAGCAGCTACCGGTCAACCCCTGACCAAGCGGCAGCAGCAGATGCTGGATGCGGTGGACAAGCTGGCCAAGCCCATCGGGCAGGAAACCACCCTGTACCGTGCCGACCACCCGGACTTTCTGGAGCGCCACTGCGGCCTTCCCAGCAATTACAGCAGCATGAGCGACAGTCAGCTGCGCAAATTGCTGGTAGGCAGCACATGGCAGAATTCCAGTCTCGAATCCACGGCGTATGACAGCCGGAACAACCCCTTCTGGCCACAGGCAGGTGGGCGGGGCACAGGCGCACATGGGCAGGGAGGTATCCGCTCTGGCAACCGCGAAATTCTGATCCGGTATCACACCGCCAAGAGCGCCCGGGCGGCGTTCATCCAGCCCAGTCAGTCCGAAGCCGTTCTGGCGGTTGGTACCCATCACAAGATCACCGGCGTGCGCAGCACCCGGCTCGGCCCATCCCGCACCTATCTCAGCGGCAAGAAGGTTCTTGAGCTGGAAATCGAAGTGTGGTAAAATCAATCTGGAGGTATTTCGCTATGGCATCTTCGACAAAAAAGCAGGCCCCGACCGGTGGTTTCATCCAACGCGACACTCCGCCCGTTTCCGCGGGCCCCCGCCACTTCGGGCTGAACATGTTCGCCCCGGACGGCACCCGCCTGACAGATGGTGACGGCAACTGGGTTGGGCCCATCTCCCGTCTGGCACCCGAGTATCGCAAGTACGTAAAGAAGCCCGCCAGCAAGAAGAAAACCGCCAAGGCGAAACCCAAGAAAAAGTAATTCGTAACGTTTTGCCCCTGCTTTTCATGTTACCCTTGACCGAGAAATTCACGGTCAAGGGAGGATTCACATGGGCGGCAGAGGTGGAAGCATGGGCGGCAGCCACGGCATGGGTGGAGGCGGCAGCGCAGGCGGGGTGGCAAAGGCCGCCGCACCGGCAGCACCCCAGACCCGCCAGCAGCAGCTGCTGGCACAGATCAAGGGCAACCCCGCAGCCCTGATGCAGATGAGTGATCAGGATGCGTTGGATACGGTCAAAGCGATTGCAACGCAGTCTATCGCAACCGACCACACCCAGAATGACACCTTCTGTCAACGATGGTTGAATGCTACCGGGCTGGCAGACGAAATGCCCGAGGTTCTGGATGACGTAGCTTTCGGCAAGGCCCGCCGCAGAGCAGGCGCGGATAAGTTGTACCACTGCGATATGCCCTATGATGGCAAGGCTGCGACAGCAGTAAAAACCCTGCGGCAGCTTCAAACAGGCAAAACCGCATTTGCTTCTTTCGGCACTCACGGAAGCGGCACCTACCTCGATCCTGACGCAGCAGGCAACGTCCGAAATTATGCAGGCTACAATGGCTCTCAGGTCAAGATGTTCCTGAACAAGAACGCAAAGATTGCAACCTTTTCGGATTTGTTCCAGGCGCAGGCCAATTTCCAGGCAAAACACCCGAAAACCTACAAATACCTTATCAGCAACCACACCGGCACCCAATGGGGCGCTAGTGAGTTAAAAACCATCTGGCTGACCAGCTCCGGGTATAACGCCTACGACGCGGGCCGCTACAAAGTGGCGTATAGCCGCAAAGCCCTGACGATCTGTAAGACGATCAAGGGCAGACAGCAGGTCACCTCGAACTGGTAAAGGAGTTTACACATGAGTGAAAAAGAGATGTTGCAGCGCCGTTCTTCGGATGAAGCTCTGGCGATGATCGACCGCCGCGAAGCTGAGCTTCGCAAGAAAGCCAAGACCCCCGGCGAAATCCGGGAATGCCGCTCCGTGGCAGCCATGGAATGGGATGCCCACATCGGATACATCGAGAAGCGCGACCTTCCCAAGGGATGGAAAGACCCCTACGCCAAGCTGGACAAGACCACAAAGGCCAAGTCCAAGACCACCAAGGCGAAAGCCAAAAAGTAAGTCATAACGTTTTTACCCTAGGCTCTCTGGTACAATTGCCAGAGAGCCTATTTTTATTTGCCCGGAGGGATTGCATGGAGAGCGTGAAACACCAAATCGAGTACAAACAGCTGGACGAGATCCGCCCCTACGACAACAACCCCCGGCGCAACGACGAGGCCGCAAAGGCCGTCGCCAACAGCATCAAAGAGTTTGGCTTTCAATCCCCTATCATCGTGGACAGGGACGGCGTGATCATCGCCGGGCACACCCGGTACAAGGCCGCCCGGCGGCTGAAGCTGCAGGAGGTGCCGGTGATCGTAGCCGCAGAGCTGGACCCGGAAAAGGTCAAGGCCCTGCGTATCGCCGACAACTCCACTGGCGAGGTTGCCCAGTGGGATCTGCAGCTTCTGGTGCAGGAGCTGACCGGCATCGACTACGACATGACCGACTTCGGCCTGAACCTCCAGATCAAGATCGACGAGGAGGTCAAGGAGGACGACTTCACCGCAGAGCCCCCGGAGCGGCCGGTCACCCAGCGGGGTGACATCTGGCTGCTGGGTGACCACCGGGTCATGTGCGGCGACAGCACCAGCCCGCAGGACGTAGAGCAGCTGCTGGACGGTCAGCTGGCTGATCTGCTGCTCACCGACCCGCCCTACAACGTGAACTATCAGGGCTCGAACGGCAAGAAGATCGAGAACGACAACATGGCAGAAAGCCAGTTCCGGCAGTTCCTGCTTCAGGCATACAGTCGGGCCTTTGAGGCCTGCCGCACCGGTGCCAGCGCGTACATTTTCCACGCAGACACGGAGGGTGAGGCCTTCCGGGCCATGTTCCGGGAGGCAGGCTGGGGCCTGCACGGGTGTCTGGTCTGGGTCAAGAACAGCCTCGTTCTCGGCCACAGCGACTACCAGTGGCAGCACGAACCCTGCCTGTACGGCTGGAAGCCCGGCGCAAACCACTACTTTGTCAACGACCGCAGCCAGACCACCGTCATCGACGACGCAAAGCCGGACGACCTGCGGCACATGAAGAAGGATCAGCTGCTGGACTGGGCCATCAAGGCGCAGGCGCTGCTGACCCAGAAGCCCAGCAGCGTGATCCGCTGCGACAAGCCGCCCCGCAACGCCGAGCACCCCACCATGAAGCCGGTGGTGCTGTGCGGCAGGCTCATCAAGAACAGCTCCCTGCCCGGCCAGACCGTGCTGGACCTGTTCGGAGGCAGCGGCTCTACGCTGATCGCCTGCGAGCAGCTGAGCCGAAAGTGCTACACCATGGAGTATGACCCGCGCTATGTGGACGTGATCGTCCAGCGCTGGGAGGACTTCACCGGTGAAAAGGCCGTCCGCCTGAAATAACCATTCCCCGCCGGGGCAGGTTTTCTACTCCTTTCCCGCCCCGGCATTTTTCATAGCCAAAACGGCACGCACACGGGTCATCCTCCGCCCGCAGGGCTCTGGAAGCAGAGCCGGTGCGTGCCGTTTTCTCATACGGAGGTGAAACCTTGGCACGAGAATCCCAAATCAGCAAGTGGAACAGCCCCAGCGGGCTGCTGCGATTGCAGCGGCTGGCGATGCACGGTCTGACGCAGGCAGAGATCTGCGAACAGATCGGCGTGCCGGTGCGCACCTTCCGGCGCTGGTGCACGCAGGACCCGAGCATCAAGCAGGCCGTCAGCGTAGGTGCGGAGGCGGCGCTGGCCAGCGTGGAGAACGCCCTGTTCAAAAAGGCTCAGAGCGGCGATCTGGGCGCGATGTGCTTCTACTTGAAAAACCGAGACCCGGAGCATTGGAGCGAGCACCCGGAGCTGAGAGGTTACGACGGAAAGGTGGTGTTTGTGGATGACATACCAAAGACGGCAGCCCCCAAACCTGCTGAAGCAGCAGCTGAAACTAAGCAGTCTGATCATCCCTGAATACTACGCCGCCCACACCGCCATCTGGTCGGGTGAGTACAACGAGTATCTGGGCGACGGAGGGCGCGGCAGCCTGAAATCGACGTTTGCCGCCACCGAGGTGGTGCTGCTGGTGATGCGGGTGCCGAACATCCACGCCGTGGTGCTGCGCAAGGTGGGCAACACCCTCGCCACCAGCGTCTGGCCGGAGTACAACCGTGTCATTGACCGCATGGGCATCCGGCACCTGTGGAAGCAGACCAAAAAGCCCTATACCCTGACCTATATTCCCACCGGACAGACCATCCAGTTCTACGGTCTGGACGACCCCGGCAAGCTGAAATCCATCGCGGTGCCGTTCGGTTACTTCGGCGTGATGCACTTTGAAGAGTTCGACCAGTACGACGGCCCCGAAGAGGTGCGAAACGTGGAACAGTCGGTGTTCCGTGGCGGCCCGTTCAGCTTTTCCTTCAAGACCTTCAACTCCCCCGCCATGGACCGCCACTGGGTCAACCGGTACAAGCGGGAGACAAAGCCGAAACAGTTCCGGCACCACACCACCTACCTGACCACCCCGCCCGAGTGGCTGGGCCCCCGCTTCTTCGACGACGCAGAGACCCTGAAGCAGCGGGACCCGGTGGCCTATGCCCACGAGTATCTGGGCGAGGTGGTGGGCTGCGGCACCGCCGTGTTTGAGAATCTGGAGCTGCGGCCCATCACCAGCGAGGAGATTGCAGGGTTCGACCGGCGCTACTATGGTCTGGACTTCGGCTGGTATCCCGACCCGAACCATTTCGGCGGCATGAGCTACGACCACGCCCGGCAGACCATCTACATCTACGAGGAACACCGGGCCCAGAAAGAGACCGATGCCCAGCTGGCCGAGGTTCTCAAACGGCACCTGCACGATGAGATCATCGGCGACAGCGCGGCCAACCGGTCGATCGCTACACTGCGCGATCTGGGTTTCAGCCGCCTGCGGGGCTGCCGGAAGTACGCCGCCCACGGCGGCACATCCGTCACCGATGGCATGAAGTGGCTGCAGAGCCGCGCAAAGATCGTCATTGACCCCCAGCGCTGCCCATGGACGGCCCGGGAGTTTTCAGAGTATGAGTACGCCCTCGACAAAAAGACCGGCGAAGTGATGCCGGGCTTTGTCGATGCGGCAAACCACAGTATCGACATGACCAGATACGCCCTTGAGGACGTCTGGCAAAAGAGAGGTGTACAGAACGCATGATAAACCACGCCGACATTGAGAACATCATCGGCTGCAAGACCCTTGTCACCGACCGGATGCAGCGGGCCATCGAGGACTGGTACGACGCCGCTATCGACGGCCTGCCGCTGGACAAGAACCCGGAGACCCTCACCCTCGACCTGCCCGCACTGATCTGCGCAGAACTGGCACGGCTGACCACGCTGGAGCTGGAAGCCACGGTAGAGGGCAGCTCCCGCGCAGACTGGATCAACGCCCAGCTGCAGCGGGTGCTCACGCCCCGCAGACGGCGCATCTTCACGGTGGCGCTGGCCCTTGGCAGCGGCATCTGGAAGCCTTACCAGAGCGGCAAAAAGCTGGGTATTTCCTTCTGCAACGCCTCCCGGTATTTCCCCGTGGCCCACGACGTGGAGGGCAGCCTGACCGAGGGCGTGTTTATCGACAGCATTCAGGATGACGATAACTACTACCATCGCATGGAGTGGATGCACGTTCTGGAAAGCCGCGCAGACCTGCGGGATGAAGAGCTGGCGCAGCTGGAAGATTACGACCTCGCAGCACCCACACAGTTCCCCTGCATCAAGGTGGTCAATCTGGCCTTCCGCAGCGCAACACAGGACAGCCTGGGCAGCCCGGAGGATCTGAGCATCCGCCCGGAGTGGGACGACATCCAGCCGGTGGCCTACCTGACCGGGCTGGAAAAGCTGCCGGTGGGTTACTTTGTGACGCCCATCGTCAACTGCGTTGAACCGGACAGTGAGCTGGGCGCGGCCATGTTTGAACCCGCCCGCAAACAGATCATCGACGCCGATGAACAGTACACCCGGCTGGACTGGGAGTACGAGGGCGGCGAGCTGGCGGTAGACACGGATGAGAAATTTCTCAAGCCCAGCGCCGCCGGGCAGCAGCTGTCCAAAGCACAGGCGCTCAGGGAATACGGCGTGCCGCCGGAAGCCATCGACAGCACGGCGCCCCATCACAGAGAGCGGCTGTTCCACGGCATCAATGTCAACACCGGCATCACGGACAGTGCCCCGTTCTATCAGGTGTTCTCCCCCGCCCTGCGGGACGGCAGCTACCTGTCCGGTCTGAACCAGTATCTGCGCAATGTGGAGAGCCACGCGGGCCTGAGCTTCGGCGTGCTGTCTCAGGTGGCCGATGTGGAAAAGACCGCCACCGAGATCATCAGCAGCAAGCAGAAACTGTACGCCACCGTCTCCGACCTTCAGGCAGCGCTGGAAGACGCCCTGCGCGGCCTGATCGACGCGCTGGACTACTGGGCAGACCACATTCCCGGCGCACCCGGAAAGGGCAAGCTGAGCATCTCCTTTAAGTGGGATGACAGCATCATCCTTGACCGCCTGTCCGAGATGGCCCAGTGGCAGCAGGAGGTCAGCATGGGCCTGCGGGGCAAGGTGGAGTACCGGATGCACTTCTTTGGCGAGGACGAAGAGACCGCTACACGGGCAGTGCAGGCCATCCAGCAGGAAGCTGGGGCCAATGACATCCTGAAGGGAGTGATCGACAATGGCGACGGCTAAAACGAAATTTGCCCGGATGAAGCAGACCGCAGAACGGCTGGACTGGCTGATGGCGAATGCACGCATCCTGCGCAGCCCTGCGCTGTGGGAGAAATACTACGAAGCCCTGCGCATCGTCCGGATGCTGGGCTTTGAGGTCACGGTGGAGGGTGGCCGCTACCACCGGGTAACGCCATGCTGACCCCGGAGGAAGTCAACGGCTACGCCGGGCTTATGGCGGCCCCGTGGGACGAGCTGAACGAGCGCATCCTGCGGGACATGGTGCGCCGGATCATCAAAGCGGGCAAGATCACCTCCACAGCGGAGTGGCAGAGCTTCCGGGCGCAGGCGCTGGGCGCGAGCCGGGCGTATCTGCTGCGGCAGATGCAGGCCATCGTGCAGGAGCTGGGGCCCCAGGAGGCCGCTGTGTTTGCCCAGGCAATAAAACAGGCATACACCAAGGACGTGCTGGATGCAGCCGCAGCAGGCCGCGCTCTGGCCCCTCTGGGCGAGAGTGAGGAAGCGCAGCAGCTGCTGGAAAGCGGCTACCGGCGCACCATGAACACCCTGTATAACCTGACCCAGACCCGCGCTGTGATGGGCAACCAGAACATGGTGGAGACCACTCAGCGTCAGCTGGCATATTATCTGGACATGGCGCATATGGACGCCGCCAGCGGCGCGTTCAGCTCCGACGATGCAGCCCGCCGGGCATTGAACACGCTGGCGGCAAAGGGCGTCGGAGCTATCACCTACCCCAGCGGCCACGTGGACACGCTGGACGTAGTGGTGCTGCGGGCTACCCGCACCGGCATCAACCAGACTGCCGGAGAGATCACCCGCCACAACGCAGACGCATTGGAGTGCGATTTGATGGAGCTGGATGCCCACGTGGGTGCCCGCACCGGCGACGGCGGGCAGGACCTGACCAACCACAGCTGGTGGCAGGGGCAGATCGTCAGCCGCAGCGGCAGGCATGGCTACCTCTCGCTGGACGACATCGGCTACGGCGACGTTCGCGGTTTCATGGGGGCCAACTGTGCCCATAACTGGGCAATGTACTGGGAGGGCGCAAGTGTTCGCAGCTACACCCCCGAACGGCTGGCCGCGATCAATGCCGCTACTGTAACCTACAACGGTAAGACTATTGACCGGTACAAGGCCACCCAGATGCAGCGTGCCCAGGAGCGCCAAATCCGGGCCGACAAGCGGGCCTTTCTCGTGGCCAAGGAAAGCGGCCAGAAGGATGCAGAAAAGGCCGCAGCGGCAAAGCTGGCGGCCTCTCGTGCAAAGATGAAAGACTTTCTCAGTCAGACCGGGCTGCAGCAGTACCAGCTGCGGGAGAGTGTGCCCGGCTTTGGCCGCAGCGAAGCAGCCAGCGCAGCCGCGCAGGCGAGAAAATGAACCGTGCTGGACTTCCTGAAAAGGCCGTGCTATAATTCAGGCCAGAATAAAGGAGGTTTCACACTATGAAGATCAAGAATCGAATCCGGGCGGGCATTGTGCTGCTCGCCCTCGCCCTCGGCCTGACCGCCTGCGGCGGCAGCTCTTCCAGCACCGCCAGCAGCGCAGCAGCCAGCGCTCCGGCCAGTTCCGTGAGTGAGAGCGTCAGCGCCGAGCCGGAAAGCACCAGTGCTGCACCGGAGAGCGCAGTCAGCGCGGAAGCTTCGCCTTTGGACGGCATCAAGTTCTCGGTAAGCAAGGTGCGCAACGATAACACCGGCAACTGGCGCATTTCGCTGATCGCAGAGAACATCGACATGAGCGAGTATGCGCTGGATTACTACAAGCAGTACTTCACCGACGACAGCGAGATTCACTTTATTGTGAACTTCAACTACAACACCACCACGAAGATCATGAACATGGGTGATCAGCTGGACGTGACTGTGCAGGATTACGTCTCCAAAGAAGAGCACGACGCCAACATTCTGGGCAGCGGCACCGTTCTGGCCGAATATTTTGTGGACAAAGAGACCGGCGAGATTGAGAAAATCCGCTGACAAATGAGCAAAGCAAAAGCCCTGAAGGAATGCACCTTCAGGGCTTTTCTTGTTGGGGTAATTCATTTGAAGTGTTCCAGCAATTCATCTACAAAAGCTTTTGCCCCCGGGGTGAGCGGCTGCGTACACCATCCACGGTCGTAATAGGCAACCTCCTGCCAGTACCGAACCTCACCGGGAGGCAGCTCGGCAATCCAGAGCTTCGAGACACGTCCCCCATCGATGCCGCACGCGCTGCCCTCGGGGTAGACCTTAGCCTCCCACCGGAACACATGCCCGTTCCGCTCGGTCTGGCCCTCGTGCCAGAACTGACCGCCCATCTCCGCACAGAATCCCCGCATTACTGATCACCCCCGCCGTAGTCCACCACGTAGCCATTATACACGAAGTTCGCTGCCGCCATAGCGGCGTCCAGAATCCGGTTTGCATACTCGGCGGCTTCCGCCGGGGATTTGGTTCCGAAGGATGCCCACTGGACACCCATCTTCACCGGGGTACCCTGCCGAGCAAAGTTGCAGTTGTGAATCTGGATGCCGTCCTCTGCGGAGAACCGCGCCTGAAGCGCGTCCAGCGCTTCACCGTAGACCTTCCAGTTGACCTTCTTCATAGATTAACCCTCCTTCACCAATTCGTAATGCTTGATGCTGCCGTCCACGAATTTCCGGCCCTGCAGGATCTCCACGCTCTGGAGCAGAAACTCGAGGTGGGCCATATCGATGGCCCCGCAGGAGCCGGGGTCGCGGAGCAGCTGCTCTGCCAGCACGTCCTGCATCTTGACGGAGTAGCAGGTCTCACCGACGATCATCTTGCCGTTCTCGATCTCCGCGGTGTCATAAGTGATGTTCAGCTTCTTCATGGTTAGCCCTCCCTTAAAAATCGCCGATGCTCACAGAGTGATACGCAAACCAGTGACCCTGACGACGAAACAGCTTGAACCAGTTTGTGAACTTCTGGCCG
Source organism: uncultured Faecalibacterium sp. (assembly GCA_934501115.1). Classification (GTDB taxonomy): domain Bacteria; phylum Bacillota; class Clostridia; order Oscillospirales; family Ruminococcaceae; genus Faecalibacterium. Next base: position 44,817 of record CAKSTO010000006.1, read on the forward strand.
GGGCAGTCGTAGGGTGCCGGAAGAAACTCCAAGTAGCGGTTCGCGCGAAACCAGTCAGCAGCAACCACTTTAGGCGCCTCATCCAGAGCTTCCGGCAACTGAACCAGTTCCACGTAGCCGTCGACGCCATCGTCTCTTACGATGTGGCTGCGTGATGCCGCCCGGTGGGTGAACTCCCGGATTTCGCGCTTGACGTCGGCGATGTGCCTGTCCCGGCGAGCCACGTTCTCCACCGGAACAGTGACTTCTCTCAGGGTACGAACGAAACTGTAGGCTGCCCGCAGGCTTGCTGTATCGTTGATATTGAACATGATCACCATTCTCCTTTCGCAGCAGCATTGCGGATTGCCCGCTCTTCGTTCTCCTGATCCAGCGCCTGTGCAAAAGCATCCAGCGCGCTGGCCCTCGTGATTGGCCCGAACTCCTTCACGAAGTAGGCGAAGGTGCGGTCATCCCAGCACTCGACGTACCCGTCGCCACCCTTACCGTAGTTCTCGCGGGCCAGAGCCATGAACTGGTCGAAGGTCAGCGCCGGAGGGTTCGGCTCGGTGTCCAGAGGGACGACCCGCGCATAGGGATGCCCACGGCGAATGACCTGCGTCAGTTCGGCGTCAGCTGCTGTCCGTTCAGCCCGGCAGCCGTAGACCTTCAAGGTGCCGTCGTCCTTCTCTTCGAGGATCGCCCAGTTGTAGGTGTGCGTCTTGCTGGTGCGCACCAGCTGGCCTTTGTAATAGAATTTCATGGTTCAGTCCTCCTTGTCGGTGTACTCGTCGGTGTCACGGCTGGACAGCCCCGCCAAGAACACCCTGTGATGCCCTTTCTCGTCCCGCCAGTAGCTGCCGCCCAGCATCACCAGCGCAGTGACGAATCCGAAGTACCCGGATTCATTCCGCTGACGCTCCTCCTCCGACAGCTCCGGATGGTGCGCCAGGCACCAGTAAGTATCCAGATTGAATGCCAGCGCGCGGACTCCCTGCTGCAGTGAATCAACATATGCCTTGTTCATAGCTTTTTCTCCCTTCACTTCACAAGCTGATACGAACGGACGCTGCCGAAAATGAAATCCCGGCCTGCGGCCTTCTCCTGGGCGGCGACCCGAAGGTCGATCGCGCATCGTGCGGATTCAGTGTCGCGACTCCGACACAGCCGTTCCCACCAACCGGACTTGACGCTCACCACGCTGGTGATCTCCCTCCGGACGGGGATGCCGCAAACAGCGGCCTCGGACTCGTACACAACCTTCAAGTTCTTCATGGTTCAGATCTCCTTTTCCTTCCGGTGGCTGTATGTTACCTCTGCGCAGAAACAAAGTCAAGTTGTTTCTGATTTATTTTTTAATTTCTTTTTGTTGTTGACTTTTGCCCCGGCAAGTCATATCCTTGTGGCAGGAAGGAGTGACCCAAAATGACCACATCATCCAGAGTGAAAGCCCTGCTGGAGCTGACCAGCACCGACCAAAGCACTTTTGCCGTAGCGTTCGGCATGACCACCCCGCAGGCCATGAGCAACAAGCTGCGCAGGGACAGCTGGTCGGCAAAAGACCTCGCCAAAGCCGCCGAGATCTGCGGCGCAAGGCTGGCGTTCATCCTCCCGGATGGCTCCCAGCTTATCCTCGCCCCGGACGAAGAATGACCGCTACACCACAAAACGCCCCGCGCTGAAGAGGACAAACCTCCCGGCGCGGGGCGTTTTGCTTGCATACAGTTGCAACAAAAATCCTGTCAGTCGCAACAAAAGGTTGCATACAAAGTTTGTAGCCACGAAAAAGTGAGCGTTCATGCGGGTTTTTTGGCAAAACATACAGAGACATACTCAAACCCTTATCCTGACCCTTATCAGAAGAAAAGAAGAATATACATGCGTGAGAACGCGTTTGATGCCCGCACGCGTAGGGTTTATAGGAATTTTGGTATGCTTTGTTTCAGGTATGCAGCGCTCAAGTCATAACGTTTTTGCCCGCCGGAGTGTGATACGATAGCACCAGATTACACCGCGCACCCGGTGTCAGAGAGGTGCAAGGGCCCGCGCACAGCAACGCGACAACAATGCTGTAGGCCCAATGGGAGGTAGACCATGAAACGTGAGGATTTGAAAGCCATCGAGGGCCTGACCGAGGAGCAGATCAACGCAGTGATGCGGCTGCATGGTCTGGACGCAGCCGCCCATCAGGCCACTGTACAGGGCCTGCAGGCGCAGCTGGCCACTGCACAGCAGGGTCTGGCAGCCTTCGACGGCGTGGACGTCAATGATCTGCGCAGCCAGATCACCAACCTGACCAACCAGCTGAGCCAGCAGGCTGCAGAGTTCGCCTTCAATGGCGTGCTGCGCGCTGCGGCCCACGAGGCCGGTGCTCTGGACGAGAACGATGCTATCGCATTGCTGCCGAACAGAGCTACACTGCGCGAGAGCAAGAATCAGGCCGAGGATGTCAAGCAGGCATTCGCTGACCTCAAATCCCGCAAGCCGTACCTGTTCCAGCAGGGTGCCCCCGCCCCGCAGGACGGCGCAGGCCCGCAGCCGGGCGCTGAGCCGCAGGAGCCTACTAACCCGATCATCGTCCCGAAGCCCCGCAGCCAGGGCGGCAATGCACAACCCACCCTGCAGGAGTTTCTGGCAATGACCGGTGCCGAACGCATGGCCCTGCGCACCCGCAACCCGGCACTTTTCCAGCAGCTCTCCACACTGGTGAGGGCTGCACGACACTAACGAGGTAATGAGATATGCCTATCACCGGCACTTTTGGCGGCTTCCCGTTTGACCCCGAGGTCTATCAGGGCTTCGTGGATCAGGAGGCCACCTTCTCCGATTCCATCCTTGCATCCGGCATCCTGGCCAACGACCAGAGCATGGCCTCCGCCCTGGACAACGGCGGCGTGCAGGGCACCATCCGCTTTTACAACCCCCTCGATCCCGATCAGGATGCTCCTCTGGTACGCGACGGCGTGAACGACAACGTGCCCACCGAGATCTCCGGCGGCAAGCAGTCCTGGATCCGCATCGACCGCATGAAGGCATGGAAAGCCACCGAGCTGACCCGTGAGCTGACTGCAGCGGATCCCATGGCTGCCGTGGCCCGCAACACTGGCCGCTACTGGCGGATGTACAAGCAGGGCCTGCTGGTCAAGCTGGTCAACGCTGCCCTGGGTGTCACCGGCCTGGAGAACCACTCTCTGACCGTCAAGAGCGGCGGCGTGACCGCAAACCAGCTGATCGACGTGCAGCAGAGCGCCCTGGGCGATTTCTCCGGCAAGTTCGGCCTGCTGGTGGTGCACTCCAAGATCATGGCCGAGTACAAGAAGCTGGGCCTGCTGAACTACAACAAGTACACCATCACCAACGTTCTGCAGAAGGAAGTCAGCCTGCCCACCATCAACGGTCTGGTCGTCATCGAGAATGATCGCGGCACCGATGATGGCACCAATTACAACACCTTCCTGCTGGGTCAGGGCTCCGTCCTGACCGCAAACCCGAAGGTCATCTCCCCGGACACCACCGAGTACGATGCAGCCAAGGCAGGCGGTACGGACATCCTGTACAACAACCGCGCCTTCATCCTGCACCCCAACGGTCTGAGCTTCGACGCGGATAAGATCGCCAAGGAGACCCCCACTGACGCAGAGTTCACCGCTTCCGCCAACTGGAAGCTGAAGTTCGACCACAAGAACGTGCGCATGGGCAAGATCACCATCCCCAAGGCAAACTTTGCCGAGGAGTAACCTATGGACAGCTGGCTGACCTACCCTGAGTACCTCGCGCGGCACCCCGGGTCTGCGCTGACTGAGGCAGAGTTCACCCCGCGGGCGGTGGACGCGGCATTCTTCATCGAGAGCGCCACACGCTGGTGCGCCAGCCTTGCCAAAGAGCCTGAACAGCTGGTGCTTCTGGCACAGTGTCAGTCTCGTCTGGTGGCCCTCTCCGAAGAGGTCAGCGCCAGCTGGGACGGTGTGACCAGCGTGAGCAATCACGGCTACACCGAGAGCTATGCCAGCGGCATGGATATGCGGGCGTATCTGGGCAAACGGCAGAGCCAGATCGTGGACGAGGTGCTCTCTGCTCCGGCTACCCGGTGGATGCTGTATCAGGGCGGCGTGTATCACCCGCCCCGCAGACGCTGAGAGGAGGCCCGCCATGCGCAAACCTCTTCTCGCAACAAAGAGTGTCACGCTGGTGCATTGCATCCGGCAGGGCACTGGCAGCACCAGTTATGCCACGGTGCTGTCTGGCGTGAGCTGCCGCGAGGTGGCCGCAGCTGGTACCGGCGCAGGCTCCGGCTTTGCCCCGAAAAGCAGCTCCGAGATCTGCATTTTTCCGGGCCACTCCACAGCAGCCCCGCAGAGCACAGCAGAACCGCCGCTGGACGTGGCAAGCACCTTTCTCGACCCTGCCGCCTTCAAGGCCGCAGACGAAGCCGCAAGGGCCTGTCACTGGACGCTGGCCCCGGAGGACAAGGTGACACTGCCCAGCGGGCACATCGGCACCGTCACCAGCGTACAGGATAACCGGGACGGGCACTGCCCGCACTGGTACGTGGAGGTGACAGGATGAGCGGCCCGATCAACCTCGGCATCCACTGGGGCCCGAACTTCCAGAGCCGCACCGAGGCAGGTTTTCAGCGCCTGCAGAAGGAAGCGGACGGCGAGTTCATCCGGCTGGTCACGCCCTATGTCCCGGTACGCACTGGGGCGCTGCGAGACAGCGCCAAGGACAGCACGGTGCTGGGCAGCGGCTTGATCCGGCACACCACGCCCTACGCAGCCGCGCAGTACTACCGTCTGCCCTGTGGGCAGGGTGTCCGCGAGGACGGCTGCGGGCCTCATTGGGGCGAGCGCTGCGTAGACGACCACAAAGAGGACTTTATCCAGTTTGTCAAGACCCGTGCTAAGGAGGTCAACAAATGAGCCAGACCGCAGACATCAAAGCCATGCTGGACTGGCTGGCCTCTTGCCCGCTGGCAACGACGCTCAACGACGGGGATGTTGTGTTCTCCATCGAATATCTGGGTGCCGACACCGGGCAGATGCAGTTCTCACTGGAAGCTACACCCACGGCAATGGTGCTGGAGCAGTTCTTCCTCGGCAGCCGCCGGGCGAAGAACTATGTTCTGGCATCCCGCATGGTCTACTCGCCCGAGGTCGTCCAGCAGGCCGCAAACAGCGCGTTCTGGGATGAATTTGCCGAGTGGGTAGAGAAACAGTCCGGACGGCGGAACCTTCCGGCGCTGTCTGACGGTAAAAAGGCCGAAAAGGTGGTCTGCCTGTCCCCCGGATACATCATGAGCCAGGATGCCAGCAGCTGCCGCTTCCAGATCCAACTTCAACTCCAGTACTACCAGAAAGGGAGATAACCTATGACTGTTGCCGAAACTCTGGCCGCGCTCAAGTCCGAGAAGGACATCGAGCCCAGCGCCGACTATGCAGGCGAGGAGAACACCGACGACTTCATCCTCGCCATTCAGACTGATAAAACCAAGCAGACCAAAGAATCCACATGGATCGTCTGTGCCGACCACGTGAAGGAGCACTCCGGTGCCCTGAATGCTTCCACCACGGACGAGGCGTTCATCCGCACCGGTACCGTCACCACCAAGACCGGCACCCAGCGCACCCTTGCTGTCAACGGCAACCGCTGCGTAGGCGACGCGTTCCAGGATTTTGTGCTGAGCCACAAAATCAAGTACGGCACCGGTAAGGACGTGATCGTACCCTACGTCTACTTCAGCGTCCGCACCGGTAAGGGCGAGACGGGCAATGCTTCTCTGGTCGTCACCAGCGACGTGGGCGGCTCCGCAAACGCTCCCGCTACTTTTGCGGTGGATGTCAAGGCGGTGGGCACTCCCAAAGCCTTTGACTACCTGATCGACGTTACCGCGTAACACAGAACCAATATCGCCCCTGTCACCCCTGGCAGGGGCGCATTTTATAGGAGGTACAAGTACATGATCATCTGTGGGCAGGAATTTGAATTTTCGGCGCTGAACGCTAACGACCTCGACCGTATGGACGCGGCGCAGCAGCACATGCAGGCGGCTTCTGACCGCGAGAGCAAGCGCGCGCATACGGGCACTGCCGACATCCTGCGCGGCCAGTGCCGCCTTATGATGAGCTACTTCGACGAGCTGCTGGGCGAGGGCGCATCAGAACGTCTGGGTCTGGACGGAAACAACTTCGGTGCCTGTGTCCGTGTGACAAACGCCATCAAGGAAGCCATCGCCGCAGAACAGGCCACCGTAAAGCAGGCGGCTGCAATGCCCATGAACCGCGAGCAGCGGCGCGCAGCGGCAAAGCAGCAGCAGCGCAAGCAGAAACCCGTGTCCCGCAGCGAGGGTTTCCACCCGCAGGTGGCAAGCCGCCCGGCGCAGCAGCCTATCACCCAGACCAACACTTTCTGGCCGGACACGGAAGCCGGGACCCGCCGCAAGACCGAGCAGCTGATCGATGCCCGGCAGGCCGTAGACGCTCTGCGGGACGATCCTGACGCCATGCAGCAGCTGGCGGCATACGCACTGCAGATCGCCGCAGAGCGCCATGTCTGATCTGCTGCTGGACGAGTTGCCCACCCGGTGGCACGGACACGAGATCGTCCCGGATTTCCGGCCCATGGTCTGGCTGGTCAACTCCTATGTCCGGGGCAGTGTTAACACCGACCCGGTGGGCTTTGCCCGGAGCGCAATTTGGCGCTTTTACAAGGACCCGCACTGCTTTCTGACGGACGACCAGATGCTCTTTGACGGATACCGGCACCTGCTGGAATTTTATCAGGCGGGTGAAAGGGCGGCATCCGGTGGTGACGCTTCCGGTGAATCGGAAGCGCCAGCTACATTGCCCTTTGACTACCAGTGCGACGCGCCGTACATTGTGGCCGCGTTCCAGCGAGCCTACGGAATCGATCTGACCCGGGAGCGGGTGCATTGGTTCCGATTTCGGGCGCTACTGCGGGGCGTGATTGGCGAGGACTGCATGTTCAGCCGCATCATCGACTGGCGCACCGCGGACCTTTCCGACATGGACCCGGAGAAGCGCCGCATCTACGAAGAGCAGCGGGAACGCTTTGCCCTGCCTGCCGAGCTGAGAGGGGGTGCAGCACGTGCGCAGACAGTCGAAGAGCACAATGCACGCTTCATTGCCCGTTTCCGTGGCCGCTGAACGCGCCCCCATCCCCTGCCCGCACTGCGGCAGACCGCTGCCGGTATGGGCAGAGCCGCACGCCGCAGCTGCCGGCGTGTGGGTAAAATGCAAAAATCCCGCCTGTAAGCGGGAAATCGAGATAAAACTTTAAGCCTGTGCCCTTGTGCCCGCGCTCACGACTGAGAGGTGGACACACGTGGCAGATTACAGCATTACCGGCGATACCAGGCTGGACACCAGCGGCTTTACCAAAGGCATATCCAGCATGACAGTTGCCGCCGGTAATCTGATTTCCGACCTGACCAAGACCGCTTCCACCAAGCTGGCGGGTCTGGCAAAATCCTCGGTCAGCGTCGGCATGAATTTTGACGCGTCCATGTCGCAGGTGGCGGCCACCATGGGCACCACGGTGGATCAGATCGACAATCTGACCAAGGTCGCCAAAGAGATGGGCAGCACCACCAAATTCACCGCTACACAGGCGGCGGACGCGCTGAACTATCTGGCGCTGGCAGGTTATAACGCTGACAAAGCCGCCGAGGTGCTGCCCAGCGTGCTGAATCTGGCTGCGGCAGGCGGCATGGACTTAGCCTACGCATCCGACCTCGTCACCGATGCTATGGCCTCGCTGAACATCGAGGCCAACAAGCAGAACGTGGACGACTTCGGCAACAAGCTGGCCATGGCGGCCAGCAAGGCCAATGCCAACGTTTCGCAGCTGGGTGAAGCCATCCTGACCGTTGGCGGCACCGCCGCAAACCTGAAAGGCGGCACCACCGAGCTGACCACGGCGCTGGGACTGCTGGCGAACGTGGGCATCAAGAGCGCGGAGGGCGGCACCCATCTGCGAAACATCATCCTGTCGCTGCAGTCCCCGACCGACGAAGCTGCCAAGTTGATGCAGAAGCTGGGGCTCTCTGTCTACGATTCGCAGGGCAAAATGCGCGGGCTGAACGACATTCTGGGCGACCTGAACAGCGCTATGAACGGCATGACGCAGGGCCAGAAGGACAGCATCATCAACCAGCTGTTCAACAAGACCGACCTCGCCGCCGTCAACGGCCTGCTGGCAGCGCAGGGCGAACAGTGGGACACCCTGGCTGCCCAGATCGACAGCGCCGACGGAGCCATGGGGCGGATGGCAGAAACTCAGATCGACAATCTGCAGGGTGCTATGACCATCATGTCCTCGGCGTTCGAGGGAATGCAGCTGGCCGTCTATGATGAGCTGGAACCCGCCCTGACTGAAGCGGTCAAGTGGGGCACCGACTGCATCAGCACCCTGACCAACTCCCTCACAGAGGGTGGCCCCGAAGCCATGCTGGCCGCTGCCGGAGAGATTCTCTCCGATCTGGCGGCAGGCATTGCCGAGCAGCTGCCAGGGCTGATGAGCACCGGCGTGGAGATCATCACCCAGCTGGCCGAGGATATCGTGGAAGCTACACCGGCTATGCTGGACACAGCTGACGAAGTGCTGGGCGCTCTGGCACAGGGGCTTGTGGACAACATCCCGGACCTGATCGCCAGCGCCGCCGAGATCATCGCCGGATTTATCGGCTACCTCGGCGACCACGCAGACGAGATGATGACCGCGGGCCTGCAGATCATCGAGAGTCTCATCATCGGCATCACCGATAACCTGCCGGGTCTGATCGAGGCCGCAGGCGCGACGATTGCCAAATTCGCCGCCGCACTGATCTCCCATCTGCCGAAGATCCTTGAGTGCGCTGCCGCCATAATGACAACCCTTGTGGACGGCATCATCTACAGCCTCGAAAATCTGGCCGAAGCCGCCCTCGCCTGCGTGGCAAAGCTGGTGGGCGTCTGGGATGGCAGCATGGACGAGTGGGGCCATATTGGTGAGAACATCGTTCAGGGCATCATCAACGGCATTGCAGGCATGTGGGGTAAGCTCACCTCGTGGGTGTCCGGCCTGATTGCCAACCTCGTTGGAACGGCCAGCAATGCCGCCACCACCGGCGTCGCGTCCGGCGCTGCTTCTGCGGTGGCATCAGCCTACAACGGCAAAGAAATGAACCGTGACCAGCGGCATCAGGATGCACTGGCAGGCAAGGGCATCAGCAACAAGAGCTGGACTGAGCGCCAGAACGAAGCAAAGGCCGCAGCGGCCGAAAGCCAGAAAGCCGCCTCCACCATCTCCCAGTCCGCAGGCAAAGCCGCATCTGCCGTCAGCACCTCCGGCAAAAAGGCCTCCACCAGCGCAAAAAAAGCCGCCGCTGAGGTGGTCAAATCCATCTCGGACAGCACCACTACCGTCAAGGACGGCGTCACCCGCACGGTGGAGACGGTCAACGAGACCCTTTCCAACGGCAAGACCCAGCAAAAGCAGGTCATCACCGAGACCTCCCGCCAGATGGTGAACGGCGTGCTGAAGGACATCAAGACCATCACCGAGGTGGCGGCGGACGGCACCAAGACCGT
>CAKSTO010000007.1 GCA_934501115.1 uncultured Faecalibacterium sp.
TTGTGGATCAGCTTGAGCTGATTGTCCTTCTGCAGCATCTCGCGGCTGATATTCAGGCTCAGATCCTGACTGTCCACGATGCCTTTGACGAAGCTGAAGTAATCGGGCAGCAGGTCGGCACACTTTTCCATGATGAGCACGCCGGACGCGTACAGAGCCAGACCCTTTTCGTAATCCTTGGTGTAGAAATCATAGGGGCGGTGGCTGGGAACAAACAGCAGAGCGTTGTAGTTTGCAGTGCCCTCGGTGCGGCTGACGATGACGCGGGCGGGGTCGGTGTAATCCCCGAACTTTTCCTTATAGAAGGTGTTGTACTCCTCATCGCTCACTTCGCTCTTCTGCTTTTTCCAGATGGGCACCATACTGTTCAGAGTTTCCAGCTCGGTGTAAGATTCCCACTCGGGCTTGTAATCCTCGGGCTTGGGATCCGGTTCGGGCTTCTGGCGCTCATGCTGGCGCTCCATCTGGATGGGGTAACGCACATAGTCACTGTATTTCTTCACGATGGCGGCGATGCCGTATTCGTCCAGATAATTGTCATAGCTGTCGGTGTCCGTATTGGGCTTGATGTGCAGGATGACCTGAGTGCCGACAGTGTCCTTCTCAGCAGGGGTCATCTCGTAGCCGTCCACGCCGGAGGACTCCCACTGCCATGCTTCATCCGAGCCATAGGCCTTGGAAATGACGGTGACCTTGTCGGCCACCATAAAGGAGGAGTAAAAACCGACACCGAACTGACCGATGATGTCAATGTTCTCGTCCTTGTTGTCCTTCTTGAAGTCCAGAGAACCGGAGTGAGCGATGGTGCCAAGATTCTGCTCCAGCTCGTCCCGGGTCATGCCGATGCCGTTATCTTCCACGGTCAGGATACGGTTTTCCTTGTCGCGGGTGATGAGGATGCGGAAATCGCCCTTGTTCATGCCCACGGAAGGATCGGTCAGGCTCTTATAATAGAGCTTATCGATGGCGTCCGACGCATTGGAGATCAACTCACGCAGGAAAATTTCCTTGTTGGTATAGATGGAGTTGATCATCATATCCATCAGCTTTTTGCTTTCTGCCTGAAATTCTTTTTTCGCCATAATGCAAAACCTCTTCTATCTGTATTCAGCGCAAGCACTCTCAAGTCAAAATTGCTTTTGAATACTTAGCACTCATTACTTTCGAGTGCTAATATACACCGCCGAAAAATAAAAATCAAGGGCTTTCATAAAAAGTTCAAAAATGCTATAATAAAGCGCAGGGGATGTGAGAGAACGACAAAGAATGGGCATCACTGCCCGAAGCGGGAGGGGAACAAATGCAGCTGAGACAATTGGATCTGACCGGCGGCGGAACGCTGACGGTGTATCTGCGCCAGTCCACCGACCGGATGCCCAATGCCATCGACCGTCCGCTGGTGCTGGTGGTGCCGGGCGGCGGCTACACTCACGTCAGCGCTCGGGAGGGCGACCCGGTGGCGCTGCAGTTTGCAGCAGCAGGGTATCACACAGCAGTGCTGGATTATGCCGTCTGTGAAAAAGCACAGGACGATCTGCCCTTGCGCCAGCTGGCACAGGCCATCGGCCTTGTGCGGGAACATGCTGCCGCGTGGCATGTTCTGCCGGAAAAGATCGCGCTGTGCGGTTTCTCGGCGGGCGGGCATCTGGCACTTTCCGGCGCAGTGCGGGATCTCCCCGGCGAAACAGCGCAGCCCCGCCCCAATGCGGTCATTCTGGGCTATCCGGTGGTCACGGCGGGAGAGTACGCTCACCGCGGCAGCTTTGAGCAGCTGGCGGGAAGTACGAACCGGGCGGCGCAGCAGACGTTCGCACTGGAGGATAAGATCACTGCTGAGACACCGCCGGTATTCGTCTGGCATACGATGGAAGACCAGACCGTTCCGGTGGAGAACACGCTGATGCTGCTGGCCGCGCTTCGCAGAGCAGGGGTATCCTGTGAAGCACATCTTTTTGAAAAGGGCGTCCACGGAACCAGCATCAGCACAGCAGAGGTGGATCGACCCAGCCGCCACCGTCACCACTGGGTGGAGCTGGCCGTGGAATGGCTGAACGACACTTTTGCGTTTTCGGTTGGCTAAATCTGGTATATTTGTTCGTACCTACAAAAAATTCACAATTAAACTGTTGACTTGCATAAGGCTTTGACGTATACTGGTCAGCAGGGACAAACTACGGGCTTGCCCCGATGGAAGAAGGAAAATAAGATGGTTATGGATCCGACTTTGCCGCGCATTACGGTACGTGACCTGCTCATGCAGGCGTTTCTCACCGGCTGGGAGCTCTCTGACAAGGCTGTCTCGCAGGACGAATACCTGCAGAGTTCCATTCAGGTGATCGAGATGCTTCAGGTGGAGCCTGAAAACCTCTACGCCGAAGAAGGCCTTGGCTTGCCGGACGGTGAAGAGGTGGATCATCTGGACGACTGGCTGCGTGCCGACGGACAGTGGCTGTATTACGGCGTGGAAGAGGAAAATTTCTTCCTCATCCAGTGGTATCCGGACGAAGCGGCAGCAAAGGCAAAGCTGGCGCAGCTGGAAGAGCTGGGAGACGGCAAACAGTATCTGGTAGATCTTTCCCTTCAGCGTGAAAATCCTTCCAGTGCCGAAAACTTTGGCAGCTCCAACCCGGTGCAGCTTCACTCCTGACCGCTTTCTAAATCCCCGTTTCGGGACGAAAGGGAATTTTGCAGAATGCAGCTTTCTGAAATTGAACGTGAACAGCTTTATGCGATCGTGGAAAAATACGATCATCACCCGGATGTGCAGAAGATGCGTGAATACATCCAGCATGGTTCGGTGACGACCTATCAGCACTGCAAGAACGTAGCGCTGGTCAGCTTCTGGCTCAACCGCCGCCTGCACCTGCACGCAGATGAGACTTCGCTGGCGGTGGGCGCTTTGCTGCATGATTTTTATCTGTATGACTGGCACACCAAAGGCACTTTTCACGGCTTGCGCCGGCTGTTTGAAATGCATGGCTTTTCGCATCCGGGCTATGCCTGCATCAATGCGAAGCGGGTGTTCGGCATCACCAAAAAGGAACAGAGCATCATTTCCAGCCACATGTGGCCGCTGACCCTCCGTCATGTACCCACCTGCCGGGAGGCCATCATCGTCTGTCTGGCAGATAAGTACTGTGCTGTGGTGGAAAGCATGTTCCAGCGCTCCCACGCCGGTGCCGTGGTGGACGGCAGCGTGGAAGTCGATGGCGAAGAGTGGTAAGCCTGCCTGCTGGCAAAATAAGTGAAACCAAAAAAGGGCTCTGCATCGTCAAGGTGCAGAGCCCTTTTTGCATCTCACAGCTTTTTGTAGCCCTCCGGCTCATCCGCAGCGGCGCGGCGCTCCATCAAAAAGGTGTCCAGCCAGCGGCCATGGCAGTCGCGGGCGATGCGTTCACGGCGGCCTACCAGACGGAAGCCGCATTTGGCGTGCAGGGCACGGCTGGCGGTATTATCCTGCAGCACCGTGGACTGCAGGGTCCAGTAGCCGGCCTGCTCGGCCTGTCGGCACAACTCGGTGAGAAGATGATACCCGAGTCCGTGGCCGCGGAATTTTTCGCCCACATAAATGCTTACCTCGGCAACGCCCCGGTAGCACCAGCGGGGGTCTACCCGGTGCAGTGCCGTCCATCCGGCAATGGTTCCGTCCAGCACAAGCACCAGACGGCAGTCCTTGGCATGGGAAGCATCCCATGCGGCGTAAGGCGGACAGTCGGTCTGAAAAGTGGCATATTCGGTGGCAATGCCTTCAAGGTATATTCTGGAAACAGCATTCCAGTCTTCCGGCTTCATTGGCCGGATCTCGATTTTATTCATACGCAGATCCCGGCGGGCGGCTTGCAGAGCGCCCGCACCCTCTTTATTATCCAAAACTATGCTCAGTATAGCAGAATTTGCGGTGCCGCACAAGCGCCGGACTGCACAGAATTGTTTTGACAATGCCGGAGGATGTGATACAATAAATTCAAATGCCGCCGGATGAGGAAGAAATGCGGCTCAGAATAAATGAAACGAGGAAGATGTCTCATGAAACACAAACATTGCAGGATCCTGCCTCTCTGTCTGGTGCTGATGGCGGTTCTGGCGGTGCCGGTTTTTGCTGCAGGATACGGCGAGCCGGACGTCACAGTACAGACCACCATGAGGCAGCTGCGGAACAACCCGAGCGTTAAGGGTTCTGGTTTTTATACCTACAGCACTGAGTGGTCGGAGAGCGACCATCGCTACGAGGATACCACGCTGCTGGACTATGTTGGTACCGGTTCAGCGCAGGATGCGGCAGATGCCATGAACCTCCTGATTGAAAACTACAACAGCGGGGTGCAGATCACCTGGCAGGTGTACAGCGAGGAAGAGATCACGGCTGATTCGCAGCTGGGCATGGTGCAGCTGTACTATTTCCCTGCCAAAACAGCCGGCGCAAAATACGCGATTGTCGTACCCGGCAACGGCGGCCCCACTACGGCAGAGCTGAACGAAGGCGCAGCCGTGGCGGCACAGCTGCATGAGGAGGGCTACGCGGCTTTTGTACTGCGGTACCGCTCCTTTATGGATGCCACTGACAATGCCCCGGTAAAGGACATCGCCAATGCGGTAAAGTATGTGCAGGAGCACGCACAGCAGTTTCAGGTGAGCACCGATCATTACGCGCTGGTGGGCTTTTCATCCGGCGGCCAGATCATCGGTCTGCTGGGGTCAGATTCCGACCGGTTCGGCTGGAGAGCGTTTGGCATCCCGCAGCCGGCGGCACTGCTGCTGGGCTACCCCATCAATGACTTCGCAGAGGTCAAGCCGGTGTATCAGGTGCTGATCGATCCCATGGGCATCGGCTGGCGCTACTATTGGACGAACATTTCGGATGTCATCAACGAAAACTACACGCCCACCTTCTTCTGGTACGGGGACAACGACGAGTATATGCGGCGGATGGTGTTCTGCCTGCAGGGGCCGAAGCTGGAAAAGGCACTGGCAGACAGCGGCGTACCTTACCAATGCCTGCACGTGAAAAACGGCCCCCATGCCAGCGGAACGGCATGGGGCACCGACGCAGAGGGCTGGGTGAAACAGGCGGTGGCATTCTGGGAGGAACAATCCCGCTGAGTGGAATCGGAAAAAAGGGGGACAATGCTTTGAAGAAAAAATTCTGTGCAGGAGTATTTTGCTTCGTCATGCTTTTTTTGATGGCAATGCCTGCGTTTGCAGCGGAATATGGCGAGGCGAATATCACACCCCGCACAAAAATGCGGGAGATCCGGAATAACCCAAGCATCGTGGGGGCGGGCATTTATACTTACTCGCTGGATCAGGATCGCTTCATTGACCGGCTTTACTGGGATGCTCAGCCGCTGAGCTGCCTGTCCAACCACTGGACGGCGCAGGACGCGGCAGACGGTCTGAATTATCTGATCCGTACCTACAACGCGGGCACACAGGTGACCTATCCGCTGTACACGGAGGAGGAGATCACACAGGACACCCGCCGGGAAGGCGTGGAACTTTACTATTTTCCGCCGGAGGGCGAAACGGTAAGCGACAAATATGTGCTGGTCATCGGCGGCAATGCAGTGGTGGTCAGCGCAGAGATCCGCGAAGGGATCTCCACGGCGTGGAACCTGCATGAGATGGGGTACCCGGTATTTGTGCTGCGGTACCGCATCGGGATGAGAGCCGGGAATAATGCGCCGCTGGAAGATGTGGCACGAGCTGTGCAGTACATCACGCAGCACGCGCAGAGCTTTGGTGTCCGGACAGAGGATTATGCCATCCTGAGTTACTCTTCCGGAGGACAGATCGCGGGATTTTTTGGCAGTGATGCACTGGGCTACAAGAATTACGGCCTGCCGAGACCCGGCGCGATGCTGTTCGGCTATCCGGTGAACAACTTCTTTGAGTATAAGCCGTTCTACCATATCCTGATCGACCCTGATACGCTGCAGCAGCGGTATTACGACCTGTCGCTTTCGGATTACATCACCCCGGACTACCCGCCCAGCTATCACTGGTATGGCAGAAATGACTTTGTGCTGTCTACGATGTGCTGGTCGGCACAGGGACCGGTGCTGGAAGAAGCGTTTGAAAAAAACAATGTCCCGCATATCTATCACGTATACGAGGATGCGCAGCACGCTACAGGAGCTGGCAAGGGCACGGATGCCGAGGGCTGGCTGGAGGAAGCGGTCGCATTCTGGGAAGAACAGGTGCAGGCATGAAACAGAAAATAAAACGGTGGCTGCTGGCTGCAGGCATCTGCGGCTGTGCGCTGCTGGCGGGAGCGCTGCCGGTTTCGGCAGAGCCTGCCCCGGCAAATATCACAACGCAGATGACGATGAAGGAGATCCGCGAGAATCCGGGCATCGTCGGCAGCGGCATCGCGACTTACGACAAGAGCGACGGAGACATCCGGCTCGTCCGCAGACTGAACGAGAACAAAACGCTGCTGGAGTATGCGGGAACGCCGCAGGCAGAGGACTGCGCGGCGGCACTGAACCTTGCCATCGAAAACTATAATCGGGGCGTGCAGGTCACCTGGCAGCTTTACAGCCCGGAAGAGATCGCAGAAGACCCGTCTCTCGGCGCGGCACAGCTGTATTATTTCCCGGCGGAACAGCCCAATGCCAAATATGTGCTGACCATCGGCGGAAATGGTGATATCAAGACAGGCGTGATGGGCGAGGCAATGTCCATTGTGCCGGAGCTGCACGAGAAAGGCTACACTGTATTTGTGCTGCGCCACCGCATTTTTATGGATGCGGGCGACGATGCTCCCATGCAGGACGCAAAGGCTGCGCTCAAACTGATCAACGATCACGCAGAGCAGTTTGGCGTACAGCGCGAGGACTACGCACTGCTGGGGTTCTCATCCGGCGGACAGATCCTCAGTCTGCTTGCGTCGGAAAACGAGCAGTACGGCTGCCGCAGCATCGGTGTGCAGCCTCCGGCAGCATTGCTGCTGGCATACCCGGTCAACGATTTCTATGAGCTGAAGCCGGTGTATGCAGCGGTCATGGATACGGGAAACCTTGGCCGACGCTTTTACTGGCTGAACATTTCGGACGTTGTGACGGCTGGCTTTCCTCCTACCTATTACTGGTGCAGCAGGGGAGACGTGATCCTGTCTCTGGTGAACTGGGAGGCACAGTGTCCGGTGCTGGAAGAGGCACTTACCCGTGCGGGAGTGCCGCACAAGGGGGTCTACTATGACGGAGTTCCCCATGCAGTGGGCACGGCGCATGGCACTGCTGCAGAGGGCTGGCTGGAAAAAGCCATTGCCTTCTGGGAGTCGTACATGAAAAACAAAACATAAAACACAGCTCCGGACTTTGCTGGCTCAAGGTCCGGAGTTTGCAATGGGAGGGCGATCTATGGAATTTCTGGCAGGTCTTTATACGCTGCTGCTGGTGGCGATCTGCCTGATGCTGGCACTGCTGCTGTACCGCTCCGCGAAACCAGCTGCCGGCCGGGACGATGCCGAATTAAAGGAGTGGCTGCGCCAGCAGCTGGAAGCACAGAATCGTCAGTTGGAAGCAAAGCTGGCAGAGATGTCCAGACAGAATCTTGCCGCGATGGGGCAGATCAGCGAAACGCTGCAGTCCTCGGTACAGAGCATGAGCACCGCCCTTGCTGCCGGGCAGGGCAGCCAGCAGCAGACCATGGAGCAGCGCCTGCAGGGGCTGGAGGCCTCCAATGCCCGCAAGCTGGAGGAGATGCGCCGCACCCTTGCAGAGGGATTGACGTCTATGCAGACTCAGAACGCCCAGAAGCTGGATGAGATCCGGCATACGGTAGACGAGCAGCTGCAGGATGCCCTGCAAAAGCGGGTGACGGAGAGCTTTAAGGCAGTCAATGACCAGCTGGAACAGGTGTACAAGGGCTTAGGCGAGATGCAGAATCTTGCTGCCGATGTGGGCGGCCTGAAACAGGTGCTTTCCGGCGTCAAGACCCGCGGCATTCTGGGCGAGATCCAGCTGGGAGCCATTTTGGAGGAGATCCTTGCTCCGGAACAGTACGACACCAATGTGGCCACCATTCCGGGCAGCACCCAGCGGGTGGAGTACGCGATCAAAATGCCCGGTGCCGACGGCGGCACGGTCTGGCTGCCCATTGACTCCAAGTTCCCCGGCGATACCTATGCCCACCTGCAGGACGCACAGGCCTCCGGTGATGCGCAGGCCGTGGAGAACGCCCGCCATGCATTGGAGCTTGTGCTGCGCGCAGAGGCAAAGGATATCCGTGAAAAGTACGTTGAGCCGCCCTATACCACGGCGTTTGGCATTCTGTTCCTGCCCTTTGAGGGCCTGTATGCCGAGGTGGTGAACGCGGGTCTGCTGGAAGTATTGCAGCGGGACTATCAGGTGAACATTGCCGGCCCCAGCACCATGGCGGCGCTGCTCAACAGCCTTCAGATGGGCTTCAAGACCCTTGCCATCCAGAAGCGCTCCGGCGAGGTCTGGCAGCTGCTGGGTGCAGTCAAGACCGAATTTGACAAGTTCGGACAGGGGCTTTCCAAGATGCAGCAGCGCCTGCGCCAGACCGACGAAGAGCTGGACAACCTCATCGGCGTGCGCAGCCGCGCGATCAGCCGCAAGCTGCGGGCGGTGCAGACGATGGACGAGACGTCCGCCGCCGCTTTGCTGGAGCTGGATGCTGAGCCGGGGAA
Organism: uncultured Faecalibacterium sp.; assembly: GCA_934501115.1. Classification (GTDB taxonomy): domain Bacteria; phylum Bacillota; class Clostridia; order Oscillospirales; family Ruminococcaceae; genus Faecalibacterium. The sequence goes on from CAKSTO010000007.1 coordinate 8,657, forward strand.
GCCGGTGGCGGCAAAGCTGCCGGAGAGCGGGGAAGAGTAAGTTCATGAATGCCCAAACCTGTGTCCGGGGAGAAAGCTGCCGGTACACAGCCTATTCGAGCACTTTCTCCTTGCGAAATATCTAACGATGTGCTATACTAGGAACTGTTCTTAGAAATAACCGCCGCGTTTTGCGGCACATCATAAAAAGGAGACCGAAGACTATGAGCGTGAAAAAGATCAGCGAAGCCATTCTGGGTCTGGGCGTGGACGATACGACCATCGACCTGTTCGAGAGCCAGTACCCGGTGCCGACCGGCGTCAGCTACAATTCTTATCTCATTCTGGATGAAAAGACCGCCGTTCTGGATACGGTGGATGCACGTGCCACCGACGAATGGCTGGCTAACCTGACCGAAGCGCTGGCGGGTCGGAAGCCGGATTATCTGGTGGTTTCCCACATGGAGCCGGATCACGGCGCAAATATCGCAAAGCTGGCGGCGCGCTACCCGGAGATGCAGGTGGTAGGCAATGCCAAGACCTTCCTGTATATGGATCAGTTCTTTGGCGCAGATGCTGTTGCAAAGGAGCGCCGGGTGGTGGTGAAGGATGGCGAGAGCCTGAGCCTTGGCACCCACACCCTTACCTTTGTGTTTGCCCCCATGGTGCACTGGCCGGAGGTCATGGTCAGCTACGAGAGCAGCGAGAAGGTGCTGTTCTCCGCTGATGGCTTTGGCCGCTTTGGCGCCGTGGCAAAGTTTGACGAAAAGGCCGACTGGGCCAGCGAAGCCCGCCGCTACTACCTGAACATCGTGGGCAAGTATGGCCCGCAGGTGCAGGCTCTGCTGAAAAAGGCTGCGGCTCTGGATATCCAAACCATCTGCCCGCTGCACGGCCCGGTGCTCACAGGAGACCTTGGCAAATATCTGAACTACTATGACCTGTGGTCGAGCTACAAGCCCGAGGAGCCGGAAAAGATCCTTGTGGCAAGTGCCTCCATCCACGGCCACACCCGTGCGGCAGCCCACCTGATGGCCGAAAAGCTGCGTGCTCAGGGCGCAAAGGTGGTGGAGATGGATCTGACCCGCACGGATGTGTCCTATGCGGTCACCGAAGCCTTCCGCTGCGGCAAGATCGTGCTGGCCTGTGCCACCTACGATGGCTTCCTCTTCCCGCCGATGGAGAATCTGCTGACCCATCTCAAGACCAAGAGCTTCCAGAGCCGCACGGTCGGCCTGATGGAGAACGGCACATGGGCACCGATGGCTGCAAAGCTCATGCGCGCCGAGCTGGAAGGCATGAAGAACATCACCGTCTGTGAGAATGTGGTCACGATCCGCTCTGCGGCCAATGCTGCGGCAGAAGCCCAGATGGACGCTCTTGCTGCGGAGATCCTTGCAAAATAAGAAAAAGCGACTGCCTGTGATGCCCGGCTGAGCAGGCAGAAAATGCCCTGACCTTGATGGCCGGGGCATTTTTGCTGTCGGCGGGCGGGGCTTCCGGTTGCACTTTTGCCGGGAAATCATTATACTGATAAAAAGACCATGCGGGAAAGGGGCGTCAGGATGGAAGCGGAAGAGATGCACAAGGGAATGTCGCTGCGTGCAAAAGTTACGGTCTGGCTGGCGGCGATCCTTCTGGTGACGCTGATCTCCATGGGTGTTGCTTCGGGCGTTGGACAGTGGACGGTAAAGGCATTTGATACTCTGATGGAGGATAACGCGGCCTGCTACGCGGCACAGGATGCCATCAAGGCGGAGACTCGTGCCTTTGAGCGCTATGTGCGCGAACCTTCACAGGAAACCGAACAGGCTTATACGGCTGCCTGCGCGGAGACGGAGCGGAGCCTTGCAGCCCTGCCGTCTGATCCTGTCAGGATCGGCGAGGAGCGCTATGCCCGCACCTGGAATCTGACGCAGGGCTATGCGGGTTATCGGCAGAAGAGAGACAGCTTTCTGCGGCTGTCCGCCTCGGCAGAAGGCTACATTGACCAGATGTATGCTGTAATGGCAATGCAGGATCATCTGGCCGAATATGCTCTGCGTCTGACGCAGGCTACCCTTGAACAGGAAAATGCGCTTTACAGCCGTCAGGCGGCGAACATCCAGCATCTGCCGTGGCTGTATCTGGCGCTGTTCCTTGCGGCGGTGGTGCTGATGCTGCTGCTCGTCCGAGGACTGACTCAGGCGGTGGTGGCTCCGCTTCTGGGGCTGGCGCGGGCGTCCCGCAGCATCGCGGACGGTGACTACACCGGTGCAGACCTGCCGGTGACCGGCGGCGATGAGGTCGGACGACTGACCGGAACGTTTAACCGGATGAAGCATGCAATGGCAGAACATCTCGCCACCCTGAATGCTCTGCACCGGGAAGAAGTGCGCAATCTGGCGCTGGAAAAAGACCTTGACCACACCCGGCTGGAGGTGCTGAAAAGTCAGGTGGATCCGCATTTTTTGTTTAACACGCTGAATATGATCTCCTGCATGGCGAGGCTGGAGGACGCATCCGACACCGATCAGATGATCGTGCATCTGGGGAGTCTGTTCCGGCACAACCTGCGCACGAAGCAGCAGGAGATCACGCTGGAAGAAGAACTGGAAGGGCTGGATGATTATATCTACTTACAGCAGATGCGGTTTGACGGACGGATCACGGTAGAAAAGAAAATCACGGTTGACCCGGCAGCGGTGCGGCTGCCGTCCTTCACCTTGCAGCCTGTCGTAGAAAATGCATTTTCACACGGGCTCAAATCCTGCGAGGAGGGCGGGCGCATCCTGCTGCGGGGCTGGATGCAGGGGGAACGGCTGATCCTCACCGTGGCAGATAACGGCAAGGGCATGACGCCGGAAGAGCTGGATGCCCTGCAGGAAAAGATCGCACAGAGCGAGCAGACCGGAAAGAGCATCGGGCTGGGCAATATTTTCCGCCGCATCGGGATGCTCTACCCGGATGGCGCAATGAGGATCTGCAGCCGCCCGGGCTGCGGTACGGTGATCCGGTTTGAGATCCCTCAGAAGGCGGAACAGGAGGCTGTGGAATCCCATGAAATGTAAGCTGCTGGTAGCGGAAGACGAACGGATCGAGCGCAAGGTGCTGTGCAAGACCCTGCAGAAATATCTGGGGGATCTGATCACTCTCTATGAGGCGAAAAACGGTAGGGAAGCCATCGAGATCTATGAGCGGGAAAAGCCGCAGGCGGCGGTGCTGGATATCGAGATGCCCGGTGCTACAGGGCTTGAGGTGGCCCGCAAAATTCGGGAGACGGACAAAAATTGTGCCATCCTGTTTCTGACCGGATTCGACAAATTCGCATACGCAAAACAGGCCATCTCGGTGCGCGCAATGGACTACCTGCTCAAGCCCTATAATGAGCAGGAACTGGTATTTTCTGTGGAAGAAGCCATCCGGCAGGGGTCGGCGCAGGTGCCGACCCGTCTGGCACCCGTCTCAATAGAAAAGCCTGTCCGCCGGGAGGAGGACGAGGATGTGCGCACGACCCTGATCCGTGCCGAGATCAGCAGCTTTATCGAGGAACACTATCGGGAGGACATCTCCATGCAGGACGCTGCCGCAGCCCTGCGCTATTCGGACGCCTATTTCTGCAAGCTGTTCAAACAGTGCTTTAAGGTGAATTTTTCGGCCTACCTGAACGAGTTCCGGGTGGATAAAGCGCAGCAGCTGATCCGGGATTCCCGCCTGAGTCTGAAGGATGTGGGAACGGCGGTAGGGTACAGCGACGCCAACTATTTTACGAGGGTGTTCAAACGCCTGACCGGCCAGACCCCTTCGGAGTACCGCATGGCGGCAGCTGAAAAAGCAGTGCAGTAAAAAATATTGTTAAAAGAGAACGGCAAAGCCTTCCCCCTCGGGGGAAGCCTTTTTTTATTTTTTGCCAGTTTCTTTCGTCTGGGAGGGGCAAAAATTGTACTTGGATACAACAATGACAAAATCGTGCTGGCTATCATAAAAAAATCCCGTTTCGCAAAAATTTGCATCTTGTTAAAATAGTGTCAGAAAGAAAACTGCACAAAGGGACAAAGAGAGGATGCAATTCATGAAAAGAAGAACGTTTTTGTCGCTGATGGGCGCAGCGGCACTGACAAGCGGCATGATGCTGACCGGCTGCGGCGGCGCGGAAAAGGATGACCGTACCATCATCCGCATCGGCCATGTGCAGTCGCAGACCCATCCGGATCATTTGGGTCTGGCCGCATTTGCCGACCACATCAATGAAAAGCTGGGGGACAAGTACCGCGTGGAGGTCTACCCCAGCGAGCTGCTGGGCTCTCAGACCGAGATGGTGCAGCTGACCCAGACCGGCGCCATTGACTTTGTGGTGGCCTCCACCGCCATCATGGAGACCTTCAGCTCCAAATACCAGATCTTCAACCTGCCGTATCTGTTCTCCAGTGTGGAAGCTTACCACGCTGCGATGGATGACCCGGAGGTGACAGACCCCATCTTCAAGACCACCTCCAAAGCCGGTCTGGAGACGGTGGCATGGCTGGATGCCGGCACCCGCAATTTCTACACCGTCAAGACACCCGTCAATCAGCCCTCCGACCTGAAGGGTCTGAAGATCCGCGTGCAGCAATCTCCCACGAATGTGGAAATGATGCGTCTGCTGGGCGGCACAGCTACGCCCATGGGGTTTGGCGACGTGTACACTGCTCTGCAGGCCGGTATTCTGGACGGCGCAGAAAACAATGAGCTGGCGCTGACCGACAACGGCCACGGGGATATCTGCAAGTATTATTCCTATGATATGCACCAGATGGTGCCCGACCTGCTGGTGGCAAACTACGAGTTCATGCAGAACCTCAGCGCTGAGGAGCGCGCCATCTTTGACGAGGGTTTTGAGATCGTCAAGGAGACGGAGCAGGCTGCATGGGAGGATGCGGTTACTGCCGCCAAGGAAAAGGCGGAGAATGAGCAGCATGTCAACTTCCTGTATCCGGACACGGCTCCGTTTCAGGAGGCCATGGCACCGCTGCACGATTCGGTGCTGAGTGCAAACCCTGAGCTGCAGCCCATTTATGACCGCATTCAGGAGTACAACGCTGAATACACTGCAGCGGAATGAGGAGAAGCATCATGGAAAAACTCAGAAACGCTTTGAATAAGATCCTGAACCTGCTGGCCGGTCTGAGCATGACCGTCATGGTCGTGCTGACGACCTATCAGGTCATTGCACGATATATTTTCAATGCTCCTTCCACCTGGTCGGAGGAGCTGGTGGGCTATCTGTTCGGCTGGAGCACTATGCTGGGGGCGACCATCGTTTCCGGCGAGCGCGGCCACATGAACATCCCTGTGGTCATCGATAGGTTCAGCCCTGCCATGCGCAAGGCCTTCAACATTTTTGCCGAGATCATTGCGTTCGTTTTCTCCGCGACCATTCTGGTGTTCGGAGGAATCCGGGTGTCCAGGCTGGCGATGGGACAGCAGACCTCCTCGCTGGGAGTGGCTGTGGGCGTGTTCTACTGGGTCATGCCGGTGTGCGGTGCGATCATTCTGATCTATTCCGTGCTGAACGTGATCGGCATCGCCAACGGCTCCATCAGTCTGGATGCCCCGGAAGATTCAGACTTTGTGAAAGCGGAAGCCGAGATGGCTGCCGAAGCTGACAAGAATCATAAGGAGGGCTAAACTGTGGCGATTCAAGCATTGCTCGTTATTCTGGCAGTCCTGCTGGTACTGCTGTTCCTCGGTGTGCCTATTTCGTACGCCATTGCAGTCTCGTCTCTGACTGCGATCCTTTCTTCCATCGACCTGAATGTGGCCGTGCTGACCGCTGCTCAGCGCACCTTCGTGGGCATGAGCAAGTTCAGCCTTACCGCCATCCCGTTCTTTATTCTGGCCGGCAACATCATGAATCAGGGCGGCATCGCCAAGCGTCTGGTGGACTTTGTCATGGCGATTCTGGGCAAGCTGCCTGGTGCTCTTCTGGTGACCAATATTGGCACGAATGCGCTGTTTGGTGCGATCTCCGGCTCTGCATCCGCTGCTGCTGCGGCGGTCGGCTCCATGATCCGCGATGGTGCCGAGGAGCAGGGCTACGACCCTGCCGTCACCGCTGCCACCAACGCCGCGTCTTCCTGCTCCGGTCTGCTGATCCCTCCATCCAACGCCCTCATCACCTACTCTCTGGCTTCGGGCGGAACGTCAGTTGCGGCACTGTTCATGGCCGGTTACATCCCCGGCATCATCTGGGCTCTTTGCTGCTGCGCGGTGGGCGTGCTGCTGGCTGTCAAGCTGGGCTATCAGGGCACTCCCGGAAGGTTTGACTGGAAAAATCTCGGCGTCTGCACCCTGCGTGCTCTGCCGTCTCTTTCCCTGATCGTTGTGGTCATCGGCGGCATCATCGGCGGCGTGTTCTCTGCCACCGAGGGTTCTGCCATCGCGGTCGTCTACGCGCTCGTGCTGGCTTTTTGCTACCGTTCCATCAACCTCAAGAGTCTGTGGAAGATCATTGTGGACTCGGCTAAGATGTCCGGCATGGTCGTGTTTCTCGTCGGCGTATCCAACATTCTGGGCTGGGTCATGGCCTTTTTGCAGATCCCCGATGCGGTGGCGGCTGCGCTGCTGAGCCTGACCAGCAACAAGTACATCATTCTGCTCATCATGAATGTGATTCTGCTGATCTCCGGCACCTTCATGGATGTGACCCCGGCCATCCTCATCTTCACTCCGCTGTTCCTGCCCATCTGCCAGAGCTTTGGCATGAGCACCATTCAGTTCGGTCTGATCCTCGTGTACAACCTGTGCATCGGCAACATCACCCCGCCTGTCGGCAATGCTCTGTTTGTGGGCATCAAGGTAGGCCGCACCTCACTGTCCAAGGTCATGCCGTACATGCTGATGTATTATGCGGCGATCATCGCCGGCCTGCTGCTGGTCACCTTTATCCCCGCAGTGTCCATGGCACTGCCCCAGGCAATGGGTCTGGTCTAAAAACAATATCTCCTTCTTCTTTTTCTTCTGAAAAGGCGGTGCTCTGCAAAAGGACACCGCCTTTTCCTGTTGCACAAACACGCAGGAGTGCGTTATACTATCCCTGAAAGAGAGGGCGAGTATCATGCGCAGAAGGACATTTCTGGCCGGAGCGGGTCTGTTGGCACTGCAGCTGTCAGGCTGCGGTGCACAGAAACAGACGGCACCGGAGTATGTGCTGACCTATGCGGAAAATCAGCCGGCCGACTACCCCACAACGCAGGGAGCACAGTATTTTGCTGACCTTGTGCGGGAGCGCACCGGCGGCAGAGTGATCGTTCAGGTCAAGGCCGGGGGAGAGTACGGCACGGAAGAAGAGGTGTGGATGCAGCTGGGCATCGGCGGGGTAGACTTTGCCCGGCTGTCACTGTCCATCATCACGGGCGACCTGCCAAAACTGAACGTGCTGCTGCTGCCGTACCTCTACCGGGATGCCGACCACATGCGGAGCGTGCTGGACGGAGAGCTGGGGAAAGAATTTTTACAGGGATTCGCCGAAAAAGATTGTATCGGCCTGAGCTGGTACGATGCGGGTGCACGGTCGTTCTACGCGCGCCAGCCGATTAAAAGTCTTGCCGATCTGGCAGGCAGGATCGTCCGGGTGCAGGACTCTGCGATCACCATGGATATGATAAAGCTGCTGGGGGCAGTGCCGGAGACTTCGGCTTACAGCAATGTGTATTCCGCGCTGGAGACGGGTCAAATCGATGCGGCGGAAAATAACTGGCCTGCGTACTATTCTATGGGGCACTACAAGGTGGCACGGTACTATACGAAAGATGAGCACAGCCGCGTGCCGGAGATCCAGCTGGCCAGCGGCAGGACATGGGCAGCACTGCCGGAAGAGTACCGCCAGATCCTGCGGGAGTGCGCCGCCGAGTCGGCAGAGTACGAACGTCAGCTCTGGGCGCAGGAGGAGACAACGGCGCGTGAAGCTGCCCTTGCCGCAGGGTGCCATGAGATCATTCTTTCGGAAGAAGAACTGGAAAATTTCCGCCAGCTGGTGCAGCCGCTCTATAAAAAGTACTGCGGAGATTATTTGCTGCTGGTAGAAGAGATCCAGCGGAATTGAGGAAAACGACCTGCGCGCTGGAATTGGGCGAGGAGGATGTGATGCTCTCGGTCAATGGCCAGTATGTACACCGCATTCTGGACAACATCACTTCCAATCTGCTCAAGTATGCCGACCCTGCCGGTGACATTGCGGCAGCCTTCTTTTGGCTGTCTGTTTTCCGGAAGGTGCTTAGCTGTTTTTGCCGTTCGCGGCTTTCATGGCGTTGTAGCCGATCAGCACAGTCCAGACGTAAGCACAGGTCTTGGGGATCATCAGCATACCGATCAGAGGGTTGATGTCTGCCCACAGTACCACCGGGATATAGAAGCCAAAGCTCAGCACGATGGTCAGCCACATCCAGCGGAAAGCCCTGTCGTTGTTTTCTTTGGCACTGCGGTAAAACAGTACGATGATCAGCAGCCCCAGAAGTGCAAAGGGAACATTGCGCAGGATGCCCCAGGCCAGAGGGGTATGGTTGGTCAGCCACTGGTTCTGCGGCATCATGCATAAAACGATGCGCACGGCAGCCAGAGCATACACGGCAACGGTCAGGTTCTTCCGGTCTTCGATCTGATAGCGTTTGCGCCAGACGTAGTACAGCAGCACATAGAACACGGTCATGGTCACAGAGGTGATCCACTTGCCCAGACCCAGCGGCACGGCGTAATGCTCCAGACCGGTGGTGCACAGCGCCAGAGCACGGGGCACCAGATGGAAGGAGTCGCCTGCGCCCAGCACTACGGCCATCAGGCCGAACAGGCGAAACTGAGCGTTATCCCCGCTGCCGCGGATCATGCGGACGCCAACGGTAAGGACAGTGACCAGATAAAAAATGTCGAAAACGGTCTCAACGATTGCTCTCATAAGTTCTTGCTCCTTTTGTGATGGTTTGAGATACTGCCCGGTCGCAATCCGGTGGATCTCTGCCGGCCGGGCAGTATGGTTGTCATGCGCAGGCGGTGCCTCAGAAATGCAGCCTGCTGACGGCGGACTGCGGAGAGTCTGCCCCGCAGCATCCAATCTGAACGTTGTTCACTTTTGGCCTGAAAAATTCCCACAAGGCTGTGGGATGATTTTTCAGGTCTCATAAATGGTTCTGCGGACGATCTCCAGCACTGCAGAGGGATCAAAATCCTGCTGCACCACCGCAGACAGCATCAGGGAGAACAGGATGCCCGCAAATTGTTCCGGGGTGAACTGCTCGGTAAAAGCACCCGGACGAATTTTGGCATCGCGGCGCAGCACGCTGCACAGGGCATCCAGAATATGCTGCCATGTCTGCCGCATCTGCTGTTTGCCATCGGCGGTATCCTGCCGCACAAAGCCAAGTGCATGATGGGTAAAAAAGCCGGGATACTGTTCGCAGCCGTATGCCAGCTGCTGATACATCCAGCGGATGCAGGACAGAGTATCCTCAAATACCGCCGGGTCGTCCGGGCGGTGGAAGATGTCATTCCAGATGCTTTCCACTGCAGCGCTCACCAGCTCGGTCTTGGAGCCGAAGTAGTTGTAGATGCACCCCACGGATACCCCGCAGGCTGCTGCCACGGCACGGATGTTGACTGCCGCCCATCCGTTCTGCTGGATCAGCGTCCGGCTCGTTCTCAGGATATCTGCCTTGGACGTTGCCATCGGATTCGTGCGATCACCTCCCAAAATGAACATTGTTCACGATGCGTAGTATACCCCCGTGCCGGATATTTGTCAAGGGCAAAAAATAAATTTCCGGGTTCGGATCTGCTCATAATTTCTCTAAAAAATCTGTGTCTTTTCCTAAGGATCATTCGGTATCATTCCAGACATTGGCGGGAGAAACGGCCTGCGCACGGCAGACGCACTGGATCGTCACGACCCTTTTGGGGAAAAAGAAAATTAGAAAAATCTGCAGATTTTTCTGAATCCCAAGGATGGAAATAAGGCTTCCGTTTCAAGTCGTCTTACAGCAGGGGACTGAGCAGTCTCAGCACACTGTCCAGCAGGGTGCCCGGGATGCTGGTTCGACAGTCCGACACCTGTACCTCCCGGCACTTTGGCAGGGTGGCCAGAACATCGTCCCGCAGGACGACGGCCTGACTGTTGTTTTGCAGCAAAACCCCGCACTCAAAGTGCAGGAACAGGCTGCGGTAGTCCATGTTGATGCTGCCTACCACAGCGGTGCGGTCATCACTGACCCAGCACTTGGAGTGCAGAAACCCCGGCGTGAACTCGTAGATGCGCACCCCCGCCTGCAAAAGCGGAAGATAGTACGACCGGCTCAGCCGGAACACCAGCTTTTTGTCCGGGATGCCCGGCAGGAACAGCCGCACATCTACACCGCGCTTGGCAGCATTTTTCAAAGCATCCAGCATCTCCTCGCCGATGGCAAGGTAGGGCGTGCATGCATAGACATACCGCTCTGCCTGTGCAAGAATGTTCAGATAGACCGTTTCTGCCATGGGCTCCTCGTCCAGAGGGCTGTCTGCGTAGGGCTGCACGACGCCGTCGGTATCCCGCACGGCAGGGGCAGGCCGAAAAGGACTGTAATCAGTTTCGCTCGGGCGGAAGGCGTTCCAGAAGTTCAGGAACATCACGGTAAAATTCCACGCAGCATCGCCTTCTATCCGCAGAGCGGCGTCCTTCCAGTAGCCAAAACGAGGCTCGACGTTGATATACTCATCCGCCAGATTCACGCCGCCGGTGTAGGCTACGGTACCGTCAATGACAACGATCTTGCGGTGGTCACGGTGGTTCATTGCCAGCGACAGCAGCGGCACGACAGGGTTGAAGGGAATGCACCGGATATGTGCCCGTTCCATCCGGATCACGAAGTCTGCGGGCAGACCCAGCAGACTGCCGAAATCGTCGTAGATCAGCCGCACATCCACGCCCTGCGCGGCCTTGCGGCGAAGGATCTTCTCGATGCCGTTCCACATATATCCATGGCTCACGATGAAAAATTCCAGAAAGATGGTCTTTTCTGCTTTTTCCAGATCAGCCAGAAGCTGGGGGTACATCGCTTCGCCACAGTTGAAATATTGCGCGGCGGTGTTGTTCCATGCTGGGTAGGGGCCGTATTTTGCCACATAGCGGCTCTGCCCCATGACACGGGCGTCCAGACCGTCGGTCACGCCTGGGGTCTGAGCCAGATCTTTTTTGTGGGCGGTGTCCACGGCCTGCATTTTCAGGCGGAGACGGCGTGCGGGCCGCTTGTTGCCGAAAGCCAGATACAACGCTCCGCCCAGCAGCGGCAGAATACCGATGAGTGCGATCCAGCCGACCTTATAGGCACTGTTTTCGTCTTTGCGCACGAGGTACAGCACGATGACCACGCTCAGTGCGTTGAGCAGGCCGTTGATCCATACGCTGCCGGCGCCGATGGTTACGGCATAGCACGCCCATGCCAGCCACAGGAGCTGCAGTGCGACCAGCACCACCGTGACGGTAACTCGGTTGATGATCCGGCTGAAGAATCGGACGACAGGCGAGCGGAAAAACACGATCTCCACCCCTTTCTACTACTATAATATGTGTAAGTATAGCGCGGTTTTGCGTTCTTTGCAAGACAACAAGAGGCGGGAACCGCACTTTCCTCGCAAGGTTCTTGTGCAACTGCACCAAATAGAACGCTTAAATGATGCCGGGAAACGGTAAAATGCAAAAATTTACGTTTTCCTCTTGCCAAATGTCCCCAAACGCGCTATTCTATAGTCACGGTTTAACACTTTAGCATGATAAAATGCTAAACCAAGAGGGAGACCCGTTGGGGAACATTGAAACGATCGAGGAGGGACCTTTTATGAAACGTCTGATCTCTGCATTACTGGCCGGTGCCATGGCGCTGAGCCTTGCCGCCTGCGGCGGTGCCGCATCCACTTCTGCAGTGGCATCTTCTGCTGCATCCGGCAGTGCTGCCGCGTCCGAGACCGCTGCCAGCGATCTGGACTACATCAAGGAAAAGGGCAAGATGGTCATTGGCTACACCGTATATGAGCCCATGAATTACACCGACGCCGACGGCAATTTCACAGGCTTCGACACCGAACTGGCAACAGCCGTGTGCGAAAAGCTGGGGGTTGAGCCGGAGTTCGTGGAGATCAACTGGGATACCAAGGTCGTGGAACTGGACGCCAAGAGCATCGACTGCATCTGGAACGGCATGACCCTGACCGATGACATCATGGCCAACACCGCCACCACCAAGGCCTACGCAAAGAATGCACAGGTCGTGGTCGTGAAGGATGGCACGGATTACACTTCTACCGCGGATCTGGTGGGTAAGACCGTAGTGGCTGAAGCCGGTTCTGCCGGTGAAGCTGCCATCGAAGGCGACGAGAATCTGGCACAGGCCGATTACGTCTCCAAGAGTGTGCAGACCGACTGCCTGATGGAGGTTGCGGCAGGCACTGCAGATGCAGCTGTGCTGGATCTGACTCTGGCCAACGCCATGATCGGTGAGGGCACCGACTACGCCGGCCTGAAGATCGTGGACGAGCTGAACGCTGAGGAGTACGGCGTGGCCTTCCGCAAGGGCAGCGACGCTGCCGCTGCAGTGGACACGGCTTTCGACGAGCTGAAGGCTGACGGTACGATGCAGGCTCTGGCCGATCAGTACGATCTGGCTCTGGCCGACTGAGTTTTATAATAATGTAATTACTCCTTCCGACATCGCTGCGCGATGCCACCTCCCTCGGTGAGGGAGGCTTTTTGTTGCCGATCAGCGTGAGGCTCCCTCATTGAGGGAGCTGTCACCGAAGGTGACGGAAGGAGTTCAAAAAACGGATTGATGGGTGTGTTCTTGTGTCTGTGATTCTGGGGCGCCTTTCGGGCGCGTTTCTGCTCAACTGCGAGCTGTTTGCTCTGACCCTGCTGTTTGCGCTGCCGCTGGGTCTGGTGGTGGCTTTTGGCTCCATGAGCCGCTGCAAGCCGCTGGCCGGTGCGGTCAAGACTTTTGTGTGGGTCATCCGCGGCACGCCGCTGATGCTGCAGATCATTGTGATCTATCTTGGCCCCGGGCTGCTGGGCATGGATAATCCGTGGCCTTCCGGTTCTGGTGGACGCATGGTGGCGGCGGTCGTGGCCTTTGCGATCAACTATGCCTGCTACTTCTCCGAGATCTACCGCGGCGGCATTGAGGCTGTGCCCAAAGGGCAGACGGAAGCGGGTCAGGTGCTGGGCATGACCAAAACGCAGATCTTCTTCAAGGTCACCCTGCTGCAGGTGGTCAAGCGCATCCTTGCCCCCATGGGCAATGAGGTCATCACGCTGGTCAAGGATACCTCGCTGGCAAATACCATCGCCAACAAGGAGATCATCATGATGGCCAAGGAGTACAGCGCAAAGGGCTTGATCTGGCCGCTGTTCTCCACTGCCGTCTTCTTCCTCGTGTTTGTGGGTGCGCTGACCCTGCTGTTTGGCTGGGCTGAAAAGAAACTGGATTATTTCCGCTGATGAAAGGGAGGAAACTGAATCATGGCATTGCTTGAAGCCTCCGGCATCGGCAAAAATTTTGGAGAGACGAAAGTTCTCAGGGACATTTCTTTGACGCTGGAACGGGGCGAGGCGCTGGCGATCATCGGCTCGTCCGGCTCTGGCAAGACCACCCTGCTGCGCTGCCTGAACTTTCTGGAGCGCCCGGACGCTGGCGTGATTCGAGTGAACGGTGAGACCATGTGGGACGCCGCTGACCCTGCCACCCAGCGGGAAAGCGAGGTGCGCAAAAAGCGGCTGCACTTTGGTCTGGTATTCCAGAACTTCAACCTTTTTCCGCAGTACACCGCTCTGCAGAATGTGATGCTGGCCGGTGAGCTGCTGGCGAAGGAACGCCCGGACTACAAGGCGGATAAAAAGGCCATCCACGCTGAGCTGGAACAGCAGGCGAGGGAACTTCTGGCACAGATGGGGCTGTCTGAGCGTGCAAACCACTACCCGCACCAGCTTTCCGGCGGCCAGCAGCAGCGTGTAGCCATTGCGCGTGCACTGGCTCTGCACCCGGATATCCTCTGCTTTGACGAACCTACCAGTGCACTCGACCCGGAACTGACCGGCGAGGTGCTCAAAGTTCTGCGTGACCTTGCTGACCGCAAAACTACGATGATCATCGTCACCCACGAGATGCACTTCGCCCGCGATGTGGCCGACCGCATCATGTTCATGGACGGCGGTGTCGTGGTGGAGGAGGGGCCTGCAAAGCAGCTCATCGAGAATCCGCAGGAGGAGCGTACCCGGCAGTTTCTGGCGCACTATTCAGAATAAGCAAAATCACCAATTCTTTCCGGAAAAAATCGGAAATGTTGATGCAATGCAAATCTTGTAAAATGCACCGTACTCCGCTATAATATCATTCACGAAGAATGCCAACGTCCTGTCCTTTCCGACAGGACGTTTTTCACGGCAAAAATTACCGAAGTACACCTGTTTTCCTGTTTGTAGGAGGATCTTTACAGTATGACAAAGGACATGACCCAGGGCAGCCCGCTCAGGCTGATTCTGGCTTTCGCGGTGCCGCTGATGCTTGGAAGCCTGTTCCAGCAGTTCTACAATCTGGCGGATACCATCATCGTGGGACGGTTCGTGGGCGTGGAAGCACTGGCCGCAGTGGGCAGTGTGGGCGGACTGAACTATCTGGTGCTGGGTTTCGTGAACGGAATCGCCTGCGGCTTTTCCATCCCCATCTCATGGACGTTCGGTGCCAAAGACTACAGCGAAATGCGCCGTTATGCTGCCAATACCGTGTGGCTGTCGATTTTCTTTGCAGCGGTGCTGACGGCGGTCACTGTGGCACTGACCCGCTCGGTACTGGTTTGGACGAATACCCCTGCCAACATTATCGACCTTGCGGATATTTACATCCGTACCATCTTCTGGGGCATCCCGTTCACGCTGCTCTATAATGTTACCAGTGCCCTGATGCGCGCACTGGGAGACAGCAAGCGCCCGCTGTACTTTCTGCTTGTGGCGAGCTTCCTGAACATCGGCCTTGATCTTCTCTGCATCATCGTGTTCCAGATGGGGGCATTCGGTGCGGCATTTGCCACTGTGGTCAGTCAGGCTGTGGCGGGTCTTGGCAGCCTGTGGTACATCCTGCACCACTATCATGAGCTGCGCTGGAACAGGGAAGAAGGGCGCTTTAGTCTGGCACACTGCGCAAAGCTGTGCAATATGGGCATCCCGATGGGACTGCAGTGCAGCATCACTGCCATTGGCAGTGTCGTGCTGCAGGGTGCAGTGAATGGTTTGGGCAGCGATATTGTGGCCGCACAGACGGCGGGCAGTAAGGCGGCGCAGTTCCTGTGCGTGCCGCTGGAGAGTATCGGCACAGCGATGACCACCTATGCCAGCCAGAATATGGGCGCAAAGGACCTGAACCGTGTGGACCGGGGCGTGTACACCGCATTGGGCATTGGCTGCGTATACAGCGTGGCATCCTTCCTCATTCTGCGCGTAATGGACAAGACTCTCATCGGCCTGTTCCTTGACGCCAAGGAGACTGCGATCATGGCGAACGCGCAGAGCTTTATCTTCTGGAACAGTGTGTGCTATATCCCGCTTGCGGTGCTTATCATCTACCGCTACACCATTCAGGGGCTGGGGTACTCCGGCCTTGCCATGTTTGCAGGCGTGGCCGAGATGATTGCCCGCGCGATGGTGGGCTTCTGGTTCGTACCGCTGTGGGGCTACTTTGCTGCCTGCATTGCAAACCCGGTAGCATGGTTCTTCGCCTGCTTCTTCCTGATCCCGGCGTATATCGTCGTGCGCAGACGTCTTGACAGGGAAAAAACCGCCGAAAAGGGTACGGCGATCAATTGAAAAAAGCATAAAATATCGATCTGCAAAGAGGGAAGGCCGACTGGACTTTCCCTCTTTTTGTGTAATGCATCGATTTACAAATCCCACCAAAAGTTGTATACTGTTTACAATTGTGAAAAGGGGGTGGAGTCATGCCGGAACAGCAGCTGGAACAGATCGAGGGCACGGTAGAGGATATCATCTACGAAAATGAGGACAGCGGTTATACGGTGTTTGAGGTTTCAGGCGGCGGTGTCATTACGGTGGTGTGCGGCACTGTGGGCGAACTTCACGCAGGGGAGAGCGTGGTCTGCCGAGGCAGGTTTGAGAATCATGCCACCTATGGCCGTCAGTTCCACGCGCAGGAATGCGAGACCGATATGCCGAAAGATCTGGAAGCTGTCTACGCCTTCCTTGCGAGCCGGTCGCTGCCGTATATCGGCGCGAAAACGGCGGACAAGATCATGGATCGGTTTGGTGCCGAGGCACTGGAGGTGATCGCCAACGACCCCGCCCGCCTGACGGAGATCCCCGGCATCTCACCGGACAAGGCTGACCGCATCCAGCAGGAATTCAAGCGGATGTTCGGGATGCGGGAGCTCATTGCCTATCTGGCACAGTTCGAGATCAGCCCCCGCAAGGCGATGGAGGTGTTCCGGGTGTTTGGGCCCGGAGCGATGCAGGCGATTGCAGCAAATCCCTATCTGCTCTGCGGCGAGCCGCTGCAGCTGGACTTCCGCCATGCAGACAGCATTGCCCAGTACTACCACATGGCGGGGGATTGCGTGCAGCGACTGGAGGCGGCACTGCAGCGCACCCTGCGCCACAATGCCGGCAACGGCCACACCTGCCTGCCCCGGGCACAGCTGCTGGAAACGGCGGCGAACTTTATCCATCAGCCGCCGGAAAAGCTGGCGGCAGCACTGGACAGATGTATCCAGACCGATGAACTCGGAGTGCGGATGTTTGACGCTGTGCCGTATATTTATCTTCCGGACCTGCTGGCGGCAGAAGAAGACATTGCCAAACGCCTTGCCATGCTGACCCGCCGGGGGAAAAACACCGCCAGAGATCTTGATAAAAATATTCAGATCCTTGAGCTGACGCAGGGGTTTGCCTATGCGCCTCTGCAGAAAGAGGCCATTCGCAAGGCGATGACCGAAAACTGCCTTGTGCTCACCGGCGGCCCCGGCACCGGAAAAACGACCACGGTCAATGCCATTTTGCAGCTGCTGGAAAATCAGGCTGAACGGGTGGCGCTGTGTGCGCCCACCGGGCGAGCCGCCAAGCGTCTGAGCGAGCTGACCGGGCGCAAGGCCAGCACCATCCACCGATTGTTGGAGGTGGATTACACGGGCGGCGTGGTGAGCTTTATCCACAACGACAAAAACCTGCTCAAGTGCGATGTGGTCATTCTGGATGAGATGAGCATGGTGGATGTCAAACTGTTTCAGGCACTGATTGCGGCACTGCGCTACAGCTGCCGTATCATTATGGTGGGCGACGCCGACCAGCTGCCCAGCGTAGGGCCGGGAAATATTCTGGGGGAGATCATCCGCTCGGGCTGTGTGCCCACGGTCTGTCTGAATGAGATCTTCCGGCAGGCGGCGCAGAGCCTGATCGTAGAAAATGCCCATCGCATCATCAACAGCGAGCCGCTGAAAAAAGGCGGAAAGACCGATGATTTCTTCTTTTTAGACGCGGATGGCGACGCAGCCCGGAAGCTGGTGTGTGACCTTGTGACGACCCGCCTGCCTCGCAGCTACGGCTTCGATCCGATCCGGGATATTCAGGTGCTCTGCCCCACCAAACTGGGGCCGACCGGAACGCAGGCGCTGAATGTGGAGCTGCAGAATCTGCTCAACCCGGAGCAGAAAGGCAAGCCTCAGCTGCAGAGCGCATCCCGGGTGTTCCGGGTAGGCGATAAAGTCATGCAGGTGCGCAACAACTATGAGATCGTCTGGAACCGCATTGGCGGAGAGCAGGGCGTGGGTGCCTACAACGGCGATATCGGCATTGTGGAGTCCATCAACATACGCGACCGCTCCATGGTGGTGCGTATGGACGATAAGCGGCTGATCTATCCGGCGGAGAACCTCAATGAACTGGAAATTGCATACGCGATCACGGTGCACAAAAGTCAGGGCAGCGAGTTCCCGGCGGTGATCCTGCCGGCAGCTCAGATCCCGCCCAGGCTGTGTTACCGAAACCTCTTTTATACCGGTGTGACCCGAGCCAGGAAGCTGTGCATCGTGGCAGGCCGTCGGGATGTGGTGAACCGCATGATGAGCAATATCCGCCAGAATCTGCGGTACAGCGGCCTTGCGCAGCTGCTGCAGGCAGAACTGCCGCCGGAACAGATGGAAGCCGATTGAAACAGGTATACATTTTGCCGGGACTATGCTATACTGTATTTTGGTATGTTTTCCGGCTCGGGAACACTGAGCCGTTATTTTGATAGAGGAATCAGAGAAAGGAACAGAGAATTTATGGCACAGAACGATATCGGTATCGATCTTGGTACCACGACGATCATCATCGCGCAGGAGGGCAAAGGAGTTGTGCTCAACCAGCCCAGTGTTGTAGCGATGGATACCCGCAAGAATACCGTGCTGGAAGCGGGTGACAAAGCACTGGCAATGGTTGGGCGTACGCCCAACTACATCTCCGCCATCTTTCCGCTGAAGGATGGCGTGATCAGCGACCACACCATGACCCGCGAGCTGATCTGCCGCTTTGTCAAGCAGGTGTACAACTCCCACATGGTCAAGCCCCGGGTGGCTGTCTGTGTGCCGGCCGCGATCACCGGCATTGAGAGCGACGCTGTGGTGGAGGCTGTCGTGGCAGCCGGTGCCCGTCAGGTCTATCTGATCGATGAGCCCATCGCTGCAGCTCTTGGATCCGGCATCGACATTACCCAGCCCGATGGCCGTATGATCATTGATATCGGCGGCGGCACCACGGATATTGCGGTGCTGAGCCTTGGCGGCAAGGTCAAAGCAACCAGCGTCCGCGTGGCCGGCAACCACTACGATGAAGAGATCCTCAAGTATGTGCGCAACAAGTACAGTGTTGCCATCGGTCAGCGTACCGCAGAGGAACTGAAAAAGAATGTGGCCTGCTGCCCGCAGAAAACGGATTTTCATGAGACCATGGAGATCAAAGGCCGCAGCCTGCTCACCGGCCTGCCGGTGCGCGTCAATGTGTCCACCGATGACCTCTATGAACCGGTGATGATGCTGAGCGAGCAGATCGGTACTGCGGCTCATCAGGTACTGGAAAAGACCCCGCCTGAGCTGGCAGGTGACATTTTCCGCAACGGCGTAGTGCTTACCGGCGGCGGCGCACAGCTGCATGGTCTGACGGAGTACCTGAGCGAAGAACTGAAGGTCGATGTGACTGTTTCGCCTGATCCGGTCAACTGTGTGGCGCTGGGCACCGCGATGAGCCTTGGCATCAACGATAAGCTGGAGACCGGATTTATGGACGCTACACCGCGCATCGGCCGCCGATAAGCATTTTTTGTCCATGCGGTATCACAAAGCGCCAGAAAGAAAAATCGTCTTTTTTTGTTGAAATAAATGGGAAAATAAGGTATACTATACCCAAATTGATTTTCTGCTTGCGATGGATGCATCGTGCGCAGTCATCCAAGAAACAGGAGGAAAAACCATGGATTTAGGTTTTGACGTGGTCGTTACCATTACCGGTATCGTGCTGGTGTTCCTGATCCTCGTGCTGTTGATGGCGATCATCACACTGGAGGGCAAGGTCTTCGACTCGATGGCCGCTAGGAAAAAGGCTGCCAAGGAAGCACCCAAGGCTCCTGCAGCAAAGCCCGCTGCACCCGTGCAGCAGGCCGCGGCTGCTCCGGCTCCTCAGGTGGAAGAGGGAATCCCGGGTGATGTGATCGCCGCTATTATGGCAGCGATCTATGCGATGGGCAATGGCAGGTATACCCTCAAGGCAGTGCGCCGCAGCAAGAACGGCTGGGGCAACGCGGGCGTGAATGATACGACCGCACCGTTTTAACAGAGGAGGAAGAGCATGACACAGTTTATCGATACTCTGGTCGGTATTTTCCAAAGTTCCGGCTTTACACGGTTTGGTGAGCCGGGCGGCTACCTCTACGCAGTTATGATCTGCGTGGGCTGCTTTTTGCTGTACCTTGCCATCGTCAAGGAGTTTGAGCCTCTGATCCTGCTGCCGATGGCTTTCGGCATGATCCTGGCAAACCTGCCCGGCAGCGGCATCATCCACATGCAGTATTTTGTTGGCGATGGTCTGGAACACCCGATGTGGGTGGAGATCCTCAACAACGGCGGTCTGGCAGATATGCTCTACATGGGTGTCAAGCTGGGCATTTACCCGCCGCTGATCTTCCTTGGCATCGGCACCATGACAGACTTTGCACCGCTGATCTCCAACCCCAAGAGCCTGCTGCTGGGCGCTGCCGCGCAGTTCGGTATCTTCGGCACTTACATGGGTGCCCGCCTGCTGGTCGCTACCGGCCTGGTGGACTTCACCCAGAAGCAGTCCGCTGCCATCGCCATCATCGGCGGTGCCGACGGCCCTACTGCCATCTTCGTTACCTCCCGTCTGGCTCCTGAGCTGCTGGGCTCCATCGCTGTGGCGGCCTACAGTTACATGGCGCTGGTGCCCGTCATCCAGCCGCCCATCATGAAGGCACTGACCACCAAGAAGGAACGTACCGTCGTGATGAAGCAGCTGCGCACCGTCTCCAAGACCGAGAGGATCATCTTCCCTGTCATGGTCACCATTATCGTTTCCCTGATCGTCCCGGATGCTGCCGTTCTGGTGGGCATGCTGATGCTGGGCAACCTGATGAAGGAGTGCGGCGTGGTGGATCGCATCCAGAAGACCGCCGGCAATGAGCTGATGAACATCATCACCATCTTCCTGGCACTGTCCGTTGGCTGCACCACCTCTGCAAACACCTTCCTGAACACCCGCACCCTGTTCATCATCGTGCTGGGCCTGATCGCATTCTCCTTCGGCACTGCCGCAGGTGTGCTGTTCGGCAAGCTGATGTATGTGCTGACCGGCGGTCAGGTGAACCCCCTGATCGGTTCCGCAGGCGTTTCTGCTGTGCCTATGGCTGCCCGTGTTTCTCAGAAGGTCGGTCAGAGCGAGAACCCCTCCAACTTCCTGCTGATGCACGCGATGGGTCCCAACGTGGCCGGTGTTATCGGCTCTGCTGTTGCTGCCGGTATCCTGATCAACATCTTCGGCTAAGCATTTCCTGAAAAGGTATTTTCCCGCCCGTTCTGTTTCTGGCAGAGCGGGCGGTTTTTGCTTGCAAGATTTAAAATAATTTTTCCGCTGATTACAGTCAGAGAACGCAGCGGCTATTCTCAATCGTTTTGAAATGTGGTATACTGTACTTTGATAGTATAAACATAAAGGAACAGGTGAAACCATGGCAACAGATCTCGGGCAGGAATTCTGCTCTCTGCGCGATACCTATATTGAAAAGCAATTCGGCCGCCTGAACGATATGCAGCGTCAGGCTGTGTTTACCACTGACGGGCCGCTGCTGATCCTCGCTGGTGCGGGCAGCGGAAAGACCACCGTGCTGGTCAACCGTATTGCGAACCTCATCCGTTTCGGTTCAGCTCATGGCTCCAGACAGACGCCCCGCCCGGTGACCGAGGAAGATGTGAAAGCCCTGCGTAACGCCATCATGACCGGCACGGATGCACCCGGCTGGCTGGACGGGATGCTGCGCCAGAATGCCGTGCGCAGCTGGAATGTGATGGCGATCACCTTTACCAACAAAGCTGCCGGGGAGCTGAAAGAGCGTCTGCGCCGGATGCTGGGCGGCGAGGAAGGGGACGAAGTGTTTGCTTCTACCTTCCACTCGGCCTGTGTGCGCATCCTGCGCCGCTGGGCAGAGGAGATCGGTTATCCCCGCAGCTTCACCATCTATGATACCGACGATTCCCAGCGTGTGATGAAGGCGGTCTATAAAGACCTGAATGTGGATGATAAATTCCTGCCCATTAAGGCAGCGATCAATCAGATGAGCCGCTGGAAGGATCAGCTTGTCAGCCCGGAACAGGCGCTGGCGAACCCTGCAAAGGACACCAAGGGTGCGCTGACCGCCCGCATTTATGCTGCCTACGAGAAGAAGCTGAAGGAAGCCGGTGCTTTCGATTTCGACGACCTCATCTATCAGACGGTGCAGCTGCTGGCTGAACATCCGGATGTGCGGGAGTTCTACCAGAACAAATACCGCTACCTGCTGGTGGATGAGTATCAGGACACCAGCGTGGCGCAGTTCCGGCTGGTCAGCCTGCTCACCGGCCCGGAAAAGAACATCTGCGTAGTGGGCGATGATGACCAGAGCATCTATCGCTTTCGCGGTGCGACCATTGAGAATATCCTGAATTTTGAGCGCATCTATAAAGGCACCAAGACCATTCGGCTGGAACAGAACTATCGTTCCACCTCCAATATTCTGAATGCCGCGAATTGCGTGATCCAGCACAACACGGAGCGCAAAGGTAAGACTCTGTGGACGGATAACGGCGAGGGCGACAAGGTGCAGGTGTACACTGCCGAGAACGAGCAGGATGAAGCCAGCCATATTGCGGATGTGATCGGTGAGCACCTGAGGGCAGGCGGGCATCTGGCCGACCATGCCATCCTCTACCGCATGAACGCCCAGTCGGCACCCATCGAAAGCTATTTCACCCGTGCGGGCATCCCGCACAAGATCGTGGGCGGACAGCGCTTCAATGACCGTAAGGAGGTCAAGGATATCCACTCCTATATGTCCATCATCGCCAACCCCCGCGATGATGTGCGTCTGCGTCGCATTATCAACGAACCCGCCCGCAAGATCGGTGCCACAACGGTGGAGGTTATCGCAGATCTGGCCGGGCAGGAAGGCGTGAGTATGCTGGATATCATCAGCCGCGCTGACCAGTACGCAAAGCTCAGCCGTGCTGTGATGCCGCTGCTGAAATTCTGGCAGATCTACCAGCGCCTGCAGGAGTCGCTTGAGACTCGCACGCTGGACGAGTTTGCCTCCGATGTGATCGAACTGACCGGCTACAAGGCAATGCTGGAAGCGGACGCCGCCAAGGGACACGAGGATGCGGCAGACCGCTTGCAGAACCTTGGTCAGCTGGTGAACAATGTCAAAAATTACTGTGACCAGCATGGTGAGGAAGCGGAACTGGAGGGATATCTGGAAGACATCGCCCTGATCAGTGACATCGACAGCTATAATGAGAGTGCCGATCAGGTGGTTCTGATGACGATCCACTCTGCCAAGGGGCTGGAATTTCCCTATGTATTCCTCATCGGTATGGAGGAAGGCGTGTTCCCCAGTGAGATGAGCAAATATTCTGAAGCCGATCTGGAAGAAGAACGTCGTCTCGCTTACGTGGGCATCACCCGTGCCAAAAAGGAACTCTACATTTCCAACAGTGTCTCCCGGATGCTTTATGGCCGAACGCAGCGCAATGAGCCCAGCCGCTTCCTGCGCGAGATCGAGCCTGAGTATATCGAGGAGACCCGCAGCCCCGCGCTGGAGCGCCGCTCTTCCATGGGCGGCTGGGGCGACCGGTATCGTGACACGGTGCCCGGCGGCGCGTCCGGTTATTCCGGGCCATCCGGCGGCAGCCGCAGCAGCTACGGCGGCTACGGCTCGGGTTACAGCAATCGCAGCGGTTATCTGAACCGCGAATACAATGCGGGCGAAAACAGGGGGTTCGGCTCTGCCTATGCCCGGAGCAGCAGCTCCGGCGGATACGGCGCCGGGTATGGAGGACGAAGCGGCAGCTTTGGCTCAAAGAACGGCAGCACCTATCGTTTTGAAAATTCTGACGGATATTCGACGAAAAAAGCTGAAAAGCGGATATCCTTTACAGGGACGTCGACGATACAAAAGCCGACCGCACCGGGTGCGAAGCATTATGAGCCCGGTGATATCGTGGAGCACAAGGTGTTTGGGCGCGGCCGTGTAGTGACCGTGAAACCTGCTGCCGGAGACCAGATCGTGGAGATCGATTTTGAAAAGGTCGGCATCAAAAAGACGATGGCAAATTTCGCACCGCTGACCAAAGTTACGGAGGAATGACATGCTATGATGACTGTTCGACTGATCGCCCATACCCCGGAACCGGAAAAGGTGGTAGCCGCCGCGGCGAAGCTGTGCTATTCGGACGCCCACATCACAGACTTGCTGGACGGCTTAACGGAAGAAAAGACAGCGAAGTTTCTGACGATGCTCAGCGATCTTGGCCATGCCAGCCCCATCGAGCACGCCAGCTTCACCTTTGGCATTGAGGGAGTCAGCCGGACACTGCTGGCACAGATCACACGCCACCGCATCGCATCCTTCAGTGTCCAGAGCCAGCGTTATGTGCGTCTGGACGACTTCCGCTATGTGGTGCCGCCTGAGATCGAAGCGATCCCGGAAGCAAGGGCTGCGTTTCTCGCCAGTATGGAAGAGGACGCAAAACGTTACCTTGACCTTGCCCAAAAGCTGGAGGAAGGCCACACCGCCCGCCTGATGGCCGAGGGAATGCCGGAAAAGCAGGCTCGCGCTAAGGCTTCCAAGCAGGCCAACGAGGACGCCCGCTTTGTGCTGCCGAATGCCTGCGAGACGAAGATGGTTGTTACCATGAATGCCCGCAGCCTGCAGAATTTCTTCCACCTGCGCTGCTGCAGCCGCGCCCAGTGGGAGATCCGGGAGCTGGCAGAAAAGATGTTTGAGCTGGTGTACCCGGAGGCTCCGCATATCTTTGCAAAGTCCGGCCCGGCCTGCGTGAGCGGCCCCTGCCCGGAGGGAAAAATGTGCTGCGGAAAAACCGCTGAGGTGCGTGCAAGGTATGCGGCGATCAAAGAAGGTGCTGCGTTATGAGCAAGGGAAAGCTGATCGTCATGGAAGGGCTGGACGGCAGCGGAAAGGCTACGCAGGCAAAGCTGCTGGCAGAACATCTGGTGGAGAGGGGCTTCTCGGTGCGGGAGGTCACGTTCCCGGACTACGCCAGCGACTCCAGTGCGCTTGTCAAGATGTATCTGGCCGGGCAGTTCGGTGGGAGGCCGGATGATGTAAATGCATACGCTGCCTCCAGCTTTTATGCCGTGGACCGTTACGCAAGCTATAAAAAAGACTGGGGCCGCTTTTATGAGGGCGGCGGCATCGTGATCGCTGACCGTTACACCACCTCCAATGCGGTGCATCAGTGCTCAAAGCTGCCGCCGGAGCAGTGGGAAGGCTTTCTTGGCTGGCTGTTTGACTACGAGTTCCACCTGCTGGGGCTGCCTGCACCGGATCAGGTGATCTATCTGCAGGTCGATCCTGCCGTCAGCCAGAAGCTCATGACCCAGCGCTACCACGGCGATGAGAGCAAGAAGGATGTGCACGAAAAAGACACCGAGTATCTTTCCCGCAGCCGACGTGCTGCAGAGTATTGTGCACAGCATCTGGGATGGACGACTGTGCACTGCACACGCGGAGACACGATGCGCAGCATCGAGGAGATCCAGACGGAAGTACAGGGCATCGTGCTGAAGCAGCTGAAATAAAATTCGATAAGAGGGGGCATCCTGACAGATGTATCGTTTGATGCTGCCGGCAGATAAGCCGGCTGTGCTGGCATTGTGGCAGAGCCAGCGCAAAGAGTCGAAAGAATTTGCCCAAAAGGCTGTGGAACAGTTTGCAGGAGAGCAGAATGTTTATGTGGCCGAAGAAAACGACAAGATCGCTGCGGTGGCGCTGGCTGTGCCGGTGACGCTGCAGGGGCACACGGGCACATATTTGTATGGTCTGTGCGGGGAAGGCAGCCTGCTCCTTGCCGGTCTGCTGGACTACCTGTGTGCGCAGCAAAAGCTGCGCGGTGCGGGCTTTACGGTGGCTGTGCCTGCCGATGCCGAGCAGGCTGCACTGCTGCAGGACAAGGGATTCGGATGGGCTTTTGCACTGCGCTGCCTGCCGCGTGAGGTGGAGCGAAACCTGTGGAGTCAGGCCGAGTTTGACTCGGTCACCGCCAAAAAGCTCTGCGAATTGCGGGCAAGATTCTGGCCGGATACGGTGCAGCTCAGTCCGGAGCGCATGGCGGTCGTGATGGGGGATCTCTACTCAGCCGGTGCCACCATCGTTTCCAGCGATCACGGCTACGGCATTTACTTCCGTAAGGAAGATACCCTCTATTTTGTAGAGCTGCAGGCCGACACCGACCGAGCTGCAGAGGTTCTGATGGAAGCTGCCCGCGAGAAGGAAGTGATCGTGGAAAAAGCGGTCATTA
This sequence comes from uncultured Faecalibacterium sp., assembly GCA_934501115.1. Classification (GTDB taxonomy): domain Bacteria; phylum Bacillota; class Clostridia; order Oscillospirales; family Ruminococcaceae; genus Faecalibacterium. Next base: position 34,727 of record CAKSTO010000007.1, read on the forward strand.
CAGTGGGCGCAGCGCAGCCGCTGTTTCTGGGTGAGGGTGCCCGACAGGAATACGGCATGATCCGTTTTGATGCAGAGCCTTTCGATGTAAGCGAAAGCTATATGCGCCTGATGCTGGAAAACTGAGATAAAAAGGAGTGCTTATGGCACAAAAAAGTTCGCACGCTGCCCGCAAAAAGAGCGGTGCATGGAAGATCCTTCTGGTATTGGTTGTGCTGTTGGCATTGGCTGCCGGCGGTACGCTGCTGTTTGCGCACAACGAGATCAGCGGCAATGGCAGACCCGGTGCGGAGGTAACGGTGAGCATCCCGCAGGGCAGCGGCGTTTCCACCATTGCGCAAAAGCTCAAGGATGCAGGAGTGATCCGCTCGGCCTATCTGTTCCGCTGGTATGTGGGGCAAAAGGGGGCGGCATCAAAGCTGCAGTATGGCGATTTTACCCTGCAGAAGAGCGCCTGCTCTTACGATGCTATTATTGCGGCTTTGTCCACCTACGCCAAAGCCGAGACAGTGCGTGTGACCATTCCGGAGGGGACGACGGCTATTGCGATCGCCCGGAAGATGGAAGCTGCCGGGCTGTGCAGCGCCGAGGACTTTCTGAAAGAGGCCAATGAGGGCGATTTCGGCGAGTACACGTTCTGGCAGTACGTGCCGGACGATGCCGATGCGCCTGACCGCTTTATGAAGTGCGAAGGTTATCTCTTCCCGGATACGTATGAGTTCCTGAAGGACGATACGGTGCACAACTATGTGAGCACCTTCTATGCGCAGTTTGATGCGCAGATCACGGACGAGATGTATGCCGAACTGAAATCGCAGGAGATGACTCTGCCGCAGCTGATCACGCTGGCATCTTTTGTGCAGGAAGAAGCCGGCAACGATCAGGACTCCAATGTGGCGCAGGTGTTCCGCAACCGTCTGGCGGAGGGATCGCCTTACCCCCGCCTGCAGAGCAATGCCTCCAGCTATATCCAGAGCGATGCGGACAACAACTATCTCTGGAACTGGGTGGCACCCTACTATGGAGGCTGGGATAATATTCCTGAAAACATCGTGGCTGCGTATGATACCTACAGCTGCAAGGGCTTGCCGGCAGGCCCTGTCTCCAATCCCGGCCTTGCTGCCATCAAGGCTGCGCTTGAACCGCAGCCCGACGAGGATGCAAGAGACGCCTATTTCTTTGTCACCGACCTCAAGGGCAGATATTATTATGCCCATACCCTCAGCGAACACAATGCGAACTGCCAACAGGCTGCGGCGGTGAATAAAACCGTAAATAAATAAACTCTCTCAGTCAGCTTCGCTGACAGCTCTCCCGAAGGGGAGAGCTTTTCCGCTTGAGGAAAAGCAGAAAACCTCCCCCTCTTGGGGGAGGTGGCAGCGCGCCAGCGATGACGGAGAGGATTGCAAAAAAAAGAGAGGAATTTGATTATGCTGCAAATCCCGGAACTGCTCGCCCCGGCGGGCGATCTGGAACGCCTGCGCTACGCCATCAACTATGGTGCAGATGCCGTTTACTGCGGCCTGCCGGAGTTTGGCATGCGCTCAGCCCCGGCTAATTTTACGCCGGAGCAGCTGGCAGAAGGCGTTATCTACGCCCATGCCCGTGGCCGAAAGGTCTATCTGACAATGAATACTCTGCCTACGAACGAGGAGGCCGACCGCCTGCCTGACGCGATCAAAGAAGCGGCAAAGGCTGGTGTGGATGCCTTTATCGTGGCAGACCTCGGCGTGCTGGATGCCTGCAAGAGATTCGCGCCGGAGATCGAGGTGCACATGTCCACGCAGACCGGCATCACCAACTGGGCTGCAGCCCGCGCTGCCTACAATATGGGTGCAAAGCGCGTGGTGCTGGCGCGCGAGATGACCCTGCAGGACATCGCTGTCCTGCGCGATAAGACCCCGCCTGAGCTGGAGATCGAAGCCTTTGTGCATGGTGCCATGTGCATGAGCGTATCCGGGCGATGCCTGCTTTCTAACTATATGGCGGGTCGTGACGCCAACCGCGGACAGTGCGCCCAGCCATGCCGCTGGAAGTATTATCTCAGCGAGGAGACCCGCCCGGGTCAGCTGTACGAGATCGGTGAAAACGAAAACGGCAGCTATATCCTCAATGCAAATGATCTGTGCACCGCTCCCTTCATCGACCTGATCTGCAAGGCAGGTGTAGACAGCCTGAAGATCGAGGGGCGTGCCAAGACCTTCTATTATGTTGCCAGTGTCACCGCTGCCTACCGCAAGGCGCTGGACGCCTATCTGGCCGATCCGTTCAACGATCATTTCGAGCTGCCTGCCGAGGTTTACGAGGAGCTCACCCGTACCAGCCACCGCCACTACTCGCCGGGCTTCTACTTTGGCCGCGAGCAGGCCAAACAGGCCACAGACAGCGCTACTTACATCCGTGAGTGGGAGTTCGTAGGTACGGTGGAAAGCTGGGCAGACGGCGTTGCATCCTGCCAGCAGAGGGGAAAGTGGAGCATTGGCGATACACTGGAAGCTCTCTGCCCGGATGGACGCAGCATCCCGCTGACGCCGGAATGGATCAAAAACGAAGCCGATGAGGCGATGGAAAGCACCCCTCACGCTATGGAAAAGTACACCATCCCCACGCCGGAGCTGCCCCCCATGAGTCTGCTGCGGCGGAAAACCGTATAAGGAGAACACCATGGAGCAAACACGTCTGTGCCCCTACTGCCTGCAGCCGCTGGCTGCTGCCGCCCGAAGCTGCCCGCACTGCGGGCGGGATTTTGCCGGGCGCAATCCCGCCGGATGTCTGCCGGTTGGCACGGTACTGGCCGGGCGCTATACGGTGGGTGAGGTGCTCAGTGCGGATGGTGAGGGCATCTTGTACCGGGGTGCTGAAGATCTCGGCGGTTTCCGTGTGACCATTAAGGAATACATGCCCATGACGCTGGCAGCAGAGCGCATCACCGACAACGTCCTGCGCCCAAAGCAGGGCAGCGAGGTGCTGTTCAAGACGACCCGCATGGACTTTGCAGACCTGTACCGCTCCATCCAGCGCATCACCCCGGCCAACGGTCTGGAGGCGGTGCTGGATGTAGTGGAGGCCAACAACACGGTCTATGCCATTATGGAGCATCCCAGCGGGGTATCGCTGGCGCAATGGTTGGAAAACCGTCCCGGCACAGTGCGTCCTGCAGATGCCTGTGCCATGCTGCAGCCGGTATTTGAGGGAGTGGCCGCAATGCACAAGATCGGCCTTGTGCACCGCGGGATCTGCCCAGAGAACATCCGTGTGATGGAAAATGGCCGCTGCCGGCTGGCAGGCTACGCCACAGTGGGGCTGCGTACAGCAGGCAGCGGCCTGCATGAGCAGCTCTATGAGGGCTACTCGGCACCGGAACAGTATTCGACCGCCGAGTTTGAGGGGCGCTACACCGATGAGTACAGCCTTGCGGCAGTGTTTTACCGGATGGTGTGCGGGCAGGCTCCGATGCCGGCGGCACAGCGGATGGTGTCAGACTCCAACCCCCGCGCCAAAACCATGAACGGCAGCCTGCCGGTGCGGATCTCGCAAGTGCTGCAGCTTGGTCTGCGGCTTAAGCCAATGGAGCGCATCCAGACGGTGCCGCAGCTGTATCAGGCACTTACTTCACAGGAATACACCGAGCAGCTCACCCGCACCATGAAGCCGGAGACACCAGTGCGTGCCGAAGAACCGGAGCACAAGCACCTGCTCAGTCTGAAAGCACTGCTGGCCGGCATTCTGATCCTGCTCACGATCCTGATCCTGCTGACCTTGTGGGGCGTCATGCGCCAGAACCCGAAGAAGCCAGCAGCATCTTCGGAGGCGATGTCTGAGCCTGCCAGCAGCGAGGTGATGGAACCGCAGAACCTTGTACCGAATTTTATCGGGATGGATTATGCGCAGGTGCAGAACAACCGCGAATATGCCAGTATGTACCTGTTCTATGTCACCGAAGAATACAGCGATACCGCCCCGGCAGGCCAGATCATTCGGCAGGAGCCGGATGCGGACACTGTGCTCAAGGCAGGAGAGACGATCCGCCTTGTGGTGAGCAAGGGACCCGAGACGGTGGAGATGCCGACGATCATCGGCTTTACGCAGGATGCCGCCGTGCAGACGCTGCAGAGCAGCGGCCTGATCGCCAGCTGTTTTATGGTGGTCAACGACGGCTCCTATGCATCGGGCTGCGTGGTTTCGGCCAGTGAGGAGCCGGGCACGAAGGTAGCGGTGGGCACGGTGATCACCGTGTATATCGCGGCAGACCCAAGCGTGCAGATCCCCACCACGCCGGAAGACCCTTCTGCCACGAAGCCCACCACAGAACCCGAGACGCCCGCTGCTGAGGGCACCATTGAATACGAAACGGAATGAATGATCGCAGCCGGAGCCAGCGGCTGTACTGAGCATACGATAAAGCAGAAGCGGGAGCCTGAAAAAGGCTCCCGCTTCTGCTTGTTTAGGATAGGAAAGAGAATGGCATGATTAAAGGTTGGTGTAGCCCATCAGGTAACGATCCACCTCGGCAGCGCAATCGCGGCCCTCGCGCAGACCCCACACCACAAGGCTTTGGCCGCGGCGCATGTCGCCGCAGACGAACACCTTTTCCACATTGGTCTTGAAGCTGTGGTCGGCCACATTGCCGCGCGGTGTCAGCTCCACGCCAAATGCATCGGCTACATAGTTTTCGCAGCCGGTAAAACCTGCGGCAATAAATGCCAGCTGGCAGTTGTAAGTAAATTCCTCACCGGTGGGCACCATGTTGGTACGGCCGGTCTCCGGATCCCGCTCAGGCTTCAGGTAGCTGATCACGGCACCGGTCAGATTGCCGGCATCGTCCTTCAGAAACTCCTTGACGGTGGTCTGATACACGCGGGGATCCTTGCCGAACCTGGCAAGGCACTCGGTCTGGCCGTAGTCTACCTTCAGCACACGGGGCCATTCCGGCCACGGGTTGGAAGCGGCACGCTCCTTGGGCGGCTGCGGCATCATTTCCAGAGCTACCAGATCGGTGCAGCCCTGCCGCAGAGCCGTGCCCTGACAGTCGTTGCCGGTGTCGCCGCCGCCGATGACCAAGACATTTTTGCCTTTGGCATCAATAGCCTTGCCGTCGGCGAAACTGGAATCCAGCAGGCTCTTCGTCACGCTGGTCAGGTAATCCACCGCAAAATGCACACCGTTGGCATCACGGCCGGGCACATTCAGGTCACGAGCCTTCTTGGCACCGCAGCAGAGCACCACAGCGTCGTAGCCGTTCAGCAGCTCCTGCGCATCGATCCCGCCGCCTACATCCATGTTGGTGCGGAACTCCACCCCCTCAGCCTGCATGATCTTGATCCGACGCTCGATGACGGATTTGTCCAGCTTCATGTTGGGGATGCCGTACATCAGCAGGCCGCCCACGCGGTCGGCACGCTCGAACACAGTCACCGCGTGGCCGCGCTTGTTCAGGTACTCAGCCACCGAAAGGCCGGAAGGCCCGCTGCCCACCACGGCAACGCTCTTGCCGGTGCGGGACGGAGGGGGCGCTGCGTGGAGCCAGCCTTTGGAGTAGGCTGTTTCGATGATGGCGTGCTCGTTCTCGCGCACGGTCACGCTGCTGCCGGTCACATCACCGCAGGTGCAGGCTGCTTCACACAAGGCGGGGCACACCCGGCTTGTGAACTCCGGGAAGCGGTTGGTGGCCATCAGCCGATGCATGGCCAGCTCCCATTTGCCATGGTAAACAAGGTCGTTCCACTCGGGGATGAGGTTGTTCAGCGGACAGCCGGAGGCCATACCGCCGATCATCATACCGGCCTGACAGAAGGGAACACCGCAGTCCATGCAGCGTGCCGCCTGCGTCTGCTGCTCCTCGCGGGAGAGCCAGATGTGAAATTCGTTAAAGTTTTCAATTCGCTCCAGCGGCGGGATGTCCGTACTGGTTTTGCGTGTATAATCAATAAATCCTGTTGTCTTGCCCATAACGCTGCCCTCCTTACTTCTTCTTCTGCACCGTGTAGAATGCTTCGATCTGCGCCTGCTCGCCATCCAGACCGCGCTCTTCGACAGAGGCGATCACGCGTAGCATGCGATCGTAATCGTAAGGCAGAACTTTCTTGAACTTGGGCAGGAATTCGCTGAAGTTGTCCAGGATCTCCTTGCCGCGGGGGGAGCCGGTGGCTTCCACGTGCTCGCGGATCAGCTCCTTCAGGGTGGCCACATCGTATTTGTGCTCCACGGGCTCAAGGCTTACCGTTTCTTTGTTGACCCGCTGGTAGAAGTCCCAGTTTTCATCCAGCACATAGGCAATGCCGCCGGTCATGCCGGCTGCAAAGTTTTTGCCGGTCTGGCCGAGAACCACCACTGTGCCGCCGGTCATGTACTCGCAGCCGTGGTCGCCCACGCCCTCCACAACGGCGGTAGCACCACTGTTGCGCACGGCAAAGCGCTCACCGGCCACGCCGGAAATATAGGCTTTACCGCTGGTAGCGCCATACAGCGCCACATTGCCGGTAATAATGTTCTCTTCGGGCTTGAACGTGATGCCCTTGGGCGGACGAACGACGATCTTGCCGCCGGACAGACCCTTACCCATATAGTCGTTGCAGTCTCCCACGAGGTCGAGGGTCAGGCCGCCCGGGATGAATGCACCGAAGCTCTGGCCGCCTGCACCCACGCAGTGGGCGGTGTAGACATCGTCCGGCAGGGTGTTGCCGTACTTGCGGGTGATCTCGCTGCCGAAGATCGCGCCAAAAGCACGGTCGATGTTGGAAACATCCAGATTGACACTCTGGGGGTTCTTGCTGTTGAGCTTGAACTTCTTCATCAATACCTTCATGTCGAGGGTGTTTTCCAGATGGAAGTCGTAGGTGTCCTCCTTGACAAAGTGGACATTGCTGTTGACAATGGCGGGGTTGTGCAGGATGCAGTCAAGATTCATCTTGGAAGCACGGCTGCCGGGAGCAGAGGGCTTGACCGTGAGCAGGTCGGTACGTCCCACCAGCTCGTCGATGGTGTGCACGCCCAGCTTAGCCATGTACTCGCGCAGCTCCTCGGCCACAAAGGTCAGATAGTTGATGATGTACTCCGGCTTGCCCTTAAAGTTCTTGCGCAGCTCCGGGTTCTGGGTGCAGATGCCCATGGGGCAGGTGTCAAGGTTGCACACACGCATCATGACGCAGCCCTCAGCCATCAGCAGGGTAGTGCCGAAGCCGAATTCCTCTGCGCCCAGCATGCAGCTGATGGCAACATCACGGCCGGAGAGCAGCTTGGAGTCGCTCTCAATGCGAACACGGGTGCGCAGACCGTTGAGGATCAGGGTCTGGTGAGTCTCGGCGATGCCAAGCTCCCAGGGCAGGCCTGCATTTTTGATAGAGGTGCGGGGCGCGGCACCGGTGCCGCCGTCGTAGCCGGACACCAGAATGACCTGTGCGCCGCCCTTTGCAACGCCGGCAGCAATGGTGCCGACGCCTGCCTCACTGACCAGCTTGACGTTGATGTTGGCATTGCGGTTGGCATTTTTCAGGTCGTAGATCAGCTCTGCCAGATCCTCGATGGAGTAGATATCGTGGTGCGGCGGGGGAGAGATCAGCCCCACACCGGTGGTGCTGTGGCGGGTCTTTGCGATCCACGGATACACTTTGGCACCGGGCAGGTTGCCGCCCTCGCCGGGCTTTGCGCCCTGTGCCAGCTTGATCTGGATCTCTTCTGCAGAAACCAGATACTTGCTGGTGACGCCAAAACGGGCAGAAGCTACCTGCTTGATCTTGGAATTGCTCTCGCCGTGGTAGCGCTCCTCGGGCTCACCGCCCTCGCCGGTGTTGCTGCGGCCGCCCAGACGGTTCAGGGCAATGGCAATGGTCTCATGAGCCTCGCTGCTCAAAGCACCGTAGCTCATAGCTGCGCCCTTGAACCGTTTGACGATAGAGCTGACCGGCTCGACCTCCTCCAGCGGGATGCCGCCATTGGGGTCATAGTTGAAGTCCAGCAGGCTGCGCAGGTGCACACCGTCGGTGCCCATGTTGTCCACCGCATGGGTGAACTGCTTGAAAGCACCATAGTCATTGGTGAAGCAGGCTTTCTGGAACAGGTGGATGGTCTGTGGATTGAACAGGTGCTCTTCCTTACCGCTGCGGAATTTGTGTGCGCCGCCGTCGGCCAGCTCCATGTTGATATCCAGCCCCAGCGGGTCAAAGGCGGCATTGTGCTGAGCCTCCACATCCGCCTGAATGTCCTCGAGGCTGATGCCGCCCACACGGCTCACCGTACCGGTGAAGTACTTATCGATGACGTCCTTGGAGATGCCGACAGCCTCGAAGATCTGGCTGCTCTGGTAGCTCTGGATGGTGGAAATGCCCATCTTGGACGCGATCTTCACAATGCCGCTGAGGATCGCATTGTCGTAATCCTGCACAGCAGCGTAATAATCCTTGTCCAGCAGACCTTCGTCGATCAGCTGACCGATGGTCTCGTGCGCCAGATAGGGGTTAACGGCGCAGGCACCGTAGCCAAGCAATGTGGCGAAGTGATGTACCTCGCGGGGCTCTGCACTCTCCAGAATCAGCGCCAGCGCAGTGCTCTTCTTGGTACGGATCAGGTACTGCGAAACCGCCGATACTGCCAGCAGACTGGGGATAGTAACATGATATTCATCCACATCGCGGTCGGACAGGATGATGATGTTTGCACCCTCTTTGTAGGCGCGGTCGACTTCCAGAAACACGCGGTCAATGGCCTTTTCCAGACTGGTATTTTTATAATAGTTGATCGAAACCGTGGCGACCTTGAAGCCGGGCACGTTCATGTATTTGATCTTCAGCAGGTCGGTGCTGGTCAGAATGGGGTTGTGCACCTTCAGGACTTTGCAGTTTTCAGGCTTATCCTCCAGCAGGTTGCCGTGTGCGCCGATGTAGACGCTGGTAGAAGTGACCACCTTTTCGCGGATCGCATCGATGGGCGGGTTTGTGACCTGCGCAAAGCGCTGCTTGAAGTAGTTGAACAGCGGGGGATGCTGATTGCTCAGCACAGCCAGCGGGGTGTCGGTGCCCATAGCACCGGAAGGCTCTGCGCCCGCCCGCGCCATGGAGAGGATCATGGTGTTCACGTCCTCGTATTTGTAGCCGAATACCTTCTGCAGGCGGGTGAGCTGGTCGCCGGTGTAGCTTTCCACCTTCACGTTGGGGATCTTCAGCCTGCTCAGTTCCACAAGGTTGCGGTCGATCCATTCACCGTACGGCTCACGGCTGGCGTAGAACTCCTTGAGCTTCTCATCATCCACGACCTCACCCTTGACGGTATCCACCAGCAGCATCTTGCCGGGGCGCAGGCGATCCTTGACTAGAATGTTATCCGGCTCGCACTCCAGCACACCTACCTCGGAGGACAGGATCATGCGGCCGTCTTTGGTGATGTAATAGCGGCTGGGGCGCAGACCGTTGCGATCCAACACGGCACCCATCACGTCGCCGTCCGAGAAAAGGATGGCGGCGGGGCCGTCCCAAGGCTCCAGCATAGTGGCGTAGTATTGATAAAAATCGCGCTTCTTCTGGCTGATGTTCTTGTTGTTTTCCCAAGGCTCCGGGATGGTGATCATCACGGCCAGAGGCAGATCCATGCCGTTCATCACCATGAACTCCAGCGCATTGTCCAGCATGGCGGAGTCGGAACCGGAAGTGTTGATGATGGGCAGGATCTTGTTCATGTCGTCCTGCATGATGGAACTGGAAATGCTCTCTTCACGTGCCAGCATGGCATCGGTGTTGCCCTTGATGGTGTTGATCTCGCCGTTGTGCAGGATAAAGCGGTTGGGGTGGGCACGCATCCAGCTGGGGTTGGTGTTGGTGGAGAAGCGGCTGTGCACCATACCGATGGCAGATTCATAATCGGGATCCTGCAGGTCGGTGTAGAACAGGCGCAGGTCGTGCACAAGGAACATGCCCTTGTAAACGATGGTGCGGCTGGACAGGCTGGGCACATAGGTGCCGCTGCTGGCCTGTTCAAACACACGGCGCACAATGTAGAGCTTGCGGTCAAAGTCGATGCCTTTGCTCACCTTGGCGGGCTTTTTGATGAAGCACTGCCAGATGGCGGGCATACAGTCGCGGGCTTTCTGCCCTACGGCGTCCGGGTTTACCGGTACCTTGCGCCATGCCAGAAACTCCAGACCCTCTTTGCGGGTGACCACCTCAAACAGCTTCATGGCCTGTGCACGCATGTGCTCGCTCTGAGGGAAGAAGAACATACCAACGCCGTATTCGCGCTCGTTGCCAAGGCTGATGTTCAGCTCTTCAGCTACCTTGGAGAAGAACTTGTGACTGATCTGCAGCATGATGCCAACGCCGTCGCCGGTTTTGCCCTCGGCGTCCTTGCCGGCGCGGTGCTCCAGCCGCTCCACGATGCTCAAGGCGTCGTCCACGGTCTGGTGGCTCTTGCGGCCCTTGATGTCCACCACAGCGCCGATGCCGCAGGCGTCGTGCTCAAACTGTGGATCGTACAGACCAAGGGTGTTTTTCTGCTCTGTAAAGTTTTCCATAGACTTTCCCATCCTTATCTAAAATCCTCACCGGTGCGGCACCCTCCGCATTTTGACAAAAAAGAAAAGCGCCCCGCAAGGGCAAAATAGCCCCTTGCAGAACGCCTTTGTTCCGGTAACTATTATTATACTGAACGCTGAAAAATCTTCAAGTGTCAGCTGCACCAAATATAACAGCGGCTTTCCACTGCTTCTTGTGCGAAACGCCGCGAACCGACAGCTCTGTTCTCTTCTCAAAAACAAAACTGCTGTATCCGGCTGCTCTTGCGGGGCAGGGGATACAGCAGTTTTCGTGCAGGGGTGTGGCTTTTGCCGGGCTTTATTTCATGCGGCGCTGTTTGCGGGTGAGGAACCATCCGCAGGCCAGCAGCACGCAGCCGAAGCTCAGCAGAGCCATTGCCATCCAGCCGGGCGTGCCGGTCTGGGGCAGGGTGCTCACCGAAGCATCTGCCTTTGCAGGAGCTTCAGGAGTCTGAGGAAGCACGGGTGCTTCGTCCTGTGCCGGAGTCTCCGGAACTTCGGGTGTCACAGGCTCAGCAGGCTCAACAGGCTCAACAGGCTCAACAGGGTCGACGGGGTCGACGGGGAGCACAGGCTCGATGGGGTCGACCGGGGCGACAGGAATGAAACCGTCATCCTTCTGGTTGACGAAGGCGATCTCGACGGTGCCGTTCTGCGGGATGACACCGGTAGTTTCGCCGCTGACGCTTTGCAGCGTCCAGCCATCCTGACGGGTCTCGGCGATGGTATAGCCGACACCGGCGGGCAGGCTGCCGATGGTGATGCTCTCGCCGCCCTTCAGAGTGAAGGACGCCCAGCCGCTCTCAAACGCCACACCGTATTCCTCGGCGTCTGCGGTGGTGAGAGTGTCATCGTCCAGCGTAAGCACAAAGTGGAACACCGTGTCGGCATCCTCGGCGTTCAGGTCGCCGGTGATCTCTTTCGAGATCACCAGACTGCCGGTAGCCGGCAGCTTCTCATTGATAAAGGTGATCGCTGCGGTTTTACGCCGGGGCACAACGCCCTTTGCATCGCCATCGACCCAAGCGAGACGCCAGCCGCCTTTGGACTGCTCAGCAAGGGTGTAGCTCATGCCGGCAGGCAGGTTTGCGATGGTAATGCTTTCGCTGTCCTTCAGGGTGAAGGCGGCCTTGCCGTTTTCAAACACAACACCGTACTTTTTAGCGTCCACAGTGGTGATAGAGGAATCAGCCAGAGTGAGCACAAAATTGAAATCGGTGCCGCAGTCGTCCGGCTCCAGTGCACCGGAGATCTCCTTGGAGATGATCAGTGTGCCGGTGGGGTGGAAGCCGTGAGCAGCCTTGAGCGCAAGAACGCTGTTGAAGGTGCCGGAGTCGGCCCAAACAGTGTGCAGGTCGGCTTCGTCCTCTGCGTGGGCATTCCAGCGGGCGTTTTTACTGTCATCGTACCAGCCGTCAATGTCATCGTAGCAGTCCGGTGCACCGTCCAGCGCCCAGCCCTCGCCGGTATCGCCAAAGGTGATGGTGGCACCTCCTACATTATAGATGTCATCGCCGCAAGTGACTGCATGGTTGTTGTACAACTCTACATCGTCTGAAAGAATCGCAGTGCCAGAGTTCACAAGTCCGCCGCCTACAGAACCGGCATGGTTATAGCGTACACTGCCGGCCAGCAGGTTCAGCGTCGCACCCTCAAAGTTTTGGATACCGCAGATGCTGTTGTATTCCACCTGCAGATTGGCACCCTTTTCCACAGTGAAGAGATTGCAGTTGGCGATACCGGACGCTGCATTGTGGTTGGCGGTGACATTTGCACCGCTTTCTATCAGAAAAGCGCCCTGCTTCAGATTGCCCGTCTCTTGATTGTAGATGCCATGGGCACCGTTGCTGTTTGCGGTGACATTTGCACCGGACTCAATTGTCAGATCGGAATCGTAACTGTTGTAGATACCGAGCTTAGCATTGTTGTCCACTGAAACATTGGCACCATTCTGGATGTGCAGCTTACAGCTGTTCACGATGGCAGCCAGGCCCTTGTTCTGACATACGGAGACGTTTGCACCACTTTCAATGGTCAGGTCGCCGCCGCCTGGATACACATACAAACCGCCAGAGCCGTAGCCCGCGTCATTTTTGCCGTTGCCGTCGCAGATGACAGTGCCTTGGATAAAGCCAATGCCGCCGACACCAAGGCCGGAACCGCCACTGTCGCGGACTTCAAGGGTAGAACCGGAATCCACGTCAAGGCCATCAACGAAAACAGCGTAGCCTTGCCATGTATTGTTTGCACCGGTGTTTCCGGTGGCGGTCAGGGTCGAGGATTCCATTTTCAGCTTACCGCTATAGCAGCCAATGCCGTAGTTGCGGCCGAAGGGATCAGAATCGAGTTTGCCGTTGTTCCTCACCACGACATCTGAACTGGACAGTGTGATGTCGATCGGATCGATCGTCATGGCCGCATGGGCACAACCTGTGATCTCAAGATAAGAGTTGTTGATCTTGATCTCACGGTTAGGTTCCCCATAAAATTCCGATTCATCGGCGAAGATACCACTTGCTCTACCACCAGTGACATCACGGATCACGGCGTACGATCCATTCAGATACAGGTTGCTCTTCTTATACAGATAGATGCCGCTGCCGCAGCTTCCATCCGGGATCAACGTAAAGGTGACGTTGTTCAGTCTCAGATTCGAGTTGCTGATCAGGTTGGCCGTTCCTCCTGAGTCAGAGGGGTTTGTGTGCGCATAGATATCCAGCGTAAGATCTTTGAACGTGATGTCACTGAGATTCTTTGCGTACATACCCATCTCTTTCAGCGTCAGCGTGTGGGTACCGCCGCCGGAAATGGTCAGCTTCTTGGCATTAAAAGTAAGACCTGCCGTAAGACCTTCCAGCTTGATGTCCTGCAGCAGGTCGATCTGATCGTTGGGACTCGCATCATCGATCGCGTCCTGCAGAGATGTGTAGGTCTTTTCGCCGATCTTGCACTTATCCGATCCTGTGGTGCTGGGTGCAGCATCCACAGCAGAGACTGCGTACAGCGCCGGGATCATGTCGTCCGCGTACAGCTCGTCCGTATTGAATTCGGACTCCGCAGAAGTCATCTCTACTTCAGAGCTGCCCACAGCCACCGAGTTCTGCACATCATTCGTTTCCGCAGGCGGTTGCGGTTGCGTAGGTGTGTCTGAAGCGGTGGACGCTGGCGCGGGAGCTTGTTCCCAGACCATGTCGACCGGATCCGGATCGTTCAGATCTTCCCAGCCAATAATGGTGCCGTCCGAATCCGTGATGCAGTCGCCATTCAGCGCAAAAGCACTCAACGGCACAAGGCACAGCAACAATCCGACGGTCAGGATCACTGCAAACCATCTTTTGTTCATGATTTTTTACCTCCTTCTTTTATTTTTTTAGCACAGAATTCTGTGCTGGTTTTATATTAGCACCTGCCATTGGCAAAAACAAGAGTTCTATGACACTTTGGAACAATAAAATTAGAATTTGCATGAAAAAAATGTGCTAAGTGCATCTGAAAATGATGGAATTAAATGACAGAATAATGAACGATTTCCGGGAATTGCGACTGCGTCTCGGAAATGCCGGACGTTTGAAATGAAAAACGTGCTCCCTGAAAGTTTCCGGGAGCACGTTGAAAAAGGAAAAGGAGCGTTGCACGACGCTTCCGGCCTGCGTTGTATTATTGTTGCAGGCTTTCGGCGGAACACAAAAGAACCGGCTCTCCCTTTGCGGGAAAGCCGGTTTTTTTTGGGGGGGGGGGGGGCAGGTCAGCTTTTTCCGGATAGGATCGCGGCAAGGTCTTCTTCCGGTGTGGTGACAGCCTTCAGATCATAGGTGTCCTGCAGCAGCTTCACGACGCCGGGCGAAAGGAAGGCCGGCAGGGTCGGCCCCAGCCGGATGCCGCGCAGCCCCAGCGCCAACAGCGCCGCCAGAATGCACACGGCCTTCTGCTCAAACCAGCACAGTACGAGAGAAAGCGGCAGGTCATTGACGCCGCAGCCAAACGCATCTGCCAGTGCCAGCGCAATGCGGATGGCGCTGTAGGCATCGTTGCACTGACCCACGTCCAGAATACGAGGCAGGCCGGTGCCGGGCACATTGCCGAGGGGCAGGTCATTCAGGCGGAACTTGCCGCAGGCCAGTGTCAGAATGACCGTGTCCTGCGGGGTGAGCTTGGCAAAGTCGGTGTAATAGCGGCGGGAAGGCCGTGTACCGTCACAGCCGCCCACAAGGAAGAAGTGCCGGAGCTTGCCGTCCTTCACGGCCTGTACAATTTCGCCTGCATGGCTCAGCACCGCTGCCCGGGCAAAGCCGGTGACAACGCTCTTGCCGCCGTTCATGCCGGGCACGAGGGTGTCTTCCCGGTAACCGCCCAGCTCCAGAGCCCTGCGGATGACGGGGGAGAAGTCGCGCCCTTCATCGATGTGCACGATGCCCGGATAGGATACCACTGACGTGGTGAACACCCGGTCGGCATAGCTCTCCCGAAGGGGCATGATGCAGTTGGTGGTGAACAGGATGGGTGCGGGGATATCCTCAAACTCGGTCTGCTGGTTCTGCCACGCAGTGCCGAAATTGCCTTTGAGGTGGGGGTATTTCTTTTTCAGTTCTGGGTAGCCGTGGGCGGGCAGCATCTCCGAGTGGGTGTAGATATTGATGCCCTTGTCTTTCGTCTGTTCCAGCAGCTGCTGCATGTCGTAGAGGTCGTGGCCTGAGATCACGATGAACGGCCCTTTTTCAATGGTCAGGGGCACCTCTGTCGGCTCGGGGTCGCCAAAGGCTCCGGTGTTGGCGGCGTCCAGCAGCTCCATGCAGCGGTAGCTGGCTTCGCCGGTCTTCTGCACCAGCGCCCACAGCTCGTCCATGGAAAGCCCTTCGGCGCTCAGCGTGTCCAGCGCTGTGCAGAAAAAGCGGTCAAGCTCCGGGTCGATTCGACCCAGCACCCGGGCATGGTAGTTGTAGGCCGCCATGCCTCGCAGGCTGAACAGCACAAAGCTCTTCAGGCTGCGCACGTCCGGGTCAGGATCGTGCCAAAGGCGCTGCATGTCGTAGTCCAGCGCGACGGCAGGGCAGGCAGCGTGAACTTTTTGGGTCAAAGCCTCCACCGTGTCTGCGTCAAAGTTTACGTTGGTGATGGTGGTGAACAGCCCCTGCATCAGCAAAAGCGCCTGCTCCGGGGCAGGGGAACGGCCATCCGCAATCAGCTGCCCGGCGTATGCGATGAGCGCCCCGGTGAGCCGATCCTGCGCGGCAGCGGTATCGGCCGATTTGCCGCAGACACCGGCTTTGCCGGTACAGGCGGTGCAGTTTGCGGCCTGCTCGCATTGAAAACAAAACATCAGTTCGTCCATAAGATTCTCCCTTTCCACAGAAGATACCGGGAGTATTGGCAGTAAAGCTGGTTTTTATGCGCGGATCGATTCTGATTAGACTCCAAAACAAAAAGAGCCGCATTCTTTTGAACGCAGCTCTTGAAAATGCCTGTGAAAATCAGTAGTTCAATGCTTCAGCAGCCGGATGACCAACTCCTGTGCAGGCTTTGCCTGTGCAATGGGAAATGCAATGAAGTCATGCACCATGCCCTCGAATACATAGAGTTGATGCTCGACCCCGAGCCGATCCAGCTTTTCGTCAAATTTGAGGATGTCAGGGCAGAGCACATCGTGGGTGCCGGTCAGCATTGTGATGGGCGGCAGGCCGACGGGGTCGCAGAACATCGGGCTGACGTATGGGCTGGACATCTCTTCTTTACTGCCTGCCCACATCTCGCCCATGATGCGCAGACGCCACGGAGAAAGGGTGGGATCGTCCTTCAGATAAGCCTCCAGATCGTCCGGCGCAGTATGCACATCCAGCCATGGGCAGAAGAGCATCAGCTCCCGGGGCAGTGGCTTTTGATTGTCCCGCAGCCAGCAGGCGAACCCAAGGGCAAGACCGGCACCGGATGAGTCGCCCATAAAGATCACGTTTCCGGGCTTGTGCGCAGTGAGAATTTGTGCATACAGCGTTTGCAGCAAGGCGTAGGTCTCTTTATGGCTGTGCGCGGGGATCTTTGGATAGATCGGGAAATAAACCTCTGCACCGATGCCGGTCGCGAGGTGAGACACCATCTTGTAGTGGAACGAGACCGGCTGGTTCATGTAGGCACCGCCATGCAGATAAAGAATCGCAGGCTGCTCCGGGTTTCCGCTGCCGCCCCAGACGAAGGTCTGCATCCCGCCCACAGAGCGATCCTCCACAGGCTGGCCGACGGTCTTTTCCGGATTTGCGGTCGGCTGAGCGTTTTTGGCGGCCAGACCCTGAATGTATTGGCGGCAGTGGGCTTCAGTCTTTTCCGTTTTTGGGCTGCGCTTACTGGTCAGTTTGAGCAGAACATTCAGCGCACGGCTGGAAAACGTACACGGGCAGGCAATGACTTTCTTCATGGCAGAGGCTCCTTTCAAAATGACAAGATAAACTTTCATAAGAACGCAAGAGAAACTTTACACTCATTATAGTTCGCTGCGCGGGGCTTGTCAATAAAGCAAACAAAAAGAGCTGCGCTCCTCAGAACGCAGCTCTTGCGGTACGATTGGAAATTTAGTAGGTGATGCCCTGAGCCATCATGGCGGTAGCGACCTTCAGGAAACCGGCGCAGTTTGCACCGACCATCAGGTTGCCCTCGGAACCGGCAGCCACAGATGCATCGTAGGAAGCATGGAAGATGCCCTCCATGATGCCCTTCAGCTTGGCATCCACTTCCTCAAAGCTCCAGCTCAGGCGCTCGGAGTTCTGGCTCATCTCCAGACCGGAGGTGGCCACGCCGCCTGCGTTGGAAGCCTTTGCAGGTCCGTACAGGATGCCGTTGGACAGGTAGACCTCGATGGCCTCCGGGGTGCTGG
Source organism: uncultured Faecalibacterium sp. (assembly GCA_934501115.1). Lineage (GTDB taxonomy): Bacteria > Bacillota > Clostridia > Oscillospirales > Ruminococcaceae > Faecalibacterium. The sequence continues at coordinate 52,104 of CAKSTO010000007.1, forward strand.
GCATGTTGGCGCCCTCGCACACGACGGTGCAGCCGCCCTTCACCAGAGCCTCAGCGGACTCCTTGTTGATCTCGTTCTGGGTTGCGCAGGGCAGGGCGATGTCACAGGGGACAGTCCAGACCTTGCTGCAATCTGCAACATAGGTTACACCCTCGTGGGTCTCAGCGTACTCCTTGATACGGCCGCGGCGGACTTCCTTCAGATCCTTGACGTAAGCCAGATCAATGCCGTTGGGGTCGTAGACATAGCCGTTGGAGTCGGACATGGTCACGACCTTAGCACCCAGCTGGGTAGCCTTCTCGCAGGCGTAGATGGCCACATTGCCGGAACCGGAGATGACCACGGTCTTGCCCTGGAAGCTGTCGTTGCGCATGCACTTCAGAGCCTCAGCGGTGAAGTAGCACAGGCCGTAGCCGGTAGCCTCGGTGCGGGCCAGAGAACCGCCGAAGGTCAGGCCCTTGCCGGTGAGCATGCCGCCCTGGAAGCTGTTGGTCAGGCGCTTGTACTGGCCGAACAT
>CAKSTO010000008.1 GCA_934501115.1 uncultured Faecalibacterium sp.
TCCGGCAGGGTCAGGGGCAGGCTGCTCTCGGGCAGGGGCTGCCAGCCGCACTTTTCACACTTGACCATGGGGATGGGCTCGCCCCAGTAGCGCTGACGGCTGAACACCCAGTCGCGCAGCTTGTAGTTGACCTTATCGCAGCCCTTGCCGTTTGCCTCCAGCCAGTCGATCATCTTTTTCTTTGCATCGGTGACAGACAGGCCGTTCAGGAAGCCGGAGTTGACCAGCGTGCCGGTGGCCACATCGGTGAAAGCGGCTTCGTCCAGATTGGACGGGGTATTGCCCTTGACCACCTCGATGATGGGCAGGCCGAACTTCTTGGCAAACTCCCAGTCGCGGGTATCGTGAGCGGGCACAGCCATGATGGCACCGGTGCCGTAGGTGGACAGAACGTAGTCCGAGATAAAGATGGGGATCTCGGTATCATTGACCGGGTTGATGCCCATGACGCCTTCCAGCTTGACGCCGGTCTTTTCCTTGTTCAGCTCGCTGCGCTCAAAGTCGCTCTTGCGGGCTGCCTCGGCCTGATAGGCCTTGACGGCATCAGCGTTCTTGAGGATGCCCTTGTCCAGCCACTCCTTGACCATGGCGTGCTCCGGAGAGACGACCATGTAGGTGGCACCAAACAGGGTGTCGCAGCGGGTGGTGTACACGGTCAAAGTATCGCCTGCGGTGGTGCCGAAGTTGACTTCTGCGCCGTGGCTGCGGCCGATCCAGTTCTTCTGCTGGGTGGCAACGCGCTCAATGTAATCCAGACCGTCCAGTCCGTCGATCAGCTTATCGGCATAAGCGGTGATCTTGAGCATCCACTGGCTCTTGACGCGGTGCACGACCTCGCTGCCGCAGCGCTCGCACACACCGTTGACAACTTCCTCGTTTGCCAGCACGCACTTGCAGCCGGTGCACCAGTTGACGTTCATTTCCTTCTTGTAAGCCAGACCATGCTTATACAGCTGCAGGAAGATCCACTGGGTCCACTTGTAATATTCCGGATCGGTGGTGTTGATCTCGCGATCCCAGTCAAAGGAGAAACCCAGAGCCTTCAGCTGGCTGCGGAAGTGATCCACATTGTTTTTGGTGACAATGGCCGGGTGGATGTGGTTCTTCATAGCGAAGTTCTCAGTGGGCAGGCCGAAAGCATCCCAGCCCATGGGATACAGCACATTGTAGCCGTTCTGACGGCGCTTACGGCTGACCACGTCCAGCGCGGTGTAGCTGCGGGGATGGCCTACATGCAGGCCGGCACCCGACGGATACGGAAACTCGACCAGTGCGTAGAACTTGGGTTTTTTGTGGTCGATCTCGACATGGAAGGTCTTTTCGTCCTCCCACACCTTCTGCCATTTGGCTTCAACAGCCTTGTAATCGTATTTCATGTTTGTAATCAGCTCCAGACTTTACTTTTGCAAATACCGCGATTGGAATGATTTATGCTTTAAGGCTTTTCCGACGGGAACCCTCTCAGTCAGGGCTGTCGCCCTGACAGCTCCCCCGAAAGGGGGAGCTTTTGACAAGGAGATAAACTTTCCCGCACCACGAGAACCTCTCCCCCTTCGGGAGAGGTGGCATCGCGCAAGCGATGACGGAGAGGGTTTTCTCCGGAAGTCAGCCTGTTTGCCTTGATAAATTTACTCGACCGTGCTGTCAGGGGTCAGGTACTCAGAGATATCGATGGGTTCGCCATCTGCCCACAGGTGCTCCAGATCATAATAGGTACGGGTGTTGGGCACGAACACATGCACGATAACGTTGGAATAATCCAGCAGCACCCAGTTCTTGGAGTCATAGCCCTCGGTGCTGTAGGGTTCCAGCCCCTTCTGAGAAAGCTCAAACTCCACCTCGTCTGCCAGAGATGCCACCTGCGTGGTGGAAGTACCGGAGGCGATGACGAAGTAATCGGTGAGCACGGTCAGGCTCTCCACCTTGAGCACCCGCACATCGTGAGCCTTTTTCTTATCGAGGATCTTGGCGATCTCGATCGCCAGAGCCTTGCTGTCGTTGAAGTTCTCCATAAGGTTTTTCCTTTCTGTCAAAGGGCTCTCCGTTCAGGAGATCCCCTGTCGCTCTCAGTTTAGTTTGCCGAACCCGCTGTCTGGCCGTCGTTCGTCACAGCGCCGGAAAGATCGGTCTCACCGTTCAGGATGGCATCGTCCGACTCCTTGTCGATGCGTCCCATATACTGCACATTGGCATCGGTGGATGCACTGCCATGCGGCCACTCGTTGGTGACGAGATTCATTTCGCTCACATCAATGGGGCCGGTGTAGGTGCAGAAATACTGGTTGAGCAGATTTGCGATGGAACCGGCATCCGGCACCACACAGGAGTAGCCGTCAAAGCGGTCCGTCTTGCCCACATTGGGCACGCCCATGAACACCGGCGTCTGCGCCAGAATGATGTTGGAGCTGTCGATCTTCAAAAAGGACACCAACAGCTTTGCGATGGTGGTGATGTCCATATCCGTCTTGATATAGTTGTTGAAGATCAGCGGCAGCTGATTCAGGATATCGGTCACGCCCATAGCGCGGGCACGTTTGAACAGGCCTGCGTAGAAGTAGCGCTGCATGTTCAAGCGGTCGATATCGGAGTTCGCGTAGCCGTCACCGTGGCGGCAGCGCACGAAAAACTCTGCCGATGCGCCGTTCAGATTGCGGTAGCCCTTGAGCAGCTTGCTGCCGCCGTAGGATATATCGTGGGGGATATATACCTCAATGCCGCCGAAGTTGTCCACCATTTCCACCAGAGCCTGCATATCCACCGACACATAGTAGTCGATGGGCAGACGGTACTGGTCATAGATGACATCGGCCAGCGCGGCGATGCTGCCGCCGTTGGACAGTGCCACTGAGTTGATCTGATAATTGGTAGCGGCATAGGTCTTGCCGTTGGACAGGGTGATCTTTTTGTTCTTCGTGGTCACAAGGCTGTTACGAGGGATCTGCAGCATGTGCAGCGCACTGTTCTTGATATCGAACTGCACATACAGGATCATGTCCGTCATGCCGTCGTTGGAAGTGGGGTCGTTGGAATAGTTGCGACCTTCTTCGTAGTCGATGCCGCAGACCAGAATGTTCACCACATCGCCCTTGTACTCCTCGGCCGTCTTGACCTCTTCCTCAATGGTAGGGGTGCTGTCGTCCGGACGGATGCTGTCCTCCACCCTGTTCACAAGGCTGACGCCATACACCACCACGCCGGATACCACCGCAATGACTGCCATGACCACTGCAAAGGGCAGCCAGAGCGGCGTTTTCTTTTTCTTTTTACGGCGACGGGGCTGCTCGCTGTGCGCATTGGGAGCGTTGCGGCTCTGACCGGGCACATTGCTGCGCGGTGCATCTGCCGCCCGCTCCGGGCGCTTCAGCGAACGATCGGTATTGATATGGCGTGGCGTCTGGCTCATGCTGTTTTCTATCCTCCGGATTTTCGCGGTTCTGCAAAAATCATTTTGTGCAGACCTGTCATAGCTTTTAGTATAACATTATCCGGCAGAATCTGCAATCTGTTTTCTTTCAGGGAGAATGTTCCCCTTCAATCTTCATTTTTCCCGCTGCGGGCGAGGATATCCTCATAAGCCGCTTTTGACATAGGGTCAAGCGGACCGCCCTGCGAGAGAACATAGTGGTTGGTCTGTTTGAGTGCGGCCAGCATCGCTGCGTCCAGATCCTTTTTCTCCAGCCTGCGCAGTTTGTTCACGCCCTGCCAGTCCCGCTCTGCACTGGTCATGTCGGCCAGATACAGGATCTTGTCCAGCCTTGTCATGCCGGGCTTGCCTGCCGTGTGGCAGGCAATGGCAGAAAGCACTGCTTCGTCTGTCACGCCCCACTGGGTACGCGCCAGGATCGCAGCGCAGACGCCATGCCATACCGGAGCAGGGCGAGCCTCGCCGCCCTCGGCGTACTGGGGGTAGGCGCGCATGATCTCGCGCATCTCGTCCTTGCTGATCTCCTTGGCAGAGTCGTGCAGCAGTGCCGCCAGAGCAGCCCGGTCTTCGTCCTCGCCGTAGATCTTTGCCAGCTTGACGGCCATTTTTTTCACATTCAGGGTGTGCTGGTAGCGCTTGTCGCTCAGGCGGCCGCGCACAAGCTCCTTTGCCTGTTTGAGATTCATTTGCCTGAACCTTCCTTTTTGTAAAGTTTCTCCCGGCAGATGACCGCCCGCACGGCTGCCGGCAGTTCCGCCTCGCACATCTCACCGGCGGCAAGGCGGGCGCGGATCTCGCTGCTGGCCATGGGCAGAGCCTGCACCGGTGCAAACAGGATACGTGCACCGGTGGCGTCCAGCCGCTGTGCCTTGGCGTGCAGCTCCGGATCGTCGCCCACATTGCGGCTGGTGACCACCAGACGGGCAAGCCTCAGGATATCCTGCCAGCGGTACCAGCCGTCAAAGGTCAGAAGCATATCGCTGCCGATGGCAAGGTACAGCTGTGCGCCGGGGTTCTCCCGTGCCAGTTTTTCCACCGTGAGCACCGTGTAGTTGCGGTTTCCGGCTGCGGCCTGTTCCACCTCCCACCCGCTGACTTCCAGCTGTGGGATGGCCGCCTCGCTCTGTTCCAGTGTCCGGAAGCAGCTGCACATTTCCAGCCGCAGCGACCCGGGGGCAGCGGTCTTCTGCTTAAAAGGGGAAAGCCCTGCAGGCATCACCACCACCCGATCCGGATGGACGCGGGCAGCGGCGGCGCGGAGATTATTCAGATGTCCATTGTGGGGCGGGTCAAATGTTCCGCCGTAGAGAAGGATCTTCATTTTACTTCAGCAGGTCGGCGTAGGCGCTGTCCTTTTTCTTCTGCAGGTACAGCACGAACTTGGAGCCGATGACCTGCACGCAGTCGGCACCGGTGGCCTCGGCCAGCTTGACCGAAGCCTCACGTGCATTGTACATGCTGCTTTCCAGCACCTTGAGCTTGATCAGCTCGCGGGCGTCGAGGCAGTCCTTCACGCCCTGGATCATGGTCTCGTCGATCTCACCCTTGCCTACAATAAAAACGGGGTCCATGGTGTTTGCCTTGCCGCGCAGGATCGCGCGCTGTTTGCTTGTCAGCATAGTTTTTCTCCTTTTATTTCAAAAAATCAGGTAGTTCTTTTTCCAATTCCGCCAGTGCGTTGCCGCGGTGGCTGATGGCGTCTTTTTCGTCAGGCGTGAGCTGGGCATAGCTGCGCTTTTCGGTGTTGGGGCGCTTATCGTGCTTTCCCGCGCCGCAGTCGGCAGGGATGAACAGCGGGTCGTAGCCAAAGCCGTAGTCGCCGCACAGCCGTTCAAAGGCGATGCTGCCAGGGCACTCGCCCATACAGGTCAGATGCCGCCCGTCCGGCAGGATGAAGCACACCGCCGAGACGAACTTTGCGCCGCGCTGCCCGGCAGGCACAGCCTTCATGGCATTCAGGAGCTTGTCGTTATTGGCTTCGTCGTCGCCATGACGGCCGCAGTAACGGGCACTGTAGACGCCGGGCGCACCGCCCAGCGCATCTACGCACAGGCCGGAGTCATCGGCGATGGTGGGCAGTCCGCTTGCCCTGCAGATGGTCTCGGCCTTGATGAGAGCATTCTCGGCAAAGGTAGTGCCGGTCTCTTCCGGCTCAAGGGTGATGCCCAGCTCCTTTTGGCTGACCACCTCGTGACCCTGCGCTTCCAGAATGCGACGCAGTTCACGGAGCTTTCCGGCATTGCCGGTAGCTGCACAAATCTTCATGCTGCAGCCCTCCTTAGTGCTTCCACTGGCGCGGGAGCAGCTCTTCCACAAAGCCCTCCGGGGTAAAGGGCAGCAGGTCGTCGATGCCCTCGCCCACGCCGATGAAGCGCACCGGCAGACCCAGACGCTGCTTGACTGCCACGACACAGCCGCCCTTGGCGGTGCCGTCCAGCTTGGTCAGGATGATGCCGGTGGCATCTGCTGCTTTGCAGAACTCTCTGGCCTGACTGATGGCGTTCTGGCCGGTGATGGCATCCAGCACCAGCAGGGTCTCAAGGCTTGCTTCCGGGCTGGCCTTTTTGACGCTGCGGCTGATCTTGGAAAGCTCTGCCATCAGGTTCGATTTGTTGTGCAGACGGCCTGCGGTGTCGGCAATGACCATGTCATAACCGCGCGCAGTGGCAGACTTTACGGTGTCGAAAATGACAGCCGCCGGGTCTGCGCCCTCGCCTGCGCTGACGATGGGCACACCGGCGCGTTTTGCCCAGATCTCCAGCTGTTCGCTGGCTGCGGCACGGAAGGTGTCGCCGGCCGCCAGCATGACCTTTTTGCCCTCGCGGGTGTAGTAGTCGGCCAGCTTTGCAATGCTGGTGGTCTTGCCCACGCCGTTCACTCCAATGACCAGAATAACGGCAGGCTTGCCGGAGAGATTCATTTCAGCCTCCGGCGTCATTTCCTCCGCAATGATGTCGCGCAGGGCATCCGCAGCTTCTTCGCCGGTCTTAAGCCCCTTTTCGCGCACACGGTCGCGCAGCTTATCCACCAGGCGGACCGCCACGTCGCCGCCCACATCAGCCAGAATGAGCTGCTCTTCCAGATCATCGTACATCTCGTCGTCGATGACACTGCCGGTGAGGGTGTTGAGGATATTGCCCCAGAAACCGGTGCGGGTCTTTTCCAGACCCGTCTTCATTTTTTCCTGTTCTTTTTCTTTGTTTTTCTTGCTAAATCCGAAGAACCCCATAGTGTCCTCCTATCTTTTTCTTTAATATATATCAGGAAACCAGCGTGGCGTCAACCTGTTCCAGATCCAGTCTGAGCAGTTTGGACACGCCGTCCTCCTGCATGGTGACGCCGTAAAGCACATTGGCGGCTTCCATCGTACCGCGGCGGTGGGTGATGACGATGAACTGGGTCTTGTCGCTCACCCGGCGCAGATACTGGGCAAACCGCACCACGTTGGCATCGTCCAGCGCAGCCTCGATCTCGTCCAGAATACAGAACGGAGCCGGGTTCACCGCCAGAATGGCAAAGTAGATGCTGATGGCCACCAGTGCCTGCTCGCCGCCGGAGAGAGCCTCCAGATTCTTGATCACCTTGCCCGGCGGAGCTACCCGGATGCCGATGCCGCAGGAAAGCACATCACTCTCATCCTCCAGCACAAGGCTGGCTTCGCCGCCGCCGAACAGCTCTGTGAACACCCGGCCGAAGTTTTCGTTGATGGCGCGGAAGCTGTCCGAGAAGATCTCCTTCATCTGAGAAGAGAGCTTCGAGATCATGCGGCTGAGCTCATTGCGGCTCTCTTCCACATCGGTCACCTGCTGCACCAGTGCATCATAGCGTGCCTTGACCTCTTTGTATTCCTCGATGGCGCTGACATTCACGCTGCCAAGAGCGCGGATCTTTCCGCGCAGGTCGGCCACCTGCACCCGCAGAGCGGTCAGGCTCTCGAACTCCACACAGAGCTCTTCCGCCTGACTCACCGAGAGCTGGTACTCATCCCACAGCTTTGCCACGGTCTGGTCATACTCGGTCTCGGCAGCAGCCTTGCGCTCTGCCAGACGCGCCATCTCCCGTCCCATCTCCTCACGGCTTTCAGAGGATGTGCGGGCACGCGCCAGTGCAGCGGTCTCCGCCTGCTGGCGTTCCAGACGCTTTTCCGTAGCATTCCGGATCGCCTGTTCCTTCTTTGCGATCTCGGTCTGGCTGTCGGTCTTTGCCTGCCGGATGGCTGCAATTTCTGCCCGGCAGCTCTCGCTGCGGGCAGCCAGTGCCCCAAGGCTTTCTTCCAGCGAGGCGCGGCGTGCAGCGGCATCCTGCGCCCGCTGTTCCAGTGCAGCGATCTGGCTGTAGGCCAGCTCGGCATCCTTCTGACGGGTCACCTGCTCGAGCTTCTTGGAGCCAAGTCTCCGGTTCAGCTCTGCCTGCTGCGCCACAAAGTTGTCATCGCCCTCGGCAATGCGGTTCATCTCGGCAGTCAGCAGATCGATCCTTGCCGTCAGCTGCGCCTGCTGTGCAGCAGCCTCATCCGCTTTGCCCCGGCTGTCGGCAAGGGAGGCTTTCAGCGCATTGATCTCCTGCTGACGGGCAGCAAGCGCGCCTTCCAGCTGCTGTACCAACGCATCCAGACGCTTCTGCTCCGCTTCGGCGCGAACCTTGTCGTTGGCTGCGGTGATCTGCTCGCTGGCCGCAGCGGTCAGCTCTGCCTGAAGCGCGTCTGCCTGTTCCTTGCACTGGTCGGTCTTTTCCTGTGCAGCAGTGCAGTCCTTCTGAAGCCGGGCAGCTTTTACCCGCAGTTCTTCCATCTCCTGCCTGCGGGTAAAAAGCCCCGCACTGCGCTGCACGCTGCCGCCGGTGAAGCTGCCGCCTGCATTGACGACCTGCCCATCCATCGTCACGACCTTGCTGTGGAAACCGTTGTCCCGCGCCACCCGGGATGCTTCATTGATGTCATCCACCACGATGATGCGCCCCAGCAGGTTCGACACGATGTTGCTGTATCGACGGTCAGCCTGTACAAGGCTGGAGGCAAGCCGTGCCGTACCGGACAGCCTGCCCCGGAACACCCCGGGCTGGACGGTATCCAGCGGAAGGAAGGTGGCGCGGCCTGCGCTGTCATTGCGCAGCAGCGCGATGGCCGCCTTGGCAGCGGCTTCGTTCTCCACTACGATGTTCTGCAATGCGCCGCCAAGAGCCGTTTCCACCGCCACTTCGCAGCCCGGTTCCACCTTCAGGATGGCGGACACCGGCCCGATGATCCCCCGCAGACGGCGGGCTGCTGCGGCACGCATGACGGCCTTGACCGAGTTCTGGTAGCCGTCCATATTCTTTTCCAGCTCCCGCAGCACCGAAAGCCGCTGACGGGCGGCGTCCAGCTCACGGCCAAGTTTCTGCTCTGCCGCGTCGGCGTCATTCAGTGCCGCTTTGCGGTTCCGCAGCTTCAGCTCCAGCCCGGAGCGGACATTGGCCAGCTGCTTTTCATTTTCTTCCAGCATCCGGCGGTATTTGATCGTGTCTTCCAGATCCCGCTTTGCCTCGTCCCGCTGGGCGGTACTCTCTTCTGCGTCCGCTTCAAGGGCAGGCAGACGCTGGCTTGCGGTCTCCTCTGCGGCCTCGGCAGCAGCCTGTGCCACCTGCGCTTCCGTGCGCTGAGTGTTCAGCCCGGCAAGCTCTGCTTTCAGGGTGTCTTTGCGGGCACCGCTGGCGCTGCTGGCATCGGTCAGGCGGATGATCTCTGCGTTCAGTGCCTCGATCTCAGCCGCCAGCTTTTCGCCCTCCGCTTCCATGGTCTTTGCCACGGCACGGTGGCGCTGCAAAGCGGCCTGTGCCTCGGTGCTGTCCTGTTCCCCTGCGCTGATCTCTTCCTGCAGGGATGCGGCACTCTCCTCGTTGCGGAGGATGTCGTTTTCCAGCACGGCGATGCGGCTCTCCGACCCGCTGATCTGCTGGGTGATGCTGCGGATATCCCCATTCAGGCGCTCGACGGCAACCGTCAGCTGCTGTGCCTGCATCCGGATCTCCTCAGCCTCCTGCTCCGCGGCCTTCGTCTCGCCGTCAAAGCGCTCGTAATCGGCCTGAGCCGTCTCGTAATCCCGCACCTGCTGGCGCACGGCCTCCCGGGCGCGGTGCACGCCATCCGTCCAGAGGGTCACTTCCAGCGTCTTTTTTTCCTCGCTCAGCTGCAGAAACTTCTGCGCCTTGGCGCTTTCTTTTTCCAGCGGGCCCACCCGGCTTTCCAGTTCGCCCAGAATGTCCCGCAGGCGCTCAAGGTTCTCGCCTGCTGCGGCAAGGCGGCGCTCGGCTTCGGTCTTGCGGTAGCGGTATTTTGCAATGCCGCAGGCTTCTTCAAAGATCTCCCGGCGCTCGCTGGACTTCGCAGCCACGATCTCCGCAATGCGCCCCTGCCCGATGACCGAGTATCCGTCGCGGCCAATGCCTGTATCCAGCAGCAGCTCGTAGACATCCTTCAGGCGGCAGATCTGGCCGTTGATGGTGTATTCGCTGTCGCCGGAGCGGTAATACTTGCGTCCGATCGTCACTTCGTCCGCATCCAGATCAAAGGTGTGGTCTGCGTTGTCCAGCGTCAGCCGCACCTGCGCAAAGCCCATGGCTCCGCGCCGCCGGGTGCCGCCGAAGATCACATCCTCCATCTTGCCCGCTGCCCGCAGCTGACGGGAGCTGGTCTCGCCCAGCACCCAGCGCACTGCGTCCGAAAGGTTCGACTTGCCGGAGCCGTTTGGCCCCACCACGCCGGTAACGCCCGCATCGAAGCAGATCTTCACTTTATCCGGAAAGCTCTTGAAGCCCTGGATCTCCAGTTCCTTGAATACCATTTACTTTTCCTTTATCACACCCAGCAGCTTGAGCGCTTCTTTGGCGGCGCACTGCTCGGCAGCCTTTTTGCTGCGTCCCTCGCCCCGCGCCACGCGGTCAGAGTTGAAGCGTACCGCCACCACGAAATGCTTGTCGTGGTCGGGGCCGGACTCGCTTTCTACCACATAGCTCAGGCGTTCTTCCGGGTTCTGCTGCACGATCTCCTGCAGGCGGGTCTTGTAGTCGGCCTCAGCGTGCTTGCCCTCGGTAATGAAGGGCAGGATGAATCTGCGTGCCACCTCCATGCCGCCGTCCAGATACAGTGCGGCAATGACCGCCTCAAAGGCGTCCGACACCACGCTGGGGCGGGTGCGTCCGCCGCAGCGTTCTTCGCCGCGGCCAAGGCGCAGGTACTCGCCCAGATTGATCTCCTGCGCAAACTGGAACAGTGCGCCTTCGCTGACAAGGCTGGCACGGATGCGGGTCAGGTCGCCCTCCGGGCGGTCGGCGTAGGCGTGGAACAGATAGTCCGCCGAGACGATCTGCAGCACACTGTCGCCCAGAAACTCCAGCCGCTCGTTGTGCTTGACCGGGGTGCGGCTCTCGTTGGCATAGCTGGTGTGGGTAAGCGCGATCTCCAGCAGCTCCGGGTTTTTGAACTTATAACCAATAATTGTTTCCAACTGATGGCTCATATGTTTTAGCTCCCTTATTGATGGTCAGCATCCTCGCCCTCTCAGGCTCACGTCCGTTCGCCAGCTCTCCCAAAAGGGGAGCCCTTGGCAAATCGATGCAGTCTGCACGAACTGCCAAAACCTCTCACTCTGAGGAAAGACTCTCCCCGGCCGGGGAGAGATGTCGCAATAGCGACAGAGTGGGGAATGTGGCATTGCGAAGCAATGACGGAGAGGGCAAGTCCGCTTCCCTTATTCCTCAGTTTTCTGTGTTGCAGCCAGCTCATCCAGCGCAGACTGCATCGTGCCGCACAGATCGTTCTCCACGCAGATCTTGGCCTGACGGATCGCATTCTTGATGCCCTTGGCCTTGGAAGAGCCGTGAGCCTTGATGACCGGCTGCTTTGCGCCCAGGAAGGGTGCGCCGCCGTACTCCTCGCTGTCCATCTGATGCTTCAGGTCGGCCACGCTGCCCTTGAGCAGCAGGTAGGCCAGCTTGCCGCCGAGGTTTGCGAGGAACATTTGTTTCAACATGCCCAGCAGCATTTTTGCCACGCCCTCGGTCAGCTTGAGGATCACATTGCCGGTAAAGCCGTCGCACACCACCACGTCCACTTCGCCACCCGGCACATCGCGGGGTTCGATGTTGCCCACAAAGCGGATACCGGGCGTGGTCTTGAGCAGCTGATGCGCTTCCCTGAGCATGGGGGTGCCCTTGCTCTCCTCCGCACCGTTGTTGGCCAGCGCCACGCTGGGGCTGCGGCGGCCTTCCACCCTGTTCACATAGCAGCTGCCCATAACGGCAAACGCTGCCAGCATCTCGGGGCGGCACTCCACATTGGCACCGCAGTCCAGCAGCAGATAGGCCTGCTTTTTAGCGGGCACCATGGTGGCCAGCGCCGGGCGCTTGACGCCCTTGAGGGTGCGCACGATCAGGCTTGCGCCCACATGCAGCGCACCGGTACTGCCGGCTGAGACAAAGGCGTCGCCTTTGCCGTCCTTGAGCATGTTCAGACCCACCACGATGGAGGAGTCCTTTTTCTGGCGGATGGCGCGGGCAGGCTCATCGCACATCTCGATGACCTCGGTGCAGTTCACCAGCTCGATGCCGTCCAGCGGGATGCTGTTCTCCTGTGCGGTCTTGCGCACCAGAGCTTCGTCGCCTACGCCGACGACGGTGATGCCGTACTCCTTCACGGCCTGTGCGGTGCCCTCCAGCACAGCCAGAGGTGCGTTGTCGCCGCCCATCATGTCCACGATAATTTTCATAGCTTTTCTCCCTTCTTAAAGAGAAGTTTCATCCAGCCAGTGCTGGAAGCTGGCAACAGCGCGCTGGGCCTGTGCCATGTAACGCAGGCGCTTGTCCCGCGGGCGGCTCTCCTCCGGCAGCGGAGGAAGGATGCCCATATTCGCGCCCATGGGCTGGAAGTGCTTGTTCTCGGTGGTCAGGTACTGCACCAGTGCGCCGCACATGGTGTCGGCGGGCGGGGCGGGCAGCTCCTTGCCCTCCAGCCGGGCATACAGGCTGCGGGCAGCCAGCAGGCCGCAGGCAGCGCTTTCCATATAGCCCTCAAAGCCGGTGATCTGACCCGCAAAAAACACGTTGGGGTGTTCTTTCAGGCACAGCTGGGCGCTGAGCACCCGGGGCGCATCGAGAAAGGTGTTGCGGTGCATGACGCCATACCGCACGAACTCGGCATTTTCCAGCCCGGGGATCATACGGAACACCCGCTTCTGCTCGCCCCACTTGAGGTTGGTCTGGAAGCCCACGATGTTGTACAGGGTGCGCTCCTTATTTTCCGCACGCAGCTGGACATTGGCCCATGGGCGGTGGCCGGTATTGGGGTTTACGAGACCCACCGGGCGCAGCGGGCCGAACCGCATGGTGTCGGCACCGCGGGCAGCCATGATCTCGATGGGCATACAGCCCTCGTAGACCGTGACCGTGTCAGCCTTTTTGCCGTGGGCGTCCGGGTCAGGCTGAGCGCTCTGCTCCGCACCGGTATCGAAGTCGTGCAGAGGGGCACGCTCGGCAGAGGCGAGTGCCGCGTGGAAGTTCTCGTATTCCTCCTTATTGAAGGGGCAGTTCAGGTAGTCGGCCTCGCCCCGGTCATAGCGGGAAGCGGCAAACACCTTGTTGTAATCAAGGCTTTCTGCGGTGACGATGGGAGCCACTGCATCGTAGAAATGCAGGCGCTCATCGCCGGTCAGGCGGCCGATCTCATCGGCCAGTGCGCCGTCGGTCAGGGGGCCGGTGGCCACCAGAATGGGGGCAGACGCGTCGATGTGCTCTACCTGCTCCCGGTGGACGGTGATGTTCTCACAGTTTTCCACCATGCGGGTCACTTCAGCGCTGAATGCATCGCGATCCACCGCCAGTGCGCCGCCTGCGGCCACGCGGGCCGTTTCGGCGGCATTGAGCAGCTGGCTGCCCATGCGGCGCATCTCTTCTTTCAGCAGGCCGGAGGCAGAGTCCAGCCGCTCCGCTTTCAGGCTGTTGGAGCAGATCAGCTCCGCAAAGCCTTCGCTTTTGTGTGCAGGCGAAAAGTGGACAGGCTTCTGCTCGTACAGATCCACCTGCACCCCTTTGCCCGCCAGCCACAGTGCAGCCTCGCAGCCCGCCAGACCGGCGCCCAGAATGGTTACTTTGTATTCGTTCATATTATAGGTTTCCTTATTACGAACCCTCTCAGTCATTGCCTTGCGGCAATGCCAGCTCTCCCGAGAGGGAGAGCTTTTGACTGAAAGGAAAACTTTATCGTCCCGGCTCAAAGCTCCCCCATTCGGGGGAGCTGGCGCGACAGCGCCTGAGAGGGTTCTTTTTAGTCCTTCTTCGGCACCGGCATCTCAAAGCCGCAGCCTTCCTTTGCGCAGTAGAGCTTGGAACCTTTACGGAACAGCGTGCTGCCGCATTTCTCGCACTTGGTGGGCACCGGGGTATCCCATGTCATGAAATCGCAGTCCGGGTAGCGCTCGCAGCCGTAATAGATACGTCCCTTGGAGCTCTTGCGCTCCAGCATGCGGCCCTTGCCGCACTTGGGGCAGATGCCGCCGGTATCCTTGACCAGACGCTTTGTGCCCCGGCACTCCGGGAAGCCGCTGCAGGCCAGAAACTTGCCGTACTTGCCCACCTTGATGACCATAGGGCGTCCGCACAGGTCGCAGACTTCGCTGGAAGGCTCATCCGGCACCTTGACCTTCTTGCCCTCCATATTCTTCTCTGCCCGCTCCAGACTGGTCTCAAAGCCCTGATAGAAGTCGTCCACCGTCTTGCGCCAATCCGCCTTGCCGCTTTCCACTTTATCCAGATTCTTTTCCATCTGGGCGGAGAAATCCACGTCCACGATGTGGGGGAACTGCTCCAGCATCAGACCGTCCACGGCACGCCCCAGCAGGGTGGGCTTGAGCTTTTTCTGGTCGCGCTCCACGTAGCCGCGGTCAATGATGGTGGTGATGATGGGCGCATAGGTGGAGGGGCGTCCGATGCCGTTTTCTTCCAGTGCCTTAATGAGGGTGGCTTCGGTGTAGCGGGCGGGCGGCTGGGTGAACTTCTGCTCGCTCTTCAGGTCGCGCAGCTTGAGTACCTGCCCCTGCTCCAGCGGAGGCAGAGCAGTCTCCTTCTTTTCTTTTTCGTCGGTGGCTTCCTCGTACAGGGCGGTAAAACCGTCGAACGTCACGGTATAGCCGCTGGCCTTGAACCGGTAGTCTGCAGCGCTCACGGTGACGGACACAGTGTCCTGCTGGCAGTCGGCCATCTGGCTGGCCATAAAACGGCTCCAGATCATGCGGTAGAGCTTGGCGGTGTCGCCGCTGATGCTTTTATCCACCTCGTCCGGGGTCAGGGACGGCACCGAGGGACGGATGGCCTCATGGGCGTCCTGCGCGGCGGTGGCGCTCTTGGTTTTCCATGTGCGCTTGTAGGGGCAGATATAATACTCGCCGTATGCTCCTGCGATATACTCCTTGGCAGCCGCCACCGCCTCGTCCGAAATGCGGAGGCTGTCGGTACGCATATAGGTGATCAGACCCATGGTGCCATGGCCGGCAATGTCCACGCCTTCGTACAGGGTCTGGGCGGCGCGCATGGTGCGGGTAGCCGTGAAGCCCAGCCGACGTGAAGCCTCCTGCTGCAGAGTACTGGTGATGAAAGCCGGCGTGGGCTGCTTGGAGCGCTTGCCCTTTTTCAGCTCTGCCACCACATACTCGGCACCTTCCAGCCCCTTTTCGATGGCACGTGCCTCTGCCTCATTTTTCGGCAGCAGCTTTTTTCCGCTGGCGTCTGCTGCCAGACGGGCGGTAAAGCTCTTACGGCCTGCGCCCAGCGTGACATCCACGTTCCAGTATTCATCCGGCTTAAAGCTCTCGATCTCTTTTTCGCGGTCATCGATGAGCCGCACCGCCACGCTCTGCACGCGGCCTGCGGACAGTCCCCGGCGCACCTTGCGCCACAAAAACGGGCTGAGCTTGTAGCCCACCAGTCGATCCAGCACGCGTCGTGCCTGCTGGGCGTTGAACAGATCCTCATCGATGGCGCGGGGATGAGCCATGCCCTCCTTCACGCCTTTTTTGGTGATCTCATCAAAGGTAACGCGGTTGGGCTCATGAGGATCAAGGCCGAGGATGTTGGCCAGATGCCAGCTGATGGCTTCGCCTTCGCGGTCCGGGTCGGTCGCGAGGAGCACGCCGTCTGCGTGTTTGGCCTTGCTCTTCAGCTCCTTGATGAGCTTTTCCTTGCCTTTGATGCTGATGTACTGCGGGGTGTAGCCATGTTCCACGTCGATGCCCAGCTGTGATGCGGGCAGGTCGCGGATATGACCCATGCTTGCGGTGACCTCATAGTCATCGCCCAGATATTTGCCGATGGTTTTCGCCTTAGCAGGCGACTCCACGATTACCAGTTTCGCCATTCGAGTTTACTCCCATTCGATCTCGTTCTTCTTTTCTATGCAAACGCCTGTGCCCGATGTGCAAAAGCGGAGATCTCTTCTTTTTATAATACCACACTTGTTGTGTGCTTTACCAGTGGAATTTATGCGGCGGCCTACCGCAGTACATAGCGTTGGCCGGGCTGCTGCTCGACCCGCTTTGCAAGTACCAGCTTCATCAGGGTGCTCAGCAGCACCGCGGTCGGCAGGCCGGTGTTCACACGCAGTTCTTCCATGCCCACAGGCTTCGGGCCGATGCAGGCCAGCACCCGCCGCTCCGTGTCGCTCACCGGTTCCGGCTGACGGACGGTCACGGCAGGCTCCGGCCTGCTTGCGCGCAGCCCCAGCGGCTCCATCAGGTCGGCAGCACCGCAGGCAGCCCGAGCACGGCCATCCCGCAGCAGCGCATTCGTGCCCATGGAGTTCGGTGAATAGATGCTGCCCGGTACTGCGTAGACCGGTTTTCCATAGCGCTCCGCATGGGCAACTGTGGACATCGTACCGCTTTTTTCCCGTGCTTCCACCACCAGCAGCGCCGAAGACAGCGCTGCGATCAGCCGGTTGCGCTGCAGAAAGCCAATGGCACCCGGTGAGGTACCATCCGGCGGATACTCGCTGATAATGCACCCGTTCTGCTCGATCTTATGCCGCAGCCCCACATTGGCCGCCGGGTAGGTGCGGTCGATGGGCACGCCCAAAACGCCGATGGTGGGGCTGCCGTTTTGTACAGCCGCCTTGTGCCCAGCACTGTCCAGACCGTCGGCAAGGCCGCTGACGATCACCGCACCGCTCTCGGCCAGTGCCCCGCCGATCTCCGCAGCGGCGTTCAGACCGTATTCGGTCGGTCTGCGGCTGCCCACGATCCCCACCGCGCCCGGCTCATTGAGCCAGCGCGGGTCGCCGGTGCAGTAGAGCACCAGCGGCATATCCGGGATGCGGGAAAACGCCAGCGGGTAGTCCGGGTCATCGAAGGGCAGGATGCGTGCCCTCAGCGCCTCGCACCGCTTTACAAGTCCGCGGTAATTTTCCGGTGTCAGCTGCCGCGCACGTTTTACCGCAGCCGGCCCTGCTGAACGCGCAAACTCAGCCGTGTCACGAGCCTCCCATGCTTCCTGTGCCCCGCCGAAGGCATCCAGCACCCGGCCTGCATGGGCACTGGCCGCGCCCAGCACATGTGCCAGCCACAGCCAGCACAGCAGCGGCTCCGGGGCAGGCTCCGGCGGAAAAAGGCTGGTCTGCCCGGCAAGGCCGCTCACAGGCTTTCCTCCCGGAAATGCCACAGCAGGATGCTGCCCGCAATGCCGGCGTTCAGGCTTTCCACCCGGTCGGTCATGGGGATGCGCACTGTGCCGGTGCAGGCGGCGATGGTGTCCTCTGTCAGACCCTGTCCCTCACTGCCGATGACGACGCAGACACCGCCGGGATAGCTTGCCTGTGCCGCACTCAGAGGCTGAGATTTGTACAGAGCCGCCGCAAGGCAGGTGATGCCTTTTGCACGCAGCCGGGCAATGGCATCGGGCATGGCGCCGGCTTCGATCACCGGGATGCGCACTGCCGCGCCCATGGATGCCCGCAGGGTCTTGGGTGCCCACACGCTGGCGCAGCCGTCGCTGAGGATCACACCGTCAAAGCCGAAGGCGGCCGCAGAGCGCAGCAGAGTGCCCACATTGCCGGGATCCTGCACCCGTTCCAGTGCCAGATACCGTCCCCCGGGCTTCACCTCGTCCAAGCCGTGCACCGGGATGCAAAACACGCCGAACACCCCCTGATGGGTGCCCACATCGGCCAGCTTATCGGCCACGTGATCCTCCACAAGGTAGTGCTCGCCGGGCAGCTTGCTGAGCTCCGGGCATTGTGCCATGGCGCTTTCGGTATAGAACAGCGTTTCCAGCTGTGCGCCGCGGGCAAGCTCCGGGCACAATTTGCGTCCCTCGGCCAGAAAGCGCCCTTCGCTGCGGCGAAATGCCGCGCTGGAAGAGAGGCGGCAGGCATATTTGATCTTTGCGTTTTCCCGGCTGGTGATCTTTTCGTCCATTGTGTTCCTCCTGCTGAAAGCGGGCATTCTTCTGTAAAAAAGCAAACAGGGCAGCGTCTGCCACAAAGGTTCCTGCGGCAGGGCGCTGCCCTGAAAAACGTGTTTGCCGCCGCAAGAACCCCGGATACAAAACGGACGCCCGCGTATACGCGCGGGCGTCACGAATCAAGTTCTTGATCAGGCGTTCTTAACGGTCTCGACCAGAGCTGCGAAGCTCTTGGGATCGTTGATAGCCATCTCAGACAGCATCTTGCGGTTCAGCTCGATGCCTGCCTTCTTCAGACCAGCCATGAAGGTGGAGTAGTTCAGACCCAGAGGACGAACTGCATTGTTGATGCGGCAGATCCACAGGTTGCGGAACTGACGCTTCTTCATGCGGCGGCCGGCCAGAGCGTAGTTGCCGCTCTTCATGACCTGCTGCTTGGCCATCTTGAAGTGCTTGCTCTTGCAGCCGTAGAAGCCCTTAGCCAGCTTCAGCATCTTCTTGCGACGTTTGTGAGTCATGGTTGCGCCCTTAATACGTGCCATTTTTTATATCTCCTTTAGTATCTCTGTAGAATGTCTGTTTGCTTGCGGCTCGCACTTAGGCGTAGGGCAGCATGCTCTTGATGGTGGCTGCGTTGGTCTTATCAACGTAGCTGGGCTGACGGTAACCACGGGTCAGCTTGGTGGTCTTCTTGGTCAGGATGTGGCTGCGGAATGCATGACCGCGCTTGATCTTGCCATTCTTGGTCAGCTTAAAGCGCTTCTTAGCGCCGGAGTGCGTCTTCAGTTTCATCTTAGCCATTTTAGTTTCCTCCTAAAATTAGTCCTTATTGGGTTTCGGGATCAGCAGAATGGACATCGTGCGGCCCTCGAGCACCGGCGGCTTGTCGGTGGATGCCTGAGGCAGAGCCTCGGCAAAACGCTTGAGCACGTCTGCGCCCAGAGCACTGTGCGCCATTTCACGGCCGCGGAAGCGGATCGAAACCTTAACCTTGTGGCCGGCTGCCAGAAATTTGGCAGTCTGGTTCAGCTTGGTATTGAAGTCGTTGGTGTCAATGTTGAGCGAAAGGCGAGTCTCCTTGACTTCGACCACCTTCTGGTTCTTCTTGGCTTCCTTCTCCTTCTTCTGCTGTTCAAAGCGGTACTTACCGTAGTCCAGCACCTTGCACACAGGCGGTACAGCCTGCGGCGCGATCTTGACCAGATCCAGTCCGGCATCTTCAGCTGCGCGCATGGCCACCTGAATGGACACAACGCCCTTCTGCTCGCCGTCTGCACCGATCAGACGAACCTCACGGTCACGGATCTGACCGTTGATCTCCAGTTCCTTCGACTTTCCAGCGGTAGCGATAATGAATGCACCTCCAAACAAAATCCATTTTGTTGCAATATTTGGCATAGAAAACGCGGCCGCCCATTTGCAGGACAGCCGCGCACAACTTCACTCAAAGCCGCAGTTTCTTCAAAAAGAAACTGCCTTCAGGTATAGCCCGGAGGATTCTGACCCCACAAGGCGAGCGCGGCACAGGCCGTAGCTGCTTTCTTTACCCGGCTATTTTACCACACGAGAAAAGCGCTGTCAAGCACTTTTTATGCGCTTTAAGAGAAAAATATTACTTTTGAGGACGAACCCTCTCAGGCGCTAACGCGCCAGCTCCCCCGAGTGGGGGAGCTTTTACCGAGAAGGCAAACTTTCCGGTTATTGCACAAAGCTCGCCCTTCGGGAGAGCTGGCAGCGCCGCAGGCGATGCCTGAGAGGGTTTTCCTTATACCTCGATCAGCTTCCCCAGCTCTAACGAATAGATCCCCTTATAGGTCACCTTCTTCGGAGCAAAGCGTTTATCGATGGCAAGTGCGTAGAGGTTCAGCTGGGCACGATAGGCGTGCAGAAAGTCTGCTTCGGTCTTGCGGCGGTCGGTCTTGTAATCCAGCAGCTCCAGATGATCCGGATATACCAGCACAAGGTCGGCAATGCCCTGCACCAGCACCTGTTCGTCCTGCACGGAAGCGGCTTCCTGTGCCGAAGTTCCCTGCGCTGTCAGCACTGTCGAAGCAGGCAGAGCCGTAATGAATGCCAGCTCCCGCAGCACCGCATCGGCGGCGCAGATCCGTGCAAAGGCTTCGCTCTCGGCAAAGCGGCGAATGCGGCTGACATTCAGCTTTTCTGCGATCTCCGGTGCCACCAGCCGGGTCTCCGTCTGACGCCGGCGCTCTGCAGAGATGGCTTCGTCCAGCGTGCCTGCCGCTTTTGCATCCGCAAGGGCGGCGAAGTCCGCGTGCTCCAGAAAAGCATGCAGTGCCGTGCCCATCTCGGCAGCGGTCAGGCCGTCTTTTGAAAGGAAGGCAGGCCTCTCCAGCGTGGTCTGCTCTGCCCTGTGGACGATGCTGGTCACGCTGACCTTGGCCGGTACCTCAGCCAGCTTTGCCGCCGGGTACTGCCATAAAAAGCCCGCGCGCAGTGCTTCTACCAGCGCCGGGTCTGCCGGGGCTGCCCCGGTCTGTTCCGGTTTCTGCTCCGGTTCTTCGGGCTCCGGCCGGCTCTCCTGCACCGTGACCGTGATCTCGCTTTCTGTAAACACAAAGGGCAGCTCCAGATCCCCCGCCTGACGCCGCAGTGCCCCGCCGAAGGGGTGCACCAGCAGCACCGCACGCAGCCAGTCGGCAAAGCTGTTGGCCTGCTGGTTCAGGGTCTCGCCCGCCCCGGCTGCAAGGAACGCCGCTGCCCGTGCAAAGGGGTTGCCCGTCTTGGTCATCCCCAGCGGCACAGTCAGGACCAGCTTGTCCTGCGCACGGGTCAATGCCACATACAGCAGGCGCATCTGCTCGCTGCGCATCTCCCGCCCGTGTACCTCGGCCAGCGCCGCATAGGCAGCCGTCTTGTAAGCACCTTCCCCCTGCTCCGGACGCAGGCGCAGACCCGCACCGTACTCCCGGTGGAGCAGCACCGGCTGGCGGGTATCCGCCGCATTGAAGCGCCGCGCCGTGTCCGCCACAAACACCACCGGGAACTGCAGTCCCTTGGAGCGATGGATGGTCATAATGGTCACGCAGTCCGGCCTTGCGCCGCCGGGAACCGCGTCCTGCCCGGTAGAACCTGCCTGCGCCGCCGCATCGATGGCGCGCACCAGCGCAGAGATGCCGTTCGCACCGGACGCCGCGCAGAAGGACGCGAACCGCCGGGCGTCCTCCCGGCGGCGGGCACCGTTCTCCATGGCGCCCAGCGCTGCCAGATAGCCGGTGGAAACAAAGATCTCCTCCATCAGCTGCTCTGCCGGGGCACTGCGAGCCATGCGCCGCAGCTCTGTAAGGCGGTCGTAAAACGCTTTTACCTTCTGGTTGAAAGGCGTTTCGTCTTCTCTCAGCACCTCCTGCAACACTGCACCGTACAGGCTCATGCGGGGGCGCTTTTCGCCGGATGCAGCCTGTACGCTCCGGGCACGCAGGCGCACAAGGTCGTCATCCGTAAAGCCGAACATGGGGCCAAGCATGGCGGCGGCAAGATAGATGTCCTGCGCCGGATTGTCGATGACCTTCAGCAGAGAGATCAGAGGCCGGATGTGAGGCGCTGTCATCAGGTTCTCGCGGGCGTCCGCGTAGACCGGGATGCCGCGGGCAGTGAGTGCCTCTTCGTAGGCCAGAAAATCTCCGCGTGCCGCCAGCAAAATGCAGCAGTCTTCATACTGCACCGGGCGGGTGCCCTTTCCATTCCCGTCCCGCACCGGTTCGCCATGCTGCACCAGCTCCTCAATGCGGCCAGCGATCCATGCCGCGTCGGTCTCGGCGGTGTCGTCGGGGAGAAAATGTGCCTCCACGCTGCCCGCATACTCACCGGGTGCGCCGCACACCAGACGCTGACCGTCGCCATAAGAGGTATCACCCAGCTGCGGCGTCATGAGCTGTTCAAAGATAAAGTTGATACCTGCCACAACCTGCGGAGCAGAGCGGAAGTTCGCATCCAGCGCCAGCAGGGCATCTGTGCCTGCTGTGCCCTCCTCCGGGCGGGGGCGCGCTGCGCCGCCGGGCAGAAGCGCCCATGTGTTCAGCTTTTCCCGGAAGATGCTGGGGTCTGCCTGCCGGAAGCGGTAGATGCTCTGCTTCAAATCGCCCACAAGGAAAAGGTTATCCCCCGCCGGGGATGCAAGGCAGCGGTAGAGCGCATCCTGCAGGGCATTCGTATCCTGATATTCGTCCACCATGACGGCGGCGTAGTTCTGCCGGATGCTCTGGCACAGCGCGGTAGGGGTGCCGTCCGGGCTGCGCAGAAGCCTGAGCGCCTGATGCTCAAAGTCGCTGAATTCCAGCAGCTTGCGCTCCTTCTTCTTTGCGGAGAACCGGGCATCGAAATCCCGCACAGCATCAAACAATGCCCGCAGCCGCGGAAGCGCCGCTCTGCGGTCAGCTTCGGCCTCTTCCTCGCTGCAGGAGATCAGCCCCGTGATCCGTTCAAACAGGCCGGCCGCTTCGTCCGCACGGGTGCGCACGGCAGCTTTGTGGTCGCCGGTCAGCCGCTTTTTCATGCCTTTCAGGCCGGGCGTATCCTCCATACCCAGCACGTAGGGGGTGAGCTTGTCGTACAGCGGTGTCCACTCCCCTGCCCGCGCCAGACGCTCCACTTCGCCCAGCAGGGCGGCGGCGCCCTCCAGTCGGGAGAGAGGCTCTGCGAATTTATCGTTGACGCCCGCCACCGCCTTGGCTTTGGAGGCAGCAGTCCTGCCCTTTTCCTCAGCCTGTACCTGCGCAAGGGCAAAATCCTCTTTGCAGTCGGCCAGTGCCGCCGTCAGAAGCTCCCGGGCAGCTTTGGCACAGCGGGCGGCTTCGGCCAGAAGCAGGTCATGCCAGCAGGTGGAGTCAAAGCCGTTTTCCTGCTGCCATGGAGCCAGATATTCGTCCAGTCTGCGGTCATAGTCCGGCAGAGAACGCAAAAAATCATACACATGCAGGATGGTATCCCCCGCCGGCTTGTCGGTGCGCCCCTTGCCGTACAGGTCGGCAAAAGCGCAGAAATCCGGGTCACGATAGGCGTTTTCCAGCGTTTCCGAAAGCGCCGCCGCCCGCAGCGTCTCCACATTGCCGGGGTCTGCCGGGGTGAAGTCCGGCGGGATGTCCAGTGCCTGAAAGTGCTTGTGCAGCAGGTCAAGGCAGAATGCATCAATGGTGCAGATGGGAGCCCGCTGCAAAAGCATCCGCTGACGGCGCAGGGCGGTGCTGCCGGGTTCCTGCTGGCTGCGGCGCAGCAGTGCCTGCCCGATGCGGGCCCGCAGCTCTGCCGCTGCAGCATTCGTAAAGGTGACGATGAGCAGCCTGTCGGCATCCACCGGGTGTTCCGGGTCGGTAATGAGCCGCACAGCGCGTTCGGTCAGCACCGCCGTTTTGCCGCTGCCTGCCGCCGCGCTTACCAGCAGCGAGCCGCCCCGGTCGTCAATCGCGGCACGCTGCGCCGGGGTCCATTTTGGTTCACTCATGCCTGCTCATTCTCCTTTCCATCATCCCCGGGCTCTTCTTCCGGCTCAAAAGGCCGGGCCGGAGCCTCCAGCGCCCGCTCACCGATGCCGGTCTCGTGGCAGCAGATAAAGCTGTAGTCACACCATGTGCAGGGATTCTGACTCGTCACCAGCGGTTCGGCACCGATGCGTCCGTCATAGAGCTGCTCGCCCATCCGGGTGACAAGGTCATCCAGATGCAGCTGGATGCGGTTGAGCTTTGCAATGTCCGCGCGCTTATCCTTCTGGTTCGGGCTGGGTCTGCCGTCCCGGTAGCCGAAAGGCAGATAGCGTCCGGTCTCGGCGGCATCCATTGCGTCAAACACTTTCTGCTCGTCCCGCACAAGTCCGTCCAGCTGATATTCCACGCTGCGGGCAGCTTTTTCACGGGTGGTGATCTCCGGTGCAGGGTCAGCCATCAAATACAGCACACCTGCCGGTTCCGCACCGGTAAAGCGCCCGCTCCTGTCCCGGGTCAGGCTGAACAGGTACAAAAGCATCTGGCAGTCCAAGCCGCAGTAGACCTCTTTCAGGTTCAGCTTCTTGACCCCGGTCTTGTAGTCCACCACCCGCACCCAGCGGGTGCCATCCTCTTCCACCCACTCATCGGCACGGTCCACCGAGCCGATGAGCTGCACGGTGCGCCCATCCGAGAGATGATACAGCTGGCCGGGCACGGCATTTTCGCCGCTGCCGATTTTCAGCTCACAGGCAGCAGGCTTGAATCGGGACTGATTCTGCTCGTCCCGCAGGTAGCACAACAGGCCGGCCATGCTCTTTTTCAGGCGGGACAGCAGATAGGCAAACCGGGCGGTATCCTCGGGCAGACAGCGTCTGGCGTATTCGTCCACCAGCAGGCCGGCAAGGTCAGCCATGGCCTCGTCGTCCAGCGCAAGAAAAGAGGTCAGGCCGCCGCAGGGGTTGTCTGCCCCGGGGTGGGGGTCCAGCGCCATCTGCAGCACCCAGTGCATCAGACTGCCGCTCTGGTCGGCAGAAAGCTCCGCCCGCCTGCGGGGTTTGAGCCCCAGCACATACTGCAGGAAGTAGCCGTACCTGCAGGTATAGTATTTTTCCAGCTGGCTGGGGGAAATGTGCAGCCGACGCCCCAGCAGGCTCTCCAGCGCGGGCAGGTCATTTACCTGCCGGGGCGGGTTCTGCTCCATGCGGTGCAGCAGAGCAAGCCCGCGCGGCTCTTTTCCCGCCGGGGTGTGCAGAGCCGCGTTCAGGCTGGCACGTTCGGTGTCTGTGAGCCGCCAGCCCCCGCCCAGCGTATCCAGACCGTCAGCGGGCGTTGCCGCAAGGTCGGCAAGCTCCAGCTCCGGCGCATCCGGGTGCAGGTTTTCGACGATGGGCTCCAGTGCCGCACAAAGGGTCTGCCCCTGCCCCTTCGGCCAGCTGAGCCACAGCCCCTTTGCCGGGGCGGTGAGCGCCTTGTAAAAGCAGACCTGCTCGCGCACCACACGGTTCTCGAAGCAGTCCGGCAGTTCGATCTGTTTTGCCATCAAGGCATCGCGGTCGGCATGGGTGAGAAGGCCGCTTTCCGACGGAGCACAGGGGAATTCCCCTTCCGAAAGCCCCAGCACGAACACATAGTCCGGGGCATCCAGACGCATCTTGCCGGCGCTTGCCAGCACCACGGCGTCCAGTGTCTGGGGGATATGCCCAAGGTCAGACGAGCGCAGCAGCAGGCCGAACAGCTCTTCGTATTCCGGAATGGTGACGCCCTGTCTGCCCAGCAGGTGCGCCATTTCGTCCAGAAGCTGCATCACCACGTTCCACTCGCGGGCAGCTTCTTCCGCCGCCGGGATGCCCCGGGCAGTGCGGATCGCTTCCACCTGTACCGCCTGCTGTTCTTCCGCTCCCAGCTTTTTCAGGCAGAAATACAGCTCCCGGCTGATCTGCTCCGCGCTGCCGCCGCGTACCCTGCTGCGCAGCTCGTCCACAGCCGTCACCAGCATCCGGCGGGCTTTTTCAGCATCCGCCAGTGTTTTTTCATCCTCATCGGTCAGTTCTGCTTCACCAAAGCCTTTTGGGTTCTTCTTAAATTCCGCCCGCCACGCCGCCGCATTGGGCGACCATGTGTAGGCGTAGTTTTCCAGCGCGCAGACCTCCGGCTCGCTCAGGCTGCACAGGCCGGTCTTGGCAAGAACGGTCAGATTCTCGGTCATGTCCGCGCCGCGCAGCAGCGCCAGCAGTGCCCGCACCGCCGTGGCCGGGGCGCTGAATTCCGGCGTAGTGGGCTCGTCGCAGTAGAGGGGGATCTCCGCCATACGGAACTCATACCGGATGGCCGCACGGTAATCCGGGATGCTGCGGCAGACCACCGCGATTTTTCCGCAGCGCACGCCCTGCCGCATCAGGCGGCGGATGGCCGCAGCGGTGCAGCGGGCTTCCTCTTCCCGGCTGGCAGCGGCAAAAAGCCGGATCTCCGGCACCTCCGGCGGCAGGTCGCAGGTACCCTTTTCCAGCAGCTCCGTCACCGCTGCCAGACCGGGGGCGTTTTTGTGGCG
Organism: uncultured Faecalibacterium sp.; assembly: GCA_934501115.1. GTDB lineage: Bacteria > Bacillota > Clostridia > Oscillospirales > Ruminococcaceae > Faecalibacterium. The sequence goes on from CAKSTO010000008.1 coordinate 25,832, forward strand.
CAGGTCGCGGCGCAGCAGCTCCGGTGCACAGACCTCAGACCCGTTTTTGCGTGCCAGCCGGCGCAGCTGTGCCGCCACCTGCTTTGCGCCGGAAAACAGAGCCGCATCTCCGGGGATCATAGGGGCACCGTCGTCGCACAGCGCCACCGTCACCGCAGGCAGTGCCGCCAGCATCGCCCCCATCAGGCGCTTTTTAGGCGCATTGAAGGTATCGAACTCGTCGATGAACACCTCCCGCTCCTGCAGAAATTCCGGCAGCCGACCCCGGGCAAGGGCAGCATCCAGACGGTCTGCCGCCAGCTCCAGCCGGTCGGAGGGATCCATGCCGGTGTCTGCCAGCAGGGTCTCGTAGCCTTGAAAGATCAGCGCCAGCTCGCTCAGCTTGCCGCTCTCGGAGCCGCAGTCCGGTGCCAGCTCTGCCAGCTGCGCACCGGAAAGTCCGGCGCTCTTCAGCTCGTCGATGGTCTGAGCCGCCATCTGGCAAAAGGCCGCACTGCGGCGGTGGCGGTAGTAGTAATGCACGTTGTCCTGCAGTTCCTCCAGCGCACGGCGCACCAGCACGGCACGGCCTGCGTCCGAAAGCGTCTGCACCGCCGCTCCGCCTTCAGCAGAGAGAATGTGCTCGGCCAGACTTGTGAACGAAAAGCTCTCCACCATGCCGGAAAGGGCATCGCCCAGCTCCCGGTAGATGCGCCCTTCGGTGCTGGATGTGAACTGTTCCGGCACCAGCAGAATGCTGCGCAGCCCCTTTTCCGCCCGGGCGCGGATGCGGGAATAAAGCAGGGTCGTCTTACCGCTGCCGGAGCCGCCTAAAACCAGTTTGAGCATCCTGTATCCCTCCTGAAGATCATTTGCGTTTATTGTAACACGAAACCGGCGGTAAAACCACCTGATTTCTTTGCATTGGATGCCTGCTTGTGGTACACTGAGAAAAAATATTTTTCTGACCAGAAAGGAACATCCCATGAAAATTCTAGCTGTTGACTACGGCGACAGCCGCACCGGCCTCGCCACCTGCGACCGCACCGAGTTCCTGACCACAGCCATCACGCCGCAGATCACCCTGAAAGCCCGCAATAAGGTAGCCGCCCGGGTATGTGAGGTGGCAAAGGAGATCGGAGCCGAGCTCATCGTCATCGGCCTGCCGCTGAACATGGACGGAACCGAGGGCGAGCGTGCCGCCAAGAGCCGCAAGCTGGCCAAGACCGTGGAGATCTGGAGCGGCCTGCCGGTACGCATGTGGGACGAGCGCCAGACCACCTGCGCCGCTGCCGACCTGCTGGACGAGAGTGGGACGTTTGGCGAAAAGCGCCGGGAGATCCTGGACTCAGTGAGCGCCACCGTCATTCTGGATGATTATCTGGCGTGGCGGAAGGAGCACCCGGGGGAAATATAAGAAAAAGGACGCCTATCGGCGTCCTTTTTCTTATTCGTATGTCGAAATCGTCACGCTGTTGATGGTGATGTCCTCACCGGGCTTCTGGTTTTCATCCACGGCGGTCTGGCCGATGGCGTCCACCACATCCATGCCTTCATACACCTGTCCGAACACGGTATCGGTATAGTCGAGGTAGGGTGCACCGCCTGCGGTCTGGTAGGCGCTGACTACCTCCGCGCGGTAGCCCGCGCTGTTCATCTGATCCACCAGCTCCTGCGTCACCGACTGACTTCCCGGCAGGGTCTGCATCACATAGAATACGCTGGCACAGTCGCCGGAATCATCCGTGCCCATGCACAGCGCACCGGAGTAATGGTGCAGCTTGTCTGTCGTCTCCGGCGGGTAGCGGTTGCCGTTCCAGATGGTAGTGCCGCTGCCGTCTGCCCCCTGTCCGGCTTCGGCCACGAAGCCGCTCTCCACCCGGGAGACCGTCAGGCCGTTGTAGTAGCCCGCCTGCACAAGGCCGGTGAAGTTATCGCAGGCCTGCGGAGCCTCGTCCGGGAAAAGCACCGCCTTGAACACGCCCGCCGAGGTATCAAATACCGCGATGGGATCCCCTGCCGCCGGGTGGGTGAACTGCAGCTCTGCCGACTCCACTGCCGGGCGGTCGATCTTCTGGGTCGTGCTGCCGCCCCCGCCGATGCTGCCGAAGCTGCAGCCGGACAGCACCAGTGCCGCCGCCGCGGCCAGTGCCGCCCATCTTTTTCTATGCATGATCTCTGCCCCCGCTTCATACGCTATATCAGATGCACGATACGCCGTGCACGGAAGATTCAGAGGATAGTATATCATATTCTGCCGCTCAGCGCGAGAGGAAATACGTGAAAATTTGTTACACAATTTCTGTGCGAAAAAGCATCTTGACGAGCAGGCAAAAAAACGCTACACTATATGCAGACCGAGCGGGACGGCAAACAAAAGCCCGCCTTATGACACGATACAGGAGACAATATCTATGTCTGACGAAATCAAGAATCCCAATCCCGAAGAGGAATACCAGCCTGATCTGATGACCCTTGAGGATGAGGACGGCAACGAGGTCACATTTGAAGTGATCGACGCGCTGGATCACAAGGGTGTGCATTATCTGGCTGTTGTGGAATATGCTGAGAATGAAGAGGACATCAACGAGGATGCCCAGCTGGTGATCCTGAGCGTCGGCGAAGACGACGAAGGCGAGTATCTGGACGTCGTAGAGGACGACGAGACTCTGCTGGAAGTCAGCAAGCTGTTTGAACAGCGTCTGAGCGGCGAGTTCGAGATCGACTGACCGTTTCATTTCCAGACAAATTACCCGGCAAGACTTCCTGCCCGGCTCGATTTGTTGCGGTTTATATGATCCTACTAATCATTCAACGGGAGCTCGGAGTTCCCCGGTGGATTGCAGACCTCCCCGTCATGGGTCGACCATGAAGGCTCGATGAGGAAGCGCGAATCCGGAGACAGGGCACCCACCTGTCCGCAAGGGTAGGTTTGATTGACCGCAGACGACCGGGCGGGATCTTTTTATCAACATCCATCCACCACTGTCTTCTGCGCAGGAGACGGTGTGTGGATTTTTTATTATCACGAAAGGATGTGCATTGCGGCATGAAATCGGAACATCTGGTTGGGACGTCCATCCCTCCGTTCACCTTTGACACCCCTACCACCCCGAAAAACGATTTTTACAGTCTCTGCGAGGGCAGCCTGCCTCTGGTGATGATCTTTTTGCCCGGGTTTGACCACCCCATCACCCAGAAATACCTCAAGAGCTATCTGTCTACGCTGGATGACCTGCACGGCGTGCGGCTGGCCTGCGCGGTGCGCTCTTCCCCCAAAATGGTCGCACGCGCTATCCGGAACGTCGAGTTTCCCTTCCCGCTCATCTGCGATGAACCGGGCGTTTTGTACAGTTATCTGGGCGTGGAGCAGACGCGCGGCATCCTGAGCTGGAGCTTTGCGGCTCAGCGCATTTACCGCTCTGCCAGGTCGCAGGGGCTGCGCTACGATACCAGCGCCCCGCAGCTGCTGCCACTGACGCTGGTGGTCGGCCGGGAAGGCAGGATCCTGTTCACCCACTCCGGCCGCAGCCAGACCGATCTGCCTGAGGACTGTATTGCCATCCGCGGCCTCGCCCGTGAGGTACTGCACGTGCTGAAGGAGGACAAAAAGAACCCGCACCCCCATTGTTCGGATGAGACCCTCACTCTGCCGGATCTGGTGGAGTGGGATGATCTGGACGGAAGCAGCCATTGACTCAAACCAGCAAAAGCACCTGTCATTGACCCTCTCAGGCGCTGACGCGCCAGCTCTCCCGAAGGGAGAGCTTTTTTACTTCTGGAGGACAGGCACAATAAAGCTCCCCCTTTCGGGGGAGCTGGCAATGCCGCAGGCATTGACTGAGAGGGTCATTCATCCGTTTCGTCCGAGAACAGCCCCGGGATGCCGCACAGAGCTGCAATGCCCACCAGCGTGAACACGATGCGGGACCAGATGGATGCGCTGCCGCCCAGCAGCCAGCCCACAAAATCGAACTGGAACAGCCCCACAAGCCCCCAGTTGATGCCGCCGACGATCATAAGGATCAGACAGATTTTGTAAAAGGTCTGCACAAAAAGACCTCCTTCCTTTGCGGGCAGTATGCCCCGTGGGAAGGAGGTCTATGCATTTTTATCGGATCACCCGTGCACCGCCGCGGTCAGGCTGCGCCATGTATACCTGTTTCCAGTGCTGCCGTGCGGCCTGCGCCGCTGCCCGGGCGGATGTCTCGTCCCGGAACACGCCGAACACCGCCGCACCGCTGCCGGTCATCAGGGCGGCAGCAGCGCCATGCTCCCGCAGCAGAGCCTTGATCGCACCGGTGCTCTTTGCTCCGCTGCACTCTTCCAGCGCGTTGCCGGCGGCAGCGCACACGGCATCCAGATCTCCGGCACGGATGGCGGCTTCCTGTGCTGCGCAGTCCGGGTGGACACTGCTGCCGATCCGGTCATAGGCCGCAAACGCTTCCGGGGTGGAGACACCGTAGTCCGGCATCACTACCGTGAACCAGCACTCCGGCACCGGCGGCAGTGCCTTGAGGAAGTCCCCCACGCCCTGCACCCGGCAGGTGCCGCCCATCAGGGCAAAGGGCACGTCCGCACCGATCTTTGCACCCAGCGCACACAGTTCGCTCATAGAGAGCTGTGCGCCGTAAAGCTCGTTCATCCCCACCAGCACAGCGGCGGCGTCGGCGCTGCCACCTGCCATGCCTGCCCGCACCGGGGTGCTCTTGTAAACGGTGATATCCACACCCGCCAGCAGGCCGGTGTAGTTGAAAAAGGCCAGCGCCGCCTTGATGGCAGTGTTTTTGTTGTTAGGAGCCACCAGACTGCCCGGCAGGCGCAGATTCAGGTAGGGACTGCGGCGCAGCACCACCCGCTCGTACAGGGTGATGGCCTGCATGGTCATGTCCAGATCATGGTAGCCGTCAGGCAGAAGCCCCACCACGTCCAGTGCCAGATTGAGCTTTGCGGGTGCCAGAACGGTCACGCAGTTCAGCCTTGCCATTTGTTCCTCCTCAGATGCCGTGATAGATGCCGTTTTCCTGCAGGAATTCCCGGATGCGCCGGAGCGCCTCCTTCAGATGCTCCACGCTGTAGGCGTAGGAAATACGGGCGTAGCCTTCGCCGGAAGCGCCAAAGGCATCGCCGGGGATGATGGCCACATGCTTCTGTTCCAGCAGCTTCGTGCAGAAATCCTGGCTGCTCATACCCGTGCTCTTGATGCAGGGGAAGGCGTAGAATGCGCCCCGCGGCTCAAAGCAGGTCAGCCCCATATCGTTGAAGGACTTCACCACAAGGCGGCGGCGCATATTGTACTCATCACGCATCCGGTCGATCTCGCCGTCGCACTCCTTCAGGGCAGTGATGGCGGCGTACTGGCTGGTGGTAGGGGCGCTCATGATGGCGCTCTGATGGATCTTGGTCATGATCCGGATGATGGGTGCCGGGCCGCAGGCGTAGCCCAGACGCCAGCCGGTCATGGCGTAGGTCTTGGAGAAGCCGTTCACCACGATGGTGCGCTCTGCCATATCGGGCAGGGTGGCAATGGACACATGGGGTCGCAGGCCGTAGTTCAGCTCGGCGTAGATCTCATCCGAGAGCACCATGATGTTGGTGCCGCGCAGCACCTCGGCAACGGCTTCCAGATCCTCGCGCTCCATCACCGCGCCGGTGGGGTTGTTGGGGAAGGGCATGATGAGCAGCTTGGTGCGGGGGGTGATGGCAGCCTTGAGGGCATCGGCACGCAGGCGGAACTCGTCCTCCTGACGGCAGGCCACATGCACCGGCACACCGCCGGACAGGGTGGTGATGGGCTCGTAGCACACAAAGCAGGGCTCCGGGATGATGACCTCGTCCCCGGGCTGCACCAGCGTGCGGATGCACATATCAATGGCTTCGCTGCCGCCCACCGTGATGAGCACCTCGTGCAGCGGGTCGTAGTGCAGGCCCATGCGGCGCTCCAGATACTTTGCCACCTCGGCGCGCAGCTCCTTCAGGCCTGCGTTGGAGGTGTAGCGGGTGCGGCCATGCTCCAGACTCTCGATGCCGGCTTCGCGCACGGCCCATGGCGTTTTGAAGTCCGGCTCGCCCACGCCCAGACTGATGCACTCGGGCATTTCGGCAGCCAGATCGAAAAATTTGCGGATGCCGGAGGGGCGCATGGCCTCAGCGGCAGGCGCGATCAGTTTATCGTAGTCCATCACAGCACCGTGCACTCTCTTTCATCGATTTCTTCGTCCTGATACAGGCGGCCCTCCTTTTTATAGGTGCGCAGCACAAAGTGGGTGGCGGTGGACAGCACATCGTCCAGCGGGGACAGGCGCTTTGCCACGAACAGGGCGATCTCCTGGAAGGTCTGGCCCTTGATGACCAGCTGCAGGTCGTAGCCGCCGCTCATCAGCAGCACGCTCTCCACCTCGTCAAAGGCGGCAATGGTGGCTGCGATCTCGTCAAAGCCGCGGCTCTTCTTGGGGCTGACGTTCAGCTCGATGACGGCCTCCACACGGTTGACCCCGGCCTTTTCCCAGTCCACAAGGGTCTTGTAGCCCTTGATGATGCCCTGCGCCCGGGCCAGATCGATCATGGCCGCCACCTCGGCGGGGGATTTATTCAGCATCGTGGCGATGTCCTCAATGGGCAGCCGCGCATTGTCTTCCAGGATCTTCAAAAGCTGTTCCATAGTATTTTGCTCCTTCTCAGCCCGTAATCGGGAAATAAATTATTTATAAGTATAGCACAAGCTGTAAAAGATTGCACCCGGTTTTTGGGATAGAATGTCTTTTTCCCTTCGTGTCTGTTCTTTTTTACAAAAAGTGTGTTCAAATTTTGCCAAATCTGCTATACTGGAAGAGTAAGAGTGTGCCGGAACGCTTGCGGCACCGTTCATCAAAAGGAAAACGAGGGTGGAAACGATGAAAGCATTCATTACCGTCATTGGTCACGATACTGTGGGCGTTGTCGCCAAGGTCGCCGGTCTGTGCACCGAGCTGAACATCAACATCGAGGACGTAACTCAGAGCATCCTGCAGGGCATGTTCGCCATGATCATGCTGGTGGATATCTCCAAGTGCAATGTGAACCACGAAGAGCTGCACAAGCGCTGCGATGCACTGGCTGCCGAGATGGGGATGCAGATCAACGTGACCCGTCAGGAAGTCTTTGACGCCATGCACACCATCTGATGGAGGGAGTACACAGCTATGAGTATGTTTAATACCGGTGACATCCTCGAGACCATCGAGATGTTCACTCAGGACAATCTGGACGTGCGCACTGTCACCATGGGCATCAGCCTGCTGGACTGCATCGACCCGGACCCGAAGAAGGCGTGCGAGAACATCTATCACAAGATCACCACCAAGGCCGCAAACCTTGTGCCCACGGTGGAGCATATCAGTGCCGAGTACGGTATTCCCATCATCAACAAACGCATCAGTGTCACACCCATCGCCATGCTGCTGGGTGCCTGCCCGGATGCCGACCCCGTGGACTTTGCAAAGACCTTGGACGCCGCCGGCAAAAAGGTGGGCGTCAACTTTGTGGGCGGCTACAGCGCTCTGGTGCACAAGGGCTTCTCTGCCGGTGACCGCCGCCTGATCGAGTCCATTCCCCGTGCGCTGGCCGAGACCGACATCGTGTGCAGCTCGGTGAACATCGGTGCCACCAAGGCAGGCCTGAACATGGACGCCGTCAAGCTCATGGGCGAGGCCGTCAAGAAGGCATCCGAGCTGACGGCTGACCGTCAGTGCATCGGTGCCGCAAAGCTGGTGGTGTTCTGCAACGCACCGGAGGACAACCCCTTCATGGCCGGTGCATTCCACGGCCCCGGCGAGCCGGACTGTGAGATCCACGTGGGCGTTTCCGGCCCCGGCGCTGTGCGCGCCGCACTGGCCCGCCTGCCCAAGGATGCCCCCATCGATGAAGTAGCAGAGCTGGTCAAACGCACCGCCTTCAAGATCACCCGTGTGGGTCAGCTGGTGGCAAACCTTGCCTCCAAGGCTCTGGGCGTGCCCGCCGGCATCATCGACCTGTCGCTGGCACCGACCCCCGCCATTGGCGACAGCGTGGCCAACATTCTGGAGGAGATGGGCCTTGAGACCTGCGGCTGCTGCGGCACCACCGCCTGCCTGGCCCTGCTCAACGATGCCGTGAAGAAGGGCGGCGTGATGGCCTCCAACCACGTGGGCGGCCTGTCCGGTGCCTTCATCCCGGTCAGCGAGGACGCCGGCATGATCCACGCCGCCGAGATCGGCTGCCTGACCATTGAAAAGCTGGAAGCCATGACCGCCGTCTGCTCGGTGGGCATCGATATGGTCATCATCCCGGGCGACACCACCCCGGCCGTCATCAGCGCCCTGATCGCCGACGAAGCCGCCATCGGCATGGTGAACAGCAAGACCACCGCCGTGCGTGTCATTCCCGCCATTGGCCGCAAGGCCGGCGAGGTGCTGGACTTTGGCGGTCTGCTGGGCTACGGTCCCATCATGGCCGTGAACCAGCACGACCCGTCCGTGTTCATCAACCGCGGCGGCCGGCTGCCTGCACCCATGCAGTCGTTGAAGAACTAAAGGACTCTCTCAGGCATCCCTGAATAAATTTTTTCCAGCAGACCCATCCTCTGGATAACATTTCCAGAAGAAGGGTCTGTTTTTATGTTATCCAGAATGCTTACACGCTCTCAGATGTCTCTGCTCTGCCTTGGCCTGTTTCTTACCCTTGCCCTCAGCGGCGCAGGACAGGCGCTGGCGTGGAGCCGCATTCAGCTGGACACCAGTGCGCTGGTGTGTGCCGACACCCTGCGGCTGCACATCCGGGCAGACAGCGATTCCATCGCCAGCCAGAGTGCCAAGCTCCATGTGCGGGACGCTGTGCTCACCTACATGGACGCTGCCTGCCCCGCCAAAACCAAAGCCGAAGCCCTCCGCTGGGCGGGACGGCATCTGTTTGAGCTGCAGCTCACTGCCCGGCACGCACTGGCAAAGCTGAATATCCGCGTGCCTGTGCGGGTGCAGCTGGTGAACATGTACTTCGACACCCGGCGCTACAGCACCGGCACTCTGCCTGCCGGTCGGTACGACGCCGTACGCATCGACATCGGCTCAGGCGCAGGCCGCAACTGGTGGTGCGTGCTCTACCCGGGTCTGTGCCGTTCTGCCTGCGGGGGCTACGCGCGACCCGCCGAAAACGACCTCGTCTGCGGGAACTACATTCTCCGGCTCCGACTGGTGGAGTGGGTGCAGCAGCGCACCGCCCGCCGGGAGGAGGTGGTGTTGGTGGGGTAACGCCTGCTCCTTCCACCGCATAGCATGAGGCGAAAGGAGTGTGTTATCCTCTATGGCGATCCCCGCTTATTATTCCCTCATTCAACGCGGCTCTGCCGGGCCGGACGTGGCTCTTGTGCAGACCTGGCTCAACGGTGTGCGCGACGCCTGCACCTGGTACGACACGCTGAAAGTCGACGGCAGATTCGGCATTTCCACCGAGAACGCCGTGAAGGAGTTTCAGCTGAAAAACAAGATGAACGTGGACGGCAAGGTGGGTGCGAACACATGGAACGTGCTCTACACCCGCTACACGGCCAAACACGGCCTGCATGTGCCCTACCCCGGCATTGCCCTGCGCAGCGGCTCGTCCGGCGGCACGGTGCGTCTGGTGCAGCAGAAGCTCAACTCTCTGGGCGAGCGGCTGACCGCCGACGGCAGATTCGGGGCTTCCACAGCTGCAGCGGTGCAGCGGTTCCAGCGCCGCAACGGCCTTACCGCCGACGGCGTAGTCGGCGAAGGAACATGGGAGAAGATGTTCTGATCATTTGCAGGTCGTAAAACGATCTGGAATGGCCGCCGCGTGCGCTTTGGTCATATTCAGCGGAATAAACTTTTATTATTTGTGGATCGGAAACAACGGCGGTTGTTTCCGATCCACTTTTTCACGATTAGGGCCGTAACCGTTAGCAGCATTTTCAAGAGCGGCTTCTGCGCCTTACCTCGTCTGCAGGATTTTTCGTCCTGCAGACGCTTTTGTTTTCCTTGCCCCCACCCCCGCCCTGCTGTATAATAAAGAAAACTCTGAAAAGGCGGTGTTCCTTTTGCGTTTTCTGCATCTGTCCGACCTGCACCTCGGCAAGCGGGTGTGCGAGTTTTCCATGCTGGACGACCAGCGATACATTCTGGAACAGATTCTTTCCCTTCTGGATGAGACGCCCGTGGACGGCGTATTTCTGGCAGGTGATCTCTACGACAAGCCTGTTCCCCCTGCTGAGGCCGTACGCCTGCTGGACTGGTTCCTCACCCAACTGGCTGAGCGGCAGCTGCCGGTGTTCGCTATCAGCGGCAATCACGACTCTGCCGACCGCATCGCCTTCGGCTCGACTCTGCTACAGAGCAGCCGGGTGTATGTCAGCCCGGTGTTCTCCGGTGCGCCGGTGCCCATCTCCCTCACGGACGAATACGGCACACTGGACGTGTACCTTCTGCCCTTCCTCAAGCCCGCCATGGTGCGGCACATCTGGCCGGACGAGTCCATTGAAAGCTACAACGATGCCCTTGCCTGCGTACTGCGCCGCTGCCCGCCAGACCCGGCTCACCGCAGCGTACTGCTGGCACATCAGTTCGTGGCCGGGGCGGCCTGCTGCGAGAGCGAGGAGGTCTCGGTGGGCGGTGTGGACAGCGTAGACGCCAGCCTGTTCAATGCCTTTGACTATGTGGCCCTCGGCCATCTGCACAGCCCCCAGAAGGTGGGCCGCGACACCGTGCGCTATTGCGGCACCCCGCTGAAGTATTCTTTTTCGGAAGCAGCGCAGCACAAAAGCGCCACATTCGTGGAGCTTGGGGCGAAGGGCAAGGTGACCATCACCACCGCCCCGCTGACTCCGAAGCACGACCTGCGGGAGCTGCGCGGCAGCTACATGGAGCTGACCGACCGCCGCCGTTACGAGGGAACAGCTGTGGACGACTACCTGCACATCACCCTCACCGACGAGCAGGATGTGCCGGATGCGCTGGCGCGCCTCCGGGTGGTCTACCCGAACCTGATGCGGCTGGACTACGACAACCGCCGCACCCGCGGAGATCAGGAGGTCGCTGCTCCGGAGCGGGTGGAAAGCATCACGCCGCTGGAACATTTTGCGGCGTTCTACCAGATGCAGAACAATCAGCCGCTGACCGACGCGCAGGCGGCATTCTGTCAGCAGCTCATTGAGGAGATCTGGAAGGAGGGTGAGGACGCATGAGACCCCTGAAACTGACGCTTTCGGCCTTTGGCCCCTATGCGGATGAGACCGTGCTGGAACTGGAAAAGCTGGGCAGGGGCGGCCTGTATCTCGTCACCGGTGACACCGGTGCGGGCAAGACCACCCTGTTCGATGCCATTACCTACGCCCTGTACGACCATTCCAGCGGCGGTGTGCGCGAGGGTGCCATGCTGCGCTGCAAATATGCCGACCCCAAGACCCCCACCTTTGTGGAGCTGGAATTTGAGGTGAACGGCCAGCGCTATACCGTGCGCCGCAACCCGGAATACACTCGTCCCAAGGTGCGCGGCGAGGGCTTCACCACCGAAAAAGCAGATGCCGTTCTCACCTATGCTGACGGCCGGCCGCCGGTGACCAAAGCAAAGGACGTGACAGCCGCCGTCATGGAGATCATCGGGCTGGATTACAGCCAGTTCTGCCAGATCGCAATGATCGCACAGGGACAGTTCACCAAGCTGCTCAACGCTTCCACCGAGGAGCGCAGCCGCATCTTCCGCAAGCTGTTCCGCACCCAGCGTTACGCCCGGCTTCAGGAGCGCCTGCAGCTGGAAAGCTCTGCCCTTACCCAGCAGCGCACCGCCCAGAACGCAAAGCTCGACAGCCTGCTCTCCGGCATCCAGTACGCTCCCGACGACCCGGCGGCCGAAGCTCTCGCCGCGTTGAACGCCCAGACTGAGCCGGAAACTGCGCTCGCTCTGCTGGAAGCGCTTCTTGCACGACAGGGGGCCGCGCAGCAGACCGCTTCGTCTGCTCTGAAGGACACCGAGGCCAAACTGGACGCCGTGCAGCAGCAGCTGGGTGCGGCGCAGCAGGCAGAGCAGCTGACCCGTCAGCTGGCTGCCCGGCAGGCTGAGCTTTCCGCCGCTCTGCCCGCGCTGGAAGCCGCCCGCGCCGAGAGCGCCCGTCACACAGAGGATGCCGCCCGGCTGGACGAGCTGGCCGGTCAGATCACTCAAGCACAGACAGCGCTTGCCGCCTATGACGAGCTGGACAGCCTCTGCCGGGAGCACGCGCAGGCCGTTGCTGCAGCGCAGCTTGCCCGGGCGCAGGCTGCAAAACGGCGCACCCAGCTGGCCGCACTGGACGCCGAACTGACGGCTGCTGAAAAGGAGCTGACGGTTCTGGCCGACGCCCCCACCCGGCAGCTGACGCTGGAAACACAGGAAAAAGAGCTGGCTCAACGCAGCGCTGCGCTTTCTGCCCTGAACCGGAGGCTTTCGGCCTGCCAGCAGCAGGCACAAAAAGCCCGCGCAGCACAGGATGCCTATCGCGCTGCCGCTGAAGCGAAAGAGCAGGCACACGCCCGCCGGGATGCACTGGACAAGGCATTTCTGGACGCACAGGCCGGGCTGCTTGCTCAGGCACTGACCGAGGGGAGCCCCTGCCCGGTATGCGGCAGCACGCACCACCCGGCAAGAGCGGTGCTCCCCCGCACTGCCCCCACGCAGGCGCAGGTAAACGCCGCCAAGCAGGACGCATCCAGAGCCGACACGCAGGCGCAGGCCGCCAGCGCCGCCGCCCAAAGCGCCCTTGCCGCCGCGGACGAAGCCCGCCGCTCTCTGCGCCGGGATGCGGAGGAGCTGCTGCCGGAGCGTTTTTCCGCTCCGGATGGGTCGGTACAGCTGACCTTTGCCTTCCTGCACACCGTGCTTGCAGAGGAATCCGATGCCCTGCACACGGCACAGACCCAGTGCGCCGCCGCCCTGCGGCAGGCCAGATTCGATGCCGCCCGCCGCACTGCACTGGAGGCCGACCGGCAGACCAAGACCCGCCAGCGCCCGGCACTGGCGCAAGCCGCTTCCGACGCCGACAGCACCGCTGCCGCACAGGAAGCCCGGGCAGACGCTCTGGAAGCGCAGCTCACCGCGCAGCGCTCTGGCCTGCCCTATCCCCAGCGGGCTGAGGCACAGGCCGCACTGGATGCATTGACAGCCCGGCGCAGCGCCCTGCGCACCGGCATGGAGCAGGCAGAACGTGCTCTGAAGCAGGCCGAGCAGACCCACGCCGCCGCCAAAGCTGCTGTGGACGCCCTGCAGGCGCAGCAGGCTGCCGCCGAAAAAACCGCACCCGCTCAGCCGCTGGAAACGCTGCGCTCCGAGCAGACCCGCCTGACCGCCCTGCGGGAAGTCCTGCGCGGACAGGAACAGCAGCTTGCCGCCCAGCTGCTGCCAAACCGCAGAACGCTGGAGCAATACCGCTGTGCTGCCAGCGCCCGCACCGGGCTGGAACAGCGCTGGCAATGGGTCAGTGCTCTTGCAGCCACGGCGGGCGGCACCCTGACCAGCAAACAGAAGATCAAACTGGAAGCCTACATCCAGATGAACTACCTTGACCGTATCCTGCGCCACGCCAACACCCGGCTGATGCAGATGACCGCCGGGCAGTACGAGCTGGAACGTATCGGCGCTGAAAACCAGCGCAGCCAGTCCGGTCTTGACCTCGGCGTCATCGACCACTACAACGGCACCCGCCGCAGTGTCAAGACTCTTTCCGGCGGCGAGAGCTTCAAGGCGTCGCTGGCGCTGGCGCTGGGGCTTTCGGATGAAGTCCAGAGCGCCGCAGGCGGCATCCGGCTGGACACCCTCTTCCTCGACGAGGGCTTCGGCAGTCTGGACGACGAGTCGCTGGAACAGGCCATGCGGGTTCTGGCAGGCCTCACCGAGGGCGACCGTCTGGTAGGCATCATCTCCCACGTAGGGGCTTTGAAAGACCGCATTGACCGGCAGGTGGTCGTGCACAAAGCCCGCACCGGCGGCTCTACCGTAGAATTGATCGTGTGAAACACCGCCTCTTTATAAGTTGCGTCTTTCCGGGGTATCCTATGGGCGGAGGTGATTTTTCAATGAACTCTCTCACGCCCTTCATCCGCCACGAACTGGATGATGCGCCCGGGGCTTCTTCCGCACCGGAAAACAGCTGCTCCCGCTGCAGCCCGCCGCTGGGCAAAGAGCCGGACAAACCCGAGATCCTGCCGCCCGGCGACCCCACCGCCCCCGGCACACAGGTGCCTCCGGGTCAGACGCCCCACCCCGATACCGGCAGCGAGCCGCGCGGCGTGCCCATGACCGACGGCACTCCCGCCGCCTGCCGCCAGAAAAATGCCCGGGCGTTTCTGTCCGGAGATGTGCAGACCAGCGTCATGGCTCATTACGCCCCTGGGCTGTTCAGCACCGGTCAGCGCACCCACTCTGCGCATCCCGCCCCGGAGGAAGACACCGAAGCCGTGCTCGACCTTGTGGACTGGCGGGAAGAATCCCCTTACGGCTGAGCCGGAACGCCGGGCAGTGGTGCCCTGTTTCGGCCGCCACTGCCGCCGCTGCTGAAAATTTTTCAAATTATTTTTGCTCAACCGGTTGAAATCTTCGTCCGCTTCCCTTATTATGGTAGCAAACAAAGATAAAGGCAGGTTTTGCATTATGGCAGAGATCAAATATGAAGTTGTCCAGCGCATCGCAGTACTTTCGGAGCGTCCCCGCGGCTGGGAGCGTCAGCTGAATCTCATCAGCTGGAACGACGGCGAGCCTAAGTACGACATCCGCGACTGGTCGCCGGACGGCACCCGCATGGGCAAGGGCATCTCCCTGAGCCATGACGAAATGGCCATCCTCAAGGGCATTCTGGACGACATGGAGCTGTGAGCATGGGCGGCCGCGAAGAGTTTTTACAGATCTGGCAGCAATATGTTTCCCGCCCCGGCAGCGAAAAGCTGCTGGATTGGCTGGAGCACAAAACGGATTTCTTCACCGCACCGGCATCTACCCGGTTCCACGGTGCCTGCGAGGGCGGGCTGTGTATGCACAGCCTGAACGTCTATCACGCCCTGCACGACACCTTTTTTGCCGAGGGTGACAGTGAGGAGTCCTTTGCCATCTGCGCACTGCTGCACGACCTGTGCAAGGCAAACTATTATAAGGCCGGCACCCGCAACGTAAAAAACGAAGTGACCGGCCAGTGGGAAAAAGTGCCCAGCTACAGCGTAGAAGATTTGTTCCCCTACGGCCACGGCGAGAAAAGCGTCTTTCTCATTGAGCGGTTCATGAAGCTGAAGGTTGAGGAAGCCGTTGCCATCCGCTGGCACATGGGCGGCTTTGACGATGCAGCCCGAGGCGGCTGCTTTGCCATCTCGGAGGCCTACGACAAATATCCGCTTGCCGTAAAGCTGCATATCGCCGATCTGGAAGCCACTTATCTCATGGAACACCGCACCAGCAGCGTGCGCTGAAAAACCGGAAGCCCCCGGGCGGATCCAAAAGATCCACCCGGGGGCTTGTTTCTGCACAAAAAGCCGCTGCAAAGGCTCAGCACCTTTTGCAGCGGCTTATTCTGTTTTTTTTTTTTTGAGTCGCTCCTGTTTCCCGGTCAGGTGTCCATCATCTTGTCAAACCACCTGATCAGCTCGACCGAGAGGTGTTCCAGTTCGGTCTTGGGCTGCCATTCCGGTTCCGCGGGCAGTGGAGCAGCCTCCTGCTGTGACTCCTGCGGGGCAGACTCCTCCGGAGAAGCCTGTACGAGCGCCTGCTCTTCTGCAGCAGGCGGATCCGGCATTTCCGGCTCAGCCGCCGCAGAACATGCTTCCTGCCGGGCTGCGCGGAGCTGCAGCGTTTCTTCCTGCGCCTGTTCACAGGCAGCTTCCAGCTCAGCATTCTCCCTGCGCAGAGCGATCATCTGCCTTTCACAGGCAAACAGCCGGGTCTGATAGCGCCGGATCTCTGCCTGAGCAGCCGCCAGCTTACGAGTCAGCTGTTCCAGCTGCTCACAGGCCGCACGGGGACTCGGCACAGCCGCTGCCTGCTGCATGATGGCCGACTGGACATAGCGCGGCCAAGCTGCATTGTTCTGCTGCCGTCCCTGCGCCATAATGCCCCTCCGTTCCATGCCTTCTCCCACTGGACGGGCGGCACTGCCGACTTGGCAGATGCACAGCCAGCCCGGTCATGGGTGTTTCTTCAGCGCTCTGATCTCGGATGCTCCTGCTGCTCAGCGGCGCTTGTTCAGCATCTTCATCAGCTCATCGTAGTAGCTGTTATCGCCGCTGTCCTCTTCCTCCGGCTTGGCCGCTGCTGCGCCGCCGGCGGCCGACGCCGGTGCAGGTGCCGGAGCTGCAGTTTCGCTGCTGAACACAGCCGACGGAGCAGACTGTGCACTGCCCATGGCATTGTTGATGCTGTTGCGCAGGTCGCTGGCGCTCTTGTTGTCAAAGCCGGTAGCAACCACGGTCACGCGCATCTCATCGGACAGGTTCTCGTCGAACGCAGTACCCCAGATGATATTCGCATCAGGATGTGCACTCTGCGTGATGAGGCCTGCAGCAGTCTCCACGTCCTCCAGACCGATGTCGGGGCTGGAAGTAATGTTAATGATCACGCCGTGTGCACCGGCGATGCTGGTCTCCAGCAGCGGGCTGGAGATCGCTGCCTTCGCAGCGTTCTCGGCCTTGCCGGCACCCTTGGCGCTGCCCACGCCCATGTGTGCGTAGCCGGCATCCTTCATAATAGAGCGCACATCGGCGAAGTCCAGATTGATGAAGGCAGGCACATTGATCAGTGCAGAGATCGACTCAACGCCCTGACGCAGCACATTGTCTGCAGCCTGGAAAGCATTCATCAGAGTGATCTTTTCCTGACTGATCATCTTCAGGCGCTCGTTGGGGATGACGATCAGGCTGTCCACATGCATCAGCAGGTTTGCAATGCCCTGCTCTGCCAGACCCATCTTGCGCTTGCCCTCAAACGAGAAGGGCTTGGTAACGATGCCAACCGTCAGGATCCCCAGATCATGCGCCACCTCTGCCACAACGGGAGCCGCACCGGTGCCGGTGCCGCCGCCCATTCCAGCGGTGATAAAGACCATTTGGGAGCCCTTGAGGGCGTTTGCGATCTCATCTTTGCTTTCTTCCGCAGCACGCTGACCGATCTCAGGGTCTGCACCTGCGCCGCGGCCCTTGGTCAGCTTCGAGCCCAGCTGCACCTTAGTCGCAGCGTGGTTCTTGGCCAGAGCCTGCTGGTCGGTGTTCATCGCGATAAATTCGACGCCCTGCAGGCCGTCGCTCACCATGCGGTTGACGGCGTTGCCGCCGCCGCCGCCTACACCGATCACCTTGATCGTCGTAACGTTTTCGTCCATTTCTTCGTCGAGCATCAGTGCCATAACTTTGTCCTCCATCGGATTTTATCGGTAACTGCGCAGAGCGCACAGAAAATATCTTACCACACTTATATATCTGTATCGTATCATCTTTTGGCCGTGAATGCAAGTCAAATTTGCTTTTTTGCAGGTCTTTTTTTCTCCGTGCCCTCTTCAGGCCGTGTTTCCCGCCGAATTTGGCCGCCAAGTTCGGCGATCATCCGCTCGAACCCGGCATAACCGCGGTCAATCAGGGCGGTATTTGTCACTTTGCTTTTTCCACGGGCTGCCAGTGCGGCGACCACCAGCGCTGCGCCGCCCCGCAGATCCGGCGCAGCAGCCTCAGCACCGCACAAACTCCCGCACGGGCAGATCCGCAGGGTCCGCCCTTCGGTTTCCACCCGTGCACCAAAGGCGGCAAAACCCTCCGCGCAGCCAAACCGCCGCTCAAATACCACATCCTCGATGCTGCTCTCACTGTCTGCTGCCAGCATTGCCGCCGCCAGCAGGGGTGCCGCATCAGTGGCCAGTGCCGGATACACTCCGGTAAACACTTTACCCACCCCGTGCAGCGCTCCAAAGCGGGAAATGACTGCGCCTCCCGGCTCACAGCTCACCATGCAGCCCATTTGTTCCAGAATTTCCAACAGCGGGCGGTAGGTCTCCGGCGCACACCCGGCAAGCTCCACTCTGCCTCCCGCTGCCGCGCAGGCGCAGGCAAGGGTGGATGCCACGATGCGGTCTGCCATGGGCGCAAAGCTGCACCCGGAAAGGCTGCGCCGCCCCTCCACCCGGATGGTGCTGCTGCCCGCCCCCTGCACGCTGGCTCCGCACCGGTTGAGAAATGCCGCCAGATCGCAGATCTCCGGCTCCCGGGCAGCACCCCGCAGCACCGTGCTCCCCTGCGCCAGCGCCGCTGACAGCAGCAGCGTCTCCGTAGCGCCCACACTGGGGAAGCGCAGGGTGATCTGTGCACCATGCAGGCCGGATGGTGCCGTCAGGATCAGCCGCGCTCCCTCCGCCCGACAGTCCACCCCCATCCGTGCAAGGCCGGAAAGATGCAGATCCACCGGCCTTGCGCCGATACAGCACCCGCCGGGCAGCACCGTCTCTGCCCTCCCCAGCCGCGCCAGCAGCGGCGCACAGAACAGGATCGACGCACGCATCCGGGCAGCCGCCCCCGCATCCAGACGGCAGCACGACGGAGGCCCCTGCACCAGCAGATCCCGCCCCTGCCATCCGGCTTCGCAGCCCGCTCCGCGCAGCAGCTCCAGACTGGTATGCACATCCGCCAGCCCCGGCACATTCTGCAGTTTCACCGGCCCCGTGCACAGAAGCGACGCCGCCAGCAGCGGCAGCACGCTGTTTTTTGCTGCCGGGATGCGCACTGTACCGCTCAGCGGGCGCCCACCCATGATGATAAGATCTCCTGCCATAAAAACAGCCCCCGTTCCGCAAAAGATACCCCATGTTATGCGGAACGGGAGCCAATGGTCATTCTATGCGGCAAAATGCCGCCTGTATTTGTCCTGTCATTTGTGTTGGCTTTTGCGCTATTTACGGCGGTCTTCGTCGCATTTCAGGTTTCTCCACGGGAGACTGACAACACGATTCCCATTTCTCCCAGAAGCATCATCAGGCTGGTGCCCCCGGACGAGAAAAACGGCAGGCTGATGCCGGTGTTTGGAATGGTGTTGGTCACCACTGCCATGTTGAGCACAGCCTGCAGTGCCACCTGCACCACAAAGCCCACTGCCAGAAGTGCCCCGAACCGATCCGGTGCATGCGCCGCCAGCGTAATGCCCCTCCACAGCAGCAGTGCAAACAGCAGGATCACCGAGCAGGCACCGACAAATCCCAGCTCCTCGCACAGAATGGAAAAGATAAAGTCGTTCTGCGGCTCCGGCACAAACAGATGCTTCTGACGGCTGCTGCCCAGCCCCACCCCCGCCGCGCCGCCGCTGCCGATGGCGTACAGGCTCTGGATGGTCTGGTGGCCGTCGCCCAGCGGGTCGGCAAAGGGGTCGAGCCAGGAGCCGAGGCGGCTGGCTGCATAGGGCACCAGATCCGGCAGAACCACGATGGCCGCCCCGATGGCTGCCGCCCCGCTCACGCCTGCCAGCACGAACCATTTGAGCCCGGTGCCTCCCACGAACATCAGCACTGCTCCGATGCCAAGGATCAGCAGCGTGCCGGACAGGTGCGGCTCCAGCAGCATCAGCACCGACACCATGCCCAGCACCAGCGCAAAGGGCACCACCCCCACCGCAAAGCTGCCCATGCGGTCGTGATTGAGCGAGATGATGTGAGCAAACACCAGCACCACCGCAAACTTTGCGATCTCGCTGGGCTGCAGCGTTCCCAGCCCGGGCAGCACCAGCCACCGCCTGCATCCGTTGTACTCCGGCATGAACAGCACCGCCGCCAGCAGCACCAGCGAAAGCCCCAGCAGCGGCCACGCCAGCTTATGGTAGATGTGGTAGTCCACCCGGCTGGCCAGCCACATGGCTCCAATGCCCATCGCCGCATACAGCACCTGCGGCCGGGTGTAGGCAAAGGCATCGCCCCGCCGATACAGCGCCACCGCGCTGCTGGCACTGCACAGCATCACCAGCCCAAAGCCCACCAGTGTGAGCACCAGCACCAGAAACGGCAGATCCATCGCCGGCAGTACCCGCAGCGGCAGTCTGCGCCGGGCAGGGGTCCCGTGGGCTGCGGCGTTCGGCATCTGCATCACCTCCATCCCTCTTATTGTACGCAGGCCGCCGTCCGGTTAGTCATAAGTCCTGCTCGGCCGCGCATACACTTTCTGCGTAGAAAGGAGGTGTGTGCCGTGTCGAAGCCGGAGCCGCCTTCCGGCCTGCGCACCCTGCCGGAGCAGGCGTTCCGTGCCCGGGCGCGGCTGGTCGCCGCTATGCTTTGCATCGTCTGCTTTGCAGGGCTGGCCGCACGGCTGGCATATCTGCAGCTATTTGCGGGCAGCTGGTACGCTGACCGTGCCCTCGGCCAGCAGCTGCGGGACACTGTCGTGCCCGCCGACCGGGGGCGCATCTTCAGTGCTGACGGGACGCTTCTTGCCGCCAACAGCAGCTGCTGGACGCTGCGGGCTTCCCCGCGTGAAATGCCGGAGGAAAAGCTCAGTCTTGCTGCTGCCGGCCTTGCTGAGATCCTGGAACTGGACGAGGCAGGGCTTCTGGAAAAGTTCAGCGACCGCAGATCCAACGACTGCCTGCTGCGGTACCGGGTAGAGCGGGACACCGCTGACCGGGTGCGGGATTTCTGCGAGGAGAACAGCATCACCGGAATCCGCATCAATCAGGACTCCAAGCGATGGTACCCACAAGGGGAGTTTCTGGCAAGTGTACTGGGCTTTACCAATGTGGACAACGCCGGTGTGAGCGGGCTGGAGCTCAAGTACAACGATGTCCTCACCGGGGAAAACGGGGTGGTGCTCACCGCGGTCAACGCATGGGGCTATACGCTGGAGCAGAGCTACGAGACTGAAAAAGTCCCGCTGGAGGGCAGCGGCCTGCGGCTGACCATTGATGCAAACATCCAGCATTATCTTGAAAATGCGTTGAATTACGCGGTGAAGGAGCACCATGTTGCCGCCCGGTCAGTCGGGATCGTGATGGATGTAAATACCGGAGCTGTGCTTGCCATGTCCACCACTCCCGCCTACGACCCCAACCAGCCCCGCGTGATCTATGACAGTGCTGCCCGCAGCGCCGTGGACGCCCTCTCCGGCGAGGCGCGTGCTGCCGCCCTGCAGCTGGCGCAGCAGACCCAGTGGCGCAACAAGGCCGTCAGCGACCTGTACGAGCCGGGCAGCGTGTTCAAGCTCATCACCTGCGCCGCCGCGCTGGACGCCGGAGCCGTGAGTCCGCACTCCACCTTTTACTGCGGTGAGTCCATCTCGGTGGCCGGCACCCGGTTCCACTGCGCCAATCACAAGCGCCACGGCAGCCAGACTGTGACGCAGGCTCTGGAGAACTCCTGCAACCAGAGCTTTATCCAGATCGGTGCCCGGCTGGGCAAAGAGGCCTTCTGCAGCTACTTTGCAGCCTTTGGCCTGCGGGAACCCACCGGCATCGATCTGCCCGCTGAGCCGAAAAAGAGCCTGTACTACACCGCCGACCGCATGGGGCCGGTGGAGCTTGCTTCCTGTGCCTTCGGTCAGAGCAGCAAGGTCTCCTATCTGGAAATGGCCGCAGCCGTGTGTGCCGTAGTCAACGGCGGCAGGCTGATGCAGCCTTACCTTGTCAGCGACATTCTGAACCCTGACGGCAGCATCCTGCAGCACATCGACCCGAAATGCCGGCGCCGGGTCATCCAGCCCGAGACTTCGGCGGTCATGCGGGAGATGATGGAGTCTGTGGTGCTTTACGGCGGCGGACGCAACGCCCGCATCACGGGCTACCGGGTGGGCGGCAAGAGCGGCACCAGCCAGAAGCTGGACAGCGCTGACGAAAAGGCGCGCATTGCCAGTTTTGTGGCCGTTGCGCCCATCGACGACCCGAAGTTTCTGTGTCTGGTCTGTCTGGACGAGCCCCACAGCTGGACGACGGCCGGCGGCAGCCTTTCGGCTCCCGTGTGTGCAGAGGTACTGGAGCAGACCCTGACGTACAAAGGCATCCCGCGCGCCATAGAGCCGGAAGCTGCTGATTCTGCCCAGACCGCTGCCGACCTGCCCGCCGATGGGGACAGCTTTGATGGAGCGTAGAAATGGTCAGCGTCCTCGCAAAAGCAAAAAAGCTGTCACACAAAATCATGTGCAACAGCTTTTGAACGTTATACGATTCAGTTCTGGTGCGGCTGGTCGCGGAAGATGATCTCTCCGGTCTCGCTGTTCATGGAATCCACGATGGCAAGACTTTCCAGCTGGATCCCCTTGCTGCGGATCAGCTCGCCGCCCTGCTGGAAACCCTTTTCTACGGCGATGCCGATGCCTTCCACGGTGGCACCGGCCTCCTTTGCCAGATCCAGCAGACCCATCAGGGCACAGCCGTTGGCCAGAAAGTCATCAATGATCAGCACATGATCCTCGGCCGTGAGAAACTTTTTGGAAACGATGACGTTATAGATCTTTTTATGGGTGAAGGACTGGATCTTGGTTTCGTAGTTGTTGTAGTCCAGATTGATGCTCATGGACTTTTTGGCAAACACCACCGGCACATTGAACTCACTGGCCACAATGGCTGCAATGCCGATGCCGCTGGCCTCAATGGTCAGAACCTTATTGATGGGCTTGCCCTCAAACAGGCGCTTCCACTCTTTTGCCATCTCGCGGAACAGCGGGATATCCATCTGGTGGTTGATAAAGCTGTCCACCTTGAGCACATTGCCCTCGCGCACGATTCCGTCTTTTCGGATACGATCTTCCAGCATCTTCATAATGAACCAGTTCCTCCAGCCTATTTTACATTCTAAGCGCAATGAACCAAGCACTGCGGCATTTTATTTCACCTAGTATACCGGAACGCGCCGACTTTTACAAGAGGTTTTCTGCCCAAAATCCAAGCAAAATGCATCATTCCTTCCCGCTTCGATCTGAAACGCACCGCTGCGCCCGTTCTCTGTTCAAAAGTGCTGAAACTTGCGGCAGGTACGGCTCAAATTTGGATTTTTCGGCTCTTGTACTTTCTGCGATTTTGTGTATACTGAAGACAATATAGATGTGCGCACCGGGTTACGCACCCCGGTTTTACGGAAAAGGAGATCTTTATGAAAACAGGACTTGTGCTGGAAGGCGGTGCCATGCGCGGGATGTTCACCGCAGGTGTTCTGGATGTGTTGATGGAGCATGAGATCCGGCTGGACGGAGCCATCGGCGTCTCGGCGGGTGCGGTGTTTGGCTGCAATTACAAGTCGCACCAGATCGGGCGTGTCATCCGTTACAATACCGAATACTGCGGTGATCGGCGGTATGCCGGCTTCGGCAACCTGCTGCGCACCGGCAATCTTTACAGCGAACAGTTCTGCTACCACACCGTGCCGGAAAAGCTGGATCCCTTTGACGAAAAAGCATTCCGCGATGATCCGATGGATTTTTTCGTAGTTTGCACTGATGTGCGCACCGGCGACCCCATCTATCATAAGTGCCGCACCGGCGACGCCGAGGATCTCCAGTGGATGCAGGCTTCCGCTTCCATGCCGCTGGCCGCAAAGATCGTAAAGATCGGCCATTATTCTCTGCTGGACGGCGGCGTGGCCGATTCCATCCCGGTGCGCTTTTTCGAGTCCATCGGCTACAAGCGCAACCTCATCGTCCTCACCCAGCCCAAAGGCTTTGTGAAAAAGAAAAACAAAATGCTTCCGGCGATCCGCGCACGTTATCTGCGCTACCCTGCCTTCGTGGAAGCCGTGGCGGATCGCCATGAGCGCTACAACGAGACGCTGGCGCATATTGCCATGCTGGAGCAGACCGGCCACGCTTTCGTCATCCGCCCGCCCATCCCGCTGGAGATCGGTTCCATGGAGCGCGACCCCGCCCAGCTGCGCCGTGTCTACGAGACGGGCCGCGCTGTGGCTGAGATCCAGGTAGACAAGATCGCCGCCTTCGTCACTGCGTCCAAGGCATTGTCTGAGTGATTCGATCGCCCATCCGCTACTAAGGCTGCCGCACTTTAGAAAGTGCGGCAGCCTCTTTTGTGATAGCGCAGAGGCCTCCATCGGCTTTTATGGAACTTTTTGTCTTGCGTCCCGCCGGTTCATTCGTTATAATAATATGACTACAGACGTGAAAAGAGGGAGATCCTATGGGAGAAGCCGAGGTCAGTCATTTTCTCCGCGTTCTGATCCGGATGGGTGAAGCTCTGCAAAACAGTGGTGCAGAGGTTTTTCGGGTGGAGGATACACTGAACCGCATTGCCGCAGCTTACGGTGCCGAGGATGTGAACGTATTCGTGATCACTTCCAGCATCGTTGTCACGCTGACCATGCCGGAGCTGCCGCCGCAGACCCAGACCCGGCGGCTGCGTCATTCCGCCGGGAACGACCTGCTTGCATTGGAGGCGCTGAATGCGCTCAGCCGCCGCATCTGCGCTGCACCGCCTTCCATTGATGCATTTCAAACGCAGCTGGACGCAATTCTTGCGCAGCATCCGGATGCCAGACTGCGGCTTGTGGGCAGCGTGCTGGCCGCTTCCAGTTTTGCCATCTTCTTTGGCGGCGATCTCTGGGACGGCCTGCTGGCCGGCGGGGTCGCGGTGCTGATCTGCTGGATGGAACGCCACCTCACGCCTTTCTGCATGAACGGAGTAGAATTTCAGTTCATTGCTTCGTTTTTCAGCGGTATCTCGACGATGCTGCTGTGCCGCCTTGGAGCGCAGTTTCACGCCGACAAAGTACTGATCGGCATCATCATGCTGCTGATCCCCGGCATCATGCTGACAAATTCCATCCGGGACATCCTGCTCGGCGACATCATTTCCGGCTCCCTGCGGCTGGTCGAAGCCATTCTGATGGCGGCTGTTCTTGCACTCGGGATGATGGCAGCCATCTGGATGATGGGAGGGATCGCCGTATGATGCAGATCTTTTCGCAGCTGCTCAGCGCCGCACTGGGCTCTGTCGGTTTTGGCCTGATCTTCAACCTGAACCGCCGCTACCTGCCTGCCGCTGGTGTGGGTGGTTTTCTGGCATGGCTTGCTTACCTGCTGGCTTCTCATGCTCTGCACGGTATTTTTCTCGCGAATCTTCTGGCCGGGTTCTGCGCAGCCCTGTACGCCGAAGTTCTTGCCCGGTGCCTCAACGCTCCATCCACGCCGTTTTTCATCACCTCTGCCATCCCTCTCATTCCCGGGAGCACACTCTATTACTGTATGGCCGCAGTCGTTTCCAGCGACCCGGCCGCTGCGGAACATTTTGGAGGGTCGACCTTTCTGGCTGCGCTTGGCATTGCGAGCGGTATGTCCATTGCATGGTGTCTGGCCGATCTGAGCCGGAAGCTGCATGCACTCATGATCCGCTCATCGGCAAAGTAATATTTTACACCGCCAGTTGCTGACGCCGTATTCCGGCTGTAAAACAAAAATGACCCCGGAGGGCTTGTTACAGCTCTCCGGGGTCATCCTATGTGCGTTGGATCCTGGCGCACACGGCAGGCGTTTTACTCGATTTCGATCAGATTCGGATTCTCAGGCAAAGCCTTCACCTGCTGAGGAGCGGGCAGCTCGATGTGCAGGACACCATCCTCGAACTTTGCGTGGATGTCTTCCTTCTTTACATTCTCGCCCACATAGAAGCTGCGGGCGCAGGTGCCGGAGAAGGACTCACGCCGCAGATAGCGGCCGTTCTGATCCTTTTCATCATTGCTGTGGCTGCGCACCGCCTGAATGGTCAGGTAGCCGTCGTTCAGTTCCATCTGAACGTCTTCCTTCTTGCAGCCCGGCAGGTCAACCGCTACTTCGTAGCCGTTGTCCGTCTGTTTGACATCGGTCTTCATCATGTTTGCACCGCGCTTACCAAAGGTATCACGAGCCTCACGGTTCATCATACGTTCCAGTGCAGCGTCATTCCAGAACGGATCGAAGAAATCATCGAACAGGTTTTCATGGAAAACAGTCGGCATAAGCATAAATCATTCCTCCAATCCCGGCGTTCGGGTCGGGGCAAAAACATTTTCGCTTGTCGGGGCAAAGCCCCTCCATCTTGCT
>CAKSTO010000009.1 GCA_934501115.1 uncultured Faecalibacterium sp.
GCCGTTTTATATAGATGCCTCTTTAGCTCAGTCGGTTAGAGCACCTGACTGTTAATCAGGGTGTCGCCTGTTCGAGTCAGGCAAGAGGCGCCAGCAAAGCGATGGAAGTTTTCCATCGCTTTTTTCTTTTTCTGCCGCCGCTTTTGTTGACATAAAATGCAGGGCGGGATATACTTAAAGCATGTTTTAGAATTGAAAATTTGTTGGTGGGCGGATGCTTTTAAGGGCAGCATCCCCGCCCTCTCAGTCTCTAACGCGCCAGATTCCCCCTTTTGTCGCTGCGCGACATCTTCCCCCGGAGCGGGGGAAGTCTTTCCTCAAAGGGGGAGCCCTTGGTAAAACCGGAAAGTTTTCCGCATTGCCAAGGCCTCTCCCTTTGACAGACTCCCCCGGCCGGGGGAGGTGGCACGAAGTGCCAGAAGGGGAATAAGGTGGATTTGCGGAGCAAAGACGGAGAGGGCGAGCCGCCTTCCGGCAAAATAAAGGAGAGCATCATGAAAAAAATCATTCTGACCGGCGACCGTCCCACCGGACGTCTGCATGTGGGCCACTATGTCGGTTCCCTGAAGGAGCGCGTGCGCCTGCAGAACTCCGGCGCGTACGATGAGATCTACGTTATGATCGCCGATGCACAGGCTCTGACCGATAACGCTGACAACCCGGAAAAGGTGCGCCAGAACATCCTGCAGGTGGCTCTGGATTATCTGGCCTGCGGCATCGACCCCGCCAAGACCCACATCTTCATCCAGTCCATGGTGCCCCAGCTCACCGAGCTGAGCTTCTATTATATGAACCTCGTCACCGTGAGCCGCCTGCAGCGCAACCCCACCGTCAAGACCGAGATCCAGATGCGAAACTTCGAGACCAGCATCCCGGTGGGCTTCTTCTGCTACCCCATCAGTCAGGCAGCAGACATCACCGCATTCAAGGCGACCACTGTGCCTGCCGGTGAAGATCAGAAACCCATGATCGAGCAGTGCTGCGAGATCGTGCACAAGTTCAATTCGGTCTACGGCGAAACTCTGGTGGAGCCTGAGATCGTTCTGCCTCAGAACGCTGCCTGCCTGCGCCTGCCCGGCATCGACGGCAAGGCCAAGATGAGCAAGAGCCTCGGCAACTGCATCTACCTGTCCGAGGAACCGGAGGACATCAAAAAGAAGGTCATGTCCATGTACACCGACCCCAACCACCTGCGGGTGCAGGACCCCGGCAAGGTGGAGGGCAACCCGGTGTTCATCTATCTGGACGCCTTCTGCCGCCCGGAGCACTTTGCCCAGTTCCTGCCCGAGTACCAGAACCTCGACGAGCTGAAGGCACACTACCAGCGCGGCGGTCTGGGCGATGTGAAGGTGAAGAAGTTCCTGAACAGCGTCATGCAGGCTGAGCTGGAGCCCATCCGCACCCGCCGCAAGGAGTGGGAGCAGCGCCTGCCCGAGGTGGTGGAGATCCTGAAAGAGGGCAGCGCTTACGCCGAAAAGACCGCCGCCGCTACACTGGCCGATGTGCGCAAGGCGATGCGGATCGATTACTTCGAGAACGATAACCTGCTGAAATAAAATCTATGAGAGCGTCCGAAACACCGCAGTCGTTTCGGACACTCTTTTCTTTTGCATTTTCAAACTGAGAAGGTCTGCTGTACAAAAGCTCCCCCTTCGGGGAAGCAGGCAATGCCTGAGAGGGTTCAGAAGGAGAATCAAGATGTCAAAGACCGTATGGATCACCGGCGCAAGCTCCGGCATCGGGCAGGAGTTTGCACGCCGTTATGCAAAGCTGGGCTGCCGGCTCATTCTGACCGCCCGCCGCACCGACCGGCTGGAAGCGCTGGCCGCAAAGCTGGGCACGCCCTGCCGCATCCTGCCCGCAGATCTTGCCCGGGAGGAGGACTGCCAGCGCCTTTTCAAGGAGCTGGAGGGGGAGACCATTGATATCTTTATCAACAACGCGGGCTTTGGCGTGTGCGGCAGCTATCTGGAGACCGACGACGCCCGGGAAGAGGAAATGATCCGGGTGAACGTGGAAGCCATGGCGCGGCTGTTCCGCTTTGCGGTGCGCAGGATGCACGCGGCTGGCGGCGGCACGATCCTGAACGTGGCATCCTCGGCGGGTCTGCTGCCCGGCGGGCCTTATATGGCGGGCTACTATGCCAGCAAAGCCTATGTGGTCAGCCTGACCCGGGGTGTGGCCGAAGAGCTGCGGGAGTTGCACAGCCCGGTCTATGTGTGTGCGCTCTGTCCGGGGCCGGTGGACACCGAGTTCAACGATCGGGCAGGGGTGGTGTTTGCTCTCCGGGGCATCACGCCGGAGTTCTGCGTGCAGGAAGCCATGCACGGCATGATGCACCGCAAGACCATCATTGTGCCCTCGGCCTTTATGCGGCTGTGCACCACGGCGCAGAAGCTGCTGCCTGCCCCGCTGCTGATGCCCATCGTGGCACGGCAGCAGAAAAAGAAGCTGGGGTAATATTTTGAATGGCCGCCGCGTTCGCTCTGCAACGGCGACGACCGCTGCCTGCGGCAGAATTATTTTTGCCTTTGCAAATCTGGAAAATCTGCGGATTTTCCAGATTTGCTTTTTTACAGAGAAGGGCGTAACGATAAACGGCATCTGCCTGCGAGGGCTTTCTGTGGGAGAGTTCGCGCTGCAGAAAAGATGCAGGATTGTCCGGGTGGCATCATATGGGTTTTGTCAACAAGCCCAAATTTCGGGATGATGCTTTGTGCGTTCTGATCGCGAATGGGAAGTTGCATACAAGCGATCTCACGCTTTTGGCAAATTTTCGCACTTTTTGATGAAAAATCCTGCTGTGCAAAAGAAATTACAGCAAATTTGCGAAAGAAAATGCCTTGACAGCTCCCGAAAAGAATGTTAGTCTAGTATACAAGAGAGGTGCGGGTCTGTCTGGACAGGCACCGCACCCTGCAAAGCAAGAACGGGGCTTCCCCGCAAAGGAACTATCTGATTGGAGGACTCTATTATGGCACAGTGCACTCCCAAATCTTTTGATCTGACCGGCAAGGTCGCGCTGATCACCGGCGCATCCTACGGCATCGGCATGGCAATTGCAAAGGCAATGGCAGCCAACGGTGCAACCATCGTGTTCAACGACATCAAGCAGGAGCTGGTGGATAAGGGCATCGCTGCTTACGAAGAAGCAGGCATCAAGGCTCACGGCTATGTCTGCGACGTCACCGATGAGGATGCCGTCAACGCCATGGTGGCAAAGATCACCGAGGAAGTTGGCCACATCAACATTCTGGTCAACAACGCCGGTATCATCAAGCGCATCCCCATGACCGAGATGAGCGCTGCTCAGTTCCGTCAGGTCATCGATGTTGACCTGAACGCTCCCTTCATCGTGGCAAAGGCCATCATCCCCGACATGATCGCACAGGGCGGCGGCAAGATCATCAACATCTGCTCCATGATGAGCGAGCTGGGCCGTGAGACCGTTTCCGCCTACGCTGCTGCCAAGGGCGGCCTGAAGATGCTCACCAAGAACATCGCTTCTGAGTACGGCGCCTACAACATCCAGTGCAACGGCATCGGACCCGGCTACATCGCTACCCCGCAGACCGCACCTCTGCGCGAGATCCAGCCCGACGGCAGCCGTCATCCCTTCGACCAGTTCATCGTTGCCAAGACCCCCGCAGGCCGCTGGGGCGAGGCAGAGGATCTGGGCGGACCCGCTGTCTTCCTGGCTTCCGAGGCTTCTGACTTTGTCAATGGCCTGATCCTGTACGTCGATGGCGGCATTCTGGCCTACATCGGCAAGCAGCCCCAGTAATTCAGAAGGATAGCATCCTCGCCCTCTCAGTTTCGCATTCGCTCAACAGCTCTCCCAAAGGGAGAGCCTCTGGCGAAACCGGTAACTTTACGTAGACTGCCAAGGCCTCTCACTATGGGAGAGGTGGCAGCGCGTGAGCGCTGACGGAGAGGGCGAGCACGCTGTAAATAAAACTATCTGCTGCGTTTTTCTTCGAGATCTTTCCAATACGGAGGAAATGCTGCAGATAGTTTTTTGCTTTTTGCGCAGGAAAGGAATATAATAATGGAAAAACAGCATCAGGACATGCCGTGGGTGCCCCACGCCGAGATCGAGCCGGAGCCCTGCGGTCAGGGTGTGAAGCGCCGCATTCTGGCCTACAGCAGGGACGCCATGTGCGTGGAGAATACCTTTGAGACCGGCGGCGTGGGTGCCATGCACTGCCACCCCCACACCCAGATCACCTATATCGTCTCCGGCCGCTACCGCTTTACCATCGGGGATGAGACCCGCGAGGTGGGCCCCGGCGACACCCTGCTCAAGCAAAACGGTGTCATGCACGGCTGCGTCTGCCTGGAAGGCGGCGTGATGCTGGATTTCTTTACGCCCATGCGGGAGGACTTTGTATAACAACTGCCTGCGGCAGAAAAAATCATATCATCAGAAGGAGAAGAAGATCATGAAAATCGCACTCATCAACGAGAACAGTCAGGCAGCAAAGAACGGCATCATTGAGGCCGCGCTGAAGAAGGTCGTGGAGCCTATGGGGCATGAGGTGGTCAACTACGGCATGTACGCCGCCGATGACGCCGCACAGCTGACCTATGTGCAGTGCGGCATTCTGGCTGCCATCCTGCTGAACAGCGGCGCTGCCGACTACGTTATCACCGGCTGCGGCACCGGCGAGGGCGCCATGCTGGCCCTGAACAGCTTCCCCGGCGTCATCTGCGGCCATGTGGAGGACCCCGTGGACGCCTACACCTTTGCCCACGTCAACGACGGCAACGCCGTTGCCATGCCGTTTGCCAAGGGCTTCGGCTGGGGCGGTGAGCTGAACCTCGAGTACTGCTTCGAGAAGCTGTTCGGCTTCGGCCACGGTCAGGGCTACCCCAAGGAGCGCGTTGTGCCCGAGCAGCGCAACAAAAAGATCCTGGACGGCGTGCGTGCTGCCACTTTCAAGCCGCTGATCGAGTGCCTGCAGAGCATCGATCAGGAGCTGCTGAAGGGTGCTGTCGCCGGTGCAAAGTTCAGCGAGCTGTTCTTCGCCTCCTGCAAGGACGAGGAGCTGGCAGCATACATCAAGACCCTGCTGTAAGCTGCGGAGGAGATTATGCAAGGACTGACCCTGTT
The DNA here is from genome assembly GCA_934501115.1 of uncultured Faecalibacterium sp. GTDB lineage: Bacteria > Bacillota > Clostridia > Oscillospirales > Ruminococcaceae > Faecalibacterium. Next base: position 5,114 of record CAKSTO010000009.1, read on the forward strand.
CAACCTGAACCTCACCCACCTTCTGGATGCTTTTCTGGAAACTGCTGTGCCCATGATCGCGGGCCTTGCGGAGGTCATCGGCCTGTTCATCATCGTCACCAGTCTTATCAAGGCCACCTTCTACTATGTCCGCGCCACCTTCTTCAACGACCACCGCGACTTCCATCATGAGATGAGCAGCGGCCTGACCACCGCGTTGGAGTTTTTGATGTCGGCGGAGATCGCCAAGACCTTCCTTTTGCAGAATCTGGAGTCGGTAGTGCCGCTGGCCGCTACCTTTGCGCTGCGCGCCATGATGAGCCTGCTGCTGCACTGGGAAATGCAGGGCGGACACCGCTCCGGCCACAAAAAAGCGGAAAACGACACAGAGACGGAAAAGAATGACTAACAAAGTTTTGCCGAACTTTTGCCGCATTCCCTTTCACTGTGTTGTGAAAAACGTAAAACCTTGACATGAGCCCTTGACACTTTTGCACAAAGGGGCTATACTCGTGCCATCGAAAGCAAAGGCGCTGACGGAAGCAATTCCGCCAGCGCCTTTTATGTTTTCGGGGATATTGCCGCTCGGGGGAAGATAGAGGGTCTCCTGAGTGCAAATGAAGCGCTCCTGCGTGCGATCGGCACGGGGAACACCGCACACGCCAAAAGGTTCTGGTGGCCTTGCGGCATTACATTCGTGGGAGGTATGAAAAGTTATGTTCAGCTCCGTCAACACCTGCTGGACGCTCGTGGGAGCGTTCCTCGTCTACTTCATGCAGGCGGGCTTCGCCTTGTGTGAAGCCGGCTTCACCCGTGCCAAGAACACCGGCAATATTCTGATGAAGAATATGATGGACTTCTGCATTGGCACCCCGTGCTACTGGCTCATCGGCTTCGGCCTGATGTTCGGCGGCACCGGCGCACTGATCGGCGGCTTCGACCCGTTCATTCAGGGCGATTACAGCCATCTGGGTCTGGATATCCCGCTGTGGGTCTACATCGTGTTCCAGACCGTGTTCTGCGCAACGGCGGCCACCATCGTCTCCGGCTCCATGGCCGAGCGCACCAACTTCAAGGCTTACTGCGTTTATTCCGCAGCCATTTCGCTGGTGGTCTACCCCATCTGCGGCCACTGGATGTGGGGCGGCGGCTGGCTGCAGAGCATGGGCTTCCATGACTTTGCAGGCTCCGCAGCAGTCCACAACGTGGGCGGCGTCATCGCTCTGCTGGGCGCATGGATGCTGGGTCCCCGTATCGGCAAGTACGACAAGAACGGCAAGCCTCACGCCATTCCCGGCCACAACCTGACCGCCGGTGCTCTGGGCGTGTTCATCCTGTGGTTCTGCTGGTTCGGCTTCAACGGCGGCTCTTCTCTGAGCCTTGCCACCGACGAGGCCATGACCATGACCGGTCTGGTCTGCTTCAACACCAACCTTGCTGCAGCGGTTGCCACCTGCGTGACCATGATCTTCACCTGGCTGCGTTACGGCAAGCCTGATGTCTCCATGACCCTGAACGGCTCTCTGGCCGGTCTGGTGGCCATCACCGCAGGCTGCGATACCGTTTCGCCCTTCGGTGCATTCTTCATCGGCTTTGTGGCCGGTTTGCTCGTTGTCCTGAGCGTTGAGTTCTTCGATAACATCGCCAAGGTGGATGACCCTGTTGGCGCAGTTTCCGTCCACTTTGCAAACGGCGTGTGGGGTACCATTGCGGTGGGTCTGTTCTCCACCGGTGCCAACACCGCGCACGCCGGTCTGTTCTACGGCGGCGGTCTGGCACAGCTGGGCACCCAGCTGCTGGGTCTGGTCACCGTTGACCTCTATGTTGTGGTCGTGATGTTCATCATCTTTAAGATCATCGATAAGACCATCGGCCTGCGCGTTCCCGCAGAGGTGGAGATCGACGGTCTGGACATCCACGAGCATGGTCTGGCATCTGCCTACGCCGGCTTCTCCATCTCCGATGCAAACTCTGCTGTCATGGTGCCCAACGAGAACACCGACCTCGGCGAGGACGATGTGACCAAGGCCACCGATAAGCAGGTCAGCGCTGCGGTCCCCGTGGTGCGGGAGCCTTCGCCTGTGATCCATGACGGCGTGTACGACACCGGGATGCACAAGGTGTCCATCATTGCAAAGCTCTCCAAGTTCGATCAGCTCAAGACTGCCCTCAATGATCTGGGCGTCACCGGCATGACCGTTACACAGGTCATGGGCTGCGGCATCCAGAAGGGCACCAGCGAAAAATACCGCGGCGTGCCTGTGGATACCACCCTGCTGCCCAAGATCAAGGTGGAGGTCATCGTCTCCCGCATCAGCGTGGACGCTGTGGTGGAGGCAGCCAAGAAGGCTCTGTACACCGGCCACATCGGCGACGGCAAGATCTTTGTCTACAACGTGACCCGCGTGGTCAAGATCCGCACCGGTGAAGAGGATTTCGCCGCACTGCAGGATGTGGAGTAAAGCTCCCGGATTCTAACAGCTGTCCCGCTGCGGTGCAGGTGCACCGGCACGACACCGGCCTCTGTACAGCAGCGTGATGATCGCGTTTGCGTCAGCAACGAAAGCCCCAGTGGGGCTTTCGAGTGACCAAACGGTCTGCGAAAGCAGATGGAGGGGCCTCGCCCCGACAAGTGTTCTTTGTTCTCCTTTTTCCTTTTTTCTGATCCGACTCAAAAGCCCCGCTTCTGCGCACAAAGAAGCGGGGCTTTTGACACCTTTCTTGCAGGCATGTAATTATCGTATAAGACTCTTTGCCGTTCTTTGGTTGACATTGATAGAAAAACATGTTATGTTTTGGCGCATATAGACAAAATCAGATCGAAATTAAGAGAGGTGCGGGGAAGAAACATGTGGAAAATAAAGGAATGGATCCGGCATTATAAGGAAGCGATCCGGATCTCGCTTCTGGCGCTGTTCCGCTGGACGCTTCTGGCCGTGTGCACCGGCGTGCTGTGCGGCGGCATCGGAACACTGTTCCATCTGGCAGTGGAATGGGTGACCGAGCAGCGCGCAGAGCAGGTCTGGCTGCTGTGGCTCCTGCCTGCGGCGGGCATCGCCATCACGGCACTGTATCAGGCGACGGGCTGTGTCGGCAAGGGCACCAACGATGTGCTGCGGGCCGTGCAGGACGGCAGCTCGGTGACGCCATGGCTGGTCCCGGCCATCTTTCTGGGCACCGTACTCACCCATCTGTGCGGCGGCTCGGCCGGCCGCGAAGGCGCAGCGCTGCAGATGGGCGGCAGCATCGGCTGGAATATTGGCCGGGTGCTGCGCTTCAACAATCACGACTGCCGCACGGCTACCGTGTGCGGCATGGCGGCGTTTTTTTCGGCGCTGTTCGGCACGCCGCTGACGGCAACGCTGTTTGCAATGATGGTGGTGGACGTGGGTCTGATGCTGACCGTGGCCTTCGTGCCGGGCTTTCTGGCGGCGCTCATTGCGTACGGCATCTCGCTGAAGGCCGGCATCGCGCCCACACAGTTTGTGATGGAAGCACCGCCGCTGGATGCCCGGACGGTGGTGCGCACCGCCGTGCTGGCCATGTGCTGCGCGGTGGTGGCGGTCATTTTCTGCCAGATGCTGCACTTTTTTGAGCATGAGATCCCCAAACTGCTGCCGAACCCGTGGGTGCGGGCTGCTGCAGGCGGTGCGGCTGTGGTGGCGCTGTCCTACCTGATGGGGGTGGGCCGCTATAACGGTGCGGGCATGGATGTCATTCTGGATGCCATTGAGCTGGGGCAGGCGCTTCCGTGGGACTTTGTGTGCAAAATGGTGCTCACGGCGCTGACCCTGAGCGTGGGCTTCAAGGGCGGCGAAGTGGTGCCGAGCTTTTATATCGGTGCAACGTTTGGCTGCGTGGTGGGGCCGCTGCTGGGGCTCCCGGCGGGCTTTTCTGCCGCAGTGGGTCTGGTGTGCGTGTTCTGCGGGGCGACCAATACGCTGGTGGCTTCCATTGTACTGGCGGCTGAACTGTTCAGCGGAGCCGGGTTTGAGCTGATGGCGCTGGCCTGCGGCCTGAGCTATATGCTCTCCGGCTATCACAGCCTGTACTCCAGTCAGGGATTCCGCACCAGCAAGCTCTTTTCGGAATTCCTGCAGCCGAAGGAAGAAAAATGAAGAAAAAATTTCATGGCTGCGTCTCTTGATTTTTTCGGCGGGACGTGCTACAATCAGCGTAGTTTCATCCTGTAAAAGCGATGATGCGGACAAAACGGAGTCTCGTCTCCATGACCCAGAGAGGGCTGCCCCGCAAGGGTGCTGCAAGCAGCCTGCCATGTGCCGGACTTCTACCACCGCAGAGCGCAGAGGAGAACCTCTGCCGGGTGCGCCCGTTACAGCACAGCGAGTGGCACGCATCGGCGTGCAATTCGGGTGGAACCGTGGAACGTTTCTGATTTTTTCAGGCGCTTCATCCCGTGAGTAAGTGTGCGGGATGAAGCGCTTTTTTGTTTTACTTTATCTGTCAAAGGAGCAAACATTATGAAGATCATCTATAAGGACGGCCATGTGGACGAGTGCCCGCAGGATCAGGAACTGCACGTTATCCGCCACACCGCAGCCCACATCATGGCGCAGGCCATCAAGCGCCTGTATCCGCAGGCTGACTTTGCCTTCGGCCCTGCCACCGAGAACGGCTTCTACTACGATGTCGATCTGGGCGACCAGAAGCTCAGCGACGAGGATCTGGCAAACATCGAAAAAGAGATGCGCAAGATCGTCAAGGAGAATCTGCCCATCAAGCCCTTCATCCTGCCCCGCGCCGAGGCCGTGAAGCTGATGGAAGAGCGCAAGGAGAACTACAAGATCGAGCACATGGCGGATCTGGCCGATGAGACCGAGTTCAGCTTCTTCCAGCAGGGCGAGTACGTGGATATGTGCATCGGACCCCACCTGACCTACACCAAGGCGCTGAAGGCCTTCAAGATCACCCAGCAGTCCGGCGCATACTGGAAGAACGACAAGGAAAACAAGATGCTGACCCGTATCAACGGCGTGGCCTTCCGCAATCAGGAAGAGCTGGACGCATGGGAGAAGGAGCAGCAGGAGGCCCGCGAGCGCGATCACCGCAAGATCGGCAAGGAGATGGGCCTGTTCATGACCGACGACCTGGTGGGCCGCGGCCTGCCCATGTTCCTGCCCGCAGGCTACACCGTCTGGCAGGAGCTGGAGAACTATATCAAGGCCAAGGAGCGTGCACGCGGCTACCTGCACGTTATGACGCCCTGCATCGGCACTGTGAACCTGTACAAGACCTCCGGCCACTGGGATCACTACCGCGAGAACATGTTCCCCGCCATGGAGATGGAGGGCGAGAGCTATGTCCTGCGCCCCATGAACTGCCCCCACCACATGATGATCTACGCAAATCATCCCCACTCCTACCGCGACCTGCCCATGCGCATCGGTGAGATCGCCCACGACTTCCGCTATGAGTCCTCCGGCACCCTGAAGGGCATTGAGCGCGGCCGTCACTTCTGCCAGAACGACGCACACCTGTTCTGCACGCCGGAGCAGATCAAGAGCGAGGTCGCAGACGTCTGCAACCTGATCTTCGAGACCTACAAGGACTTCAACATCACCGATTACCGCTGTGTTCTGAGCCTGCGGGATCCTGCTGATAAAAAGAAGTATCATGACGACGACGCGATGTGGAACCATGCGGAGAACGCTCTGCGCGAGGTTCTGACCGAGCTGGGCATCCACTTCACCGAGGAGATCGGCGAGGCCGCTTTCTATGGCCCGAAGCTGGACGTGAACGTCAAGCCTGCTGTGGGTGCCGAGTACACCCTGTCCACCTGCCAGCTGGACTTCTGCCTGCCCGCAAAGTTCCACCTGACCTACGTAGACAAGGATGGCACCGAAAAGACCCCTGTGGTGCTGCACCGCGCCATTCTGGGCTCTCTGGATCGCTTTATGGCCTACCTGATCGAAGAGACCAAGGGCAAGTTCCCCACATGGCTGGCACCTGTACAGGTCAAGGTGCTGCCCGTGTCTGAAAAGACGCTGGACTACGCCGAGAGCGTTACCGAGAAGCTGGTGGAAGCCGGCATCCGTGTGGCTCTGGATGACGATAACCAGAAGATCGGCTACAAGATCCGTGCCGCACAGCAGGTGGATCGTGTGCCCTATATGCTGGTTCTGGGTGCCAAGGAAGCCGAGGCCGGCAACATCTCCGTGCGTGACCGCAAGGGCGAGACCACTGCCATGGAGCTGGATGCCTTTATCGCAAAGGTGACGGACGAGATCCGGAACCGCACCTACAACGCCTGATCGATCTTCTGAAAAAATGAGCAAAGCGCCGCTTTCCCTTTGCCGGGAGGGCGGCGCTTTTTTACACACGAAATTGTGAATTTTTCGTGCAATGTATTGCAATTGATGTGCAATGCACTATAATAAAGCTGAAGGGAGCTGAGAAATATGGCAACGACGAATGTTAGCATCCGCATGGATACCGAACTGAAAGCACAGGCAGATGAGCTGTTTGCAGAGCTGGGTATGAACCTTTCCACGGCGTTCAATATTTTTGTCCGGCAGTCTCTGCGTGAGGGTGGCATCCCGTTCGAAATTCATACCGACCGGCCGAACAAGGAGACCATTGCGGCTATGCTGGAAGCTGAGCGCATTGCAAAAGACCCGAATGTGAAAAAGTATTCTGATGTAGAAGAAGCGCTTCGGGAGCTGAAGCGATGAGCTACGATGTCGTCTGGACGAATGCGTTCAAAAAAGACTACAAGTTGGCTATGAAACGTCATATGCCGCTGGATCTTCTGGATGATATCATTCGTGTATTATCGCGCGGTGAACCCCTGCCGGAAAAGAACCGTGACCATGCATTAACGGGTGACTGGGTCGGGCACCGGGAATGCCACATTCAGCCGGACTGGCTGCTGATCTACCGCATTGAAGGCGATGTTCTGGTGCTGACGCTGGCGCGTACCGGCAGCCACAGTGACCTGTTTGGAAAATAAAAACAGGGAAGGCTCTGTTCCGATCGGAACGGGGCCTTCCCTTATGCTCTATATTCCGTAAAAAGAGTTATGTGTTTTCCTTCTGAGCGCTCTTCACGGCCAGCGCCTTGGCGGGCTTCATCAGCAGCACGCACACACCGTTGAAGATGACAGAACCTACGATGAAGGTGATGAAGAACTGGGGCAGGTGAGTGGCCAGAGCGGTGGTGTCAATGCAGGCCACGGTCAGGTAAGCAAAGCCCACGTTGTTCAGCACCTTGGGTGCGTAGGGGTGCAGGATGATGAGGATGAACAGCACTACGGCCAGCGGGATGAGGAAGCCGAAGAAACCGCCCAGAATGGGGGTCAGAGCCGTGATGGACAGCAGGGCGATCACGGTGAGGATCAGACCCACAAGGCCGCCCAGCTCGACGGTGACAAAGCGATCCTTGACATCGCCTTCCAGCGTGAACATCATGATGTTGCTCAGGAAGATCAGCCAGCTGTACTCCATGCCGGTCACATGGATGATGGCGTTGGCGATCAGGATCCACACCAGCAGCATCAGGCGGAAATACAGCAGAAAGCGCTTGGTAACGGCTTCGTTCATGATAAAATACCTCTTTCTTGGTTGGATCGGAAAGCTGTGCTTTCTCTTAAAAACGTGTTTTGGCAGGCAAAACCTGCACTAATATCGCCATTATACAATATTTACATGCCAAAAACAAGAGTTTGGCAAGATAAAATTGCAGATACTGGAAATTTTGACTTGCAGAATGAAGCGGCGATTGAAAAATGGCAGAGCGAAGCGGAGCCATTTCAAATTGTTTTTCTGTCCGGAATGGAGTATAATGAAACCATGAATATTCTGCCGCAGCTGCGGCTCAGATACGGGAGGAACCTTATATGAAGAAACCAGTACTTGTGGTCATGGCAGCAGGCATGGGCAGCCGTTACGGCGGCATGAAGCAGATCGATCCGGTGGGCCCCAATGGTCAGGTCATCGTGGACTATTCCATCTACGATGCCCACCGTGCAGGCTTTGACACCGTGATCTTTATCATCAAGCATGAGATCGAGGATGCGTTCAAAGCGGCCATCGGCGACCGTCTTTCCCGGGTGATGGACGTGAAATACGCCTTCCAGCAGCTGGAAGAGCTGCCTGCGGGCTTTTCGGTGCCGGAAGGCCGCGTGAAGCCCTGGGGCACCTGCCACGCCGTGCTGGCCGCAAAGGATCTCATTGACGGCCCGTTCGCGGTCATCAACGCCGATGATTATTACGGCCCGGAAGCCTTTCAGGTCATGTACGATTATCTGTCCACCCATGAGGATGGCGCATTTTATGATTACTGCATGGTGAGCTACCTGCTGCAGAACACCGTTTCCGAAAATGGCAGCGTGGCGCGCGGCGTCTGCGTGACCAACCCCGACGGCACCCTGCACAGCGTCACCGAGCGCACCCGGATCGAAACGTACGAAAACGGCGTCCATTATACCGAGGACGGCGGTGCGAGCTGGATCGACCTGCCCGGTGAGACCCCGGTGAGCATGAATCTGTGGGGCTTTGGCAGGAGCTTTCTGGTGGAAGCTGAGCAGCGCTTCGCGGGCTGGCTGACCGAAAATCTGCCGAAGAATCCGCTCAAGTGCGAGTATTTCCTGCCGCTGGTCGTCACAGAGCTGATCGAAGAGAATAAGGCAAAGATCCGGGTCTTGCGCAGCACCGACAAGTGGTACGGCGTTACCTATCGGGAGGACAAGCCTTTGGTGGTGCAGGCCATTGCCCGCAAGACCGCCGAGGGTCAGTACCCCGAAGATCTGTGGAACTGAACATAGAAAAAAACAACTGCCGGCCGGTTCAGGCTGGCAGTTGTTTTTTGTGTGACCGGCCGTAGAGCGGTCAGGCGTCTTTCTTTTCGTCGTCGCTTTTGCGGGGCAGACGGCTGCGCAGAGATTTGAGCGTGGTCTTCTTCACACCGTGCTTCAGGTCGGGGAAGGCGCGCAACATACGGCGGGGGCCGACGATGCGGGGCGTGCGCAGCAGCTGTGCCTGCATCTCGTCGCTGCGAGCCTGCAGTTCTTCGGCCAGCTGCTCCAGACGCAGCAGCTCGGCGGCGCGCTCTGCGGTGCCCTTTGCGGCGAGCTTTGCAGCATTTGCGGCTTCGGTAGCGTTGAGCTTTGCAATCTCAGAAGCGTGCTTTGCGGCGTCCATGGCTTCGTCGGCCTTGGCACGGACAGCGGCCATGGTCTCGCGCAGGCTGTGCTTCTCCGGGGCTGCTTCGCGGGCTTCAGCCGCGGCCAGCTTCAGCTGCAGGCGCTGCTCGTCCAGCTTCTGGTCGGCAGACAGGGTGGTGGTGCCCAGCAGCTGGGTCATGGCATCGCTGACGGCGTGGATACTGTCGGCCAGCTGTTCCATGGTTTCCAGCGTCCGGTTCAGGCCGGAAGCCGCAAAAGCAGTGGCCACCACGTCGACGGCGTAGATCGCGTAAAAAATGCACATGAGGATCAGCCCGACGAGGGGCGGGATCATATCCACAAGCCCTGCAATGATGGGGTGGGCGATCTTCATGACCACCAGTGTGCCCACGCCCCACAGCAGGCAGAACTCCAGACAGATGTAGCCGCCAATGTTGAACGGGAAGTCGCTGTAATCCCACCAGCGGGTGTGGTAGATCTTTTCCAGCGCCCAGCCGCCCACCAGCTCCAGTGCACTGGGCAGGATGACGCCGCCGAGGTACAGCAGGATCACGTTGCCCTGCAAGGGCGTCAGGGCGAACAGAACGATGATCATGCCAAAGCCATAGATGGGGCAGACCGGGCCATTCAGAAAGCCGCGGTTCACCAGCTCGCCGGTGGTGGCTGCGGCATAAATGACCTCCAGACACCACCCGACGCAGGAGTAGATGAGAAAATACGCAAAAATGTGATACAGCGAAAAGCCGCACACCATGGTATCCGTGAAAAAGGAAAGCATAAAACACCTCCAGGATGAACGTCCTCGCCCTCTCCGTCATTGCTCACGGAATGCCACCTCTCCCAAGGGGGAATCTGGCGCAAAGCGCCTGAGAGGGTGAGGCTGCTGCCCCTGATTAAAGTTGTTTGTTTACGATCTTGTATTCGTCGCCCAGCTCAAAAAATGGGCAGGCGGCAGTCGTGCGGGAGAGATAGCGCGCCATCTCGTCCTCATCCAGCGAACCGCCCTCGGCGCAGTAATAGCTGCCGGTTTCGTCCTGCACATTGTTCAGGCAGATCTCACAGGGATCATTCATCGGCTTTGCCTTCCTGTGCAGCAGCCTCAGCTTCGCGCGCCATCCGCTTGAGCACCTTCGGCTCGATCCAGGTCACGCTGGCAGGGTCGGGGTTCTTGCGCGCCACCAGAGCCTTGATCTTGATCCCCATTTCGGTGAACATGCCCTCATGCTCGGTGCGGATGTTCCACTCCGGCTCATTCTCGTGGAGGTCATAGGTCATCCACTCAATGTCGTAGCCGGAAGCGGGGAAGTATTCCAGACTGTCACGGAACAGATCGTCATCGTCGGTCTTGAAGTAGATCTCGCCGCCGTCCTTGAGGAACTCGCGGTAGTTGATGAGCTGGCGGGGGTAGGTCAGGCGGTGTTTGTGGGAGGAGCCGTTCTTGCTCCACGGATTGCAGAAGTTGATGTAGATGCGGCTGACCGTGTCCTCCGCAGTGATCACGCCCTTGATGCGTTCGATATCGGTGCTCATGATCTTTACATTGTCGATGGGACGGTTTGCGGCCTGATAGGCGGCTTCGATCTTGCGCTTGGCAAGGATGAGCACCTTATCGGTGATGTCGATGCCGAGGTAGTTGTTTTCCGGATGAGCACAGGCCAGCTGGGAGATGAAGCCGCCCTTGCCGCAGCCCAGCTCCAGCACAAAGGGCTGCTCCGGGCGGGCGTACTGGGCGTGCCATTTGCCGCCCCAGATCAGCGGCTCGTGGACATGGAAATCGGCTGCCATCAGCTCGTCGTGGGCATAGGGTTTGAAACGCATTCTCATAGTTTGTTGTTCTCCTTAAATTTAACGTGGCTCACCCTCTCAGGCGCTGACGCGCCAGATTCCCCCTTTTGTCGCTGCACGACATCTTCCCCCGGCGCGGGGGAAGTCTTTCCTCAAAGGGGGAGCCCTTGGCAAAGCCGGAAGGTTTTCCGTACTGCCAAAGCCTCTCCCTTTGGGAGAGGTGGCTTTGCGAAGCAAAGACGGAGAGGGCGAGGATGCTTACAAATTTTGCCTCCTCAAAAATTCCTCCACCTCTTCCGGGCTGGCAGCGCAGCTGCCCTGACAGATGCCGGGCTTGCCGCCGCCGCGTCCGTTCAGGGCGGCGTTCAGGGCTTTGGTCAGGGCGCGCACATCGCCGCCTGCCTGTGCGATGCAGTAGCCGGTGCCTTTTTCGGTGGGGGTCAGGGCTGCGCACAGCCCGGTAGTGGCCTCGGTCAGGCGCACCGCCAGCCGGTGCAGGCCGTCCGGGTCGAGGCCGGGCACCGTGCGGACGGCGTCCTCACCGGGTCTTACCAGCCCGGCAAGCGCATCGAACAGCTGAGAACATACGCCAAAGTGTGTAAACTTGAGCGCAGTATACTCGTCGTAGATACGATGCACCGCCACGGCGGTCTGGTCGGCCTTGGCCGAAAGCAGTGCCCCGATGTCGGCCTGACGGGCACGCATTTCCTGCGCAGCCAGCAGGGCACGCTCGCCGCATACCACGCTGAGCCGCACGCCGCCCTTGTAATTCTCGGATGCCAGAATTTTGATCTGCCCCACCTGACCGGTGGTGCGGGTGTGGGTGCCGCAGCAGGCGCAGACGTCTGCACCGGGGATAGTCACGATGCGCACCTGACCTTCGATCTCTTTTTTGGAGCGGTAGGTCATCTGCGCCAGCTCCTCCCGGGTGGGGTAAGTGATGACCACCGGCACATCCTGCCACACGATGCGGTTGGCGGCAAGCTCAGCTTCCCGCAGGCCTTCGGCAGAAATGGGCACGCTTGTGTCCATGCGCACAGCCTCGGAGCCGATGTGGAAGCCTACATTTTCGGCCCCGAACATCCGGTGCAGGATGCCGGAAAGGATGTGCTCGCCGGTGTGCTGCTGCATTTTGTCGAACCGCCATGCCCAGTCGATCCGGCCGGCAACGGCAGCGCCCGGCACAGCAGTGCCCGGCAGAGCAGCCACTGTGTGCCAGATGACACCGTCGTGCTCGTGGACATCGGTGACGGGGAGCGCGGTGCCGTCCGGCAGGGTCAGGGTGCCCCGGTCGGCAGGCTGACCGCCGCCTTCGGGATAAAACACCGTGCCGTCCAATGCGATGCGCCCTCCGCCGGTCTTTTCGTCCGGTTCGGCAGCAAGGATACGGCTCTCCGCTTCGGTGCGGAAGGCGTCCGATTCAAAGTATTTTTCTGTGCGCTGCATGGCGCGGGTACCTCCTGTACGTAGAACGATTGTCAATGCCCTCCGCTTGCGCTCTGGGCATATTCAGCGGAAAATTATTTTTATTTCGGGATTCAGGAAAGTCTGCGGACTTTCCTGAATCCCATTTTCACGGGTGGGGTCGTAAAGAGAAGCAGCTGCTCAATTCTTGTTCTCATTCGCAAGCTTTACGGGTCACTCGGGAATTTTGCCGTACTGCGAAAGGCTCCCTCCCAGAGGGAGCTGGCAAAACCGTCAGGTTTTGACTGAGGGAGTTCAGAGCGTCATCTTTTTCAGTATACCACGTTTTTTGCCTGTGGAAAATAGTCTGCAATTATGTTATGATAAGAATTAACCATGTTCCTATCGAAATGTTGAAAAGTGAGGAAGGTAAAACCATGCGTGAAAGTGGAATCCTGATGCCTGTCTCCAGCCTGCCCGGCCCTTACGGGATCGGCTGCTTCGGCAAAGAAGCGTTCAAATTCGTGGACTTTCTGGCACAGGCCGGTCAGAAGATCTGGCAGCTGCTGCCCCTCAGCCCTACCGGCTACGGCGACAGCCCCTATCAAAGCTGTTCGGCTTTTGCGGGCAACCCCTATTTCATCGACCTCGATACCCTGAAGGAGGAGGGGCTGCTCACGGCAGCCCAGCTCAAGGCCGAAAAATGGGGCGCAAACCCCAAAGAGGTGGACTACGGCACGCTGTATGTCAGCCGCTACAAGGTGCTGCGCACCGCCTATGCCGCATGGCGGGAGCAGTGTGCCGGCCTGCATGGATGTGAGCATTACTTCCCGGACGACTACTATGCATTTACGTTTGCCAACGAGGAGTGGCTGGACGACTACGCCCTGTATATGGCGCTGAAGGCAGCCAACGGCATGAAGAACTGGACGGAGTGGGACAAGCCCTACCGCCTGCGTGACAAGAATGCGTTGGCACAGTTTGCTGCCGAAAATGCGGAAGAGATCGGCTTCTGGAAGTTTGTACAGTACAAGTTTTCTGTTCAGTGGCAGGCAGTCAAGAGCTATGCCAACGAAAAGGGCGTACAGATCCTTGGTGATATCCCCATCTATGTCTCTGCCGACTCGGTGGATGCATGGGTAGGCGGTGCGCTGTTTGAGCTGGATGCAGACGGCGGCTTTGCCCGTGTGGCAGGCTGCCCGCCGGATTACTTCTCTGCCGACGGCCAGCTGTGGGGCAACCCGCTGTATAACTGGGAATACCACAAAAAGACCGGCTACGCATGGTGGATCCGCCGCGTGCGCCACGCTCTGGGCATTTACGACCTGCTGCGCATCGACCACTTCCGCGGCTTTGATACCTACTGGGCGATCCCGGCGGACAGCCTCACGGCAAAGACCGGTAAGTGGGAGACCGGCCCCCGTATGGAGCTGTTCAACGCGCTGGAGGCCGCCCTCGGCAAGCTGCCCATCATTGCCGAGGATCTGGGTGAGTTGTTCCCCAGCGTGCGAGAGCTGCTGGCTGACAGCACCTTCCCGGGCATGAAGGTGCTGCAGTTTGCCTTCAGCAGCAGGGACAGCGAATATCTGCCCCACAACCATGTCAAGAACAGCGTGGTGTATCCCGGCACCCACGATAACACCACCCTGACGGACTGGTGGGAGAACGGCGCTTCGGAAAAGGAAAAGGCCAACGCTGCCGCATACCTGCACCTGACCGGTGCAAAGCCCACCGCGAAGGAGCTGGCCGCCGTCAAGACCGACGCTGTCCGTGTGGCTCTGCTGCGTGCTGCTCTGGGGTCGGTAGCCGACCGTGCCATCATCCCCCTGTACGACTGGCTGGGGCTTGGGGCCGAAGCACACCTGAACACCCCGGGCAAGCTGGGCGGAAACTGGGCATGGCGTGCCGCTGCCGGCTATGACACCAAGGCACTGGCAAAGACCATCCACGACGAGTGCAGCATATACTGCCGCGTATAATCCGCAGGTGCGGAGAACGAAATGTTTAGCAATTTGACGAAAATGGAATGGCTCTGGCAAAAAATTGTGCGATTTGCTAGCAAAATGGGTCCCCGAATGGTATAATATTACGAAAGCGGTATGAAACCATTTTTCATCTGATGCGTTCCCGGTGCTCCCGGTAACAGCGCAGCGGGCGGAAATGTGCTATAATAAGCAGAGCGTTCCCCGGAGTGATCGGGGGAACAGGAAACAGCACACGGGATTTATGGAGCGCTGTGTGCCCAGATGATGGGGAAAACATAATGAAGAAAGAATGGACGGAACAGGATCTGCGAGACCTTGTACGATCAGCGCAGGCAGCGTTTGAGACGGTCACCCTGACCGAGGAACAGTCGGACGACGTCTGGCAGGACGATGGCCTGCGGGTGGATTACGAGCTGCGCAATGGCCGCGTGGACTGTGTGCTGCACCGCTGCGTGGAAGCGGAAGGCAAGCGCTTTGAGCTGCAGATGTCGGCACCGCTGGCAGGGAATGTGCTGCCGGAAGAGCGCATGACGCCCCGGGAGCGGGAGCTGTGCCGCAGCGACATGAGCCACGACTTCCTGACCGGCGTGTACAACCGCCGCTATCTGGAGACTGTATTTGCCGCAGAGCTGGAGAAGTGTGCCGCAGAGGGACGCAAGGCGGCAGTGGCGCTGGTGTCCATCGACGAGGGGCAGAAGCTGCGGGATACCTACGGCCAGCCCGTGATGGATCAGCTGCACTGCTTTGTGGGGAATCAGTGGAAAAAGAGCTTTGATACCCCTGCGGTCCGCGTGGTCTGCCGCCTGACCGGCAGCATCTTTGCGGTGGGCTGTCTGGACGCCGACGGCAAACAGCTGGCAGAGGAGATGCGGAACCTGTATCAGCAGATGCCCCGGGAATGCATCACCACCACCGGCATGATGCGCCGGGTGCCCTTTACCCTGAGCTGCGGCGCAGCCGGGCTGGAGGATGTCTCTGTAAAGAACTGGCAGGCTCTCTACGAGAAGTGCGACGAACGCCTGCGTGCGGCACAGAACGCCGGCGGTAATCAGATGCGTGCAGAATAAAAGCCAGTGTATAAAATCCCCCTTCTGGAGCAAGCTAAAGCCAGAAGGGGGATTTTTTGTATGGAAAATCAGAAAAACGACAACCTGAACCTGCTGGATGCTGTGGTGCAGAACACGGAAATGGGCAAGAATACGCTGGAACAGATCGTCCCCATGACCGACGATGTGCAGTTCAAGGCAGAACTGCTGCGTCAGCGCAATATTTACCACCAGCTCAATCAGGAGGCGCACACCGCCATCGAGGCCTGCGGCGGCACCGCGCAGGGGCAGAGCGCCATGGCAAAGCTCAACACCAGAATGGGCATCAGCATGAAGACCCTCACCGACAAGTCGACCCGCAATCTGGCCGAGATGCTTACGCAGGGCAGCGGCATGGGTGTGGTGGACTGCGTGAAGAGCCAGAAGGACTACCCCAACGCTGCCCCCGGCGCAAAGCGCCTGATGCAGCGGCTGCAGGAATTTGAAGAGGATAACAGGGTGAGATTGGAGCAGTTTTTGTGAGTAAAGCAAAAGCCGGTCATTGACCGGCTTTTGCTTTACTCATTACAGCCCTTCCACCATCGCTGCTACGATCTTGGTGGCGGTGGCCACATACTCTGCGATGCTGAACTTTTTCACCACCAGCACCTCGTGGCCGTCCTCATCGGCGTTGTCGCTCATGGCGCGCAGGATGACGCAGGGCACGCCGTTCTTGGCGGCGATCTGGCTCACGGCGGCGCCTTCCATCTCCACGCAGTCGGGGGCACACTTGGCCTCAATGGCAGCCTTGGTCTCGCTGTCGCCCACAAACAGGTCGCCGGTGGCGATCTTGCCTACCAGAGTCCTGACGCCTGCGCCGGCGCAGGCCTTTTCGGCGGCGGCGATCAGCTCCGGGTCACCGGTGTATTCCTTCAGGAACGGCGGGTTCTGGCAGATCATGTCCAGCTGGGCGTCGTGGTACAGCACGGTCTTGCCGATGACCACATCCCCGATGCCGATCTTCGAGGTCATATTGCCTGCGATGCCGGAGAAGATGATCTTCTCGACGCCGAACTTGGTGATGAGCACCTGCGTGGTGGCGGCGGCATTCGCCTTGCCCATGCCTGCACAGCAGACCACGACCTGCTTGCCAGCCAGCGTGCCCTTGTGGTAATCCACGCCGCCGTAGGGCTCAATGGTGACGTTTTCCAGCTTTGCACACAGCTGATCGACTTCATCGGGCATTGCGCCCATAATACCAAAAATCATGGTGAACTCCTTATTGCGATCCGAAATGGCCGCCGCATGCGCTTTGGCCATATTCAGAGGAATAACTATTTTTAATTCAGGATACCGAAACACCTGCGGGCGTTTCGGTATCCACTTTTCACAGGTGGGGTCGTGGAGGCAAGCTTCATCTCTTTGCCAAGGCCTCTCCCTTTGGGAGAGGTGGATGCGAACGCAGTGAGCAGACGGAGAGGGCAAGCCCGGCAGAGTTTTACATGGCTGCTATTTCGATATCAGACGTTGAACAGGAATTCGATCACATCGCCATCGTTGACGACGTACTCTTTGCCCTCGGTGCGCTGCAGACCCTTGGCCTTGACGGCAGCATAGTCGAAGTTGTTGGCTTCCAGATCGCTGTAGCCGATAACGCTGGCACGGATGAAGCCGCGCTCGAAGTCGCTGTGGATCTTGCCGGCAGCCTGCGGAGCTTTGGTGCCCTTGCGGATCGTCCATGCGCGGCATTCCTTTTTGCCGTCGGTCAAAAAGGAGATCAGCCCCAGCAGGTCGTAGCTTGCGGTGATCAGGTTGTCCAGACCGCTGGCCTCAATGCCCATCTCGGCCAGAAATTCTTTCTTCTCCTCGGGGCTGTAGTCCGCGATATCCTCCTCGGTCTTGGCGCAGATGGGAATGTAGCGGGCACCTTCCTCCTTGGCACGGGCAGCCACCAGCGGGACATACTTGTTGTTCTCGATGCCCTCCATCAGGTCGTCCTCGCCCACGTTGCAGGCATACAGCACAGGCTTTGCACTCAGCAGACCCATCTCGTGCAGCACGGTCTGCTGCTCGGCGTCGCTCTCGTCAAAGTCGAAGCTGCGGGCAGGCTTGCCGGTGCTCAGGTGGTCGGCCAGCTTCTGCAGCCATGCGGCCTCGGCGGCGGCACCCTTGTTGTTGCCGCTCTTGGCAGCCTTTGCCATGCGGCCGGCGCGGTTCTGTACGACTTCAAGGTCGGACAGGATCAGCTCGTAATCGATGGCATCGATATCGGCGATGGGATCCACGGCTTCAGCCTTGGAAACATCCTCCACCACATGGATGATGTTGTCATCGTCAAAGCAGCGCACGACGTGCACGATGGCATCGCACTCACGGATATGACCCAGAAACTTGTTGCCTAGGCCCGCACCCTGACTGGCACCCTTTACCAGACCGGCAATATCCACAAACTCCACGATGGCGGGAGTCTTTTTATTGGTCTGCCAGATCTCGGCCAGCTTGTCCAGCCGCTTGTCCGGCACAGCCACGATGCCGGAGTTCGGCTCGATGGTGCAGAAGGGATAGTTGGCGGCTTCTGCATTTTTGGTGGAGGTGATGGCATTGAACAGAGTGGACTTGCCCACATTGGGAAGCCCCACGATTCCTAACTTCATATAAAATACGCTCCTTACACGTTTTTGGGCATAACGATACATCTATCATTATACGCGAAGAAAACGGCAAGTGCAAGGGGATGGGCGCAAAACAACGGATTTACACGGCGGGAAAACTATATTATACTGATTTTAGAATACGAACCGGTTTCCGGAAGGAAAGACAGGAGGACGTCATGGAACGCAATGACCCGCGCTATCAGGCATACGTGGAGATCTTGAGGGAGGAACTGATCCCTGCGATGGGCTGTACTGAGCCCATCGCGCTGGCCTATGCAGCCGCAAAAGCCCGCGAGGTGCTTGGGCAGCTGCCCGACAGCGTGCAGCTGCAGGTGAGCGGCAGCATCATCAAGAACGTGAAAAGCGTCATCGTGCCCAACACAGGGCATCTGAAGGGCATGGAGGCAGCTGTGGCGGCGGGCATCATCGCCGGTTCTGCCGAGAAGGAACTGGAGGTCATCTCGGAGGTCAGCGAGGAAAAGAAGTCTGCCATCCGTGACTATCTGCAGACAGTGCCCATCACCATCGAGCACATCGAGCAGGGGCACGTGTTTGACATCATCGTCACCGAGCGCTGCGGGCAGGACTACGCCCGGGTGCGCATTGCAGACTACCATACCAACATCTGCCGCATCGAGAAAAACGGCACGGTGCTCTACGAGGTGTCTCTGCCGGACGAGACCGCGCAGAAGGATGCCCGTGCAGACCGCAGCCTGCTGAACATGCAGGACATCTGGGACTTTGCCGAAACTGCCGACCTGCGGGATGTGGCCGACCTGCTGGAGCGCCAGATCCGCTATAACAACGCCATTGCAGAAGAAGGCCTGCTGGGCGACTACGGCGCCAACATCGGCAGAGTGCTGCTTTCCACCTACGGCAACGATGTCTCCATCCGGGCAAAAGCCAAGGCGGCCGCCGGTTCCGATGCCCGCATGAACGGCTGTGAGCTGCCGGTCATCATCAACTCCGGCAGCGGCAATCAGGGCATCACCTGTTCGGTTCCTCTCATCGAGTACGCCAAGGAGCTGCACAGCGGCAAGGAAAAACTTTACCGCGCCCTCATCATCTCCAATCTGGTGGCCATCCATGAAAAGACCGGCATCGGCACCCTGTCCGCCTACTGCGGCGCAGTCAGCGCCGGTGCGGGCGCAGGCGCGGGCATCGTATACCTGTGCGGCGACGGCTATCATGCCGCCATCCACACGGTGGTCAACGCCCTTGCCATTGTGTCCGGCATCGTGTGCGACGGCGCAAAGGCTTCCTGCGCGGCAAAGATCGCATCCTCGGTGGATGCGGCGCTGCTGGGCTACAACATGTACAAGTGTCATCAGGAGTTCAAGGGCGGCGACGGCATCGTGATGAAGGACATCGAGACCACCATCAAGGGCATCGGACGTCTGGGCAAGGACGGCATGAAGGAGACCAATGAGGAGATCATCCGGCTGATGATCGAATGAAGAAAAGTGTATAGATTACATGAAAATGTTAGTAAAAAGCTGAAATATCATAATTTGCGGCGAAAGATATAAATATACTTTAATATTTTGTTGACAAAATAGAAAAAATACCTTATGATGAATGCGAGGTGAACAAAATGGCTGTGGCAACAAAGGAACAGATCCTGAAGGTTTTAAAGGCGTATAATCCCTGGTGGGGCACGGGCGTGGTGAACCCCGGCTTTACGAAGACGTATCGCCGGTTTGCTTACTATGAGGCGATGAAGCGGTTGGAGCAGAAGGACCTGCGGCGGACGATCGTTCTGACGGGTACCCGCCGGGTTGGCAAGACGACGATCCAATATCAGATGATCGACCGATTGCTGAAAAAAGGTGTCCCGCCGCAGAAGATCTTGTTTGTTTCGATGGACCACCCGATGCTGAAGCTGAGCGGTCTGAACGACCTGCTGGAATGCTATCACAGCAATGTGTATGCGGAACAGGATTGCTATTACTTTTTTGATGAGATCCAGTATGCCAGTGATTGGGATAAGTGGATGAAGACGATTTATGACATGCAGCCGGAAACAAAAATGGTTGCAACAGGCTCGGCAAGTCCTGCATTGATGAAAGGAAGCTCAGAGAGCGGTGCTGGACGCTGGAGCGTGATCCAGGTGCCGACGCTGTCTTTTTATGAGTACTGTGCCCTGATCGGTGCAAGAGTCCCGGAGCTGGGGCCGGAGATCCGCCCAACGGCTTTTTTGCATATGGCACAGCAGGAACGAACGGCCGTTATGATAAAGCTGGAAGAAGTGCAGAATTACTTTATGCGGTATCTGCGCGTGGGCGGATTCCCGGAGCTTGCACTTGCATCCGATGACTTGATGGCGCAGCAGATCATGCGGGAAGATGTTGTAGACAAGGTGCTGAAACGGGATCTCCCGGCACTTTACAAGATTCGGAGCGCAACAGAGCTGGAACGCATTTTTCTGTATTTATGCAATGTATCGTCTGAGATCGTCTCGTTTTCTGCAATTGCGAACGATCTTGGCGGAGTGAGCCGACCGACCGTGGAAAATTATGTGAATTATCTGGAAAGCGCGAATCTGATCTATCAAAGCTGGCCGGTAGAAATGGGTGGGCATAAAATTCTAAAGGCAAAGCCCAAAATTTATATTGCAGATGCAGCGATCCGCAACGCAGTGCTGATGGATGACGACGTTCTGACGAATCCGATCGAATTGGGGAAGATGGTAGAAACTGCAGTGTATAAGCATGTGGCGGCATTTTACTATCAACAGGCAACACGGGTCGGATATTATCGTGGTGGAAAAAAAGACAAGGAAATTGACGTGGTGGTTGATTATCCCAACATCAAAAAGATCCTGATCGAAGTAAAATACCGTGAACAGGCCCCCGTGCCGGACGATTCTATGATTTGCGAACTGAGTGATGAAGCAAGCGCGGCCATTGTGGTGACCAAGCGCCCGGATGACTACGGAACGCATCGTGCGCCAAATGGCAAAGAACTGATCCGCATTCCGGCCTTTGCCTTCTTGTATCTGCTGGGCAATGCAGAGCGGTATGGCTACCGCGGCAAGGATTGATTTCAAGAAAAAACACATTGGCAAGCCCGCGCGGTATTTCCGTGCGGGCCCTTTTGCGCGAAAAGGCACAGCACGTGAAAAAATCATACAAAACCTTCTTTATTTTGTCATAACTCTTCCGTATAATAATAAGTGGAGTATTTTTGCCAATCTGCCCGTG
Organism: uncultured Faecalibacterium sp.; assembly: GCA_934501115.1. GTDB lineage: Bacteria > Bacillota > Clostridia > Oscillospirales > Ruminococcaceae > Faecalibacterium. The sequence continues at coordinate 26,291 of CAKSTO010000009.1, forward strand.
CAGCGGGCATTCGGATCTATAAAAACGGGAGGAAACCATTATGGCCAACGAAAAGATCCTTGTCGTGGACGACGATACCAACATCTGCGAACTGCTGCGGCTCTACCTGACCAAGGAGGGCTATCAGGTCACCACTGCCAATGACGGCGAAGCGGGTCTGGAAAAATTCAACGAGATCAAGCCCGATATGGTGCTGCTGGATGTGATGATGCCCAAGATGGACGGCCTTGAGGTCTGCCGCCGCATCCGCAAGGCGGGCAACACTCCGGTGATGATGCTTACGGCCAAGGGTGAGACCATCGACAAGGTGCTGGGTCTGGAGCTGGGTGCAGACGACTATATGGTCAAGCCCTTCGACGCAAAGGAAGTGGTAGCACGCATCAAGGCGGTGCTGCGCCGCTGCCAGACCACCACAGCGGCTGCCGAGAGCACCGAGGGTGTGATCGAATTTGACAACCTGCGTCTGGATATGAACAGCTACGAGCTGCGGGTCAAGGGCAAGGTGGTGGAAGCGCCCCCCAAGGAGCTGGAGCTGCTGAACTGTCTGGCCTCTCACCCCAACCGGGTGTATACCCGCGACCAGCTGCTGGACGAGGTGTGGGGCTTCGAGTACTATGGCGACAGCCGCACCATCGACGTCCATGTTAAGCGCCTGCGCGAGAAGCTGGCCGGTGCCTCTGACAAGTGGGAGCTGAAGACCGTCTGGGGCGTGGGCTATAAATTCGAGGTGCGTCAGTAATGCGCAAAAGTATCTCAACGGCGTTCTTCTCGCTGGTGTCCACCCTGATGGTGCTGGGCATCGTGCTGATGGGCTGCTCGGAGTGGGTGCTGTTCAAGAACTATTTTGCCAAAGACCGCTATGAAACTCTGGATCAGGTGGTGGGCGTTGCCGAGCGCACGGCAGAGTATCTGGTGCAGAAGGCTGCCCTGCCGGAGGGTGCCGAGCTTGATATGCTCAGCAGCAAGCTGGAGATCATCGGCGAGAGCGCCGAGGCCTATCTGTTTTTTACCGACAACGACGGCAATGTGATGCTGGCATCCAGCCCGGAAATGCTGAATGATCTGCGAATCTGCGTCGATTTCCGCACCAGTGCCAATGCAGTCGCGGATCCGGACGGCGGAGAGCGGTATCATCTGTTCGGCGATCTGGACGGAGCATTGGTGGAAAAAAGCTATATCGCTGTCGTGCGTACGGTGGACGATCGGAGCCATCCCAGCGGGTGGCTGTTCCTGTGCTCATCCGGCCAGCAGCTCAAGGAATTCAAGCAGCAGTTCTGGTCGAATTTCCTGCTGTCGGCCTGTGTGATGCTGCTGTGCGCCAGCATCCTGACCAAGATCCTGATGCGCCAGCTCACCGACCCGCTGCAGAAGGTGACGGACGCCGCCCAGCGGTTCGGCGGCGGGGATCTGTCTGTCCGCGTTGAGGGCGTGGAGGGCGAAGGCGAAGCGGCTGATCTGGCACGCACCTTCAACCGTATGGCGGACAACATCCAGACGAACGACAACTCCCGCGGGCAGTTTATGGGCAACATCGCCCACGAGCTGCGCACCCCCATGACGACCATCAAGGGCTTTGTGGACGGCATTCTGGACGGAACGATCCCGCCGGAGCTGCAGAACCATTATCTGCAGCTGGTCAGTGAAGAGACCGGACGTCTGGCACGGCTGATTCAGAATATGCTGGATCTGTCCAAGCTGGAAAGCGGCGAATATCAGGTGAACGCCCGGATGTTCAACATTTGGGAGACCATCACCGGCGTGGCGCTCTCGGCGGAGCAGCGCATCAACGACGGCATGATCGAGATCGACGGCCTGACCATGGACGAAAAGGTGCTGGTCTACGCTGACCCCGACCTGATCCATCAGGTGGTGTATAACCTGCTGGACAACGCCATCAAGTTCACCCCGGCAGGGGGCACCATCCGCTTTAAGGTGGAAAAGCTGGGGCCGGAAGCTGAGATCTCCATCTGGAACTCTGGTCAGGGCATCAGCCCGGAGGCGCTGCCCTATGTGTTCCAGCGGTTCTACAAGGAGGATCGCTCCCGTGGCCTGCACGCCCGCGGCGCAGGCCTTGGTCTGAACATCTGCAAAGTGCTGGTCAATCTGTCCGGCGGCCAGATCCGGGTGGAGAGCGAGCAGGGCGAGTGGTGCCGGTTCGTGTTCACCCTGCCCACCGTGGCACCAAACCCCGGCGGCATGAAGCGCCTGCCGGATGAATCGGGCGGCGAACCCGCTGTGGAAGACCCCGCCAGCATGAAGCCTGTAGAATGAACTTCCAGCCAGACTGCCCCATGGAGCGGGGCGGTCTGGCTGTTTGTTGTGTTGACGATTAAAAATAGCCGCCGCGTTCGCTTTGGCTATAAAGTAAGGAAGAAAATTTTTATATTTGCAATTCAGAAAAAGCCTGCGGGCTTTTCTGAATTGCGTTTTCACAGGAAGAGTCGTCAGGATAAAAGGCATCTGCTGCTGGCACCTTGCGGGAGCGATCCGCGCAGCAAGGCTGGAAAATGCAGGTTTCCGTACCGACCTTTTTCGTGAAAATGCGTTTGGAGCGTTCCGCGTTTGCGTCGCAATGAAAGCCCCAGTGGGGCTTTTAAGCGGCGAGCGGTCTGCGTCAGCAGATGGAGGGGCCTTGCCCCGACAAGTTCAGCAGAGCGCGACAAACGCGAAATAAAAATAATTTTTCCGCTGAATATGGCCAGAGCGAAGCGGAGGCCATTTCAAATCGTCTGCCAGCAATAAGAAATGGCGCAGATGGACAAATCTTTCCATTTACGTCATTTCGGTGAAAAAGCCGCTGGCGGGTTTGATTTTTTGACTGTTTTCATGTAAACTAAAAGGTAACCATGCCCATGCTGTTTCAAAGGCCGTGAACCGGCACAACAGCGGGACGATGTGGAATAATAAACTATAAAATAACGGAGCGTAAAGATAGAATATGGCGATCGTAAGTCCTTCGATTCTTTCAGCTGATTTTGGCAAACTGGGCGCGGACTGCCGCATGGTACTGGAGGCCGGCGCACAGATGCTGCATTATGACGTGATGGACGGACACTTTGTGCCCAACATCAGCTTTGGCGTGCCGGTGCTCAAGAGCCTGCACAAAAATCTGCCGGATGCCTTTTATGATGTGCATCTGATGATCAGCCGCCCGCTGCAGTATGCGGAGCCCTTCATCAAGGCGGGTGCCACCCTGTACAACTTTCATCTTGAGTGTGAGGATGATATCCAGACCACCATCGACGCCGTGAAGGCGCTGGGCTGCAAAGTGGGTCTGACCATCAAGCCCGGCACCCGGCCGGAAGCACTGGCACCCTACCTCGACCAGCTGGATCTGGTTCTGGTGATGAGCGTGGAGCCCGGCTTCGGCGGGCAGAAGTTCATGCCGGCTGCGCTGGACAAGCTGCGCTGGCTCAAGGCTGAGCGGGAAAAGCGCGGGGCACACTATCTGCTGGAAGTGGATGGCGGTGTGGACAGAACCACAGCCCCCCGGTGTGTGGAGGCTGGTGCGGATATTCTGGTGGCGGGCAGCGCCGTATTTGGCGCGGCAGACCCGGCTGCGGCCGTGCAGCAGCTCGCCGGCCTTTGAGAGGTGTCGTCTATGGATGAATCTTTGATCCGGGAGCAGGAAGCAAAGCTTCAAAAGACCGGCCGCTATTACAAGCACATCTGTTATATGACAGTGCCGGTGCTGTGCATGGCCTGCTTTCTCTACGGCCTGCGCCCGCTGCTGCTGTGCGGCATTGCGATGCTCACCGGCAACCTGTGCGACCGTCTGGTTTCTCTGCTGCGCCGCCGCGTGTATCAGGCCGGCGATTTTTCCAATGAGAGCTTCGGGCTTGTCATCGCCCTGCTGATGCCGGCCACGGTGGACATTTATGTGCTGGTGGCGGCGGTTCTGGCGGGTGTGCTCATCGGCAAGGAAATCTTCGGCGGCTACGGCAGCTACCCCTTCAATCCGGCTGCGGTGGGCTACGTTGTGGCGGCGGTCTCCTGGCCGGAACAGGTGTTCCGCTATCCGCAGCCTTATACGCAGCTCCCTCTGTGGAACGCCTCCATGGTGCCGGTCTCCAGCGCCGTTGAGGACACGCTGCGCAGCGGCGGTATGCTGAACCTCAGCTCGCTGGCGCTGGGTCTGGGGGAGTATGCTGCCCCCATGGGCACCGGTGCGGCATGGGTGCTGCTGGCCTGCGGCCTGTTTATATGGACGCAGAAGGATGCCCATATTTCGGCATCCCTGAGCTTTCTTGCCACCTGTGCGCTGATCGCGTTTTTCTTTCCACGGCAGGCGGGTCTGGCAGACAGCGCCGTGCTGGCAAATGCGCTGCCCCGCCTGCAGTGTATGCGGGACGAGCTTTTGACCGGTGCCATCCTGTTCAGCGCAGTGTTTCTGCTCAACGAACCCTATACCTGCGCACACCACCGGATGGGGCGCATCCTGTACGGCGTGCTGGTGGGGGCGGTGTCCATGGGCTTCCGCTACTATGGCGTCTATGAGACGGGCGTGTGCTTTGCACTGCTTGTGGTCAACAGTATCTCTGCGTGGATCGACCGCACCGAGACCAGCCTGTACCATCTGACCCATCCGCAGGCCGGAACGGGGAAGGAGGCCGCACAATGAAAAAAACAACGGCAGAACGGATCGCGAAGGATCCGGCCAAGTTTGCCCATCATGACCGTGTGTTCCTCAATAACCCGGCCGTGATGCAGGGCATGGGTCTGGCACCGCTGGTGGTGCTTGCCACCAGCGGCCAGAACGCCGTGATGCTGGCAGCGGCTGTGGCGCTGCTGCTGGTGCCCTCCCGCCTGCTGGCCTGCCTGCTGAGCCGCCTTGTGCCTCTGCGGGAAGAAAGCCCGTCGGCAGAGACCCTGCAGAAGACGCTGCTGCCCCGTGCGCTGGTGTACGGCTTCAGCACCGCCATCGTATATCTGGCAGCGTATCCCGTGCTGAACGCGGTGTTCGGCACAAGCCTGCTGAACCTTGGCATCTACCTGCCCATGCTCACAGTGGAACCCCTGCTGACCTACCGCTTCGGCCGCGTGCAGGAGACGGTGCGCAAGGCGGTCTCCAAGGGCATCCGCATCACGGTAGGCTATGCGCTGCTGCTGGTGCTGCTGGGCTGCGTGCGTGAGTGGCTGGCGGCAGGCACGGTGTTTGGCACGGCCATTGGCCGCCGGGCGCTGCTGCCCATGGCGGGGATGCCTGCGGGCGGTTTCATCGTGCTGGGCGTCCTGTGCGCTGTCTGGCGTGCACTGGCAAAGAAACGCCGGGATTATCTTGAAAAAGAGGCGCACAGCGTTTTGGCCGTGGATCGCCAGAAGGAGGCTGACGGCGAGCAATGAGAGATGTTGTGATCACCTCGGCTGAGTTTTTCAGCTATGCGCTTCTGGCAGTGTTTGCCCAGAACGCGATCTTTACCCGCGCGCTGGGTGTATCCCGTCTGGTGCAGCTGGTGGGCGACGACCGCACCAGCAGCGTACTGTTCGGTCTGCAGCTGTGCATCACGCAGGTGCTGATGGCACCCATCGCGTGGTACGCAGGCGGCTGGATCACCCCGCTGACAAACCGCGCGCAGCTGCGCCCGCTGGTCTATATGGCCTGTATTGCAGCGGTCTGCGTGCTGGAGCAGCTGGTGCTGTGGGCGGCAAAGAGCCTGCCTTACCGCAGTGCGCTGCTGCGCATCGTGCCGCTGGCAGGCCTGAACAGCTGCGTGCTGGGCACCGTGCTGGTGGAGCGCACCCAGAGCTTTACGCTGGGGCAGAGCCTTGGCTTCGGCTTCGGCAGCGGCCTTGGCTATGTGCTTGCCGTGCTTCTGGTGACGGAAGCACGCCACCGCCTGCGCAGCAAGGCCATCCCGGAGGCATTCCGGGGGCTTCCCATCACGCTGGTGTATATCGGTGTGATCGCGCTGGCGATCTACGGCTTTACCGGGCATTCGGTGATCCTGTAACATTGGCAGGGAGGGAGAATGTACTATGGCAAAATACAAACGTCGGCAGAAGGTCAAGCGCTATCACCGCAGCTTCTACAGCCGCGGCACCCGCATCAAACGGGGCATCGGCATTGTAGTGCTGGTGGCGGTGGTGCTGGGCGCGGCGTGGCTGGCAGCACCCTATGTGCTGGACTGGGCAACGCACACCTGGTATACCGTGGTGAAGAACCGCGATCTGGAAGCAGAATCCGCGTCCCGCGCCGCTTCTTCGGAAGCTGCTGCGTCCTCTGCTGCGGCGCAGGCCGCTTCTTCGCAGGCGGCCTCGGAGCCGGAAGCGCCGCAGTTTGACGGCAAAGCCATCACCGGCGGCAGCTGGGCTGAGGTGGATGTGTCTGCCCTCACCGACGATGCCGCCATCCGTGCCGCAGCGCAGCAGCTGAAGGCGCAGGGGGCAGAGTATGGCCTTGTGACGCTGAAAACGCCGGACGGCAGCATCTACTATGCTTCGCAGGTGCCGGCTGCTGCCCAGAGCATTGCCGGGGCTGCGGTAGACCCTGCCCGCATTGCGGCCATCTTCCGGGAGGAGGGCGTGATCCCGGTGGCGCAGCTTGCAGCTTTCAAGGACCCCATTTCCTCCCGCACGGACCGCAGCATGGCCATCCACTACAACGGCGATTCCCTGTGGCTGGATGCCCAGAAAAACGGCAATGCATGGCTGAACCCCTATTCCGCTGGGGCGGTGGAGTATGTGGGCGACCTTGTGGAAGAGCTGCACGGCATGGGCTTTGAGCAGGCGGTGCTGACCAATGTCCAGTTCCCCAAATTCAGCCGCAAGCAGGACTACGGCGACACGGCCGGTATGTCCCGCCCGGATCAGCTCAAGGCGGATATCGCTGCGCTGCAGACCCGCTTTGAGGGCAGCGTGACCCTGTGGTTCAGCTATACGCTGGATCAGTGCAATACCAGCAGTGCGGCGCTGGATGTGCCCGCTGTGACGCTTGGAATGAACGACCTGCTGGTGACGGCAGACCGGCTGGACGAGGCTGCCCGCCAGCAGCTGCAGCAGTCTGCCGCCGAGGCAGGCGTGCAGCATGTTGTGGTGCACAGCACTGACATCTTCCAGTAACATTTCTGGTTTTGATAAGAGGGAGGAATCTGCTATGAATACCAAATCCTGCTTTGTACCGGCTCACATCCTGCTGCCTTCGGAGCAGATCCCGCTGGAAAAATGGGGATGCATCGCCTGCGACCAGTTCACCAGTGACCGCGGGTACTGGCAAAAGGCCGAAGCCGCTGCCGCAGGCAGCCCCAGCACCCTGAACATGATCCTGCCGGAGGTCTATCTGGAGGACGGCGATGCGGATGCACGCATTGAAAAGATCCACGCCGCGATGCAGGATTACGAGAAAAACGTGCTGACCCGCAGTGTGGACGGCTTTATCTACGTAGAACGCACCGAGCAGAGCGGCAAGGTGCGGCAGGGTCTTGTGGGCATGGTGGATCTGGAAGCCTACAGCTACCGCCGCGGCGCACCCTGTGCCGTGCGCCCCAGCGAGAGCACCGTGGAGAGCCGCATCCCGCCCCGGATGAAGGTGCGCACCGGTGCGGCGCTGGAAACGCCCCATATCATGATGCTGGCCGATGACCCGGAGTGCACCCTTATCGAGCCGGTGGCGGCGCAGAAGGCCGGGCTGGCCAAGGTGTATGAAGGGGAGCTGATGCTGGGCGGCGGCCACATTGCCGGCTGGGCAGTGGAAGATCCGGCGCTGATCGGGCAGATCGAAAACGCCTTGACCGCCCTGGGCAGTCAGGAGGCATTTGACAAAAAGTACCCGGATGCCATCCGCCGTGATCCGCTCACGCTGGCCGTCGGCGACGGCAACCACTCGCTGGCAACGGCAAAGGCCTGCTGGGAAGAGCTGAAAAAGACCCTGACCCCGGAGCAGGCCGCAGTTCACCCCGCCCGCTGGTGCCTTGCCGAGGTATGCAATGTGCACTCCCCGGCCATCGAGATCGAGCCGATCCATCGGGTGATGTTCAATGTGGACTGCGCCACGGTGCTGCTGAGCCTGATCACATGGAGCGACGCCAATATGGCCGGCTGCTGCTTTGGCGGCAGCAAGGAGCAGCCCTTCACGCTGGCAGGGCCGCACATGTCCAATGTGCTCAGCTTTGAAAACCCCACCGAGCCGCTGACCGTGGGCACCATCGATGATTTTATTGCAGATTATATGGAACGCCACATGGAGGCACGGGTGGATTACGTCCACGATGAGCCTGCCGTCCGCGCCCTGTGCAAAAAGGGCGCTGTGGCGTTTCTGATGCCGCCGTTTGCCAAGAGCGACCTGTTCAAGGGCGTGGTCATGGGCGGTGTGCTGCCCCGCAAGACCTTCAGCATGGGTCATGCGGAGGAAAAGCGGTACTACATCGAGTGCCGGAAGATTATGGAATAACCCTCTCCGTCAAAACCTGACGGTTTTGCCAGCTCCCCTGAGAGGGAGCTCCTCGGGATGTGCACAAAAGTGATCCTTCTTGTAAAAGCTCCTCCTTCGGGGGAGCTGGCGAGCGAATGCGAGCCTGAGAGGGTTTGTGTGCCGAACGAATCACATGAGAAATAATTAGGAGAACCATGACATTTAACGAACTGAATCTGTCCGCCCCGCTCCTGCGCGCTGTGCAGGAGGCAGGCTATGAGACCCCGTCGCCCATTCAGGCGGCGGCGATCCCGCCGGTGCTGTCCGGCCGGGATCTGATGGGCTGTGCCCAGACCGGTACCGGCAAGACGGCTGCTTTTGCGCTGCCCATGCTCGACCGGCTCACGGCCAATGCGCCCCGCAAAAAGGGAGCCATCCGTGCCCTGATCCTGACCCCCACCCGCGAGCTTGCCCTGCAGATCGGCGAGAGCTTTGAGGCTTATGGCAAATACCTCAAACTGCGCAGCACGGTGATCTTTGGCGGTGTGGGTCAGGCACCTCAGGTGGAAGCACTGAAAAAAGGCGTGGACATCCTCATCGCCTGCCCGGGACGCCTCAACGACCTGATCGGGCAGGGCTTCATCGACCTGTCGGAGCTGGAGATCTTTGTGCTGGACGAGGCCGACCGGATGCTGGATATGGGCTTTGTGCATGATGTGAAAAAGGTCATCGCAAAGCTGCCCAAAGAGCGCCAGAACCTGATGTTCAGCGCCACCATGCCCAAGGAGATCGAGCAGCTGGCAGCCGGCATCCTGCGCAAGCCCGCCTTCGTCAAGGTGGATCCGGTGTCCAGCACCGTGGACCGCATCCAGCAGAGCCTGTACCATGTGGAAAAGGGCAACAAGAAGTTCCTGCTGCCATGGCTTATCAAAAATCTGCAGCCCCCGGTGGTGAATGCGCTGGTGTTCAGCCGCACCAAGCACGGCGCAGACAAGATCGCAAAGGATCTCACCAAGCAGGGCATCCCCGCCGCTGCCATCCACGGCAACAAGAGCCAGACCGCCCGCGTCACTGCGCTGGAGGACTTCAAGGCCGGAAAGACCAAGGTGCTGGTGGCAACTGACATCGCCGCCCGCGGCATCGATATCAGCGAGCTGTCCCATGTGTTCAACTACGACTTGCCCGAAGTGCCGGAGACCTATGTGCACCGCATCGGCCGCACAGCGCGTGCCGGTGCCGACGGTACGGCTGTCAGCTTCTGTGCGCCCGAGGAGCGGGAATATCTGGCCGGGATCGAAAAGCTGAACCGCCGCCAGATCCCGGTGGTGTCCGGCCACCCGTGGGACGGTGTGCCCGCTCCGGTGCGCCCCGAACCGCCTGTGCGCGGCAGAAGGCCGAAGGCCGCTGCCGCCGAACCGACTGAAAAGCAGGCCGAAAAACAGGCAAAGCCTGCCAGAACCGAAGCAAAGCCTGCAAAAACCGAAAAAGAGGAACCACGCATGGATGATACCAAACGCACTTCCGGCGGACGCAGCAGCGACCGCCGCTCCAACAATAACCGTCCCCGCCGGGAGCAGAACGCCCCCGCCCGCGGCAGCAATGCACAGCCCAAGTTCGACCCCCACTTTGTGAGTGCTCCGGAGGCTGCCCCGCTGCGTCCGGCCAGAAAGACCCCGGCAGAGCCTTCTGCCCCGGCCATCCGCACCGCAGCCCAGCCCGCGCAGAGCATTGCACAGGGGCAGCAGAAGAGCCGCCGCAACGACCGCCCGGCTCGCCCGAACAATGGCCAGCAGAATGCACAGGGCGCAGACGGACGCAGCCAGAACAACCAGCGCGGCCGCAGTCAGGGGCAGAGCGCCCCCCGCAGTGCTCAGCCCGCCCGCGCACCCCGGGCAGAATCTGCCCGCCGCGGACGCAATGCGCCGGTGAAGGACGAAGACCCGGGTCTTGTGCTCATCAGCCGCCGCCCCCCGCAGCAGAAGTTTACGAACTTTGAGGAGTATATGAGCGCCCACGGCGGTGCCACGGCACCCATTGAGGATCACAGCGACGAAGTATGAAATATGAATCGTTTGCCCCGTGGCGGTGCCCGTTGTGCGGGGGAAAGCTGACCGGCGGCAGCACCCTGAAATGCGAAAAAGGCCACTGCTTCGACCGCGCCAAAGAGGGCTACTGGCACCTGCTGCCGGTGCAGAGCATGCGCACAAAAGCTCCCGGAGACAGCCGGGAGATGGTGGCAGCACGCAGGTCGTTCCTGAACGCCGGGTATTACGGCATTTTCGGGAAGGCGCTGGGGCAGCTGTGTCTGGAGTACGGCGTTCCTGCCGACCCGGAGGCTCCGCTGCGCCTGCTGGATGCGGGCTGCGGCGAGGGCTGGTATGACCGGAACATCGCTCAGAAGTTTGCCGAAGCGGGCAGGCCGCTGCAATTGGCGGGGTTCGATATCGCAAAGCCCGCTGTGCGGCTGGCTGCAAAGGCTCTGCCCACGGCGCAGTATGCCGTGGCGTCCAGTTTCAGCCAGCCGGTGCGCACCGGCTGGGCGGACCTGCTGCTGAACTGCTTCTCGCCCTTTGCGCAGGAAGAGTTTCTGCGGGTGCTGCGCCCGGGCGGGCGGATGGTCTATGTTGTGCCCGGGGCAGAGCACCTCTATCAGATGAAGGCGGTGCTCTACGAAAAACCCTACAAAAACCCGGTGCAGGAGGTCGCTTACGACGGCTTCAGAGCCATTGGGGAGCGGGAAGTGTCCGGCAGCATCACGGTGCCGCATGAGCAGCTGGAAGCGCTGTTTGCCATGACGCCTTATTACTGGAAGACGCCCCGCAGCGGTGCGGAACGTCTTGCCGCATTGCCGGAGCTGGAAACGGAGATCGCATTCCGGTTCCTTGTGTTTGAAAAAGAGTAACAGAAAAAGCAGGCACTCCGCCTGCTTTTTTTGACGATAAAATCTGCCGCAGGGCAAAAGCACCACTGCCCCCATCGGCCGGAGGATCCAAGAGACCCGGCAGGTGAGGGCAGCAATGCTGTATCAGAATAGAGAGATGGCTCAGTTGGTTTCGCCCTTGGACAGCAGACCGGCACGCTCCAGAGCCGGACGCAGGGCGAGGTAGAGGATCACGGCGCATACGGTGGAGACCACGCTGTTGACGAAGGTGACGCCGCCTGCGATTTTGGTCAGAGCCTGTGCGACGGTGTATTCCTGACCGAAGATGTACACATTGCGGAAATAGCCGAGGAAGGGGTCGGTCAGCACGTTCAGGAACAGGCCGGAGCCGGCAGAGACGATGACCTTGGCCAGATAGCCGGAGCTTTGCCGGTTGAGGCTGCGCAGCCGGAAGACCTTATGTGCCACGGCACCGCAGGTGATGCCGATGATGAACTTCAGCACAAAGGTGGTGATGGCGTAGCCCGGGTCACCGGCCAGGATATCGGCCAGAGCCAGACCGATGGCACCGGCCAGACCACCGGATACACCGTCCAGCAGCAGAGCGGTCAGAGCGGTGAAGGTGTTGCCCAGATGGAACGACGAGCCGCCGTAGAAGGGCACGCGGAAGAACAGATAGGCCACAAGGCTCAGAGCCGCCATGACGCCGGTGAGAGCCAGCTCTTTGGTGGTAAAGGTGCGCTTGTACAGCACACTGCCAAACACGATGGCGATGACAACGACTGCCAGAAACAGCCACATTGCAGTAGTAGACATGATTTACTTTCCCTCCAGATCTTAAAACTGCCTGCCGGGATCGTACAAAACCCATCATCCTACTTGACATTTGGGTGTCCGGCGGGTATGCTCCTATTATACGCAGAACTGATACCATGAAAATACCCAGAATAAAGTTTTTTTATGGGGTCAGTTTGGAACAATGACCGAACAGGAGGGGGACTTATGGTTCATTTGACGACAGCGCTGGATGCTGCTTCATCGGTGCCATTGTATGAGCAGCTGTACGAAAGCCTCGCGGGGGAGATGCGCAGCGGGGCGCTGGCGGCAGGCACGCGGATGCCCGGCAAGCGGCGGCTGGCGGCAGAGCTGTCGGTTTCGGTAAACACGGTGGACGCGGCTTATCAGATCCTGACAGCGGAGGGCTATCTTGCGTCGCGGGAGCGCAGCGGCTTTTATGTACAGGAGTATCTTGCGCTGCCGCAGATGTCTGCCCCGGCGGGAGCACGTCTGCCGTCCTCGGCTGCCCCGGCTGCGCCGCCCCGGAGACCGGTGCGGTATGACCTGTCCACCCGGGGCGTGGATCCGGGGCTGTTTCCCTTCCGCACATGGGCGCGGCTGCAGAAGGAGCTGCTGTATTCCTCGCCGGAGCTGCTGACCCACGGCGATGCACAGGGAGACCCGGCACTGCGGCAGGCGCTGGCAGAATATCTTTCAGAGTACCGCGGCGTGCGGTGTGGGGCACATCAGATCGTAGTGGGTGCAGGTCTGGAATATCTGCTGGGGCTTCTGGCGCCGCTGCTGCCGGGCACGACGGCAGTGGAAACGCCGGGCTACCCCCGGGCAAAGCAGGTGCTGGAAAACAACGGCGTGCACTGCTGCTGCCTGCCGGTGGACACCGACGGCCTTTCACTGGCAGCACTGAACCGCTCGGAGGCGGCGGTGTGCTATGTCACGCCAAGCCATCAGTTCCCCACAGGCGTCACGATGCCGGCAGGCCGGCGGGCAGAGCTGCTGCACTGGGCGGCGCGGAAGCCCGGGCAGCGGTACATCATCGAGGACGACTACGACTCCGAATTCCGCTTCGATACCCGCCCTTTGCCCAGCCTGCAGGGCATGGCGGGAGCGGATGGTTCGGTGGTGTACCTCTCCACCTGCTCCCGCAGCCTTGCCCCCAGCATCCGCATTGCCTATATGGTGCTGCCGGAGCATCTTCTGCCCGCATGGCGGGAAAAATACCGGCTCTATTCCGGCACGGTGAGCCGCTTTGAGCAGCAGACGCTGGCGCGGTTCATCACCGAAGGCTACTTTACCCGGCATCTGGCACGGGAACGGGTGGCCTATAAAGCCCGGCGGGATGCGCTGGCAAAGGCGCTGAGCGGGGCATTTTCTTCAGACGAACTGACCCTTACCGGGCTGCACACCGGCCTGCACCTGCTGGCAAAGCTGGATGACCCGCCCCCGGACGAAGCTCTGCGGCGCGCTGCGGAAGAGCAGGGCGTGCGGCTGAGCCTGTTGAGCGATTACGACCTGAGCGGAGATGCTCCCTCCACAGCGGGCACGCTGGTACTGGGCTATGGCTCGCTGGCAGACGAAGCCTGTGCGTCGGTGGGCGAGACATTGAAAAAGGTCTGCATCGCCGCCCGGGAGGCCTCGCTGACGACATAGAGGCTGCTGCCGGCATCCCGGCGGCAGGGCAGGGTCTGCGTTTCGATCAGGGCAGCATGGTTGGCAAGAAATTCCAGTGTGCGCTCCAGCGAGGCGTAGTCCAGTGCAGTCAGGTCGGTGAGCAGAGAAGAGCTGACGCTGCGCAGGGCATCCGGCAGGGTGGTGGGCAGGAGGTCAAGGTTCTGCCGGAAAAAGGCGTCCCACACCGCACCCCGCGCAGCGGCGGCGCGCTCCGGAGAGAGCACGGCGTCGGCCTGCAGCTGGCAGAGGAACTCGTGGGCGTCTCCGGCAGAAATGCCCTGCACAGACCGGCTGCGGCCATAGCGGGCAAGTTCGGCTTCGGTCAGCGCTCCGGTAAAGCCGACCCGCACGGGGCCGTAGCGGCCTGCAAGGTGCTCCATCACGGCGGGCGAAAGTGCCAGATAGTGCGTCCCCTCCGGCAGAGGAAGCACCTGTGCCAGTGCTTCGCGGCAGCGAGCCGGGCCGGCAGCGGCATAGCATTGGGTGAGGGGGACTTCACCTTCCGCAAAAGGCACGGTCAGCGCAGAAGGGATGCTGAGCAGGTGGATGCAGTTCTGACTGGCATTCAGGTAGGCCAGCACAAAGCCGGGCTGCTCGCCGGAAACGCACAGCAGCACGGTGAGCTGGTCGGTGGTTCGGGGCAGCTGAATGGGAACGCCGCTTTCGCTGCGGGCGGCCTGCCGAAGCTGGGCGCGCAGCTGCTGCCGTGACAGCAGCACGGTGCCGCCCACCAGCGGCACCAGAACCAGAAGTGAGGCGAACAGCGCCGTCCAGAACGGGTTCCAGCCTTTGCGTTTGTGCATAAATCCCCCTGCCTTTCAGGGAGAGTGTGGGCAAAACAAAGAAAAGTCATACAAAAATAAAATTCATGCGTTGGCATCACAGATGAAACCCCGGCATAAATTGAATCAGATGTCTTGCGCTGGCGGCTGAATCATGATATTATCTTTCTAACGCGTACATCTGTGCGCGGCAGAAGAACTGAAAAGACGTGCACGGCAGGGAAAAGTCCGTGCACTCTGGAGAAACCCGCTCACAGCGGGTGCCGAAGGTGTAAAGCCGCGAGGAGAGCGGCTGTATCTCTCAGGCAAAAGGACAGAGCATCGTCTTTTGCGCAATGGGGCGCAGCCGGGAATGCGGCGCACCCCGGCTGCGGAAAATGAGAGCACTTGAATTTTGCGGGCAGAGCCTTTGGCGGGTTCTGCCCGCTTTTGTTTTTGTGTATAGGGGGAAAAGAGAGTATGGTCGAGATCGTCACACAGGTGAACCACGCCGTCAACGGCGTGGTGTGGGGGCCGTTTGGTCTGGCGCTGCTGTTCTGCACCGGCTTCTGGATGAGCGCCCGCACGGGCTTTTTCCAGTTCCGCAAAATGGGCTACTGGCTCCGGCACACCATCGGCGCGATCTTCACCAACAAGGACATCACCGCGCACACCAGCAAGGAGGATATGGCCATCAGCCAGTTCCAGAGCATGTGCACGGCGCTGGCGGGCACCATCGGCACCGGCAACATCGTGGGTGTGGCAACGGCCATCGTCTCCGGCGGCCCGGGTGCCATCTTCTGGATGTGGGTCATGGCATTGCTTGGCATGATGACCAGCTTTTCCGAGAATGTGCTGGGCGTCTACTACCGCCGCAAAAACGAAAAGGGCGAGTGGTCGGGCGGTGCCATGTACTACCTCACCGACGGTCTGGGCGCGAAAAAGGGCTGCCGACAGATCGGCAGAGTGCTGGCGGTGCTGTTTGCCTGCTTCTGCATCCTTGCATCCTTCGGCATCGGCAACATGAGCCAGATCAATTCCATCGCCGGCAACATGAACGCGGCCTTCGGCGTGCCGACCCTCGTCACCGGCCTGTGCCTGATGGTGGTCACAGCGCTCATCGTGCTGGGTGGCCTGAAACGCGTGGCGGCTGTCACCGAAAAGCTGGTGCCGGTCATGGCGCTGTTTTACATTGCCGGTGCGCTGATGATCGTAGTGCTCCATGCGGGCAATATCCCGGCGGCATTTGCTGCCATCTTCAAGGGTGCTTTCAACCTGAACGCCGCCGGCGGCGGTGCGCTGGGCTACGGCATCAGCCAGACCATCACATGGGGCTTCAAGCGCGGTGCTTTTTCCAACGAAGCCGGCCTCGGCTCCGCCGTCATGGTCAACTCGGCATCCAATGTCAAGGAGCCGGTGCATCAGGGCATGTGGGGCGTGTTTGAAGTGTTTGCGGATACCATCGTGGTCTGTACGCTGACCGCACTGGTCATCCTGACCACCGGCGTTGTGGATCTTGAAAACGGGGCGGTTCTGGCAGGCGTGCAGGACAATGCACTGGTAGGTCAGGCGTTCACCGCGGCCTTCGGCAGCTTCGGCCCCAAGTTCATTGCCATCTCCATCCTGCTGTTTGCCTACTCCACCACGCTGGGCTGGAGCCACTACGGCACGAAGGCGGTGGAGTATCTGTTCGGAGCCACCGGGAGCCGCATCTATAAAGTCGTCTTTGTGGGCATGACCGTGGTGGGCGCCACGATGAAGCTGGGGCTTGCATGGGATCTTTCCGATACCTTCAACGGTCTGATGATGATCCCGAACCTCATCGGCGTGCTGGCGCTGTCCGGCACGGTGGCGGCAATTACCAGAAACTACTTTGACCGCAGGGTGAAGGGGCTGGATGTCGAACCCATGTGGTCGGCGTTTCCTGAATATCAGAAGGAAGAAGAAGCCGAAGCCGCCGCAGAGGAAGCGGAGCTGGAAAAGGCTGTGAATCAGTGACCTGAAAGAAGCCGTCCTCCCGTGAAAACGGGTGGGCGGCTTTTAGCGGCCTTGCCCTCTCCGGCACGCCGGCTGACAAACTTGCGTCCGCCTCCCGATTGTCTTATAATAAACTCAAAAAAGGGGAGGAGAGCACCTATGAGCGAACTTTCTCATCTGAAAAACAAGCTGCTGGCCGAGCAGGTGGAGGATGAGCTTTACCACTATATTCTGGATACACCGCTGGAACCGGGCGCCAAGCTGCCCAATGAATTTGAGCTGGGCGAAAGATTCGGCGTGGGCCGCAGTACCGTGCGCGAGGCGGTGAAACTGCTGTCCAGCAAGGGCATCGTGGAGGTGCGGCGGGGCTCCGGCACCTATGTGGTGACGACGGCCAAGGGGCTTTCCGACCCGCTGAACCTGCGCAGCGTGCAGGACAAAAACGCGCTGGCTTTGGATCTGGTCAACGTGCGTCTGCTGCTGGAACCGGGCATCGCGGAGATGGCAGCACTGAACGCTGCCGATGAGGATATCGAACGCATCCGGCGTCTGTGCGGCCGGGTGGAGAGCAAGATCCGCGAGGGAGACCTGTACATTGAGGACGATATCGCATTCCATACCTGCATCGCAGAGAGCAGCAAGAACATGGTGGTGGAACAGCTGATCCCCATCATTGACACGGCGGTCATGATGTTTGTGAACGTCACCCACAAAAAGCTCATCGACCAGACCATTGAGACCCACCGGATGCTCACCGAGGCCATCGCCCGGCATGACCCCATTGGTGCCCGGTCGGCCATGGTGATGCACCTGAATTACAACCGCACCTATATCAAAAAACTTTACGACGGCGAACCGATGGAGGACTGATACCGGACATCCGGAACCCCTGCAGGGCGAAAAACCCGGCAGGGGACTTTTTATGCCTGAAGTCATCTGATGACTTTTGAGGGCAAGGAAAACGAATCTGCTGGAAAACTTGTTGGATTGCATCATGTATCCCAGATTTTTGGGTAAGATGCACCAAAGAATGTTCTTGTATTTGTCATAAAGTGGATTTCGCCCGTGACAACTTGCAAAAGAATGTCCGCACAATTAAAATAAACATGTAAGATGTCCGACGGAAAAAGGACGATTTGCAAAGCAGAAAAAAGAGAGTATCCT
Source organism: uncultured Faecalibacterium sp. (assembly GCA_934501115.1). Lineage (GTDB taxonomy): Bacteria > Bacillota > Clostridia > Oscillospirales > Ruminococcaceae > Faecalibacterium. Next base: position 43,887 of record CAKSTO010000009.1, read on the forward strand.
GGAGGTAGGATGATGGAACTTCGTTCGCAGGCAGTGCGCAAGCTCGCACCGGAAAACGATCCCCTGAAAATCGGCATGGGCTGGAAGGTGGATGACCTTTCCAAGCCCCAGATCATGGTAGAAAGCACCTTTGGCGACAGCCACCCGGGCAGCGCACATCTGGATCAGTTCGTGAAGGAAGCTGTGCAGGCGGTCAACGCCCACGGCGGCAAGGCTGCCCGCTATTTTGCCACCGATATGTGCGACGGCATCGCACAGGGCCACGACGGCATCAACTACTCGCTGCCCCACCGCGACGCCATCGTGAATCTGGTGGAGGCTCAGGCCAACGCCACCGTGTACGACGGCGGCGTGTTCATCGCCAGCTGCGACAAGTCCATGCCCGCCATGCTGATGAGCATTGGCCGCCTGAAGGATATGAGCGCCATCGTGGTCACCGGCGGCGTGATGGAAGCCCACACCCTGCCCAAGAAGTACGTGGTCAACGACCCCGCCTGCGCCATCAACGACCTGCTGACGCTGGAACAGATCGGCAAGTTCGACGCATGGGAAAAGACCGGCGTCATCCCCAACGAGCAGCTGGACTACTACAAGCACAACGCCTGCCCCAGCTGCGGTGCCTGCTCCTTCATGGGCACCGCTTCCACCATGCAGATCATGGCTGAGGCTCTGGGTCTGATGCTGCCCGGCACCGCCCTGATGCCTGCCACTGCCCCGGAGCTGAAGCAGGCCGCCTACGATGCCGGTGTGCAGGTGATGAAGCTGGTGGCCGAGGGCATCAAGGCCAAGGACATCGTTACCATGAAGAGCTTTGAAAACGCCATCATGGTGCACGCCGCCATCTCCGGCTCCACCAATGCCACCATGCACCTGCCCGCCATCGCCCACGAGTTCGGCTTTGAGATCGACGCCGACACCTTCGACCGGATGCACCGCGGCGCACACTACCTGCTGAACATCCGTCCCTCCGGCGACTGGCCTGCACAGTACTTCTACTATGCAGGCGGCGTGCCCCGCGTGATGGAAGAAATCAAGTCCATGCTGCATCTGGACGTGATGACCGTCACCGGCAAGACGCTGGGCGAGAATCTGGAAGATCTGAAGAAGAACGGCTTCTATGAGCACTGCGACGAGATCCTGCAGGAAAAGACCAAGGGTCTGGGCATCAAGGTCACCCGCGAGGACATCATCCACAGCTTTGACAACGCCAAGGGCACCGACGGCAGCATCGCCATCCTGAAGGGCAATCTGGCCCCGGAGGGCAGCGTCATCAAGCACACTGCCTGCCCCAAGAACATGTTCCACGCCACCCTGCGCGCAAAGCCCTTCGACAGCGAGGAAGAGTGCATCAGCGCCGTTCTGAACAAGCAGGTGCAGCCCGGCGACGCCATCTTCATCCGTTACGAAGGCCCCCGCGGCAGCGGTATGCCCGAGATGTTCTACACGGGCGAAGCCATCTGCGCCGACCCCAAGCTGGCTTCCAGCGTGGCGCTCATCACCGACGGACGCTTCTCCGGCGCAAGCCGCGGCCCGGTCATCGGCCATGTCAGCCCGGAGGCTGCAGTGGGCGGCCCCATCGCGCTGGTGGAAGAGGGCGACCTCATCCGCATCGATGTGCCGAACCGTCAGCTTGCCATTGTGGGCGTGAACGGTGAGGAAAAGACCCCCGAAGAGATGGAGGCCATCCTTGCCCAGCGCCGTGCCAACTGGAAGCCCAAGGCTCCCAAGTACACCAAGGGTCTGCTGAAGCTCTACTCCCAGCACGCCGTCAGCCCCATGAAGGGTGCCTACATGGAGTAAAAGCGCTTCGCTTGCGATAAAAACTCAAAACGAAAAATCAACTGTTCAGCGTTGTTTTGCTGAACGGTCTGGATAGAGCTACACCAAAAACAAAAAAGCGGATATTGCATCGTTTGTAAAGATCCATCGGAATCTGGCGTCCGTCTGCGGGGACGGCGCTGAAATAAGACCCAAAGCAAACAAAACATCAAAAAAATGGAGGAAACGTTTATGACAGCTGTTGCAACCCCGGACGCCGCACGGCTCGTGTTCGCCGCAGTGGCGGGTCTGATCCTTTTGCTCATCCTGATCATCAAGTTCAAAGTCCACGCCATGATCTCCATTCTGGTGGGCGCGGTGGCCATCGGACTGATGGCCGGGATGCCGCTGGCGGATATCGTCGGCTCGGTCAACGAAGGCATCGGCAATACCTTAAAGGGCATCGCCCTGCTGGTGGGTCTCGGCTCCATGTTCGGTGCCATTCTGGAGGAATCCGGCGGCGCACAGACGCTGGCCGTGACCATGGTGCGCAGGTTCGGCGATGAAAAGGCCGCATGGGCGCTGGGCATCACGGGTCTGGTGGTGGCCATGCCGGTGTTCTTTGACGCCGGTCTGATCATCCTGATCCCGCTGGCCTTCTCGCTGGCAAAGCGCACCAAGCGCTCGGTTCTGTACTATGTTATCCCCCTGCTGGCCGGTCTGGCTGTCGGCCACGCCTTCATCCCTCCCACGCCGGGCCCCGTTCTGGTGGCTACCATGCTGGGCGTTGATCTGGGCTGGGTCATCCTCATCGGCATCTTCTGCGGCATCTTCGCCATGATCGCTGCCGGTCCCATCTGGGGCTCCATCTGCGGCAAGAAGTATATGATCGAGGTGCCTGAGCACGTTGCACAGCAGGCAGACATCGACGAGAGCAAGCTGCCCAAGTTCGGCACCATCGTGGGCATCATCCTGATCCCGCTGGTCCTCATCATCGCAAACTCTGTGGCAAAGGTGGTGCCCGCTCTGGCTGGCATCCAGCCCGTTCTGGCCTTCCTCGGCGAGCCCTTCATGGCTCTGCTGCTGGCTACCATCGCTGCCATGTATCTGCTGGGCACCCGTCACGGCTATAACAATGCCCAGCTGGAAAAGATCATGACCAAGTCCCTTGAGCCCACCGGCATGATCCTGCTGGTCACCGCCTGCGGCGGCGTGCTGCGCTACATGCTGCAGAACTCCGGTCTGGGCGATGTCATCGGCAACGCCGTGGCAAACGCAAGCCTGCCGCTGGTTCTGGTGGCCTTCATCGTGGCTGCTCTGGTGCGCATCTCTGTTGGTTCCTCTACCGTGGCCATGACCATGGCAGCCGGTATCATCTCTGCAATGCCCGGCATCAGCGCGCTGAGCCCGCTGTACCTCGCCTGCGTCACCGCTGCCATCGCAGGCGGCTCCACCGTCTGCTCTCACTTCAACGACTCCGGCTTCTGGCTGGTCAAGAGCCTTGTGGGCATGGACGAAAAGACCACCCTCAAGACCTGGACCATCATGGAAACGCTGGTGGGCGGCGTCGGCTTCCTGGTGGCACTGGTCATCTCCTTCTTTGCGTGATTCCCATCTGCGGGGCTGTGCCTGCACACAGCCTGCGCAATGCTTTGCAATTCTCTTATAACTCCTTTTAGCGCAGCAGTGCCCCGGACGGAGAGAGCCGTCCGGGGCACTGCTGTTTCTTGCGTTATAACGGGAGCTCCGACCCGGAGGCCAGCCGGATAAAAGCATCCATCTCCCGGGTACAGCATTTATCTTTGTGATAGAACATCTGGCGGTACATGGTCAGCCGGAAGTCCGACACCTCCAGAATGCGCAGATCTCCTCTGGACGCAGGCTCGGCCACAGCGAAGCGCGGCAGCAGGGAAATGCCGGAGGAGCGCTCCAGCATCTTGATGATAAAGGAGGTATCGCTGATCTCAAGGCTGGGGGTCAGCTCGATCTGGCGGGAAGCCAGAAACTTATCAAAGGTGCGCCGGTAGTTGGCATTGCGCTCGGTGAGGAAAAAGGGCTTGTCCAGCAGTTCTTCCACCCGGTAAGGCCCGGGGTGCCCGAGGCAGATGTCCGGCGACGCCGCAAACACCACTTCTTCCGGCACCTCGTTGCATTTGCGCCAGCTGTTGGAGTAGCGGGGTTCGTCCAGAATGCAGATAAGATCCACTTCTCCGCGCTCCATTTTTTCAATAAGCTCCTCCGGGGAGCCGGTCGTGACCCGCAGGCTGACCTTGGGGTGCTCCAGCCGGAACTGGTGCATCAGGCCGGGCAGACGGAAAAAGCAGAGGGATTCCAGTGTGCCGATATGCAGGCAGCCCTCCAGCTCGGCGTCCTCGCTCAGGGCGCGGCGGGCGTTGTGGATGGTGTCGAGGATGCTGTTGGCATATTCCAGAAAGCACTGCCCCTGCGTGGTCAGGATGACCCGCTTGCCCATGCGGTCAAACAGGCGCACGCCCAGTTCCTCTTCCAATGCCTTGATCTGCACCGTCACGGCGGACTGGGAATAGCCCAGACTTTCCGCCGCCTTGGAAAAACTCTGGAATTGAGCGGCGCGGATCAGGGTATTCAGCTGGCGGATTTCCATGGCAAACTTCCTTTGCGATTAAAAATATTAAATCATAACTTTATTTTTATGAATTTGAATCATGTATGTGTCTATGTTAAACTAAATGTGTCAACACGTCAAGTAAAAATTTGACGTTTCGTGAAAAGGCCGGCCGTGCAGGCTGTGGTGAAGAGAGCGCCGTCAGGTGCTGCACAGAGGTCGGAACAGGAAAAGGAGGATTTACTCTTATGGAAAAGAAAAAATTCAAGCTCGGGCTGCTGCCGAAGCTGCTCATCGCCATCGTGCTGGGCATCATCATCGGCCAGTTCTTCCCGGTGTGGTTCTGCCGGGTCGTCGTCACGGCATCCAGCATCTTCAGCTCGTTCCTGAAGTTCATCATCCCGCTGATGATCGTGGCCTACGTCACCATGGGCATTGCCGACCTGAAGAGCGGCGCAGGCAAGCTGCTGCTCATCACGGTGGCTCTGGCCTACGGCTCCACCCTGATCGCAGGCTCGGCATCCTATCTGGTGTCTGCAAACCTGTTCCCCAGCTTCATGAGCGAAGGCGCTCTGGAACAGATCGCCGCCACGGCTGACAACTCTCTGGCCAGCTACATCTCCATCTCCATCCCCCCGATCCTGGACACCCTGTCTGCCGTGGTGCTGGCCTTCGTGCTGGGCCTGTGCATGTCCACCTTGCGCGGCAAGACCATCGGTGATACACTTTATAATGGCATGAAGGACTTCTCCGGCATCATCGATCAGGTGCTGCACAGCGTCATCATCCCGCTGCTGCCCCTGTACGTCTGCGGCACCTTCATCGACATGACCAAGTCCGGCAAGACCTTTGCCATTCTGGGCATCCTGTGGAAGGTGTTCCTGGTGGTCATCATCATGCACCTGATCTGCATCTTCATGCAGTTCTGTGTCGCAGGCGCTGTGAGCCACAAGAACCCCCTGCAGCTCATCAAGAACCAGATCCCCGGCTACACCACCGCTCTGGGCACCCAGTCCTCTGCAGCCACCATCCCGGTCAACCTGCAGTGCGCTGCGGCTGACGGCGTGAGCGAGCAGATCCGCAACTTCGTGGTGCCTCTGTGCGCCAACATCCACATGGCAGGCTCCATGATCACCATTACCGCCTGCGCAACTGCCGTCTGCCTGATGAACCAGCTGCCCATCAGCCTTGCTACCGTGGTGCCCTTCATCATGACGCTGGGCGTTGCCATGGTGGCTTCTCCCGGTGCTCCCGGCGGCTCCATCATGACCGCTCTGCCCTTCCTGTACATGATCTTCGGCGCTGAGGCCGGTGACCCCAATGGCCCCATCTGCGCCATCATGGTGGCTCTGTACATCACTCAGGATTCCTTCGGCACTGCCTGCAACGTCTCCGGCGACAACGCCATCGGCGTCATCGTGGAGACCATCTACCAGAAGTTCATCAACAAGAGCAGCGCAAGCGTCTGACGCGCGGCGCGCGGTTTTTGACCTGACAGGAGTGACACCCCATGGCATTTATCAGTGTTTTTGATGTTCTGGGCCCGAACATGATCGGCCCCTC
>CAKSTO010000010.1 GCA_934501115.1 uncultured Faecalibacterium sp.
GAAAGGACAACACCCATGATCGACAAACAGCGTCTGGAAGCAAAATGTTCCACATGGAACATCACCCTCACCGGCACTCAGCTGGATCAGCTGGATGCCTTTGCCGAAATTCTGGTGGACTACAACCAGAAGGTCAATCTGACTGCCATCACAGACCCGGAGGGGATCGAGGATAAGCATTTTCTCGACAGTCTCCTGTTTGCCAGCCAGCCGGAAGTGACCGGCCGCATGGTGGATGTGGGCGCAGGCGCAGGCTTCCCGGGCATCGTGACCAAGATCTATAAGCCGGAACTGGAGCTGACCCTGATGGAGCCTACGGGCAAGCGGGTGGAATTTCTGAAATACGCCTGTGCCAAGCTGGGTCTGACCGGCGTGGAGTTTGCCAAGGAGCGCGCCGAGGAAGCCGCCCGCAAGGCGTGGCGCGAGCAGTTTGATCTGGCCTCTGCCCGGGCTGTGGCCGCGCTGCCCATGCTGGCCGAATACTGCCTGCCGCTGGTAAAGGTAGGGGGGAACTTCCTTGCCATGAAGGGCTCCTCCGGTGAGGAAGAGCTGACCGCAGCGCGGGGTGCCATCAAAAAGCTGGGCGGTGAGTACAGGGAGACCCGCACCCTGCACCTGCCGGGCGGCGATACCCGCACCCTGATCCTGTGCAAAAAGATTTCGCAGACTCCGACAGCTTACCCCAGAAATGGCGGTAAGATCGCAAAAAGCCCGCTGAAATAACGCGGGATCGATCATAATATGCAAGACCCTGCCGAACGAAACTTCTGGCAGGGTCTTTCTTTCTGTGATACACTGGGGCTGAACCGGATTTTCCACATTTCCCCGGAAAAGTGTGGAAAACACAACCATTCAAAGCAGGAAAGGGGCAGTGCAGTCATGTTTGAACGCAGAAAGCCGGCAGGAAAGATTTATTTCCTGCCCATCGATCAGATCCGGCCGTCGCCGTTTCAGGCGCGCAAAGAATTCAGCGGGCAGGAGCTTGCTGCTCTGGCGCAGAGCATCCGCGAAAACGGATTGCTGCAGCCGATCACGGTGCGCAAAACATCGGAGGGCGGCTATGAACTGGTGGCAGGGGAGCGGCGTCTGCGTGCCTGCAAGCTGGCAAAAATGACCGAGATCCCGGCCATTCTGTGCAGCTACGCCGACGAGCAGACCGCTGCACTGGGTCTGCTGGAAAATATCCAGCGCACCGACCTGAATCCCTTTGAGCAGGCGCAGGGGCTGAAGGATGTGATGGTGCTGTGGGACTGCACACAGGCCGAAGCTGCAAAACGGCTGGGCATGGCACAGCCCACATTTGCCAACAAGCTGCGTCTGCTGCAGCTGAACGCCGACCAGCGGCAGTTCGTGCTGGACAACGACCTTACCGAGCGCCATGCCCGTGCAGTGCTGCGCCTGCCGGAGAACCGCCGCAGCGAGGCTCTGATCAATATCGCCAGACGCCGCTTGAATGCCCGTCAGACCGACCTGTACATTGAGCAGATGCTGAATACCCCGGAAAAGGGTCGGCACCGCATCTCCATGGTCAAGGATGTGCGTGTTTTCGTGAACACCATCGACCATGCCATCCGTCTGATGACCGACAACGGTGTGCCTGCCACAGCCCATCGGGAAGAGAAGGACGGCTACATCGAGTACACGGTGCGCATCCCGACCGCAGCCGCCAGACGGTAAAAATGTTCCATGTGGAACAAGGAGACATTTCCAGCGCGGAGAGTGGGCGAGTAACAAAAGACTAACGGCCTTTGTGAAAGGCGTCACCGCCAGTGACGCTCCGCTGGGCCAGAGGACAAGAGGGGCGTTTCGACGCGCCCCTCTCATCCTCTGGATTCCACTTACCCCTGACGAAAAAGGGGCTGCTCGCCCCTTTTAGACCCCAAAGCAGTTGGGCTCCATACAAAAAAGCTAGCGCTTCGCTCCACGCTTTTTTGTGTTCCGCCGATTTAGAGTCGCTGTGCGACAGCCGAAGGCTGACAGCAGCAGATGCCGTTTATCGTTACGACCTTTCCTGTGAAAAAGCACTTTCCAAAAGCCCGCAGGCTTTTGGAAAGTGCAAAATTATAAAAATAAATTTCCGCTGAATATGGCCAAAGCGAACGCGGCGGCCATTCCAAATCTTGTTTTTTGGGCAGTTTTATGTGGTAAAATCCTGAAAAACCGCACAAAAACGCTCGAAAGCGGTTCAAAAACCAATCCGGATGTGCTATACTAAGAATTGAGGTGTCTGTCCGGAGGGGAAAACGGCGGGCATGACTGCGAATGTTCCACGTGGAACAACTCTTTTTCCCGGAAGGAAGAAACGTGCGTGGCAAAAATCATAGCAATCGCAAACCAGAAAGGCGGCGTTGGAAAAACTACGACCGCGGTGAATCTTTCATCCAGTGTGGCTGCACTGGGCAAGCGGGTGCTGATCGTGGATCTTGATCCGCAGGGCAACACCACCACCGGCTACGGCATCCCGAAGCGCAGTGTGGAAAAGGGTACTTACGAGATCCTGATCGGCAGAGCAAAGGCGTCGGAGGCGATCCGAAAGACCGAATACCGCACCGACGTGATCGGCTCCAACACCCGTCTGGCCGGTGCCAGTCTGGAGATGATCGACCTTCCCAGCCGCGAGAGCCGCCTGCGCAAGGCACTGGCTGAGGTGCAGAAGGACTACGACTTCATTTTTATCGACTGCCCGCCCAGTCTGGATCTTCTCACGCTGAACGGCCTGAGCGCCTGCGACAGCGTGCTCATCCCGGTGCAGTGCGAGTATTACGCGCTGGAAGGTCTGTCTGAACTCATCAGCACCTTGAAGACCATCCGCAAGAAGTACAACCCCTATCTGGAGATCGAGGGCGTGGTGTTCACCATGTTTTCGCTGCGGTACAACCTGACGGTTCAGGTGGTGGAGCAGGTGCAGAAGTACTTCGGTCATAAGGTGTACGAGACCACCATCCCGCGCTCCATCCGCATCTCGGAGGCACCCAGCTACGGCCAGCCCATCAACTTCTATGAGCCGAAGGGCAAGGGCAGCGAGGCGTACATGGATCTGGCGATCGAATTTGTCAAGCGCAACCGTCCCCATGAGCCGAAAAAGACCCGGGGCAGACATACGCCCGCTGCAGAGCCGCCGAAAAGCGCGCTGGAAGACTAAAGCACAGGGGGGACAGAAATGGCAAGAGGAAGAGGAGGGCTTGGCCGTGGGCTGGACAGTCTGTTTGAGGACGCCGCACCGGTCTTTGAGTCCAATGCAAACGTAGAAACGCTGCCCCTGCGCGAGATCGAGCCGGACCCCGGACAGCCGCGCAAGACCTTTGATGAACAGACCCTTGGAGAGCTGGCCGCAAGCATTGCGGAGCATGGCCTGCTGCAGCCCATTGCAGTGCGGCCTCAGCCCCGGGGCGGCTACAGCATCGTGGCCGGTGAACGCCGCTGGCGTGCCTGCCGCATGGCGGGGCTCAACGAAGTACCTGTTGTGGTAAAAGATGTCTCTGACGAGCAGGCCATGGAGCTGGCTCTGGTGGAAAACCTGCAGCGTGAGGATCTGGACCCGGTGGAAGAAGCCGCCGGCATCCGGGAGCTGATGACCCGCTGCGGCCTGACGCAGGAGCAGGCGGCGCAGAAGCTGGGCAAGAGCCGCAGCGCACTGGCCAACAGCCTGCGTCTGCTGAACCTGCCGGAAAATGTGCTGGAACTGCTGAAGAGCGGTTTTATCAATACCGGCCACGCAAAGGTGATCCTGAGCCTGCCCACGCCGGAGCTGCAGGAGCAGGCGGCGCAGATCATCGCGGATAACCAGCTGAACGTGCGTCAGGCCGAGGCACTGTGCAAAAAGCTGGCAAAGCCCGCAAAGGAGCCCCGAGAGCCCCAGCCGCGCGGCACCCTGCCGGTGGAGGTGGAAGAAAGCCTCAAGCAGGTGCTGGGCAGCGAGGTGAACGTGGCCTACCACGACGGCAAAGGCAGGCTGACCGTTCATTTTTATTCAGACGAGCAGCTGAAGGCCTTCGCCAATCTGCTGGGGCAGTACCAGACCGAAGAATAAGCGATCCAAGGCGGGCGACCGCCTTTGAACGGCGCGGAGGAGAGGATCCTCTGCGCGAACCGAAATAGAGCAAGGAGAGTCAATCATGCTTGATATCAAATTTGTCCGCGAGAACCCGGACGCTGTCAAGGAAAACATCAAGAAGAAATTTCAGGATGCAAAGCTCCCGCTGGTGGACGAGGTCATCGAGAAGGATGCCAAGTACCGCGCATGCCTGAAGGAAGTGGAAGCCCTCAAGGCTGCCCGCAACAAGCTGAGCAAGGCCAACGGCCCCCTGTTCGGCCAGCTGAAGAAGTGCACCGATGAGGCACAGAAGGCGGAGCTGCAGGCTCAGATCGATGCCAACAATGCCGCCGTCAAGGCCGACGCCGACAAGATGGCAGAGCTGGAGAAGGAAGAGGAGACTCTCTCCGCACGCATTCAGGAGATCATGTACACCATCCCGCAGATGATCGACCCCAGCGTGCCCATCGGCCCGGATGATACCTACAACGTGGAAGCACAGCGCTTCGGCGAGCCTGTGGTGCCCGATTTCCCCATCCCGTACCACACCGAGATCATGGAGAGCTTCGACGGCATCGATATGGACGCCGCAGGCCGCGTGGCCGGCAACGGTTTCTACTATCTGCTGGGCAACATCGCCCGCCTGCACGAGGCTGTGCTGGCCTATGCCCGCGACTTTATGATCAATAAGGGCTTCACCTACGTGATCCCTCCCTTCATGATGCACGGCAACGTGGTGCAGGGCGTCATGTCCTTCCCGGAAATGGATGCCATGATGTACAAGATCGAGGGTGAGGATCTGTACCTGATCGGCACCAGCGAGCACACCATGATCGGCCGCTTCATCGACCAGACTCTGGACGAGGCCACTCTGCCCCTGACCCTGACCTCCTACAGCCCCTGCTTCCGCAAGGAGAAGGGCGCTCACGGCATCGAGGAGCGCGGCATCTACCGCATCCATCAGTTCGAGAAGCAGGAAATGATCGTGGTCTGCCGCCCCGACGAGAGCGCTGACTGGTACGAGAAGCTGTGGAAGAACTCTGTGGAGCTGTTCCGCAGCATGGAGATCCCGGTGCGTCAGCTGAACTGCTGCTCCGGCGACCTGGCCGACCTGAAGGTGAAGAGCTGCGATATCGAAGCATGGAGCCCCCGCCAGCAGAAGTACTTCGAGGTCTGCTCCTGCTCCAACCTGGGCGATGCACAGGCACGCCGCCTGCACATCCGCGTGAAGGGCAAGGACGGCAAGACCTATCTGGCCCACACCCTGAACAACACCTGCGTGGCACCTCCGCGTATGCTGATCGCCTTCCTGGAGAACCATCTGCAGGCCGACGGCACCGTGACCATTCCCGAAGTGCTGCAGCCGTATATGGGCGGTTTGAAGGTCATGGTTCCCACCCACAAGAAGGGCTGAAGAATTGACCGGCTTTTCTACAAGGCTCGGATAAATGGTTGAAAAATCCCGCTTTCTATTCAATGGAAAGCGGGATTTTTGCGTATCTTCGTTTGTATTTTGGACGACACGAAAAAATATGATTTTTTTAAAAATATGTGTTGACAAAAGGGGTATCTGTGGGTATAATAATAGAGCACTGTTCAAGTGCACAAACAATATGTGGCGGTATAGCTCAGTTGGCTAGAGCATTCGGTTCATACCCGAAGTGTCACCGGTTCAAATCCAGTTACCGCTACCACTTTTACAGAGTTTCGCTAAGGTTAGGGGGACGGTCGTCCGCAGTAGTGGACGATGGAAGTCGGAGGTTTTAGCGAAGCTCTGTATTTCTAAGGCCCGTTGGTCAAGCGGTTAAGACACGGCCCTTTCACGGCTGTAACATGGGTTCGATTCCCGTACGGGTCATAAAAACGCCTTTGCGCAATGCGCAAGGGCGTTTTTAATTTGACCCGTACGGGAATCGAACAGGGCGGCGGTGCGCAGCACCGCAACCAAAGCCCCAGTGGGGCTTTGGTTAGTGCCTCGGGTTGCTGCCGCTGCATTCGCTCGGGGGATTTTTAATTTGACCCGTACGGGAATTGCAGCTGAGCTGACCGCCGCCAGCGAGCAAAGACTTCCCCCGGTCGGGGGAAGATGTCGCATAGCGACAAAAAGGGGAGTACAGGGAAGCGAAGCTGGGGCCGTGGTCAGCGGGATGCGAACGCCGCTCCAAGGCGTGAAGCATACGCTGGGAACCACAACCCCTCCCCGTGAAAAAGCAAATCCGGAATGACCGCAGTCATTCCGGATTTGCAATATCAAAAATGATTTTTCCGCTGAATATGCCCAGAGTAAAACGGAGGGCATTCTAAATCGTCAACTCTTCTGGATGTAGGTAAAAATATCCTCCGGCACTGCCGCCAGAGCGTCTGCTCCGGCAGCGGTCAGCTCCGCACGCCCCCGGAAGCCCCACAGCGCCCCCATGGCGGGCAGACCGGCATTGTGTCCGGTGAGGATGTCCACGTCGCTGTCGCCCACAAAAAGGGTCGCGGAACGGTCAGCACCGATCTCGTCCATCAGTGCATACAGCCCGGCGGGGTCGGGCTTTGTGGGCACACCCGGGCGGCTGCCCCGCACGGCGTCAAAACGTCCTGCGCCGAAGTAATGCGCAAGGATCTTTCCGCACAGGGGGTCGGCCTTGTTGGAGAACACCGCACACCGGATGCCGTTTGCCCGCAGCTTGTCCAGCAGCTCCGGGATGCCGGGGTAGGGGGCGGTCTTGTCCTCCTTGTGAGCGTCGTACCGGGCAGTAAACTCTGCCAGCGTGGCGGCCAGATGCTCCGGTGTGCGGGCGTTTTCCGGCGAAAAGCGCTCCACGAGCTTCGGGATGCCGTTGCCCACCATGTGCTTGAACTGCTCCACCGTAAAGGTGGGCCAGCCGTGCTGTGTACACACCCAGTTGCCTGCATCGGCAAGGTCGTCGATGGTGTTCAGCAGGGTACCGTCCAGATCAAATAATACTGTTTTAATCACAAAAAAGACTCCTTACAGATCCATAAATGAGATGTCGCGGCAGCGCACGCTCCGTACCCTGAGCCGGGTCTCCCCGGGAAATGTGAGGGTCAGGTTGGTGCGCCGCACGGCCGCCGCCCAGGGGGATTGCAGTGCTGTCAGGGCGGGGGCGGGGCAGAAAACGCAGATTTCATGCAGGTGCAGGCCGTGCTGGATGCGCAGGGTGATGTGCCCGCCGTGCATCCAGATGCCCTCCCGGCGGTAGCCCACGGCAGCGCCTGCCAGAAACGCAGCCGGTACGGCGGTCAGCACCAGCAGGGGGAGCGTGAGGGCAGGCAGGGTGCAGCGGGACACGGCTGTCAGCAGCAGGCACAGCCCGAAGGGGATCCCGGCGGGCAGAAAAAAGGCCGGGATGCTGCGGTCTGCGAGATCCGCGGGTGCATCCGGCGGCACAGCGAAGCCGGGCAGAAGCTCCTGCAAAAAGCGGCTGTCCTCCCGCCATACCAGCAGAGGGATCTCGGGCTGACACCGGCCAGCTGTGACGAACACCGGGCTGTAATGCAGCGCCCGCGTGGCAGGGGAACGACGCACCTCCGCATAGCTCAGATGCCGCAGAGCGATGCGGATCTCGTACCGGTGCACAAGGCCGCCGCGGCTGCCCAGCTGCGTCTCCGTGCGCCAGACCGTGTAGTGGGCGGCATGGGCAGCGCTGCGCGCCAGACTGGCACAGAACAGCACCCCGCCCAGAACCAGCAGCCATGCCGTGCCCACGGGCAGCCATCGCGCCGCCCATGCTGCAAGGTCGTTCAGGTGGGCGAACGCCGCTGTCTGAGCGTCCGGGGCGTAAGGCCTGCTCTGCCGGAGAGCAAGCATCAGCAGAGCAAGGGTGGACAGACTGTTGGCACCCAGCACCGCAAAAGCCAGCTTTTCACCGCCGTGGGGCGTGTGCGCCACGGCATCGCCCATGGGCATCATGCGGTCAGCCAGAAGCTGCGCGTCCTGCCGGGTGAGCATCAGCGTGATGCTGCGCTTCTGCCCGGCAGGGGAAAGCACCACCCGGCTGGCATCGGCCAGACGGTAAAGCAGGGGGCGCTCGATGGTCAGAGCGGCCAGCTGCCCTGCACGCAGGGTGCGGTCGAGCCGGACGCCCAGCCGCCACCGGAGGTGCAGCGTGCCCTGCGCGTCGACCTGCCACCGGCCGGCGTGGAGTGCCGCGGCGCTCGCCAGCGCCAGCAGGACGAACAGAACGGCATCCTGCACCAGAGCGGTGAGCAGGGCTTCCCAGTTGCGGGCAAGCAGCACCTGCAAAAGCGGCAGCAGGTAGACGAGGATGGTCTTGCGCAGCAGGTGCAGCACCGCAAACGGGTGGAAGCCGCGTTCGGTCATAGGGCGTCCTCCATCAGGGCGCAGGCCAGAGTCTGCGCAGGGAGAGCGGGAACACCGGCCAGAAGCAGCTGCACGCCCGGCCCCCGCACGATGAGCAGGGTGCAGCCCGCCATCCGGAGCAGCGGGGTGCGCAGCATCCACACCCCGGTCACGGCGCAGCGGGGCAGCTGCCGTGTGACCGGGAAGGCGACACCGGCCTGCACTGCAAGAGCCTTCGGGGTGAGCGCCGCCGCAAAGCTGCAGCAGCGCACCCACACGGCAAACACCAGCGCAGCCCAGAGCACGCAGAAAATGCACCCGGCCGTGAGGCTCTGCCAGAACACAAAGGGGGCACAGCACAGCCCCGGCACGCCTGCCCAGACGCACAGCACAGCCCGTGCACGGGGCGGGATGACCAGTGCGGTGCGCAGCAGCTCGCCCTCGGTCATTTGCCCGAAAGCCCCCATGCGTCCATCAGCAGATGCAGGGTGTCGTCCTGCGTCAGGCAGAGGATGCGATCCCACGGCAGAAGAACGGTGCTGCCGTGGGGGATGATGAACTCGGCGTCACGGGTGATGCACACCAGAATGACATCGCCCGGCATGGGGATATCCTTGACCGCCTGCCCGGCAAACTGGAAGTTCTCCGGCAGCAGGATCTCGTTCAGGCTGGCGGTGCCGCCGCCCAGCGACAGCAGCTGACGGATGGTATCGGTCTCGATCTCCCGCTCAAGGATGTGGCTCAGGTTGTCGGTGCCGCATACCACGGTGTCCACGCCCAGTGTGTGCAGCAGCTCCCGGTTTTTGGGGTTGGAGGCTCTGGCCACCGTGCGGTTCACGCCAAACTCCCGTTTGGCGATCTGGCAGGCCACAAGGTTGTCCTCATCCGCACCGGTCACGGCCACGAAGGCGTCGCAGCTGGCAACATCGGCGGTGCGCATGGTGTCAAAGCTCACGGCGTCGCCGCAGATCACAGGGATGTCCAGTGCATCGGCAAGGGAGCGGCAGAGAAGCTCCTGCGGCTCGATGATGGTCACCTTGTGCCGGTGAGTCAGCAGGCTCTGCGCCAGATACAGGCCTACTTTGCCGCCGCCTGCAATACAAACTTTCATATCGTTACCTCATTCTACAGGATGGAATCAAAAATCACTTTGCAAGTGCACGGAACACCGACTGTTCGGTAAGCACCGTGGGGCAGATGGTGTCGATCTCGTAGGCCTTGTGGTACAGCACCTGCAAGTGAGGATCGGACACCCGGCAGATGACCTTTTCCCGCCGGAAGATGCTCTTGGCGATCTGTGCAGCCATCAGGTTCACCGTGTCGTCCTCGCTGACGGCGGCTACGGCGTCGCAGTTTTCCACGCCGCCCTGCCGCAGGATGTCCGGGTCGGTGGGGTCGCCTACAAGCGCTGTGCCGCCGAAGGAATAATCGTCAAAGGCGTCCAGCCGCTTGAGCTGTTCGGGGTCTTTCTCGATCAGGGAGATGTCGTGTCCGATGCGCTCCAGATCACGGATCAGGGATGCCCCGACCTGATCGCAGCCGATAACCAGAATGTTCATGAAAAGCTCACCTCATTGTATCATGATAAAACGGGGTCGATCTTTATTTTGACGTTTGTGCAAAATAAGAAAAGGTCTTTGCATCAGTATATCACATTTCCCGGCGCAGTTACAGCCTGCGCGCGCAAAGCCTGCGGCATCGGCATAAAATTTTTGCATTCTGCGTGCGCTGCCCGTCATAGTATGGTATACTGGACAAAAGATGTTATCATGCGCAATTGCGCGGTAGGAGGGGTTCTTACGTTTTTCGAGATCATCAAAGCGATCCTGATGGGCATCGTGGAGGGCATCACCGAGTGGCTGCCCATCTCGTCCACCGGCCATATGATCCTGCTGGAGCAGGTCATCCAATTCAATGCAAGCGAAGAGTTCATGTCCATGTTCCGGGTGGTCATCCAGCTGGGTGCCATCATGGCGGTGGTGGTGCTGTTCTGGGGCAGGCTGTGGCCTTTTGGAATGCGGCAGGGCAGAGTCATCTCCAAGCCCGGTGTCTGGAGCCTGTGGTTCAAGGTGGCAGCTGCCACCCTGCCGGTGCTGGTCATCAGCCCGCTGGACGACTGGATGGAGGCGCATTTCTATAACTACATCACCGTTGCGGCCATGCTCATCCTCTATGGTGTGCTGTTCTTCGCAGTGGAAAACCGCCGCGCTGCGCCCCGCGTGACAAGGCTGGAGCAGATCACATGCCGCGATGCTCTCATCATCGGCCTGTGGCAGTGTCTGGCCATCGTCCCGGGCACCTCCCGCTCCGGTGCCACCATCGTGGGCGGCCTGCTGCTGGGGCTGTCCCGCGCCTGCGTGGCAGAGTTCACCTTCTATCTGGCCATCCCGGTCATGGCAGGGGCTTCTCTGCTCAAGGTGGTCAAATTCATCCTCGGCGGTTCGGTCATGACCGGCACCGAGGTGGCTGTGCTGGCGGTGGGCTGCGTGGTGGCCTTTGGCGTCAGCCTTGCCGCCATCCGCTTCCTGATGGATTATGTCAAGCGCCACGATTTCAGGTTCTTCGGTGCCTACCGCATCGTGCTGGGCATCATCGTGCTGGCCGTGGCGGCTGTGACGGCGGTGTTCTGATTTAGAATGCTTCCCGCACAGAGCGTAGTCGCGTGTTTAAGGTTTCATGCCTTTTGCAAGATGCATCGCCGCCGGGTATGTTCTCTTTTGGTTGCAAAAGAGAACCAGAAAACAACCAGCGATTTCAACGCGCTGGATCCATGAAAAAGGGGCTGCTCGCCCCTTTTAGACCCCAAAGCAGAAAGGCTCCATACAAAAAATCCAAGCCGCTCCGCTAAAGGATTTTTTGTGTTCCGCCGATTTTGAGTCGCTTGCGCGACGCGCCGTGCGGGCAAGTTTGTGCTCCGTCTGCTGCGCGAACGCTTCCGCAGGGAGCCGGCGCTGCAAGATGTCGCTGCCCGCCACGACTCTTTCCCGTGAAAATTGAAAGCCGGAAATCCGCAGATTTCCGGCTTTCATTCCTTATGAAATAATAGTTCCGCTAAATATGGCCAGAGCATCAGCGGAGGCCATTTTGATCGTGGAACACAGAGGGGTGCCCGCCGCCCTTTACGACAGCACTTTTTCTTTGCAAAAAGATGTGCTATACTACAAAACAAGAGAGTAGGCGGCAGCGTGCCGCGCAACAAAAAATGGAGGAAAAACGATGGAAGCATCCAAGGTCTATTATACGGATTTCCGCTGCCCGGTAGGCACCAGCCTGCTGGACAAGCTGCGCCGGGTGTGCATCGCCGCCGGCATCAAAGATATCGATATGGATGGCAAGTTCGTCGCCATCAAGATGCACTTTGGTGAGCTGGGCAATCTGGCGTTCCTGCGCCCCAACTACGCAAAGGTGGTGGCAGACCTGTGCAAGGAGCAGGGCGGTCTGCCCTTTTTGACCGACTGCAACACGCTGTACCCGGGCAGCCGCAAGAACGCACTGGAGCACCTCACCTGCGCCCAGCTGAACGGCTTCTGGCCCATGACCACCGGCTGTCAGGTCATCATCGCCGACGGCCTGCGCGGCACGGATGAAGTGGAAGTGCCGGTGCCAAACGGCGAATACTGCAAGACGGCAAAGATCGGCCGCGCCATCATGGACGCAGATGTTTTTATCAGCCTGACCCATTTCAAGGGCCACGAAGCCACCGGCTTCGGCGGTGCCCTCAAGAACATCGGCATGGGCTGCGGCTCCCGCGCGGGCAAGATGATACAGCACGCCGCCGGGCACCCGGATGTGCAGCAGAGCCTGTGCCGCGGCTGCCGCCGCTGCGCCAAGGAGTGCGGCTCCGATGCCATCACCTACGATGCAAACAACAAGGCCGTCATCGACCAGACCAAGTGCAAGGGCTGCGGCCGCTGCATCGGTGCCTGCAACTTTGACGCCATCTATTCCCAGTGCGACAGCGCCAATGAGATGCTGGACCGCAAAATGGCCGAGTATGCGGCTGCCGTGTGCGCCGACCGTCCCTGCTTCCACATTTCTCTGGTGCAGGACATCAGCCCCAACTGCGACTGCCACGGCGAGAACGATGCACCCATCCTGCCGGATATCGGCATCTTTGCGTCCTTTGACCCGGTGGCGCTGGATCAGGCCTGCGCGGACGCCTGCCTGAATGCGCAGCCGCTGCCCAACAGCCAGCTGGGGCAGAACCTTGCAAAGCCCGGCTGGAACTGCCACCACGATCATTTCAAGGATTCCAACCCCAACATCGAGTGGAAGGCCACGCTGGAGCAGGCCGAGAAGATCGGCATGGGCACCCGCCAGTATGTGCTGAAGAAGGTATAAAAATCAGAAACAGAAGGAATGCTGCACATGGTCAGCATCCTCGCCCTCTCCGTCACCTACGGTGACACCTCTCCCAAGGGGAGAGGCCTTGGCAAAGAGATGAAGTTTGCGTGGACTGCCAAAGGCTCTCCCTTTGGGAGAGCTGGCAAATCCGTAGGATTTGACTGAGAGGGCGAGCCCGCTAAAGAAAAAGCATCTGCAACAAAATCGCTGATTCTGAAATTCAGAAGCGATGGTTGCAGATGCTTTTTTGTTCTATTAAGCTTCGCCGTTTGTCTCCGGCACAATGTCGTCCAGCACGCTTTGCAGAGCCTGCCAGTTTTTCAAAGTGCAGCCTGGCAGAGCATCGGGGTCAAGGCCTGCATCCTCGATGCGGCCGGTCATGCTCTCTTTGTCGCTCAGCAGCCCCAGAGCGTCCGGCTCGATCATCGTCCAGGCCTCGGCAAAGCTCTCCTGCTCGTCGGAGTCGAGGGTGTCGTACCAGTTGTAGAACGCATCCTGAATGGCGTCCGGCGTGCGGGAAGCGAGCCGGGCGTTCTCAGCCCACTGCAGCAGGGATGCCGCGGCAATCACCGATTTCAGTGAGCAGCCGGACACGCCCGGCCCCCAGCCGAGGCAGGGCTCGAAGGCGGCGGAAGTGCCGGTGATGGAGAAGATGGAGTTCTCGTCAAAATCGCCGGGGTTCAGGCCGGAAGTGTCAGCCTGCGTGGTGGAATCCGGCAGGCTCTCGCTGGAAGCGGCTGCACCGCTGGATGCCGGTGCGGAGCTGGAGGCTTCCGAACTGCCTGCACCGGCTCCGCCGCAGCCGGCCAGAACACTGCAGGCCAGAGCGGCGCAGAGGATCAAAGAGAGGATGCGTGTATATTTCAATTTCATAAGGTGTCCTCCTTGAGCAGAGCCCGGCGGATGCCGGAGCATCTCAAAACGATACACCCTAAGTATACGTTCTGCACCGTCGGTTGTCAATCGGCATAGGCAGGACGATTTTCAAGCGGATGGGCACTCTGCACAAAGCAGGAAGAAATTTTTGTACGGTTTGACGCCTTGACATTTTTCCCCCTTGGCGGTTGACTACAGATAGACACTGTGCAGATCATCCGGAAAGAGAGGACGCAAGATGAAAAACAGGATCACCGCCGTGCTGGAGCGCTTTTCCAAGGCGATGCTGGCACCGCTTTCTTATCTCTCGGCGGCGGGTCTCCTGCTGGTGCTGGGGGCTCTGCTTACCAGTGCTCCGCTGGCGCAGGCGCTGCCGTTTCTCCGCTGGCCTCCGATACAGTTTCTGGGGCAGATCATCTATCAATGCCTGATGGCGGTCATCCGAAATCTCAGCGTGTTTTTTTGTGTGGGCATCGCGGCCTCTCTCGCAAGGAGGGAGAAGCATCAGGCAGGGCTCATTGCGCTGATGTGCTATTTCATTTATCTGACAGCGGGCAATGTGACCCTCTCCGGGCTGGGGCTGTTGGCACAGCCGGACGGCCTGACCGGCCTGTACAGCTCCGGGCAGGCCGTGGTTCTGGGAGTCCAGACCGTGGATACCGGCGTGTTCGGCGGTATCCTGCTGGGGCTTCTGACGGCATGGGCGTTCGGGCATACCTGCGAAACGGTGCATAAGGGCATTCTGCCGGGAATATTTTCCGGTACGCGGTGGTCGTTTGTCTGCACGGCAGGGCTTTCTGCGGCGCTGGGCTGTGCGGTCTGCTTTATCTGGCCGCCGCTGCAGCATGGCATCGAGGTGCTCACAGGCTTTCTTGCAGCTTCAGGCAATGCTGGGCTATTTTTATACGGTTTTCTGGAACGTCTGCTGATCCCGGCAGGGCTGCACCATCTGGTGTATATGCCGTTTCAGTTTTCATCTCTGGGCGGGCGTCTGATGGCGGATGGCGTCACCTATACCGGTGCCTATGTGGTCATGATGACCGAGTACAATCTGGGTCTGCCCTTCTCCGATGGCATCGTGTGGATGTACACCGGCTTTACCAAGACGTTTGGTTACTTCGGCATCGTGGCGGCATTCATCTTCTGCGCCCGGAAAGAGGAGCGGAAAAAGACCGCTGCGCGGCTGCTGCCGCTGGCACTCACGGCATCGCTGGCGTCCATCACCGAGCCGCTGGACTTTTTGTTCTGCTTTTCCGCACCGGTGCTGTGGCTGGCGCATGCGTCCATCGCCGGGGTGTTCATCGTACTGCTGCATCTGTGTCATGTAACGGCGTTCACCTCCAACCTTCTGGGGTCGTTCCTGATGAATCTCTCTGCCGGTGCGGCGCGGACGAATTACCCGGTGCTGTACCTGCTGGGGCTGTGCGAGATCGCGGTGTACTTTGTGGTCTTCACGGCGCTCATCAAAGCGCTGAATCTGCCCACGCCGGGCCGACGCCCGGAGGAGCCTGTCCGGCCGGAGACGGCACCGCTGGACGATGCTGGGGTGGAAAAGCTCATCGCCGCCCTCGGCGGGCGGGAGAACATCTGCACGGTGGATAACTGCTTTACCCGCCTGCGGGTCACGGTGCAGGATGCGGCCTTTGTCCGGGAGCAGGCGCTGAGGGCGCTGCCCTGTAGCGGGGTGGTGCAAAACGGCTGCAATGTGCAGATTGTTTTCGGCATCCGTGCGCCGCAGATCCGGCAGGCGGTGGAGCAGCGGCTGGACAGGGCACTTCTCTAGGCAGGACGGCGGGGAGTTTCTCCGCGGACCGTCCGCTGGGGTGGGACCCTGTTGCCGCAGGCAATAGGGCGGGCGATGGAATGGCCTGCAACAGCAACGACCGCCGCCAGTGGCGGAAACAGGAAGTTGCTGTTGGGACAGCGGCCAGCAGGATGCGAGTGTTGTTCAAAGCACGAAGCATCCGCTGGGTGCCGCAACCCGTACTCGTGTCCGAGGAGAAAGCTCCCCGATGGCCTGCCAGTACAGAGAAAGCTTACAAATTGCGAAAGGAAATTTTCAATGCAGGAAAAACCGTTTCTAAACCAGAAAAAAACACCTGAGGTGGTTGGCCGCTTTGCCCCCAGCCCCAGCGGGCGGCTGCATCTGGGCAATCTGGCCTGCAGCCTGCTGGCGTGGCTCAGTGCCAGAAGCCGGGGCGGGCGCATCGTGCTGCGCATTGAAGATCTGGACGCCGAGCGCTGCCCCCGCGTTTACGCAGACCTTCTGGAACAGGATCTGGACTGGCTGGGGCTTGTCTGGGATGAGGGCGGCAGCGGCGGCGGTGCCAATGCCCTCTATTATCAGAGCGAGTGTGCAGAGATCTATACGGCCAGCTACAAAAAGCTGGAAGACAGAGGGCTGGTATACCCGTGCTTCTGCTCCCGCGCGCAGCTCCACGCGGCCAGCGCACCCCATACTTCGGACGGCAATGTCATTTACCCCGGCACCTGCCGCGGCCTGACCCCTGCCGAGATCGCGGAAAAGCGCAAAAAGAAAGCCCCTGCCTACCGCCTGATCGTGCCGGACGAAGAGATCACGTTTGTGGACGGCTGCATGGGGGTCCACACAGAAAATCTCCTGCGGGACTGCGGCGATTTTTACCTGCGCCGTGCCGATGGTGTGTTTGCCTATCAGCTGGCGGTGGTGGTGGATGACGCCCGCATGGGCGTCACCGAGGTGGTGCGCGGGTCGGATCTTCTGTCCTCTACAGCACGGCAGCTGTACCTGTACCGCCTTCTGGGTCTGCAGGCACCGAGGTTTGCACACTGCCCGCTGCTGCTGGCTCCGGATGGGCGGCGGCTGTCCAAGCGGGACGGCGACCAGAGCCTTGAAAATCTGCGGGAAAAGTACACCGCGCCGGAGATCGTGGGCAGGCTGGCCTATGCTTACGGCCTGCAGCCGGAGCCTGCGCCCCGTACGCCGGAAAGCCTGATCCCGGATTTCTCGTGGGATAAGGTGCCCAAAGCGGATGTCTGCCTGCCGGAAGGGCTGTTTTGACGCAAAAAAGGAAGAGCTGTCTCACGGCAGCTCTTCCTTTTTTGGTTATAGAGGTCAGATGCGGCGCACCTGCGGCAGTTCGTCGTGGGCAGTCATCCGGGTGAATGCGGCGTCCAGTGCCAGAGCCAGCACGATGCCCAGCACAACATCGATGCAGCTGTGCTGCTTGAGCAGCATGGTGGAGAGCACAATGGAGAAGCACAGCACGGAAGCGGCGGGGCGCATCCAGCGGAAGCAGGGTTTTTCAAAAATGCGGCTGCGGTAGTAGGCCAGCAGCAGCGTCACCGAGTTGAACACGTGGATGGACGGGCAGACATTGATGGGGGTATCGGTGCTGTACAAGAAGCGCACCGTGCGGGCGAAGATGTCATTGCCCGGCACATAGTATGGGCGCAGGTTCAGCCCGGTGGGCAGGATGACATAGCACGCCAGCGCAATGGTCATACCGCTGAACAACGGCATGACCAGCCGCCAGAAGTCCTCGCGGGGTGCCTTCCACAGCAGGAAGAACAGGGTGAACGGGATCCACGGGAACCATGCAAAGTAGGGGACAACGGCATATTTGCAGAAGGGGATCAAATCGTCCAGCCGACAGTGCACAAGGATGTGCGGCATGTGGATCTGCGTGTTCAGAAAGTTGAAGGCTGCGAGATATAACAATAAATACAGCGCCATAAAGCAGATGGGATGGCGCGAAAACCAGTTGCGTTTCATGGAAAAAAGCCTCCTTTTTGCGTTTGGGCAAACTCTTAGCATTGAGAAATTATACGCCGTAAGTATGACAAAAACAAGAACGAAACCAGACAACATTATCAAAAACAATGTGAATTATTTGTGCGATTTGCGTAAAAACGGGTTCCAATCAGAAAATAGACTTTTGCGCTGCAGCGTGGTTTGGTGCGGAAAGGCGAAACGGATTTTCAGGATGGCTTTTTGGAAATGCGTTTCTGGAATGGAATACGATCCAAAAGGCAAAAAAACTGCACAGACGCAAAAAAAGAGTCTGCCTCTGCGGCAGACTCTGAGAAGATCGGATTCAGATCACGTGCTGCTCCAGCCACCTGCCGCGCACGAAGCGGACAAAGAAGCACAGAGAGCGGAACGCCCAGTCCAGATACATGCCCATCCAGATGGCCAGCAGCCCGCCGTGGAACGCCAGCACACACAGGTAGCAGAAGCCCACGCGGAACGCCCACATGGAAATGATGCTCACGGTCATGGTAAAGCGGGCGTCGCCTGCTGCGCGCAGGATGTTGGGCATGGTAAAGCTGGAAGGCCAGATGAACAGGGAGATGATGTTGAACCACACCATCACCTCCAGCGCCATGGCGTAGGCTTCCGGCGAGAGGCTGAACAGGCCCAGTGCAAATTTGTTGGCAAACAGGAAGGCGGAAAGATTCATGAACCATGCGCCGCAGTAGGCAAACAGCATCAGGCGGCGGGAGTAATACACGGCCTGATCCTTTTCGCCTGCACCAAGGCACTGCCCCACCACGGTCAGGGCAGCCATGCCCACCGCGTTGGCGGGGATGTTCAGGAAGGTGGTGGTGGTGTTTGCCACCGCGTTGGCCGCGATGGCGGCGGTGCCGAGGGTGGAAGTCAGGCTGGACACCGACAGCTTGCCGATCTGGAACATGCCGTTTTCGATGCCGGCCGGGATGCCCACCCGCAAGATCTGCCGGATGAGCCTGCCCTGCGGAGCCAGAGCGCGCAGACCTTCTACCCGCAGAGGGCAGGCAGGCCGCTGCAGCAGATACAGCACGGCGGCACAGGCAATGGCGCGGGAGACAAGGCTGGCAAGCGCCGCGCCCATGACCCCCATGCCGAAGCCGTAGATCAGGATGGCATTGCCGCCGATGTTCACCACGTTCATCACAAGGCTGGACATCATGCTGATCTTGCTGTTGCCCTGCGCCCGGAACAGCGCCGCGCCGGCGTTGTACAGGCCGATGAAGGGGTAGCTCAGGGCAGACAGCAGAAAATAGGTCTCGGCGTAGCGCATCACGTCGGCCTCAATGGAGCCGAAGATGCCCCGCAGGATGGCATGGCGGCCAACGATGACCACCGCTGCCACCAGACAGCTGAAGCTGGAAAGGATGAACAGGATCTGCGCCGCGGCACGCTGGGCATCCTTCGGCTCCCGGCGGCCGATGTACTGGCTGGTGACCACTGCGCCGCCGGTGGCCAGTGCACTCATGATCTGGATCATCAGGGTGTTGAAGCTGTCCACAAGGCTCACACCCGAGACGGCGGCCTCGCCTACCGAGGACACCATCAGGGTATCGGCCAGACCGATGGATACGCTCAGTGCCTGCTCGGCGATCAGCGGCAGCAGCAGGGCAATGAGCTGCTGCCGGGTAAACAGCGGCGGCTTATGGAACGCGGGCGTTTTGGTTGCTGTCATAGGTTCCTCCGTAACGGTGACGAGATGCACTTGGATACATGACCTATATCATACAGCAGAACGCGCAGAATTACAAGAGATGGATACAACAAATCGGAGAAGCTGTTTTTATAAGCATTGCACACCGCCTTGTCCGGGAGCCGAAAGCCGCACCGCAGCGCGTTTGTTCCGCTTTACCCATGCAGACAATTGTGCTACAATAAAACTGCGGTATGCGGTGCTGTGCAGGAGCATCGGCGTACACGAAGGGAAAATGATAAGAAAAATGCGAGACCCAAAGGGGGAAACTATGCCAAAAACAGCCCATAAAGTCGTGGTCATCGGGCATCGCAACCCGGACACCGACTCCATCTGCTCGGCCATCGCCTATGCTGAGCTGAAAAATAAGACCAGTGATCTGCTCTGCGAGCCGCGCCGTGCCGGCAAGATGAATCAGGAGACCGAGTTCGTGCTCAAAAAATTCGGCGTCAGGCCGCCCCGCATGTGCACGGACGTGAACCCCAAGATCCGTGATGTGGACTACCGCGAGATGCCCGGCATCCCCGGCTCCACCAGCCTGCGCAGGGCGTGGGAGATCATGCGGGATCAGCAGATCGATACCCTGCCCGTTACCAGCCCGGACAACGAGCTGGAAGGCGTCATCACCGTGAAGGATATCGCCACGGCCAACATGGACGTGTTTGATACCGGCATTCTGGCCAAGAGCCTGACCAGCTACAAAAATATCCTCGAGACGCTGGACGGCGCCATGGTGGTGGGGGACGAGAATGCGATGTGCACCACAGGCCATATCCGGATCGGCACCGCCACCCCGGAAATGCTGGAGAGCACGGTGGAAAAAGGCGATATCGTCATCCTGACCAACCGCTACGAGAGCCAGCTGTGCGCCATCGAAAAGGAAGCGTCCCTTCTCATCATCTGCAACGGCTCCAAGGTGGGCCGCACCATCCAGCGCATTGCGGAGGAGACGGGCGTTGCCATCATGACCACCCCGGTGGATACCTATGCCGCCGGCAAGCTCATCAGCCAGTGCGCACCCATCTCCTATTATATGACCCGCAATGACATCATGAAGTTCACCCTCGTCACCCCCGTGGCCGATGTGACCCGCGTGATGGCAAAGGTGCGCCACCGCTATTTCCCCATCCTCGACGAGGACGGCAAATACTGCGGCATGGTCAGCCGCCGCAACATCATCAATCTGCAGAAGCGGCGGATCATTCTGGTGGATCACAATGAGGCGACGCAGGCGGTGGAGGGCTTCGATCAGGCGGAGATCCTGGAGATCATCGATCATCACCGCATCGGCAGCCTTGAGACCAGCGGCCCGGTGTATTTCCGCAACCAGCCGGTGGGCTGCACCGCTACCATCGTCGCCCAGATGTACGACGAAAACGGCGTGGAGATCCCGCCGAAGACCGCAGGCCTGCTGCTGGCGGCGATCCTCTCGGACACGCTGGTGTTCCGCAGCCCTACCTGCACGCCGCTGGACGAGGCCACCGCAAAGCGTCTGGCAAAGACCGCCGGGGTAGAGATCAACGAGTTTGCCAGTGAGATGTTTGAGGCAGGCGAGAAGCTGGACGGCAAGACGCCGGAGGAGGTGTTCCTGCAGGATTTCAAGGTGTTCATGTGCGGCGATATCCGTTTCGGCGTGGCACAGGGCAGCTATATGACCCGCAAGAACCTTCTGGCGGCAGAAAACCTGCTGCGCCCCTATCTGGAGGAAGCCCGCAACAAGCAGAACGTGGAGGACATCTATATGCTGCTCACCGACGTGCCCAAGGAGGAGAGCGTGGTCATCAGCAGCGGCCGCTACGCCGCCGAGGTGCTGGCCGACGGCTTCGAGACCCAGCCCGCCGAGGACGGCAGCTTTACGCTGCCCGGCGTGGTGAGCCGCAAAAAGCAGTTCATCCCCGCCCTCATGACCGCATATCAGGAACTTTGAGGGAAGGGAGAGCATCCTCGCCCTCTCAGTCTCTAACGCGCCAGATTCCCCCTTTTGTCGCTGCGCGACATCTTCCCCCGGAGCGGGGGAAGTCTTTCCTCAAAGGGGGAGCCCTTGGCAAAACCGCAAACGTTGCATGGACTGCCAAAGCCTCTCACTCTGGGAGAGCTGGACGCGAAGCGGCCTGAGAGGGCGGGCACGCTAAAAAAGGATGTGTGCCAATGTTTGATTTTTTGACCAAAAAAGCAAAGGACGCCGTTCCGCCCACCCTCCCGGAGGGCACGGTGCGCCGCCGCTACAGCATCGAGGGGCAGGTGCAGGGGGTGGGCTTCCGCTACCGTGCCCGCTATGCAGCCCAGACACTGGAGCTGACCGGCTGGGTGCAGAATGAGGACGACGGCAGCGTCACGCTGGAGGTGCAGGGCGACCCGGAAAAGTTCCTGCAGCTGTTTGCCATGATCCAGAAAAGCGATTATATCCAAATCACCGGCATCCGTGAAAAAGACCTCCCGCCCGACCCGTGGGAGCGCGGCTTCTCGGTGCGGGGATATTGAGAGGGTTCGACAAACAAAAAAGCTGACGCGAAAGCGTCAGCTTTTTTGCTCTTTCTAATTTTAACCTGCTATTTTCAGCGGGGAATTCTCTGTCCAGATGGTGCCGTCCAGCAGCCGGGTCACGGCCAGGGTGCCGTTTGCGCTGACCCGTGCCGGGTCCAGCGCGTAAAAGTCGCTTTCCTTCAGGCTGGCGGGGTCTGCGGTGGGGGCGATGCCCACCACGCACACCCAGTGGCCGTAGGTGCTGCTGGTGGCGATGTGCGGGTAGTTGACCGGATCCCAGCCGGAGCCGGTCTGGTGATATTCATAGGTAGAAGTGCGGTTGGCGTGTTTTTTCACGCCGCTCACCGTGGTGTTTTTCAGATGTACGATCACCGGCCGCCCGGCGGAAAGCTCGGTATAGAGCTTCTGCAGGCACTCGGACAGGCTGCCCGAATAGCCGTAGTAGCCGCCCGCCGACCAGACCGCGCCGTTCGACCACATACCGCTGCCGGAGGAGACTTTACCGTCCAGAATGGTGCGTGCGTAGCGCAGAGCATACCAGCTGCATTTGCCGGAGGTCTGGTTGCCGATGGAAAGGATGTGGCTGGTGTTGAACTCCAGCAGGTCGATGCCGTTCGTTTCTTTCAGGCCGGCGGCATGGGCATGGGGCATGGCCAGAGCCAGCAGCAGGCAGAGCGCCAGCACCGCCGCTGCCAGACGCTGCGCCCGGCGGGCGGGACAGTGCTGCATGTGATACACATCCTTTGTTTTTATGTCCTTATTTTACCATGCAAAAGTGGTGGAATTGTGTAAAGCCAAAAACTTTTCTCTCGGATTTTTTGGGCATGGATTGTACAGTGTCCACAAAAAGAGGAACTGCTTTTTTACGCTCCGGCGTGAAAGGACGCAAAACCGGCGCGAGTTGCCGTTGTGCAGCCGAAAAATTTCGTGTATCCTTAAATTACAACAAAGGCCTGCACACTGCCGGTCAAAACAGGAAAGGATGAATCTGTATGAAAAAGCTAGCAAGAATTGCGGCGCTGCTCCTTGTGGGCATCATGACTCTGGCGATGCTCACAGGCTGCAAGGGCGCTTTTGAAACAAACCCCAAGGCGGAGGAGCAGATCCTTCAATATGTGCAGGACACCTTTGCGGATCGGCTGAACGGAAAGAAGCTGACCAACAATTCGAGCCTGCATCAGGAGGCCGCTCAGATCCTTGCCAAGGTCACCGAGGACGGCAAGATCAAGGAAAGCGATTGCTGCCACGAAAAAATCACCCACTATGACGGACTCGATAAGGCTGAAGTCAAGATCGCATGCGTCGTTTTTTCCACGGACTCGGGTGAAGACGAGATGCTGCAGATGAAGGAATTTACAGGCAATGTTCAGGAATTCCTGAATGATGAACCGCTGAGTGATCTGTACACTCGTTGCGCTATGCTCCTTGATTTCGGCGTGGCGACCCGCGTCATCAACGGCAAGACCTATGTGGCCATCGCCTATGTGGACTACGAACGTGGAATCTGAGCCCTGAAACGGAACAGGGATCGATCTTCAAACGACAGGAGGAACTGACTATGAAAAAATTCAGACGTCTCGCCGCCCTGCTCCTTGCGGGCGTGCTGGCTCTTGCAGTGCTGAGCGGCTGCGGCGGCTCGCGCTTTGAACGCGAGGTGGAAGAAACCGCGCTCAAATACGCCAATGCGGCAATACGTGATACGCTGGGCGAAGGTGCGCGGGAATTCAAAAATGATCCCGAGCTCCGCCAGAAAGCATACGAGATGCTGGGCAGGATCGACCCGGAGAGCGGCCTGATCGACAGCCAAAAGGCTGTCATGGTCATCGAAGAGTATCTCGGGGGTAAAAGCACCCTCACATTTATTGCTGTCGAGGGGGAGGGCTACGGCAGAGATAAGCGGCTGGCAACAGAGATCACGCCGGACAAGATCAAGCAGGTGATCGACAGGATGCTGAGAAGCAACCATGGATCTGCGGCTAAGAATATGACGGCTTTCGGCGTCGCTGCCCGCACCATCGGCGGAAAGACCTATATGGCGATTGGCGCGACATACGTCGGACCGACCATATCGTAACATCGCACCCCCGGAAAGCCCTTGGAGAGCGAAAGCTCCCCGGGGCTTTTTTGCACGTTTTTTTCTGTGGCAAAGAAGCTTTGCGAAGTAAGGACGCAATCTGTGAAAATGGCAATGGAAACCGCGTTGTTTGGTTGATTCTGCACGAATTTTTCCCGGAAACCTTGTGCATTCTCTCGATTGACAAAACCGCCAAGAGTTGGATATAATCAGGGCAGAAAGAACCCCATGACCCAAGGGGAGCTTTCCTCAGAAAAAGAAACAAAGCCACAAAAAAACAGACTGGAGGGATACCCTATGAAGAAATTGTCGAAGATCGTTGCCCTGCTTCTGGCAGGCGCTCTGACCATGCTGATGTTCACAGCCTGCGGCGGTGGCGGCGGCAGCTCCACCAACAAAGCCGAAGAGCAGAAAGTGATGGAGCAGATCGGTAAGGAAAAGGGCATTTCGGTGGCCAGTGACGCAGAGCTCCGCGCAGTGGCTGAAAAGAGACTGGATGAGTCGCTCCAGTATAAAATTTTCGGCTATGCAGGAGCGTACAGGTGCTATAAGGATCGAGTAGGAAATGATCTGGCTGTCACCATTACTGCCCGGCACAACTATGAGGATACGTTCCTGAGCACGGTTCTGACTTATATCTCGCAGTATATTAAAACGGATGTCAGCGGCAACGTGAGTCAGGATGGCGTCTGGTCGAATATAGGCGTGGTGGTCAAGAGCGATAACGAGCAGAACTACATTGGCATCACCATCCGCATTAAGAACTACTACAAGTAAAAATCCATCACCCTTTCCCCCCGGAGCGTGGCTGCAAGGCCGCCCTCCGGGGCTTTTTGCGTTTGAACCCTCTCAGCCTGCTCCCGTTGGTCGCAGCCAGCTCCCCCGAAGGGGGAGCTTTTAAGCATCTGACGGTTTGCAGCAAATAAGCTCCCCCTTCGGGGGAGCTGGCATCGCGCAGCGATGACGGAGAGGGTCGCCTCCCTCCCAGAGGGAGGTGGCAAGCCCGCAGGGTTTGACGGAAGGAGTTCGCCCCGCTGTTTTTTTGCGCCTTTTGGCAGAGATGCCGTTTCCCGTTACGACCCCTCCCTGTGAAAAGGCAATGCTGGAAAATCCGCAGATTTTCCAGCATTGCAAATTTAAAATAATTCTTCCGCTGCTTATGCGCAAAGCGCACGCGGCGCGCATTCCAAATCCTCCCGCCCCCGGCGGGGCAATTTATGTCACGTTCCAGATTACGTGGACAATTTCTAACGGCAAAAAGAAATGACCGCCCCAGACTTCCAACCCTGAGCGGTCATTCTTTTTGATTATCTCAGCCGAAGGAAGCTGACCATGCGGCCAGCACCTTTTCTGTTTGTAGTATAGTGTTTTTTGATCGGTTTGTCAAGTAAAGTGCACCTTTCATATCCCCCGTGGAGCACCCCGCTCCCCGGGGCTTTTTTGCGTTTGAACCCTCTCAGCCTGCTCCCGTTGGTCGCAGCCAGCTCCCCCGAAGGGGGAGCTTTTAAGCATCTGACGGTTTGCAGCAAATAAGCTCCCCCTTCGGGGGAGGTGGCATCGCGCAGCGATGACGGAGAGGGCTGCCTCCCTCCCAGAGGGAGGTGGCAAACCCGCAGGGTTTGACGGAAGGAGTTCGTCCCGCTCCGGGGCTTTTTTCTGCCTTTTGGCAGAGATGTCGTTTCCCGGTACGACCCCTTTCCGTGAAAAAGCATCTCCGAAACGACCGCAGTCGTTTCGGAGATGCAAAACTTAAAATAATTCTTCCGCTGATATTTGCCAAAGCGAACGCGGCGGCAATTCTGAATGGTTGCTCTGTCAAACCGTGCCGTTTTGTGGTACAATAAAAGGGTATCGAACCAAGACAGAAAGGACGTTTCCATGCAGCTGTTTGAACTGGTGTCCCCGCGGCTGTTCCGCCCGCTGGCGGGACCCAACCGGGCGTTTTATGCCGAGCTGCTGCTTCTGCTCTGGGAGGAATGCCGCCATACGGCGGACTACAGCATCTCCCGGGCAGAGGCGGTGAGCCGTGCCGAAGATTACTTTGCCGCGCTGGCAAAGCCCCTTGCGCTGGACGCGGACGGTGCGGGCGATGAGGACGAGCAGCCCACCCGCGACCCCCACACGCTGGCGGTGGGCTTTCTGCTGCGGCTGCGCCGCACCGGCTGGCTGGAAGAGACCCCCGGCAGCTATGAGGGCGAAGCGTCCCTTGCCTTTGTGCCGGAGGTGGCACCGCTGCTGGAAGCGCTGGAAGAGATCCTGAACCCCCGCGTGGTCACTTACACCGGCAAGCTGTACAAGGCGTGGCAGCTGCTGGGCGGCATCGGGCAGGAAAAAAGCCCCTACGAGAACGTTCTGCGGGAGGTGGATTCCGACCTTGACACCCTGAACCGCTCCCTCCGGGCGCTCAATGCTTCCATCGGCCACTACATCGACCGGCTCACCCGCAACCGCACCCCGCAGGAGGTGCTGGAGCTGTTTGACCAGTACGAGGAAAAGGTGGTGGCGGCGGCCTACCACCGCTTCAAGACCAGCGACAACCTGTTCAACTACCGCGCCTATCTGGAAGAGGAGCTGGACGACTGCGAGGAAAACCAGCTGCCCCGGCTGGCCTTCGATTATGCCCGGGTGGAGCGCTGCGCCCCCGGCGAGGCTGCACCCCGGGTGAAGGCACTCATCCAGAAGCAGCGGGACGCGCTGGAAGAGATGAGCCTGCTCATGCGCGAGATCGATGCCAGCCACATCCGCTACCGCAAGCGAGCCGTGCAGCGGGCGCAGTTCCTGCTGCTGAGCGACCGCTCGTCGCAGGGCAGCGTCACCGCTCTGCTGCGCCGCTACGCCGAGGACATCCGCACCCCGGAGCAGCTGTTTGAGCCGGACGACGGCCCGGTGGCAAAGCGGCTGCACCTGTACCCGGCGGCAGTGTTCGGGGAGAAATTTCTCTACCCGCCCGCCGCACAGCGCACCGCCGAGCCGCTGGCTCCGGTGCGCACCGAAGCCTTTGACCCGCAGCAGCTGCGCAGAGAGCAGCAGCTTCTGCTGGACTACGCCCGCCTTGCCGTCACCGAGGAGAATGTCACCCTGCTGGCACGGCAGGCGCTCGCCGCCCGCCCGCAGGTGAACGCGTCGGCGCTGGCAGAGGAATACCCGGGCGATTTTGCCCGCATTATCGGCCTGCACACCTACTCGCAGTCGCCGCACCGGGACTATGACATTCAGCTCACCGGCAACTGGGTGGAGCGCGGAGGCTTCCGCTTTGAGGACTTTGTTCTCACCCGCCGTAAGGAGGAAGAAGATGGCAACCATTAACATGCTGGAAGAGACCGCAAATTACCTGCTGAACCACTGCTTTCTGCTGGGCGGTGTGGAAGATCAGCGGGCGAAATATCTCTACGTGCAGGATCATCTGGATGAGGTGCGTGCCGTGTTTGCCCCGCTGGGCTATTCGGTGCTGCTGTACCCGGCACCCCTGCAGGCGGCGGCGCTGGTCAACGGCCACGAGGGCAGTCAGGCACGGCTGCTGAAATACGAGAGCATCCTGCTGCTGGTGCTGCGGCTTTTGTACCTGCAAAAGCGCGAGAGCCTTGCCGCCAGTGCAGACGAGGTTCTGGTGACGGTAGAAGAGGTGCAGACCGAGCTGCAGAAGATGAATCTGCCCCGCCGCCTTGACCAGAAAACGCTGGAAAACCTGATGCGCACCCTGCGCCGGTACAATCTGGCGCGGCCTGTGGGGCGGCTTTCCGGGCTGGACAGCCGCATTGAAGTGTTCCCGACCGTGCTGCTGGCGCTGCCGGACGCTGACCTTGCGGATGCGGCGGCAGAATCTGCCCGCACCCGCACCGAGCTTGGGCTGTACGAACGCCCGGAGGGAACGGAAGCAGGGGAGGGTGAAGAATGATCGAACTCAAGCGGCTGAAACTGATCAACTGGCACAATTTTGAAAACGTCACCTTCGACTGCGCCCGCCTGACTTATATGATCGGCGTCAACGCCGTGGGCAAGACCACCATTCTGGACGCCATCCGCTACTGCCTGACCACCAACCGCAATTTCAATGCGCTGGGCAACAAAAAGAGCGGCCGCACCCTGCAGGGCTCTGTCCACGCCAAGCAGCGCGGCGAGAATGCCTACCGCCGCCCGGGGCACACCGTGGCCTACATCGGCGCGGAGTTCTACGACAGCGTCAAGCACACGCCCTTCGTCATCGCGGTGCGGGTGGAGTCCGAAGGACCCATGCAGGAGCTGCACCCCGGCGACCAGACATGGTACATCTCCGAGGACGGCATCACGCTGGAGCAGCTGCCCTTTATCGACCCGCGCACCGGTGCGCCCAGCGCCAAGGAGGACTTCAAGCCCGCAACCGGACGCCTTTCCTACACCCGCAGCCCCAGCGAAGCCCGCGACCGCATCTGCCGGGCGCTGGGCATCGGGCGCGCCTCCAGCCCGCTGGGCAAAAAGTTCAACGAGGTGTTCCAGATGGGCACCAGCATGGACGAGATCCCGAATTTCCGCGAGTTTTTGTATCAGTACATCCTGCCCCAGCCGGAGCTGGATCTGGATGCTTTGCAGGGCGACCGGCTGGAACTGGAAAACCTGCACGCCGTGCTGGCCGAAGCCCAGACCCGCGCCG
Source organism: uncultured Faecalibacterium sp. (assembly GCA_934501115.1). Classification (GTDB taxonomy): domain Bacteria; phylum Bacillota; class Clostridia; order Oscillospirales; family Ruminococcaceae; genus Faecalibacterium. The sequence continues at coordinate 28,210 of CAKSTO010000010.1, forward strand.
CTGCGCTGGAAGAGATCGTAGCCTTTGGCCGTGAGGCCGCCGAAAAGCAGACCCAGGCTCTTGTAAACCGGGGCGCGGCGCTGCTGGCGCGCTCTGCCGCAGACGGCGGAGAGCAGGCTGCATGGCAGGAGCGCATGGATGCCGGGCACCGCCAGCTGGACGGCCTGAACGCCTGCTATGCCGAGGCGCGGGCTGCCGAAGCAGAAGCCCGCCGTGCCTACCTGACCGCCCACAGTGCGGCCGGTGCCAGCGGTGAGGGAAGGGCACTGGAGGCCATGACCGAGGAGCTTTCCCGCCGAAAAACGGCGCTGGAGGCGGCTGCCCGCAAGGCCGAAAAAGCTGAAAAAGCTGCACAGCGCACCGGTACGCTGCTGGCGGCTCTGCGCCGCAGCGGCTTTGCTCCGGTGCTGAAAATGGAGGAGCTGACGGCGCAGACCCTGCCCGAACTCACCGCGTGGCTCTCCGCGCAGGAAAAGCCGCTGGAAGAGGCCTATTTTGCCGCCCGCCAGAACACCGCAGCGCTGCGCAGAGAGCAGGCAGACAGGCGTTCCGAGCTGGACGCGGTGTCCGGCGGCAAGTGGGTCTACCCCCACGGCGATGCTGCCACCCGGGTGCGGGACGCGGTCAACGCCGAGCTGAAGAGCCGCGGCATGAAGCCGGATGCAAAGATCTTCTGTGAGCTGCTGAACGTGGAGGACGAGAGCTGGCAGGACTGCGTGGAAGCCTGCCTTGGCGACCGCCGCTTTGATATCCTTGTGCCGCCCGCCCACTACGAGGCCGCCAAGAGCGCTTTTGTGGCGCTGAAAGAGAAGGTCGGCCCCATCAGCCTGCTGGACACCCCGGGTATCCGCAAGGCCAACCGTCATGCGGACACCGCGCCCGCCGACAGCCTTGCCGCACAGGTCACCAGCGAGAACCCGCTGGCTGCCCAGTATGCGGACACCATCCTGCGGCGCATCGTCTGCTGCGACACCTCTGACACGCTGGAGCAGTACCCGGACAGCGCCACCCGCGACCTTCTTCGCCATCATCCGTTCCGTCTGGAGCGCCTGCGCACACCCCAGCGCTATATCGGTCTGGAAGCCCGCCGCGCCCGCGCCGGTGCACTGGCCGCGGAGCTGGAAGCTCTGGGCGAAAGCGCCCGTTCCGCTGCCCAGACAGAGCAGAATCTGAAGGCCGCCTACGACCTGTATCAGACCCTTCTGCGGGGCACGGTGCTGGACGAGCTTTCTGCCTTGTGGGACGCCCGTGCCGCGCTGACCACCGCGCAGGCTGCGGTGGCTGAGCAGGAAGCAAAGCTCACCGAGTGCCGTGAGAACCCGCTGCTGCAGCAGCTTTACAAGGAGGAAGAAGCCCGCGAAGCCGCGTGGGAGGCTGCCCGCGCCGCCGTGGAGCAGGCGGGCGGCGACATCCGTGTGTGCGAAAAACAGATCGCCTCCTGCGAAGCAGAGCAGAAAAAGGCGGGTCAGACGGCACAGCAGAGCGCCGAGGCCGCCCGGAGCTTTTTTGCGGCGCACCCGCTGGTGGAGCCGCTGGCGCGCGCCCGGATGCTGGCGCTGGCTCCGGCAGACCAGCCCCGCGCCGCCGCACAGGCCGCCGAAAAGGCGCAGGCCAAGCTGGACGATGCGCTGGCCGTCTATCTGACCGGCACGCTGGAACCGGCGCAGAAGGCCTACAACGAGCACTATGTGTGCGACTATCCGCTGGGTCTGGCGGGTCTTGACCAGTACCGCGCCCAGCACGAGAGCCTTGTGCGCATCGATCTGGAACGCTATGCCGCCCGTCTGGAACAGGCGCAGCGGGACTGCAAGGATCGCTTCCGCAAGGATATTTTGTTCCGCATGAAGGACGATATCTTCAACGCCCGGCGGCAGTTCCGGGAGCTGAACAAGGTCATGGAGCAGCTGACCTACGGCGAGGAGGTCTACCGCTTTGAGCTGGAGCCCAGCCGTGACCCGCAGCTGGCAGCCTTCTATCAGGTCATCGTGGACAAGGGCAACCAGCAGATGACCGAGGGCGACTCGCTGGACAACCTTGCCGCCACCGCCGACCCGGCCTATGAGCGTCAGGTGGACGAGCTGATGGAAAAGATCATGGCGGATGTGGACGAGAACACCCGCGCCCGGCAGGAGGGCCGCACCGGCGGCGTGACCCTCTCGGACTATGTGGATTACCGCACCTATCTGGACTACGACATCAAGGTGACGAACCGCGTCACCGGCCAGCAGGCGTACCTGTCCCGGGTCAGCCGCGATTCCTCCGGCGGCGAGAATCAGGCTCCCTTCTATGTGGCCATCTGCGCCAGCCTTCTGCAGATCTATGAAAAGAGCGAGAACAGCATCCGCCTTGTGCTGCTGGACGAAGCCTTCAGCAAGATGACCAGCGACCGCATCCGCCCCATGATGGAGCTGTTCCGCCGCCTGCAGCTGCAGGTGCTGCTCATTTCCACCGTGGAAAAGAGCACCGCCATCCAGCCCTACTGCGACATCACCTACTCCATCGTCCGCCACGGCGACGCCAATGCCATTGCGCCCTTTGTCCGCCTTGCGGCGGAATGATGTGCGCATTGTATGCGCAATGATGTCTGCCTGCGGCAGATGATGTTCCGGCTGCGCCGGAAATGAACGTGGAACGATCAAAAATGATTTTAGATTGAGCGACACCGGGCAGCCTGCGGGCTGCCCGGTGTCGCATTTTCACCAGAGATTCCGCAAGGGAAAACGGCATCTGCAGCGCCTGTTTCCTGCGGAAACAGCGGCACTGTGGATGGGCTGCCCGCTTGACGTTACAAGCCCTTTCGTGAAAAAGCAGTTCCGAAACGCCCGCAGGCGTTTCGGAACTGCAAATAAAAATAATAATTCCACTGATGATGGCCAGAGCGCAGCGGAGGCCATTTTAATCGTCAAGGCTGCCGTAGAAGCCCCGCTTTTGTCGCGCTTTACCGTAAAGGTAACACATCTTCGTCTTCGTTGATCTCTTCCATCATCCCGTCCGCAAAGTACCAGCCTTTGCCGTACAGCGCCTCGCTGCCGTCGGCGCACAGGATATACGAGCCGTCCGGCAAAGCGAGAAAATGCCGCTTTTTGCTGTCGGCAAGGGCAAGATCCTCTACCTTCTGTCCATCCAGAATGTGCTCCCGGATGAACTGGTAGTGGGGCAGGATGCGGGTCTCGGTCAGGCCAAGGCCGTTCAGCCAGCGGGAGTAATGGGGGTCGGCGGCTTCGCCGGGCTCTTCGGGTGCGGCGTACACGATGCGGGCGGCATTCATGCTGCCGGCGCTCACGCCCATCACGATGCCGTGGTAGCCGTGGAACAGCCCCGGCAGACCCAGCTGAGCAAAAAAGTGGTTCTGGGTGGGCACATGCCCGCCGCACAGCATCACAAAGCCGCTCTGGGGCAGAAGAGAACCAATCTCCTCCGCATTGCGGGCGTCGCAGGGAATGAGCGCCGTCAGGGGCAGGTGAGCGTTCGCAAAGCTCTGGGCAAACACCCGGCACATCTCGTCGTTCTGCTCATAGGCATAGGGGTCTGCCGCAATGGCAAGGCCGAGCACAGCGTGGTCCGGCCACACAGCGCGGAGATTTGCCACAAAATGGTTTCGGGTGTCCAATACGGGAATGTCCGGCCCCGGCTCAAAGGGGCAGCCGCTGGGGCTGCTGGTCAAAAACAATGTCATAATGATCCCTCGTAAAACAGTGAATAAGAAGCTGTGTCCATTCTAACACGATTTGCTCTGCAGCGGCAGAGCCAGAATCACCAAAAAAATCCCCTGCTTTTCGCCGTTTCGCAGAAAGCAGGGGATTTTATCATGCCTTGCGGTAATGGAACACCTTATCCTTGGTGAGGAGCATGGCCGCGCTCACGGCCAGAGCCGCCAGCTCGGCGGCGGTGACGGCCAGCCAGATGCCGTCGATGCCCAGCAGCATCGGCAGCAGGAGAATGGCGATCACCTGAAACGCCAGCGTGCGCAAAAAGGAGATCAGTGCGCTGGTCACGCCGTCGCCCAGCGCCGTGAAGAAGGAGGACGCATACACGTTGAAGCCCATAATGAGAAAGCTCAGCGCATACAGCCGGAAGGCGCGGCTGGTCAGAGCCAGCAGCTCCGCGTCGTAGCCCACGAAAACGCGCGCTACACAGGGGATGATGAACATGGAAGCCAGCGTCAGGGTCACGGCCACCACGGCGATGAGCCGCAGGCTTTTCTGGTAGAGGTTGTGCACCTCGGCGTGGTGGCGGGCACCGTAGTGGAAGCTGACGATGGGCGCACTGCCCACGGCATACCCCACGAACACCGCCACGAACAGGAAGGCCGCGTACATGATGACGCCGTAGGCGGCCACGCCGTCCTCGCCGGCCAGACGCAGCAGCTGATAGTTATACAGGATATTGACCAGCGACATGGAAAGGTTGGTCATCAGCTCGGAGGAACCGTTGATGCAGGCGTCCCGCAGCACGCTGCCATAAAACTGTGTTCTGCACAGGTGCAGGCGGCTGGAGCTGCTGCGGTCGATGAAGTAGAACACCGGCAGCACGCCGCCCACCAGCTGACTGATAAAGGTAGCAATGGCCGCGCCCTCGACGCCCCAGCCCAAGACGCCCACCATCAGCACATCCAGCACCATGTTGGTGCAGCCCGCGCCCACGGTGAACCAGAAGCCGAGGTACGGCTTTTCGGCGGTGACGAAGAAGCTCTGGAACATATTCTGCAGCGCAAAGGTGGGCAGGGACACCATCAGGAGACGGCCATAGCGCACCGCGTAGTCCAAAAGCTCCCCCTTGGCGCCCAGCAGCACGGCGATGGGCCGCAGGAACACAATGCCCAGCACCGCCAGCACGCTGACCGAGACCAGAGCCGCCAGCAGGAACATGGTAAAGTAGCGGTCGGCCTTTTTCTGGTCGCCCTCGCCCAGCGTGATGCCCACGATGGCGCTGCCTCCGGTGCCCAGCATGAAGCCGATGGTGCCCAGCAGCTGGGGCAGCGGCATGATGAGGTTGACCGCCGCAAAGGCTGTTTTGCCCACAAAGTTGGAGACGCACAGGCCGTCCACGATGCCGTAAATGGAAGTGAACAGCATGGTGCCCACGCAGGGCAGCACGAACCGCAAAAGGCGGGAATAGGTAAAATGGTCGGAAAGCTGGATCCGCTGCTTGGACATGGCGTCCTCCTTTCTGCACAAAGTGCAAAAAACGAGCCGGATAAATGTCCGCGAGTGCACGCCCGGCCTCGATCTGCTTCGTCACTACGGCAACGAAGCCTCCGGCGGGGCGCTGTCTGCACGGCATCTTATCCGGCTCGTTCCAAATTACGTTGAAAACGATCCTCCGATGAACCGAAAAAGAGCATATCAGAATTTATTTTTGTTGTCAAGTTCAAAAATACGCAGGAGGGCAAAAATTCATAAAATATCTATTTCCACTTTTTATCAAACCTGATAAAATGATAAAGTATGTCCCGATCTTCCCCGAAAGGAGCTTTCCTGTTTTGATGAAACGTTTTTATACCGCTATTGTGCGCCGCCGCAGGCTGGTGCTGGCAGCGTTTGCGCTGGCGGCGGTGCTGTGTGTGTTTGCCGCAGGGCAGGTGCAGGTGGATTACGATATCAACGACTACCTGCCGCCGGATTCCCCCTCCACCACCGCCATCGAGGTGATGAACGGTGCGTTCACCGGCGGCATCCCCAATATGCGGGTCATGGTGCGGGATGTGACGGTGCCGCAGGCGCTGGAGTACAAACAAAAGATCGCCGCCATTGACGGCGTATCGTCTGTGGCATGGCTGGACGACAGTCTGGATGTGACGGTGCCCTTGCAGATGCAGGATGCCGCTGTGGTGGAGTCTTATTACAAGGATCACTGCGCCCTCTTCACGGTGACCGTGGAGGACGAGAAGCGTCTGGAAGCCGTAGCGGCGGTGCAGGAGCTGATCGGGGAGGGCAACGCGCTGGAGGGCGCGGCAGTTTCCACTGCCGTTGCCACAAACTCCACTGTGACCGAGGTGGCAAAGATCGCCGCCATCGCGGTGGTGTATGTGCTGTTCATCCTGATCCTGACCACCGATTCCTGGGCAGAGCCGCTGCTGGTGCTGGCGGGTCTTGGCGCGGCCATCCTGCTCAACAACGGCACGAACCTCATCTTCGGCACCATCTCCTTTGTCACCAATGCGGCGGGCAGCATCCTGCAGCTGGCGGTTTCGCTGGACTACTCGGTGTTCCTGATCCACCGCTTTGCGGAGTGCCGGGCCGAGAACCCCGGTGCCAGCCCGGAGGACTGCATGGTGGACGCCCTGTGCAGATCCACCGGCTCCATCCTGTCCAGCGGCCTGACCACCGTCATCGGCTTTCTGGCACTGGTGCTCATGCAGTTCCAGATCGGCCCGGATCTGGGTCTGGCACTGGCAAAGGGCGTGGTGCTGAGCCTTATCACCGTGTTCACCTTCATGCCTGCGCTCACGCTGGCGTGCTACCGGTGGATGGATAAGACCCATCACAAGCCCCTGCTGCCCAGTTTTGATCCATTCGGGCGTTTCGTTTCCCGCGTGATGCTGCCTATGGCACTGGTACTGGTCATGCTGATGGTGCCCAGCTATCTGGCGTCTAACTCGAACCAGTATTACTACGGTGCCGCCCACATGTTTGGCGAGGACACCCGCCTTGGCAGGGATACCGCCGCCATCGAGGAGACCTTCGGCCGCAGCGACACCTATGTGGTACTGGTGCCGGAGGGCGACACCGCCACGCAGCAAAAGCTCTCGGATGCGCTGCACGCGGTGCCGGAGGTGACCACGATTCTTTCCTATGTGGACAACGCAGGTGCCTCCATCCCGCCGGAGTTTGTTCCGCCGGATACCCTGAAGCTGCTGGTCTCCGGCGGCTGCACCCGCATGGTGCTGACGGTGGATGCCGACACCGAGGGTGATGCGGCCTTTGCGCTGGTGGAGCGCATCCGTGCCATTGCGCAGGAATATTACCCGGACAATTATGCTCTGGCCGGTCAGGGCGTGAGCACCTATGACCTGATGGACACCATCACTGATGATATGGTCAAGGTGAACCTGCTGGCCATCGGTGCGGTGTTTTTGATCCTGCTCCTCATGAAGCGTCAGCTGCTGCTGCCCATCATTCTGGTGCTCAGCATCGAGACCGCTATCTGGATCAATCTGGCCATCCCGTACTTCCGGGGGCAGTATGTGTTCTACATTGCTTACCTCATCATCAGCTCGGTACAGCTGGGCGCTACGGTGGATTATGCCATCCTGTTTTCCGACCGCTATCAGGAGTTCCGCGAGACGCTGGGCCACAAAGAAGCCATTGCTGCCACGGTGTCTGCCGTAACAACTTCGGTCAGCACCACCGGCAGCGCCATGGCGGTGGTGGGCTTCCTGATGGGGGTGATCTCTACGAACCGGCTGCTGGGGCAGCTGGGCACTTTTCTGGGCGTGGGCAGTCTGGTATCGCTGGCCATCGTGCTTTCGGCACTGCCGGGCTTTTTATATCTGGCCGACCCGCTCATTATCAAACGAAAAAAGCAGCCGAAGGAGGCTTGAAGGATATGAAACAGCATTTTGTGCGCCGGGTGTCGGCGCTGGCTCTGGCGGGCTGCCTGCTGGCGGGCAGCAGTCTGCCGGCTTTTGCAGCAGCCTCCGCTGCCAAGGAAGAGGTCATTTATGCAAACCTTACGGCCTCCGGTGCTGTGACCGGCGTGTACGCCGTGAACAGCTTTGCGGTGCAGGCAGGGGACACCGTTTCCGACCACGGCAGCTACACCGCCGTGCGCAACATGACCACCGGCGATGCCGTGGAGCAAAGCGGCGATACGGTCACGGTGCATGTGACAGAGGACGGCAAGCTCTATTATGAGGGCACCATGGACGCCGCCACGGCGCTGCCGTGGGTGGTAAAGCTGACCTATACGCTGGACGGGGCAGAGATCCGCCCCGACGCGCTGGGCGGCAAAAGCGGTGCACTGGCCATCCGGCTGCAGGTGAGCCGCAACCCGGACTGCACCGGCAGCTTTTTTGACGACTACGCGCTGCAGGTGACCATGAGTCTGGACACCGGCCTTGCCCGGAACATCAGCGCGCCGGGCGCTACGGTGGCGAATGTGGGCAGCAAAAAGCAGCTCTCCTACATCCTGCTGCCGGGCGCGGACAGCGATGTGACCGTCACCGCCGATGTGACGGACTTTGCCATGGACGCCGTTTCCCTGAACGGCGTGCGGCTGAACCTGAACCTCGACCTCGGGGATATGGACCTGACCGGGATGCTGGAACAGCTGCAGAGCGGCTCTGTTCAGCTGGATGACGGTGCCAATGTGCTGGCAGACGGCATTGCGCAGGTGCAGGCGGGCATCGATACCCTGAACGGCAATTCTGCCGGTCTGACCGGCGGCTCGGCACAGGTGCGTGCCGCCCTCACCCAGATGCAGACGGCGCTGAACGGCATCTCTGCCTCCACCGACGAGCTGAACACCCTGCTGGACGCCTCCACCCAGATCCGGGACGGCATTGCCCGGCTGGACGAGGGCGCGGCACAGCTGGAACAGCAGGTGAGCTTTGAAGCCTATAAGGCCATCCTGAAGGAAAACGGCCTTGACCTTGACGTGGTGAAGGAAGGCAACGCCAAGGCCATTGAGCAGCTGCAGGGCATGGTGTGGATGATGCCCCAGCTCAAGGATGTGATCCTGCTTTTGCAGGGCTCCACCGCCAACATCGACGCCATGCAGACCTATCTCGACACTGTGAACGGCGGCATCGCCCAGCTGCACGAGGGCAGCAGCACCCTGAACGGCAGCTACAGCGCGTTCGACGCCGGGGTGCGTCAGCTGGCCGGTGTACTGACCGGGATGCTGGGCAATCTCTCGGTGCTCACCGACGGCGTGAACCGGCTGGCCGCCCAGTATGTCCAGCTGGACGACGGCCTGAACGCCTACACCGACGGTGTAGCCCAGCTGAAAGCGGGCATTGCGCAGCTGGCGGAGGGTGCATCGCAGCTCACCGGCGGCACCGGCGAGCTGCGGGAGAAGGTTTCCGGCATCAACATGGGTGCCCAGCTGGACGGTCTGCTGAACAGCCTTTCCGGCGGCGGGGAGGTGCAGAGCTTCACCTCGGCAGAGAACACGAATGTGAGCGCAGTGCAGTTTGCATTGCAGACCACGGCCATCACGCCGCCTGTCCCGGCGGCAGAGCCGGAGCAGGCGGCTGTGACCCTGACCTTCTGGCAGAAGCTGCTCAAGCTGTTTGGGCTTTATCAGGGCTGACCGAGTTAAGAGGACTCCGCAGGCAGGGTGCTGTAAACAGCGGAGATCATGATTGAGCAAGAGAGCCGGAAAATCCGCGGATTTTCCGGCTCTCTTGCTGCGTATGAGGCACTCACTGATAATCGTGATTGAGGAACATGGCCTTGATGACCACCACCTCGTCGTACTCCTCCTGCTCTACCTGCACATCTGCATTCAGGGCTTTCAGGCGGTTTTCCACTGCGGTCAGTGCTTCCGGCACGGTGACGGCGCGGCCTTCTTCGACAGCATCGATCATCTGCTTGAGCACAATGGGGTGTGCATACCGGCTGGGAACCGGGAAGGCACCGTTCGGGTAATGCTTCACGTACTCAGCCATCGCTGCCTCTGCCTTTTCGGCACGTTTCATGATGGCGCTGTGGTTGTTGTGGGCAGTGGGCAGCATATTGTAGCTGGAGAACAGGAAGATGGCTGCAAAGCCGAACAGCGCAAAGTAGATGCCGTAGCCGCCGGTATGGGTGGTGACGGCATACAGGCCGTAGGCTGCAGAGACGATGCCCATGATAAAGATGGCCAGTGCCACATAGCGGTACACCGGCTTGCTCTGCAGCTGGGCGCGCTTGCGGCGCTCAGCCGCACTGAGCTCATCGGAGAGCCCGGACTTTGCTTCCAGATACTCCTTTGCCTTGCGCAGCACCGTGATGCTGTGGCGGGCGTCGTCGGTCAGTTCGCTTTCCGGCAGCTTGCGGGCGGCCTTTTCGGCTTCCTTCTTTTCCAGCACCTGCTCACCGGCGGCGCTGAGCAGATGGATCTGCGGCTGCTCTTTTGCCAGCACCTCCAGCAGCTTGTCCACGTCGCGCTCATCCTTGAAGTTGCACTGCTTCTGCTTGCCGCCGTCGTACTCCACCACAAGGTAGGCCATGGAGGCAAACATGCCCTTGCCGCTAAAGCCGCCGGAGCTCATCGCCACCCGCTTGAATACGCGGGTGATGCTGCCGTAAGGCAGATAATAGCGGCGGTCAATGTAAAAGCTGTTGAGGTACAGCGCCTTTCTGCCGACGCCGCAGGGGCCGATCTTTTTGCAGGACTTTTTGTCCTCCTCCAGCTCCTGCCTGTCGAGCTTTGCCATGCCCAGCTGTGCGGGTTTGAAGATCATGGAAGTTCCCTTCTTTACTCAAAGATTTTCGCTTATATTTTCGCACCGATCACACGGAAATGCAACCCCTTTGCCTGCTAAGATTTGACATAAAGGTTTGTGAGTTATGACAAACACCCCCGTCACTGCGCGATGCAGCGGCGGGGGTGCGGTTTTTAAGGCTTATGCGATGCGGGATCGCTCGTTATGCCTTCTGAGAAGCGGTGTGCTTCTTGGTGGCATGGATGAAGAGCGCCAGCATTGCAATTGCAAAGACGATGCCGATGGGGTATGCAACGGCGGTGTTGTAAGCGACCAGCTTGCCGTCTGCATACGTATTGATCATCTTGCCCAGGCACTCAGGTGCCAGCACGAAGTAGGTGCAGGACACAGCGCTCATGAAGGTAGCGGGCACAGCGGTGATCCAGTAGTTCTTCTTCTCCTTGAACAGGTACATGGATGCAGCCCACAGAACGATCATGGCCAGCGTCTGGTTGGTCCAGCTGAAGTAGCGCCAGATCACAGTGTAGTTGATGAAGCCCAGTGCGTTGCCGATGCCCAGGAAAGCACCAACGCCCAGAACGGGGACACAGAGCTTCAGGCGGTTTGCGTAGCTGTCCTGATCGATCTTGAGCCAGTCGGCCAGAGTCAGACGAGCGGAACGGAACGCGGTATCGCCGGAGGTGATGGGGCAGATGACAACGCCGATCATTGCCAGAGCAATGCCAACGCCGCCCATGGTCTTTGCACACACGTCGTAGATGGCAGCAGACTGACCAGCAGCCAGAGCCTCGGCCAGACCAGCCATCTTGCCGTCGGTGATGGTGTACAGTGCGCAGCCGGCAGCGGCCCAGATCAGAGCGATGACGCCCTCGCAGACCATTGCGCCGTAGAACACGAAGTGGCCCTGCTTCTCACTCTTCATGCAGCGAGCCATCAGAGGCGACTGGGTGGAGTGGAAACCGGAGATAGCGCCGCAGGCAACGGTGATGAACATGAAGCTCCAGATGGGAGTGCCCGACGGATGCATGTTGCTGAAGTTTGCCCAGATCTCGGGGATGGTGTAGGCGGGGTTGGTAAAGATGCCGAAGATAACGCCCACAGCCATGATGATCAGGCAGATGCCGAACACGGGGTAGATCTTACCGATGATGGCATCAATGGAGATAAAGGTTGCGATGAAGTAGTACACCAGAATGATGATCAGCCAGAACAGGGTGGTGGTCAGCATACCGGACATACCGCCGTTCTTGCACAGGGTAACGATCAGGCCGGCAGGGCCCACTGCGAACACGGTACCGACCATGATCAGCAGCACGACCGAGAACACACGCATGATGTTCTGCATGACAGGTCCGAGGTATCTGCCGGTGACCTCAGCGATGGATGCGCCATCGTTGCGCTCGCTCATCATACCGGAGAAGTAGTCATGCACACCACCTGCAAAGATGGTGCCGAAGGTGATCCACAGGAACACCACGGGACCCCACAGAGCACCCTGCAGTGCACCAAAGATGGGGCCCAGACCTGCAATGTTCAGCAGCTGGACGAGGAACAGCTTCCACTGGGGCATCACAACGTAGTCAACGCCGTCGTTGATGCGCACAGCAGGAGTTTCGCGGTCGTCCGGTCCGAACGTGTTGTCAACGATCTTGCCATAGACAAAGTAGCCGATGATCAAGAGCGCCAGACAGAGTAAGAAACTAATCATACCAGAAACCTCCTTTTTGATTCAAACCACAGCCAGCATGTTGCGTGCCCAGCTGCGGCTCTGACCAATCTCTGGCTTCATGTTAACACTTTTTTCATAAAAAGGTTAATATTTTTCTGGTATGGTTCCCATATCAAAAAGTATATGGCAAGATGCTCCCACGGAATACCAACGAAGAATTTTTATCGAATTTACGGCAATTTTTCTTAATTCCACGGCAAAGACCTTTTCCGGGAACGGTCAAAGCTGCTCCTGCCAAACTTTTGAGCCTGTTTTTGTGCAACCTGCTCAAACGTTTTCGATTTTCTCCGCAAATCGTGATTTCTCTGCCGGAAATACGAAAAAATACAGGGCACCCTCCGCCAAGCAGTTTCGGCGGAGGGTGCCCTGTTCTGGAGATTATTGTATATGTGTTTGTATATGTCTTAGGCCTTCTGAGACGCCTTCTTCGTTGCGTGGAGGAAGATGGCCAGCATTGCAATGGCAAAGATGACGCCGATGGGGTATGCCACTGCGGTGTTGTAAATGGTGGCGCCCTCTGCGGTCTTGCTGTTCAGCAGGCCGCCCAGGCATTCGGGAGCCAGAATGAAGTAGGTGGAAGAGACCGCGCTCATGAAGGTGGCGGGCACAGCGGTGATCCAGTCTGCAAAGATTTTTAACTGATGATTCGCATGATTTTTGATGCGTTCTATCGGCAAAAAAGCGGAGAGGGCGTGTCGTGCGTCCTCTCCGCCGGTGTAGCTTCTTTTCCGGGATCAAAGATCCTTAAATGCTGTTTTTGCCAGTTCTTAGCCCGTTCGGCTCTCATTTTACAGTCAGGGAGGCCTGCTGGTGCAGCAGCTGCACAAAGGTTTGCTCCTCCGGGCGCAGGGTTCCCCTGTCCGGATAGACCAGAACATCCTTCATGCGCTGGCGCTGGGCAGGACACTTCCTGAGCACCAGATGATACTGCTCCAGCGCCCGCCGGGGCATGGGCGACGCCCACATATAGGCATTGGGCAGGTTCTGCAGGATGGAGAACTGGCTGCACCGCTCGTACACATGGATGCGGCGGTTCGGGTTCGTATGCCAGCGCAGGCCGCTGTCCTCGCCGCCGGGCAGCTGGAAATCACCGTGCAGGACTTCCATATAGCTGTTCAGCTGGGTGATGTCGGTCACCTCGCACTTTGCCAGCGGGCCTTCGCGGTTGGTCAGCAGCCGGTATTCAAATTCCATCACTGGCTCCCGGTGCAGGCTGTGACGGTCGCAGTAGCGGCGGTAATAGTCCTCGTCCTCCTCCGCGTAGCGCAGCAGGGCCAGATGATAGCCCCGCCGCAGCACATGGTCCAGCGCCTCCATGGAGCCGGATTCCCGGATATGCACCCGCAGCTGCTGGCTGTCTGCCATCTGCTGCAAAAAATCCACCGTCGCGTAGGAAGCATAGGTGGCATGGGGCAGCACCACCCGCAGCTCCGCACAGCTGCCCTGCCGGCTGCGGGCGTCCAGATCCAGCCGGTCCACCTCGTCCAGCACCCGCTCTGCCTGCCGGATGAAATGCCTGCCCTGCTCGGTAGGGATCATTCCGGTGGAAGAACGCTCAAAAATACGGATGCCGTATTCCTCCTCCAGATTCTTCAGCGCCTTGCTCACATTGGGCTGGGCGGCATACAGCTGTTTTGCCGCAGCGGAGACGGAGCCCCACTTGCGGATGGCTACCAGATAACGCAGTTCCGTGATATTCATGGTTCTCACCCCATTCCGAAAATTATTTTTATTTTATCAAGCCAGACGGCAGGCTGTCAAGCCGAATCCAGTTGACGCGCCCGGAGCGGCGCTTTATAATAAAAATGATATGTTTGTCCGTAGGACGACATCATATCTGCAAAGCAAATACATCATTTCAAAAAAGGGGTCTGGCTGCGATGGAGACTACATACCGCGTTTTGCGCATTGACGAACAGCTGTATGGCTGCGAGGAGCTGCCCGCCGGGCAGCCGGTGCGGTGTGATGTTTTGCTGGAAGATGCCGCCGGGGATCGCCGCACTCTGCCTTACCCGGACAAGGAGCTGACCCGGCTTGGCATCGACGAGGGCGGCACGGTCGTCCTGACCGCTGACGGAACGCTGAAAAAGGCGTAAAATACAGGAGGAACACATGAAAAAAATCAAAACCTCTGCCCTGATCGGTCTGGGCGCACTGGGCATCCTGTTCGGGCGCAAAATGCCCGGCGTGCAGGTCATCGCCGACGAGGACCGCATTGCCCGCTATGCTGCCGAGCCGGTGGTCTGTAACGGCGAGGAATGCAAGTTCTCTTACGTCACCCCCGCCGAGGGCAGGCCGGTAGACCTGCTGCTGGTGGCCGTCAAGGCCACGGTGCTGGAGCAGGCCATTGCCGACATGAAAAACTTTGTGGGTGAGGACACCGTCATTCTCAGCGTGCTGAACGGCATCACCAGCGAGGAGCACATTGACGCAGCTTATCCAGGCCATACCCTGTGGAGCGTCGCCATCGGCATGGATGCCACTCGCACCGGACGCAGCCTTGTGTTCAATCAGGAGGGTAAGATCCAGTTCGGGGAGCGCAGCGGCGAAATGACCGGCCGCGTGCAGGCCGTGGCCGACTATCTGGACGCGTGCGGCATCGCCAATGAGCCCTGCGGAGATATCCTTTACAAGCAGTGGAACAAGCTGATGGTCAACGATGGCTTGAATCAGGCTGCTGCAGCGTTCGACCTGCCCTATGGCGGCCTGTGCCAGCCCGGCGAAGCGCAGGACAGGATGCGCGCGGCCATGCAGGAGGTCATCCGGCTGGCAAACCTTGAGGGCGTGCCCCTGCCGCCGGACAACGATGTGAAGTTCATCGACGCCATGATGCCCACCTTCAACCCCGAAGGGATGCCCAGTATGCGGCAGGATGTGCTGGCAAAGCGCCCCACCGAGGTGGAGGAGTTTGCCGGTGTGGTGCGCCAGCGGGCGAAGAAATACGGGCTGCCCACCCCTGCCAACGACTTTTTCTATACCCGCATCCGCGAGATCGAAGCCGGGTATCGGAAGTAAACCGTTTTCTGCTGCTTTCCCTGCTTTCTGCCGGGAGGCGCTCTCCCCGGGAGAAAAACACTTACAATGATCCGCAAAAGAGGTTTTTATGCACAAACTCTATTTTACCCGTCACGGCGAGACCGTGTGGAACGTTGAGAACAAGATCTGCGGGATGACCGACAGCCCGCTGACCGAGAAGGGGCGTCAGCAGGCACGGGAGCTGGGCGAAGCCGTCAAGGCCAGCGGCGTGCACATCGACGAGATCCTTTACTCTCCGCTGTCCCGTGCTGCCGATACGGCAAAGGCCATTGCGGACGCCACAGGTCTGCCCGCCCGGTGCGAGCCGCGCCTGCGGGAGCAGTGCTTCGGCAAGTACGAGGGCACGCCCCGCAACGGCGCAAAATTTCACCTCTCCAAGACTTATTTTGCTGACCGCTACGACGGCGGCGAGAGTATGCTGCAGCTGGCGCAGCGCATCTACAACCTGCTGGACGAGCTGAAAGCCGACACGGGCAGGACCTATCTGCTTGTGGCTCACAACGGCATCGCCCGGGTGGTGGAGTCCTACTTTCACGACATGACCAACGAGGAATACGCCGCTGCAGGCATCAAAAACTGCGAGTTGGTGGAATACGATTTTGAGGGATGACGAAACGGCGGGCTCTGCGCGTGCGGACATCCTGCATGGATTATCATAGGACGAAGAACGATCCACGGATGGAGGAAACAGTTATGGATATGGTCACCCTTGGCAGCACGGGCATCACGGTGAACAAAAATGGTTTCGGCGCACTGCCCATCCAGCGCATTTCGCAGGAGGACGCGGTCAGTCTGGCACGCAAAGCCTACAGAGCGGGCATCCGCTTTTTTGATACCGCCCGCGCCTACACCGACAGCGAGGTCAAGCTGGGTGAGGCCTTTGACGGCATCCGCAGCGAGGTGTACATTGCCACCAAGACGGCAGCACAGACGGCAGAGGATTTCTGGAAGGATCTGCACAGGTCGCTTTCCAACCTGCGCACCGATTATATCGACATCTATCAGTTCCATAACCCGGCTTTCTGCCCAAAACCCGGTGACGGCTCTGGCCTTTACGAGGCCATGCAGGAGGCCAAAGACAAGGGGATGATCCGGCATATCGGCATTACCAACCACCGCCTGAAGGTCGCCCATGAGGCCATCGACAGCGGTTTGTACGAGACGCTGCAGTTCCCCTTCAGCTATATCTCTGGCGAGCAGGAGCGGGAGCTGGTCAGCAAGTGCGGAGCGGCTAACATTGGATTCATCGCCATGAAGGGGCTTTCCGGCGGGCTTATCACGAACAGCGCTGCAGCATACGCCTTTGAGGCGCAGTACGAAGGGGTGCTGCCCATCTGGGGCGTGCAGCGGGAAAAAGAGCTGGACGAGTTTCTCTCCTATATCAACGATCCGCCCCGTATGACAGAGGAGATCCGCGCTGTCATCGAGCATGACCGTGCCGAGCTGTGCGGGGAGTTCTGCCGGGGCTGCGGCTACTGTATGCCGTGCCCGGCCGGCATCGAGATCAACAACTGTGCCCGCATGAGCCTGCTGCTGCGGCGTTCGCCCTCGGCAGAACACCTGAGCCCTGCCGGTCAGGCCAAAATGAAAAAGATCGAGGGCTGCCTGCACTGCAACCAGTGCAAGGCCAGATGCCCCTATGGGCTGGATACACCTGCTCTGCTTGCCCGCAACTATGAGGACTATAAACGGGTGCTTGCGGGTGAAGTAAAAGTATGATGCGAAACCTAAAGCTGTATTTTTGGAAATAGATGCAGTTTTTATGACGACACGATCCGTGAAAAGTGAGCGCCAGAAAATCCGCAGATTTTCTGGCGCTCTTTCTCATAAAATAATATTTCCGCTGAATATGCCCAGAGCAAAGCGGAGGGCATTCAAAAACGTCAGGCCGCTTTGGCCTTTTCAAAAATTTTCATCGATTCTTTGTAGCAGTGGGCGAAATAAATGATTTCAGCCAGAGCGGTCAATGCCCAGCTGCAGGGGTACAGCGCATACAGAGACGGGATGGTGTGGAAACGGGCAAAGATCGTGTACACCCAGATCACCCGGAACACACAGGAGCCCATGATCACAATGATGGTGGGCACCACCGTTTTGCCCAGCCCGCGGGAAGCCGCAATGGTGCAGTCCATGAAGGCAGAGATGCAGTAGGCAAAGCCCATCACGCCCACACGCTTCATACCGGCGTCGATGACGGCGCTCTCGGTGGTGAACAGTGCAAGGAAGGTGCGCCCGAAGAAGAAAAGGCTCCCGCCCAGAAGCAGCCCGACTCCGAAGGAGTAGGCCAGACTGATGAAGTAGCTTTTCTTCACGCGGTCGGGCTTGCCCGCACCGTAGTTCTGACTCATGAAGCTGGCGCAGGCCATATAGAATGCGGCCATGCAGTCGTAGATCATGGCATCGGCATTGGCGGCAGCGCTGTTGCCCTTGACCATAAGAGAGTCGAAGGAGTTGACGCCCGTCTGGATAAACAGGTTGGCAATGGCAAAAATAGCGTTCTGGAAGCCGGCAGGAACGCCAAGTTCCAGAATGCTTTTTGTGGTAGCGGCATCCAGATGCAGTTTTTGGGGGTCCAGCGCATAGCAGTCCGGCACTCTGGTCAGCGCCCGCAGGATTAGCCCGGCGGAAACGCATTGAGAAATGGCACTGGCCAGCGCGACGCCCACCACGCTCAGCCGGCACACGATGACAAAAAACAGGTTCAGAGCGATGTTCAATGCGCCTGCAATGGACAGGTACAGCAGCGGCTTTTTGGTGTCGCCGATGGCACCGAACACCGCGTTGCCAAAGTTGTACAGTGCGAGTGCCGGCATGCCGAGAAAGTATACCCGCAGATACAGGATGGCACCGGGCAGGAGATCGGCCTTTGTGTTCAGCAGCCGCA
The DNA here is from genome assembly GCA_934501115.1 of uncultured Faecalibacterium sp. Taxonomy (GTDB): domain Bacteria; phylum Bacillota; class Clostridia; order Oscillospirales; family Ruminococcaceae; genus Faecalibacterium. Next base: position 46,231 of record CAKSTO010000010.1, read on the forward strand.
GCATGAAGGGGGAACCCAGCAGGCCGACGAACAGAAGCACCACACCGGCGATCAGGCTGACGATGGCGGCCGAGTGGACGGTTTTTTCCACGTCATGCGCGTGCTGTGCACCATAGAAGCGGGCGACCAGCACATTGATGCCGTTGCTCAGGCCGATCAGAAAACCGGTGAACAGGCTGACGAGAATGCTTGTGGAGCCCACGGCACCCAGCGCTGTGGAGCCGGCAAAGCGCCCGACCACGGCCACGTCCGACATATTGAACAGCACCTGCAGCAGGTTGGAAAGTGCCAGCGGCAGACTGACCAGAAAGATCTGTTTTGCCAGAGGGCCTTCCGTCAGTGTCTTGGTAGTTGATTTCATGTTCTCTTTTTCCTTGCTCCTAAACCAGACCGTACCCGCGCACACCGGGGCACATCTCTATTATATGGGCCGCCGCATCTTTTGCAAGATGATACTTGAAATAATAAATGGCGGGTCTGGATCCTCCCGGGAGCATAAGAAAAACCAGTGCACAAATATGTAGCCTCTTGTTAGACGTTCCTACAGGTTGGAGACCGCGCACTAGCCAACAGCCCACTGGGCTGTTGGCTGCCCTGCTGGCGCAGGGCCGTGCTGTTCGAATCCTCTCCGGCGCACAAAAGAACCCCCGACACACTTTTGTGTGTCGGGGGGTTCTTGGTGCGACCGGGAGGATTCGAACCTCTGGCCTTCCGGGTCGGAGCCGAACGCTCTATCCAGCTGAGCTACGATCGCAAATTGCACTGAACGGTCAGTACAACACAGTATAACACATGTAACTGTAAAATGCAAACGAAAATCGTCAGCCTTTCCGGTTGCGCTGCCAGATGCGGTATAAACCGTCCGTAATAAGGGTCTCTCGGTAAAGAATGGGGATGTGGCAGGCTTCCCGGATGGAAACGGGCAGGTTGCCGGTGGCATAAAAGGCGGTCTGGGCACCCAGCTCTGCACGGAAACGCACAGCCAGACCGTCCAGCAGGCTGGCTGTGCCTAACACAAAGCCGTTCTGCAGGCAGGCAGAAGTGCTCTTGCCCAAAATAGACCCCGGCACGTTGGCGGCAAGATCGATCTGCGGCAGCTGGGCAGTATTCTGCACCAGCGCACTCAAGGATAGCTGCGGCCCGGGCAGGATCACCCCGCCGACAAGCTCCTGCTTTGCATTGACAGCCATCATGGAAATGGCGGTATCGGCAGAGATGACCACCAGAGGGCCGGAACACTCGGCCAGCGCGGCAACAGCGCCGCAGAGCAGCTCTGCTCCCAGTTGGGCGGGGTTGTCCAGCCGCAGCTTGATGCCGCTTTTCAGGCCGGGTCCTACCGTCAGGATACGTGCCCTGCACAGGAGGTGCAGCGCCGAGAGCACCCGTCCGCTGAGCACAGGAACAACGCTGCCAAGAATACCGCCCTCGATCTGCTGGGGGGATGCACCATGCAGGGAAAGCAGGCTTGCCAGCCGGATCGCATATTCATCAATGGTAGCGGCAGGGTCGGAGTGAAGTCTCCCGCAGAATTTGAGTGTATCCTGCTCATAGCCGCCGACTGTGATGTGGGTATTGCCGATGTTAACGGTGAGGATCATAAACCGTAGTCCCTCCTGACGATCCATATAATGTATTTAATACTATAATAGCGCACATGCCGCCGATGTTGACACAGGGCATGGCGCTTCTCCTTTATAGAATAAGGATAGCGATATCATATAGGATACGGGGATGACTCCATAATACGTTCTGCCCGTCGCCTTGTCAAGAAAGGATGGCTATTATAATAAGAGAAAAACGGAGACGTTTTCTGACATCGCAAATAAATTGGAAAAAACTTGTCAAAAAGTGTTGACAAGGGCAGCAGGGTGTGGTATTATACTTGAGCGCCAAGCGCTGAGGCAAAAGAATGACTTCCGAAGTCTCAGCAGGAAGCTCTTGAAAAGAACCAATAGACGCTGAAAAGTTCCGGTTAGCACCGAGAAACATGAAGCGATCCAAGTTCAGAAAGTTCAACAGCTTCTAAAAAATAAGGCTTGACAAAAAACCGCTTCGGTGGTACAAT
>CAKSTO010000011.1 GCA_934501115.1 uncultured Faecalibacterium sp.
GAGATCAGCCCCAAGTACGCTGACCGCAACGGCGGCTACACCCGCATCATCAAGATCGGCGCTCGCCGCGGCGATGCCGCTGAGATGGCAGTTCTGGAGCTGGTCTAATCTGGCTCTGACTGTTTGATACAGTGTTCAAAAGCCCTTTCCCAGTAATGGGAGAGGGCTTTTTTGCGTGTTATTTTCATCGTTTTTGCACGTTTCCGGAAATAATAGGTTCAACCGCAAATGCTTCGACAAGTCCACTAAAATCTCGAGCTTATTTTCTGTCAAAATGCCTCTTGAAATCCATGTGGGGGGGGGGATTAGAATAGAAAATGGGGCGGAGTTTTCTTCAAAACAGCCGCGCTCAAACAAAAAGAGCAAAGAGAGAGAGGGAAAATCATGAGAAAAAAGAGTACGAGACTTCTCAGTGCAGCGCTTGCGGCGTGCATGATGCTGTCGGTTCTGCCGGTGGGCGCATTTGCGGCGGAGCCGGGCACAGAGCCGGAGAATGCGGCGACCGCGCAGGAAGAGACGAAAGGCTACTACCTGAAGGATGGCGGCGTAACAATCAATGATGACTTTATTGCAAAAAACGGCAACACGTATACGATTGGTGGTGAAGAGACCTATCAACACCCCATTACAATCGACACGAATCAAGATGTGACGATTAAATTTATCAATAATGTGAATTACGAGTGGCAGGCATACTTTGACTATTGGTTAAAGCATCAGCGGTCATTTATTAATGCAAAAAATGTTGGGAAGCTGATAATCAGCAACAAGGATAACTACAGGTTTAATGGCCAATATCGGGGCGTACGTTTTTTGGGCGTCACTGCCCCGAGTGCAATCGTAGAGGTCAATGGAGGAAGCTACAGTGCTGATGCGTCGGGTACATTCTATTTCAACGGGTGCAATGCGACGCTGACCGATGTGACCGTGGATGAATCTTACATATGTGTGTATAATGATCATGCGACGGTAACAATTGATAGAGGCAGCTATACGACAGTACGACCAGCAGCTGCAATCGATAACGCGAGTGACGGCACGCTTAATTTGAATCATGTTACAGCAGGTGGAGTTGGAGGAGCCGTTCTGAACGAGGGGGGTCACGTTACCATCAATGGTGGTAGGTATACAAACGGTACCGTTAATGAGTATGTTCCTGTTTATGGATACGATGCTACAATGACGATTTTAGATGGCGAATTTGAGACAAAGGAAAAAAATTACCCAGCGATTTTTAACTCCACACGGTTCGAAAACGTTGACCACGGATGGCTTGAAATCAAGGGAGGCACGTTTACAGCAAGCAAGGATGGAGGCAGCGGAATCAAAGTGAAGACTGGCGTATCCCGGATTGAAAACGCAACGATAAAAGGATGTCAGTACGGTATTTGCTTTGAGAGTCCGCAGGTTACTTTGAAAAGCGCCGAATTTGAAGATAATGAGATCGATCTTTGTCAAGTGTATAAGGATTTTTGCCCGCAAATTCAGATTGAAGATTCTTTCGATTTGAATAAGACTTTGACAGTGGCAACAGTATCTGACTCTCATGGAGATCCAACAGGCAGACAATTTACGACCGCAACAGATTCTCACTACCAGAAAGATCTGAAGCTGGTCAGCACAGACCCGGAGTACATCATTGACTACAAGAAAAATGATGACGGGGAGTTCCGCTACTTTAACACACGCGAGACGGACAGGTATTATGTAAACCCCATCCATGCTACCATGACGGCTGCGGATGGCACCGAGAAGCGGCCTTATAGCCAGTTTGCAAAGGGTGATACAGTGACCTTGACTGCTTTCTCCAACGATGAACGCAAGAAACTCACCGGCTGGAAAGTGGAGAAGATCGCTGCCCCGGAATCTGAAGTCATGCCGAATGCAGGCATAATCGAGTATGACCCCGAAAATCCGGAAACTGCGACCCTGACCGTTCCGGATTGTGACGTGTTCGTCACGGCCGAGTATGAAGATGTGAGCGATGACCTTGGTACGGGCGATGACGCCGCCGACAACATCAAGGGCGCGCTCTCCGCGGTGGTCGTGGGTGCTGCCGCGGGTGTCATCATCTATGAAGCCGGTACTGGCATCTACCGCGTCATCAATATGCCCGGCATTGCAATGCCCTCCAACCGTATCGAGCTGGCCGAGCTGCTGTGGGAGCACGCCGGAAAGCCTGAGCCTGTGAGCACCGCCCTCTACAGCGATATCGACGAAGACGATACCGACGCACAGAAGGCCGCCCGCTGGGCAGTGGAGCAGGATCTGATGCAGGATAACAGCGAGAAGAACACATTTAACCCGCACTTCCCTGTCAGCAAGCTGCGCACCTGCCTGACTTGGAACGCTGCAAAAGAAAAAGGCTTGTTTGCCAAGACCGAAGAATAAAAATCAGGACCCCGAAGGAGCTGCTGCACAAAATGCTGTGCGGCAGCTCCTTTTCTCAGTTTCAGGTGTTGGAATTACGCCCCGCCCGTGGTATACTGACAATAGCTATTTTTTGGTTTTTGCCTGTGCAGAAAGGGGGAACAGCCGTTGAAACGCGCCTTGCAAAGCATCGGGATACTGGCCTGTGCGCTGCTGTGCCTGCTTTTTACCGGCTGCAGCAGCCTGCTGGGCGAGTATGCGCAGGTGGAAGAGCTGCTCCGCGCCCCCAGACTCTCCGGCGACTACGGCGATGTGCAGACCGCACTGAACGACTGGCTGGGGGAGAGCGCACAGCTCAAGTACCCGATGCAGGGCGAACTGCTTTCCCCCTTTCTGCTGCAGGATCTGGACGGAGACGGCCGGCAGGATGCAGCTGTTCTGTACACCACGGCGCAAAGCTCCAACGTCTGCATCGCTATCCTGCAGAAAAACGACAGCGATGTCTGGCAGGTGCGGCAGAACGTGGAGGGGCTGGCCGACACGGTGGAAAATGTCCGTCTGGCACAGCTGCAGCCCGGCAGCACCGTGCAGCTCGTGGTGGGCTACATGGCGGCGCAGGGCGACCACTATCTGGCGGTCTACTCCTATGAAAACGGCGAACTGACGACCATTCTGGAGCAGCAGTACCAGCAGTATCTGGTGGAGGATATCACCGGCGGGGGCAATCAGGATCTGATTCTCATGTCCACGCTGGAAGACGGCGGCGTGCAGCTCGAGCTGCTGACTGTGGATAAGGAAGGCTCGTTCCAGCAGGTGGCGGTGATGGGGCTGTCGGCCAGCCGCTTCTCGGGCTGCGCTTCGGTGGCGGCGGGCATGGGTGCTGACGGCAAGCACTATCTGGTGCTGGATGGCTGGACAGGCATCTCGGGCAACAATCTGGCCTCGGTGCTGCTGCACTTTGACGAGGATACCCAGCAGATGGTGCCCGCCAGCCAGATCAGTACCGAGCGGCTGTACAGCGAGTCCCTGCGCAATGTGCCGGGGCTGTTCAGTCAGGATCTGGATGGTGACGGCATCGTAGAGATCCCCACCCAGCCTGTCGAGGCGGGTCTGCTGAACATGAGCCAGAGCCGCCGCATGGATTTTATCGTCTGGATGGACTACACCAGCCCGGAGCCGGAAAAGAGCTTTGGCCTGCTGGACGAAGAGACCAACTGCTATATCGAGCTGCCCATGGAGTGGGAGGGCAACCTCAAGCTCACGGACAGCGAACAGTACGATGGTGCGGTGGAGCTGCGCACCGTGGACGAGGACGCACTCGTCATGACGGTGCGGCTGGCACGCACAACGACCAGCTCGCAGGGCTGGGTGCGTCTGGGCATGGTGGCATCCCGCCAGATGCAGGCCAAGCTGGCACAGGACGTGGAGATCACAGACCCCGATTACCGCCTGTCCAAGGCGCTGCATCTGCTCAACTGAAGAACGGAGGAACACAGTTCATGGTACGAGTGCTTGTGGTAGAAGATGAAGCCAATATCCGCGAGATGATCGCGCTCAACCTGCGTCTTGCAGGCATGGAAGCGGTCGAAGCCGAGAGCGCTGAAGCCGCCCTGCCCCTGCTGGGGCAGAAGCCGGGCTGCGACGCCGCCATTCTGGACGTGATGCTGCCGGGGATGAACGGCTTCTCGCTGTGCGAAACCATCCGCCGCACGGATCAAAAGATCGGCATCATCATCCTCAGCGCCAAAGGACAGGAGCAGGATAAGATCCGGGGGCTGTCCATCGGTGCCGATGACTATATGACCAAGCCTTTCAGCGTCAGTGAGCTGCTGGCGCGGGTGGAAGCACTCTGCCGCCGGGTCAGCCGCACCTCCGGCAGAGACAGCAGCGGCAAGGCCGAAGATCCGGGGATGCTCACCAGCGGAGAGTTTGTGCTGGATGAGAACCGCCGTGTACTGCTGAAGGCCGGCCGCCCCATTGAGCTGACGCAGGTGGAGTTCCAGATCATGGAGCTGTTCTTCCGCAACCCCGGCATTGCGCTGGTGCGTGAGAAGATCCTGAAGGGGGTCTGGGGCGAGAACTACTTCGGAGATGTGAAGATCGTGGATGTGAACATCCGCCGCCTGCGCATGAAGGTGGAGGACGAACCCAGCAAGCCCGCCCATATCCTCACCGTGTGGGGGTACGGATATCGGTGGGAAGAATAACCGCGAGGGCGGGCCAACGGGTAGATTTCTCTTCGGACACGAATCGGGCCATTCCATCGCCCGCCCTATTGCCTGCGGCAACAGGGTCCCACCCCAGCGGACGGTCCTCAGAGAAACTACCTGTCGTCCCGCAAATAAAATCCATTTTCCAGTTACGACCTCTTCCGTGAAAAAGTAAATTAGAAAAATCCGCAGATTTTTCTAATTTACAAATATAAAAAATAATTTTTCCGCTGATATTGTCAGAGCGAAGCGGAGACAATTCTAAATCATTTGAAAGGAGGAGAACGCCATGCGAAGCGGGATCACCCGCCGGTGGCTGTGCGGCAGTCTGCTCATCACCGTGCTGCTGGTGCTGCTGGCTGAGACGATGTTCCTGTACAACGATACCCGCAGCTATTACAACAGCGTCCAGCAGACCATGTACCGGCGATTCTCTTCGGTCTCCGGTCAGCTGAAAATGTACACCGGCGACACAGCGCAGAGCACAGCAGATGCCCGCAGCGTGGCGCTGCGCCGCATGGTGGAGCAGTTTGCAGATAAGGATAAGTACGAGTTCATGCTGCTGGATGGCTACGGTGCAGTCATTGCTTCTTCCAGCGGTACCAGCGCCGAGGGTATCGTCACAACTACCGACTTCGAACAGGCGCAGGACGCCTCGGATGGGCTGGGCGTCGCTGTCTACCGCACGCAGTCCGGGGAGATGGTCATGTCCGCCTGCTATCTGGTACCTTATGCTGCCGAGGATGTGGCGGCCATGCGCCTTGTTACCAGCCTGACACTGATCGGGGCGCAGATCAAAAACGCTGTCATCGTCAGCCTTGTGATCGTGGCGGTCATTCTGGCCTTCACGGTCATGTCCGGCCTGTATTTTATCCGCAGCATCGTGGTGCCGCTGGGGCAGGTGGAGCGTACCGCTGCCGGCATTGCCCGGGGGGAGCTGGACGTCCGGCTGCCGGTCACCGGCGACGAGCATGACGAGGTAGACCGCCTGCGCGGCACCATCAACCAGATGGCCGAAGGGCTGGAGGAAACTGAAAAGATGAAGAATGAATTCATCAGCTCAGTGTCCCACGAGCTGCGCACTCCGCTCACCTCCATCCGGGGCTGGGTGGAGACCCTGCGCACGCTGGACGACCCCACGGACGAGAACTACCGCAAGGGCTTGGAGATCATCAACAACGAGACGGGACGCCTGTACAACATGGTGGAAGAGCTGCTGGATTTCAGCCGTCTGCAGAACGGCCGCATCCGCATGGAATGCCGCCCGCTGGATCTGGTGGCAGAGCTGACCGATGCTGTGCTTTTCTGCGAGGCGCGCATCCGGAGGGAGGGGCTTGTGCTCTCCTATGCCGAGCCGGAAGAAATGATCCCGGTCTACGCTGACCCCGACCGTCTGCGGCAGGTGTTCATCAATATCATGGACAACGCCATCAAGTATTCGGCTCCCGGCGGGCGCATCACGGTCAAGCTGTGGGCGGGGGAGTACAAGGCCTTTGTGGAGATCATCGATCAGGGGCGCGGCATCCCGCCGGAAGATCTGGAAAATATCAAGACCAAGTTCTATAAGGGCAGCAACTCGGTGCGCGGCAGCGGGATCGGCCTTGCGCTGGTGGATTCCATCATGGCTGCGCTGGACGGCACACTGGATATCAAGAGCACGCTGGGGCGCGGCACCGTGGTCACGCTGGGGCTGCCGCTGTATCGCAAATGATTTTTTCACATTTGTGTGTTAAAATAAAATGTCTGCAAAAAAGCAGACGATAATGGAAAAAAGAAGAACCGGACCTTTTTGACAAAAGCTCCCCCTCTCGGGGGAGCTGGCATTGCGCAGCAATGACTGAGAGGGTGGTTCCCGATAGGAGAACCCGATGAATCAACCAAAAAAAGAACGTTTCAAGACCAGTGTCGGCGGGCAGGCACTGATGGAAGGCATTATGATGCGCGGCCCGAAGCTCATCTGCTGCGCTGTGCGCAAGCCCGACGGCACCATTGAGACAAAGATCGACCCGGTAAAAAATCATGGCGTCTGGACGAAGATCCCGCTGGTGCGCGGAGCCATCTCCATGATCGAGAGCCTGATCGTGGGATACCGCTACATGATGTACTCTGCGCAGGTGAGCATGGGCGACGACTATGACCCGGAAGAGGATGAAACTGCCTTTGAAAAATGGGTGGGCGACCATCTGGGCAAAAAAGCCGAGGATGCGCTGCTGGCCTGCGCAGCCGTTGCGGGCGGCCTGCTGGCGATCCTGCTGTTTACCGTACTGCCTACCCTGATCGTGGGCGGCGTGAACCACGTTGTCACACTGGGGCGATGGGGCAAGGTGGTGCTGGAGGCGGTGCTCAAGGTGGGCATCTTCCTGACCTATATGGCAGGCATCTCCAGAATGAAGGAGATCCACCGGGTGTTCGAGTATCACGGTGCAGAGCATAAGACCATTGCCTGCTATGAGGCCGGCGACCCGCTGACCGTGGAAAATGTGCGCAAATATACCCGCTTCCATCCCCGCTGCGGTACCAGCTTCCTCATTCTGGTGGTCATCGTCAGCGTGTTTTTGTACAGCGTGCTGCCATGGGGCAGCGTCGGGCTGCGGGTGGTGTGCAAGCTGCTGCTTCTGCCGCTGGTCATGGGCATCAGCTATGAGCTGCTCAAGTGGTGCGGACGGTCGGATAACATTGCGACCCGCATCATTCGTCAGCCCGGCATCTGGGTGCAGCATCTGACCGTCTTTGAACCGGACGACAGCATGATCGAGGTGGCCATTGCCGCCGTGACCCCGGTTCTGCCCGAGGATCCGGAGGAGGGCAAATGGTAAGAGAAGGCATGTCCCCCCGGGCAGCGCTGCGGGAGACGGAAGCCCGTCTGACCGCTGCCGGGTGCCCGGATGCAGATTATGATGCCCGGGAGCTGTTCCGGCTGGCTGCGGGGCGGGACGCCCGCCTTTCGGATCGGGTGCTGGCCGCAGGGGAAGCAGAAAAGCTGGAAGCCCTCTGCACGCGGCGCGAAGCCCGGGAGCCGCTGCAGTATCTTTGCGGCACATGGAGCTTTCTGGATTTTGATCTGGCGGTTGGCCCCGGGGTGCTCTGCCCGCGGGCAGATACCGAGGTGGTGGCAGAGGCTGCAGCCGGCACACTGGCGGGCATTGCTGCGCCCCGGGTGCTGGATCTCTGCGCCGGTACCGGCTGTCTGGGGCTGGGCGTAAAGCGTTTCTGCCCGGAAGCGCAGGTGACCTGCGTAGAGAAGAGCCCGCAGGCTTTTTTGTACCTCGAAAAAAACTGCCGCTCTGCGCTGAAAGGGCAGGGAGGGCAGACCGAAAACCTGCTGGAGCCTACGGCGTTCCAACAGCCGGATGCCCCGGCCTTTGACTGGGGACCGGCACTGAACGCCCTGCGTGCCGAGGCAAAGCCCGCTTACGCGGTGCAGCCGGTGCAGGGGGATCTGTTTGCATACTGGCAGGATCTGCCGGAGGGGAGGCTGGATCTGATCGTCTCAAATCCCCCCTACCTTACCGCAGCCGAAATGCAGCAGCTGCAGCCTGAGGTGGCGCAGGAACCGGCGATGGCGCTGGAGGCAGGGGAGGATGGCCTTGTGTTTTACCGCGCATTGGCGCAGCATTATCAGAAAGCACTGCGTCCCGGCGGTGCGCTGGTGCTGGAGATCGGCTGGCAGCAGCGGCAGGCTGTGACGGCGCTGCTGGCGGAAAATGGCTGGACGGAGATCGAGTGCAGGAAGGATCTCGGCGGCAATGACCGCTGCGTGATCGCCCGCAGACCCTGCGAATAAATGAAAAAATGAACAACTTCTTGTTGTAATATTGGAAAGTTGTGTTATACTATATTGGAAAGTACAGCACAGACCCGCCTGCGGCGGGCACAAAGCGAAAAAGGAGCGGTACGCTATGGCAAAAAATCAGAATAACAATGTTGCCCCGGTCACCAAAAAGACCACGGCAGAAGCCAAAAAAGATGCACTGGCCACAGCTTTGGCACAGATCGAAAAGCAGTTTGGCAAGGGTGCCGTCATGAAGCTGGGTGACAATGCCGACATGCAGGTGGACGCGATCTCCACCGGCAGCATCGGTCTGGATCTGGCTCTGGGCGTGGGCGGTGTGCCCCGCGGACGCATCGTCGAGGTGTACGGCCCGGAATCCAGCGGTAAAACGACGCTGGCACTGCATATTCTGGCTGAGGCGCAGAAGAAGGGCGGCGAGGTGGCCTTCATCGATGTAGAGCACGCGCTGGATCCTGTTTATGCAGAGGCGCTGGGCGTGGACATCAACAATCTGCTGGTCAGCCAGCCGGATACCGGTGAGCAGGCCATGGAGATCTGCGAGGCGCTGGTGCGCTCCGGTGCCATCGATGCCATTGTTGTGGACTCGGTAGCTGCCATGGTGCCGAGAGCCGAGATCGAGGGCGAAATGGGCGACAACCATGTTGGTCTGCAGGCACGCCTGATGAGTCAGGCCATGCGCAAGCTGACCAGTGTCATCGGAAAGACCAATACGGTCTGTGTGTTCATCAACCAGCTGCGTGAAAAAGTGGGCGTAGTCTACGGCAGCCCGGAGGTCACCACCGGCGGCCGCGCTTTGAAATATTACTCTTCGGTGCGAATCGACATCCGCCGCGTGGAAGGCCTGAAGGACTCCTCCGGACAGTTTATTGGCAACCACACCCGCGCAAAGATCGTCAAGAACAAGGTGGCGCCTCCGTTCCGTGAGACCGAGTTCGACATCATGTTCGGCGAGGGCATCTCCAAGGTGGGCGAGCTGCTGGATCTGGGCGTCAAGCTGGGCATCGTGCAGAAGAGCGGCGCATGGTTCAACTACGGCGATGTACGTCTGGGTCAGGGACGCGACAACTCCAAGCAGTTCCTGAAGGATAACCCTGAGATCGCGAATGACATCGAGGGGCAGATCCGTGCAAATGCAGATAAGCTCTATACCGGACGCCGCCCGGCAGGCAAGGCTGCTGCGGAGGACAAGGCAGATGAGTCCGGAAAGGATGCAAAGGAGCCGGTGGTCAAGGCTCCCGCCCGCAGCAGCGAGAGCGAACTGGACATCATGGTGGACGAATAAATGTCCTTTTACCGCAGGAACTATCATCTCCGCCGGGATGGCGAAGAGCCGGAAAAAAGTGCGGATCCCTCCAAGGCGCGTGCCCGCGCCTTGGACGCCCTTTCGGCACGGGAAATGACCAGCACCCAGCTGTATGAGCGGCTGTGCATCCGCTTTACCGAGCAGGCGGCTGCAGCAGCGGTGGCTGAGATGGTGGAGCTGGACTACGTCAACGACGACCGCTATGCCGAGACCCGCGCTCATGGCCTGCTGATGGCGCGCAAGAGCCGCCGTGCCGCTGCCCAGAACCTGCGCCAGAAGGGGCTGAACAGCCAGCAGATCGACCGCGCACTGGAAAGCGTTTATGCTCCGGATGAGGACGGCGAAGACCCGGAGCTGGAAGCTGCCGCCGCGCTGGTACGCAGCCGCTACCTGAAAAAGCTGGCCGATGGCCGCCGGGATCTTGTGGTCGCCGCCCTGCAGCGCCGCGGCTTTGCATACCCGGTGATCAAAGAAGCCATCCGCAGGGCGGAGGAGGAAGGGCAGAGGCTTTAGCCGGGGGATGTTTTCTTTTGACACCAAAAGAGAACCAGAAAAGCGTGCGCTCTGCGGGGAAAGCTTCTGCTTGCGGTCAGCGTGCAGGGACGCTCCGCTGGGCCAGAGGTAGGGAGGGGCGTTCCGACTCCCCCCTCCCTACCTCTGGACTCCACCCACCCCGCAACGGGTCAAGGGCTGCACGCCCTTGACAATCCTAAAAAAGTGGGCTACACCGGAAAAAACTGAAGATTCACGCCTGTTCGGCGTGAAGATCTTTTAACCGTTTTTTCCGGCTCCGCCGATTGAAAGCCCCTCAGTCACTGCGCGACAGCTCCCCTCGGGGGAGCGAGCGCGGCAGCAGCTGCTTCCCTCCGCGACTCCTCTCCGTGAAAATGGGTCACAGGAAAGTCCGCAGACTTTCCTGTGACCCGAAATTTAAAATAATTCTTCCGCTGTCTATGCGCAAAGCGAACGCGGAGCGCATTTTAAATCATGAAATCGTAAAATTCAAAAGCAACCCTCAAAAGAGAAAGAGAGTATTATCCCCTATGAAAATTGCGTGTATTTCCCTTGGATGCCCGAAAAATCAGGTCGATCTGGATGTGATGGTGCACATCCTGCTGTCTGCCGGCCACGAGACCGTGGCGGATCTGGCAGAGGCTGATGTGATCCTTGTCAACACCTGCGGCTTTATCGAGAGCGCCAAGACCGAAGCCATTGAAAACATTCTGGAAGCCTGCTCCTACAAGCAGCAGAACCCGGATCTGAAGGTCATCGTCACCGGATGTCTTGCTGAGCGTTACCGCAGCCAGATCGAGGAAGAGATCCCCGAGGTGGACGCTGTGGTGGGCTGTGCCTCCAACAAAGCCATCGACACCATCGTGGATCGCCTGTTCCATGGCGAAGACCATCTGGAAAGCTATGGCGCGAAAAAGGATTTCCCACTGGGCGGCAAGCGTGTCATCGGCACCCCTGCCCACTATGCGTACTTAAAAATTGCCGAAGGCTGCAACAATCGCTGCCACTACTGTGCGATCCCCGCGATCCGCGGCCCGCTGCACAGCCGCGATATGGCCGACTGCGTGGCCGAGGCTCGCTGGCTGGCCGGTGAGGGCGTCAAGGAACTGATCGTGGTCGCACAGGATCCCACTGCCTACGGCGAGGACTGGGGCAAGCCCGGCAGCATCTGCGAGCTGCTGGATAAGCTGAACAGGATCCCCGGCATTGAGTGGATCCGCATCATGTACGCCTACCCGGAGCGCATTACGGACGAGTTCATCGCGGCCATGAAGCGCAATGAAAAGGTGGTGCCCTACCTCGATCTGCCCATCCAGCACTGCAACGATACCATTCTCAAGAACATGAACCGCCGCTCCAACCGCGCCGAGCTGCTGGAGGTGATCGGCAAGCTGCGCCGCGAGATCCCCGGCATCACCCTGCGCACCACCCTGATCGCAGGCTTCCCCGGTGAGACCGAGGAGCAGTTCGAGGATCTGTGCAATTTCGTCAAGGAAGTGCAGTTCGACCGTCTGGGCTGCTTTGCCTACTCGGCCGAGGAGAACACCGTTGCGGCCAAGATGGACGGCCAGATCGAGCAGGAAGTCAAGGACAAGCGTGCGGAGCTGGTGATGCAGATCCAGACCGGCATCATGGCCCAGAAGCAGGCCGAAAAGGTGGGCCAGACCGTGCATGTGCTTTGTGACGGCATCGACGAGGAGAGCGGCCTGTATCTGTGCCGCACCACCGGCGACGCCCCTGAGGTGGACGGCAATGTGTGCGTTTCCAGCGAGGAACCGCTGTATCCCGGCCAGTTCTACGATGTTCTGGTGGACGACAGCGACCTTTACGATCTGTATGGTACTGTTGCAAAATAACAAATTGGAGGAATCTGTATGAATCTGCCCAATAAACTTACCCTGACCCGCATCCTGCTGGTGCCCGTGTTCATGATCTTTGTGTCCCTCACCAGCCTGAGCGGCATCGCGGATGGCTCCTTCCAGCCGACGTATTACCTGATCGCAGGCATCGTCTTTGCTGCTGCCAGCTTTACCGATTTTCTGGACGGCCATCTGGCCCGCAAGTGGAACATGGTGACCGACTTCGGCAAGTTTGCCGACCCGCTGGCCGACAAGCTGCTGACCACCGTTGCCTTCATCTACATGATGCGGGACGGTGTGTGCAGCCCGGTGGTGCTGTGCATCATTCTGGCACGCGAGTTCGCCGTGTCCGGTCTGCGCATGGTGGCGGCCAGCGCCAAGGACGGCAAGGTCATTGCCGCCAACATGTGGGGCAAGGTAAAGACCGTGCTGCAGATGCTGAGCATCATCTTCTATTTCTTCGGCATGTCCATTGCAAGCATGTCTGCTTCCGGTACGGAGCAGGGCGTGCGGCAGATCATGGTAATCAGCATCTCCATGGTGCTGTGCTGGCTGGTGGCTGCCGTGACGGCCATTTCCGGCATCAAGTACCTGTGGGACAACCGCAGCTTCATCAACACCGCAAAATAAAAAGAACCCTCTCAGCCAATGCGTCAGCACTGACGGAGAGGGTTTTTCTTTTTAAGTTTTGAGAGCCGGAAAATCTGTGGATTTTCCGGCTCTCATTTTTCACGGCAGAGGCCGAAATTTCCAGATGCTGTTTTTCGCAGCAGCCCTTTCAAAGCGTTCCTGCTCAGGACACCGTGGTGTGCTCCTTCAGCCAGTCCAGCACGCAGGACTGCAGAGCGTTCAGACGGGCACGGTTCTGGCCGTAGCTGTCCGCATAAGCGGCATCGGCAGCATCGATCTCCTCCTGCGTGGGGGCAAGAGACTCAGCGTCGGCAATGGCCTGAAAGATCAGATCCTGCTTTGCCAGATGCTCAAAGTAGGCGTCGGATGCGGCCAGCATGTTATTGGCATCGGTGTAGCCCTGTGTCTGAGCAAAGGCGTCCAGATCCATGCTGTACGTGGAAGCGTACCGGCTGTAGTAGTTCAGGAACATGCAGATGTAGTAGTTTGTGATGGAGGAGGGCAGCTCTTTGAACTCTGCGTTTGCCATCAGGTAGTCTACAATGGCATTTTCGTAGTTGTCATTATAGAGGGCAGTATTGAAGTAGCTGCGCAGAGCGTCGGCGGTATGCAGATCGTCGGTGACACCGAAGTTGGAATCCACCCACTCGTCGGTCAGCTCGGGGGTGACGCTCTCCGAGATGGAGTTCAGGGTCACGCTGAACACGGCTTCCTTGCCGCTGAGGGTGATGGTGTTGCCCTCGGCATCGGTGGAGTCGCCGTAGCCGTCGGGAAAGGTGACGGTCACATCAAAGGTGTCGCCCGCGTTGTGCCCGATGATCTGATCCTCGAAACCGTCGATGAAGCTGCCGCTGCCGAGGGTCAGGTCGTAGCCGGTTGCGGTGCCGCCGTTGAAGGCTACGCCGTCTACCGTGCCGGAGTAGTCGATGTTCACGGTGTCGCCGCTCTGCGCGGCGCGGCCGGTGACCTGCTGGGTGGTAGCATACTGGTTCAGCAGGCTGTCCAGCTGGAACTGCAGCTCATCGTCGGTAGGCTGCAGATCTTTTTCGGTCAGAGCGATGGAATCAAAGCCCTTCGGCAGAGTAACATAGTCTGCGGCGTTGACATCGACCCAGCGGCCGCTTTCGTCGATGCCGTTGCTGTAATCGAAGTTCTCGTAGTCAAATTGATCCACTGTGCCGAACTGCGAAACGGCAGGAATGGACGAGGAAGAAGCCTCGTCGGACTGCTTCTTTTTGGTCAGCGTGAAGCAGGCAAAAAGAACGCACACTGCCGCCGCAATGACGCACAGGATGCCAAGGATCTTACGTGTGGTACTGTTCAAAAGAAATACCTCCTGTTGTACCGGCTCCCTCGGAACCGGGGGAAAGCGAATCATACCGTACCATTATAAACGTTCTGACGAGAAAAGAAAAGTTCTTTGCAAAATTTCCACAAATCCTGCAGGGGATTCGTGGTACTTTTGCCGGTTCTCTGCCGAAAAAGGCACAAAATCGGTGGAAATGGACAGACGGTTCTGATACAATAAAAAGAGTGAAGCAAAGATGTTTCTATAAAAGCAGGCAATAAAATGAACGGCTTTGCCCTCTCAGGCGCTATCCGCGCCAGCTCCCCCAAAGGGGGAGCCCTTGGCAGAAACCGAAAGTTTATCGTACTGCTAAGGCCTCTCCCTTTGGGAGAGGTGGCATTGCGCAAGCAATGACGGAGAGGGCGAGGCCGCTAACCGAACGGAGGAAATTTGAATGGATTACAATAAAGCAGCTCTGGAAATGCACGAGACCCACAAGGGCAAGGTGGGCATCGTGAGCAAGGTGGAGGTCGCCACCCGCGACGACCTGTCCACCGCCTACACCCCCGGTGTGGCCGAGCCCTGCCGCAGGATCAAGGAAAACCCGGAGGACGTGTACAAGTATACCTTCAAGGGCAACATGGTGGCAGTCGTTTCCAACGGCACCGCCGTGCTGGGTCTGGGCGACATCGGCCCCGAAGCTGGTCTGCCGGTCATGGAGGGCAAGGCGGTGCTGTTCAAGGAGTTCGGCGGCGTGGACGCCTTCCCCATCTGCATCGACGCCCACGATGCAGCCGGCGTCATTGCGGCCTGCAAGGCCATCGCGCCCACCTTTGGCGGCATCAATCTGGAGGATATCAAGAGCCCCGAGTGCTTTGAGATCGAAGAAACGCTGGAGCGGGAGCTGGACATCCCGGTGTTCCACGATGACCAGCACGGCACGGCCATCGTGGTCACGGCCGCCCTCATCAACGCCCTGCGGGTGGTGGGCAAGAAGATGGAGGATGTGCACATTGTGCTGAACGGCCCCGGCGCTGCCGGCACTGCCATCATCAAGATGCTCATGACCGCCGGTGCGAAGGACATCATTGCAGTGGATCAGTTCGGCACCCTGTACAAGGGCTGCAACAGCGCCGAGGCGCACAAGAACTGGCTGGGCGAGGTGACCAACCCCCGTCAGGTCAAGGGCGGCCTGAAGGAGGCGCTGGAAGGCGCCGACGTGTTCATCGGCGTGTCCAAGCCCGGCATCCTGACCACCGAGCTGTGCAGGACCATGAACAAGGACGCCATCGTCTTTGCCATGGCCAACCCCACCCCGGAGATCATGCCGGACGAGGCCAAGGCCGGCGGCGTGCGGGTGATGGCCACCGGCCGCAGCGACTTCCCCAATCAGGTCAACAATGTGCTGTGCTTCCCCGGCCTGTTCAAGGGCGCGCTCAGCGTCCGCGCCCGGGACATCAACAATGAGATGAAGCTGGCTGCCGCCTATGCCATCGCAGACCTCATCACCGATGCCGACCGCAGCGAGGAGAACATCATCCCCGGTGCGTTCGACCCCCGCGTGGCTGAGGCTGTGGCAGCTGCCGTGGCAAAGGCTGCGCGCGAGACCGGCGTGGCACGGCTGTAAGCGGAGGAGAGGATCCATGAGAACCATTTCCGCACAAGAGATCACAAACACCGTGGCACGGCTGTGCATCGAAGCCAACACCCGCCTGCCGCAGGATGTGCAGAACGCGCTGGACAAAGCCCGGCAGGAAGAGCCGTGGCCGCTGGCAAAGAACACCCTTGACCTGCTGTGGTCGAATCTTTCCGCCGCGAAAGAAAAAGATCTGCCCATCTGTCAGGACACCGGTATGGCCTGCGTGTTCGTGGAGCTGGGCACCGATGTGCACATCGACGGCAGCTTTGAAGCCGCCATCCACGAGGGAGTGCGCCGGGGTTATACCGACGGCTACCTGCGCAAGAGCATCGTAGCCGACCCGCTGCGCCGGGGCAACACCGGCGACAACACCCCTGCGGCCATCACAGTGCATCTGGTGGACGGAGAGGGCTGCCGCATCACAGTGGCGCCCAAGGGCTTCGGCAGCGAGAACATGAGCCGCATCCAGATGCTCAAGCCCGCCGACGGCGTAGAGGGCTTCAAGAAGTTTGTGCTGGACACCGTAAAACTGGCCGGTTCCAACCCCTGCCCGCCCATCGTGCTGGGCATCGGTGTGGGCGGCAGCTTTGACAAGGTAGCGTATCTTGCTAAGAAGGCACTGCTGCGCCCGCTGGACGTGCCGAACGCTGACCCCTACTATGCACAGCTGGAACAGGAGCTGCTCACTGCTATCAACGAGCTGGGCATCGGGCCGCAGGGCTTCGGCGGCAAGACCACCTGTCTGGGGCTTTCCATCGAGCAGATGCCCACCCATGTGGCGGGTCTGCCCGTGGCTGTGAATGTTTCCTGCCACGTCACCCGCCGCGCCAGCGCGGAGCTGTAAGGAGGGAAGAGCTATGGAATACAGACTGACCACCCCCTGCACCGTGCAGGATCTTGCCCCGCTGCGTGCGGGCGATACGGTGCTGCTTTCCGGCGTGGTGTACACCGCCCGCGATCAGGCTCACAAGCGCATGACCGAAGCACTGGACAGGGGCGAAGCGCTGCCCTTTGAACTTGAAGGCAGCGCCATCTATTATGTCGGCCCCACCCCGGAGCGTCCGGGCGAGGTGATCGGCTCGGCAGGGCCCACCACCAGCGGCCGTATGGACGCCATGAGCCCCCGTCTGCTGGATCTGGGCAACAAGATCATGATCGGCAAGGGCAAGCGGGACGATGCGGTCAAGGCTGCTGTTGTGCGCAACGGCGCGGTGTATCTGGCTGCTTTGGGCGGTGCGGGTGCGCTGATGGCAAAGAGCGTCCAGACGCTGGAGGTCATCGCGTGGCCGGATCTTGGCTGCGAGGCGGTGCGCCGCCTGACTGTGAAGGAGATGCCCCTGACGGTGATCCTGGATGCCCACGGCGGCGACCTGTACGAGGCAGGCCCGGCGGCATATCTGGAGAGCAAATAAAAGATCAACGGGCTTGCCCTCTCTGTCTGCTCCCGTTGGCCGCATCCGCCTCTCCCTTTGGGAGAGCTGCCGAGCAAAGCGAGACTGAGAGGGCAAAGCCGCTGCCGTATCGAACTGCTTTTTGTGCAAACAAGCCAAAACCAAACCGGCAAAAAACCGGCAGAACAGCAGATTTGTGCAGGACAAAATTGGTTTGCTTATACAAACTTCCTGCGAATTGCTTGCACATCGGCAAAAAGTGTGATATCCTGTACTATATGAAACCGTGGTGCTTTGCATCCCGGCACAGACAGGAGGCAAACATACCATGCAGATCCACCAATCCGCAGAAGATTATCTCGAAACGATCCTTATGCTCACCCAGCGGATGGGCCGTGTGCGCTCCATTGACGTTGTCAATGAGCTGGGCTTTACCAAGGCAAGCGTCAGCATTGCCATGAAAAAGCTGCGCGAGAACGGCTATATCGCGGTGGACGGCGAGGGCAACCTGACCCTGCTGGCACCGGGCCGCGAGATCGCGGAGCGTATCTATGGCCGTCACCGTCTGCTGACCCACTTCTTTATGCAGCTGGGTGTGGACGAAAAGACTGCCGCCGAGGATGCCTGCAAGGCAGAGCATATCCTCAGTGAGCAGACGCTGGAAAAGATCCGCGAGCGCGCCATGGAGGCCGACGAAGAGCTGGTCAAGCCTGCTGAGTGACCGCAAAACCGGAAAACGATCCCGCTTCTGAAAATGAGGCGGGATTTTTTGCACCCTCTGGTCTGGCGGGAATTTTTTCTTGCATCCCGGCACCGGGTGCGGTATTCTTATAAAATCAGAAGGTTTTTACCGATGAACCGGGGGAGGGAAGAGCCATGGACGCAGACGAGATCCGCATCCTGCTGGGCGATAACATTTTTGAGCGGGCGCTCAGATGCCGCAGGCGCATCCAGCAGAGTACCTGCACGGTCAACGCGGACGGCGTGCGCCATCTTTCGGCGCTGGTGGTGGGCAAGCGCGCCAACTGCTACTACACGCAGGCATGGCTGCGGGAAAACGGCAGCTTTGTCAGCGCGTCCTGCGACTGCCCCTATAACCAAAACGGCGAGGGCACCTACTGCAAGCATATCGGTGCTCTGCTGCTGGAGGATGCCGACCAAAACGGCGGAGAACCGGCTCCGGTGTCCAAGCCGGACGCCATCCCGGGCGTGGTGCGCGGTGCCGGAAGCCTGAATCAGGAGCAGCCCCGCCGGGACAGCTATGCTTCCGGCTTGGAGATGCTGTTTGGCCGCAAGTGGCACGGGGACGCTCCGGCTACCGACCACGAAGCCCTGCGGCTGCTGGATGCCTATAAGGAAGCGGCTCTGGAGGACATTGGCACGGAGGATCTGCCGCAGCGCACCGGCTTTGTGCAGCTGGAGCCGGAGCTGACCCTTGTGCCCGGCGCGCAGCCATGGCTTCGGCTGCGTATTTCGGACGGCGGGCGGCAGTATGTGGTCAAGAACATCCCGGACTTATTGGAGAACATCGAACATGGCCGCAGCGTCAGCTACGGAAAGGCACTGGCCTTTCTCCACCGGTGGGATGCCTTTAACGAGGAGGCGCAGCAGCTGCTGCAGCTGGTGCGCCGTCAGGTCAGTGCAAAGCAGAGCCTTGACAGCATGGCGGTGCGGGTCTACGGCGGGGCAGAGCGCGGCCCGGCAGGCGGCATTGCGCTGACCGGCGAAAACTTTGACGCGCTGGTGCAGCTGTATGAGCATACAGGGTTTCTGGGCGGCTATGAACTGCGGGAAGGCCTGCCCGCCATCACCATGAACGTGGAGCGCCGCCGGGGCGGCGTGCAGGTTGAGTGCAGCCCGTCGCTGGGGCTGACAAAGGGGCTGGACTATGATTATCTGTTCAGTGAGAACACGGTCTGGCGGCTGCAGAAGGCCGGGTGCGCCCGCATCCTGCCGGCACTGCAGGCGTTGTGCGGCAAGAGCCTGTTCTTCACCAGCGCGGATGCATCGGCGTTTTGCAGCTACGTGCTGCCGGAACTGGGCAGCAGGCTGAACATCGTGGACCCTGACCGACTGCTGCTGAATCAGATCCCGCTGGAGCCGGTGGTGCAGTTTTATCTGGACGCCCCGGACAAATTTCGGGTGGAAGCGCACGCGGAGTACCTTTACGGAGAGGATAAGATCACGCCTTTTGCTCCGGCTCCGGCGGGGCTTTTGCGGGATGTGCGCGCCGAAAGCCGCGCAAAGAAACTGCTTTCGGCTTATCTGCAGGCCGGTGCAGACGGCAACCCGGAGCTGTACGGCACGGCGGATGAAGAGGAGCTTTACCGCTTTCTGGAAGAGGGCGTGCCTGCCCTGCTGACAGAGGGAGAGGTCTATCAGACAGATGCCTTCCGGGATCTGCAGGCTGCGCCGCCCCGCGTTACGGTAGGGGTGTCAGTGCATGGCAGCGTGCTGGATCTGGAAGTGGACACCGGCGAGTTCCCGGTCAATGAGCTGAAAGAGCTGCTCCGGTCGCTGCACCAGAAAAAACGCTATCACCGCCTGCGGGATGGCCGTCTGCTGCGGCTGGATGACGGTCTGGAGGGGCTGGATGAGCTCAACGATACGCTGGAGCTCTCCGGTGCCAGACTGAAAAGCGGCCACGCAGAGCTGCCTCTTTACCGTGCCCCCAGTCTGGACTGGGCGCTTTCGGGTCAGAACAGCCTGCGCTTCCACCGCGATGATGCCTTCCGCCGCATCAGCCGCAGCTTCCACGCCGTGAAGGACAGCGAGTATACCCCGCCGGAAAGCCTGCACAATGTCCTGCGCAAGTACCAGCGGGATGGCTACCGCTGGCTGCGCACGCTGGACGGCTACGGCATGGGCGGCATTCTGGCGGATGATATGGGCCTTGGCAAAACGGTGCAGGTGCTGAGCTATCTGCTGGCCATGAAGGAAAGCGGGCAGACCCTGCCCAGCCTCATCGTCTGCCCGGCCTCGCTGGTGCTCAACTGGCAGGAGGAATGCAGAAAGTTCACCCCGCAGCTCGTCTGTGTGGCGGTGGACGGCGACGCCGTCCACCGTGCCGAGCTGGCAAAGCAGTGGGCGGATGCCGACCTTGTGGTCACCAGCTACGACCTGATGCGCCGGGATGAAGAGCTTTACCGGGAACAGGCGTTCTATGCCTGCATTCTGGACGAAGCGCAGGCCATCAAAAACCACACCACTCAGAAATACAAGGCGGTCTGCGGGGTGAACAGCAAAGTGCGGTTCGCCCTTACCGGCACCCCGGTGGAGAACCGTCTGGGCGAGTTGTGGAGCATCTTCTCCTTCCTGATGCCGGGCTATCTGCCGCCCTACAAGACCTTCTGCGCCCGGTTTGAAAAGCCCATCGTGCAGGAAAACGACAAGGAAGCCCTGCGGCGGCTGAATCAGCTGACCGGGCCGTTCATCCTGCGGCGTATGAAGTCCGAGGTGCTCAAGGAGCTGCCGCCCAAGACCGAGAACCTTCACCGCATCGAGCTGGATACCGAACAGCGCAAGCTCTACCTTGCCGCTGTGGTGGACGCGCGGGAAAAGCTGCGCGCCGCGAAGCCCGAGGACAAAATGGCGGTGTTCGCGGTGCTCATGCGCCTGCGGGAGATCTGCTGCGACCCGCGCCTTGTGGCGGACAACTGGGAGGGCGGCAGCGCCAAGCTGGACGCCTGCATGGAGCTGGTGACGGCTGCTGTGGAGGGCGGACACCGCATCCTGCTGTTCAGCCAGTTCACCTCCATGCTGGAGCTGCTGGCAAAACGGCTGGACGAAGCGGGCGTGAGCCACTTTACCCTGCAGGGCTCCACCCCGAAGCCGGTGCGTGCGGAGCTTGTGCGCCGGTTCAACGGCGGTGAAGCGGACGTGTTCCTCATCTCGCTGCGGGCGGGCGGCACCGGCCTGAACCTGACCGCTGCCGATATCGTCATCCACTACGACCCGTGGTGGAACGTGGCCGCGCAGAATCAGGCCACCGACCGCGCCTACCGCATCGGCCAGCGCAATCCGGTGCAGGTGTACAAGCTCATCGCGCAGGACACCATTGAAGAAAAGATCGTAGAGCTGCAGCAGGCGAAGCAGGATCTTGCCGAGACGGTCACCGGCTCGGCAGACGGAGCCATCCTGTCCATGAAGCCGGAAGAGCTGCTGCAGCTGCTGCAGGAAGAATAAGGAGAAACTGCCATGAAAGTCTGGGATCTGCACTGCGATACCCTCAGCGAGCTGCGCCGCGCCGAAAAGGCGGGTCTTCCAAAGAGCTTTGGAAAGAACGATCTGCATATCGACCTTGAAAAATTACAGAAAGGCGATTATCTGCTGCAGTGCTTTGCAGCTTTCGTGGATCTGGGCGATAAAACGCCCGGTGCGGATCCGCTGGTGACGGCGCTGGAAGAAATCGACTGGTTCAAGCGGATCATGGCGGCATACCCGGACGCCATTGCCCCGGTGTATACGGCGGCAGACATCCGCCGGAATGCTGCGGCGGGGAAGATCAGCGGGATGCTCACCATCGAAGAGGGTGCCTGCTGCAAGGGCAGCGTGGGGGTGCTGCGCCGGATGTATGAGCTGGGTGTGCGCATGATGACCCTGACATGGAACCACGAGAACGAGCTGGCAAGCCCGCAGCGGAACCCCGGCGGCGTGCTGGTGCCCCAGACCGAAAAAGGTCTGACCGCAAAAGGCTTTGCATTTCTGGCTGAAATGGAGCGGCTGCACATGATCGTGGATGTGAGCCATCTTTCGGACAAGGGCTTCTGGGCTATCGCACGGCACGGCACCCGGCCTTTTGCGGCCAGCCACTCCAACTGCCGCGCTCTGGCACCCCACACCCGCAACCTGACCGATGAGATGATCCGTGCGCTGGCAGAGCGCGGCGGCATTGCGGGGCTGAACTACTATGCCCCCTTTCTGGACACCGACCCCGCCCGCCCGGAGCGCTGCCGCAGCACGGTAGAACTCATCGCAAAGCATGCCGCTCACTACAAGCAGGTGGGCGGTGCGCAGATGATCGCCCTTGGCAGCGACTTTGACGGCATCGACGGCCCCCACCAGCTGGAAAACGCTGCCTTCCTGCCGCTGCTGGCGGATGCATTGCGCCGCGAGGGCTTCACCGAGGACGAGGTGGAGGGGGTCTACTTCCGCAACGCCATGCGCTTTTTTGAGGAAAATCTGTAATATCAACGGAGAATATGCCGATATGGATCAAAATATGACGCTGGAAAAGCGCATCGAAGCGGAGCTCTACTGCTATCAGGGCAGGATGAGCGTGTTCGTGGACGACCTGCAGGGTCATACGGTGGAGATGGGGGCGGACGAGGAATTTGAGACGGCATCCACCATCAAGGCGTTCCTTCTGGCAGCGCTGTATTTGCAGGTGCAGCGGGGCAGAGCCAGCCTTACAGCCGAGCTTGCCTACGAGCAGAGCCAGTTCGTGGACGGCAGCGGCATGCTGCGGGCACTGGGCGTAGGCGCACGCCTCAGAGTAAAAGATACCGCTACCATGATGATCATTTGTTCGGACAACATCGCCACCAACATGCTCATCGACTATCTGGGGCTGGACGCTATCAACGCCTGCATCCGGGAGCTGGGCTTTGCCCACACGGTGCTGCACAACCCGCTGCACTTTGACCGTTACCGCCAGCTTGGCACCACCACGCCCCGGGACTATGCGGCGCTGTTCGCCCGCATTGCAAAGGGGGAGCTGGTCAGCCGGGAGGCCAGTGCCGAAATGCTTTCCATCCTGCGCCAGCAGCACTACAACACCATGCTGACCCACGATTTTCCCCAGTATTATCTGGACTGCGAGGAGACCGGCGCGCCGGAGCTGATCTGGGTGGCCAGCAAGAGCGGCAGCATGAATGCCTGCCGCAACGATGGCGGCATCGTCCACACCCCCTACGGCGAGTACGTCATCGTGCTGATGAACAAGGACTTTCACGATATCATCGAGTACAACGAACACCCCGCCATGGTCTACGGTGCCCGCGTCTCGCGGATGATCCTGGATCAGGTGCTGGCCTGTGAGGGACGGCTGTGCATCTCCTGAAAAAGGAGTGATTTGAAAAAATAAAGGGAATTATAACAATGGGTATCACACTTTCGCCGTGGATGATGGCGTTTCTCATTCTGATGACGGGCTTTGCAGGCTTTGTGGATTCGGCGGCCGGAGGCGGCGGCCTTATCAGCCTGCCGGCCTATCTGTTTGCCGGGCTGCCGCCCCATTATACCTATGCCACCAACAAATTCAGCGCCGCCTGCGGCACCACTTTTGCCACAGCCAACTTTTTCAAAAACGGCGCTATGAACTTGAAGGTGGGCATTCTTGCAGCCATCGGCAGCTTTGCGGGCAGTGCGCTGGGGGCGCATATCGTGCTGCTGCTCAGCGATGAGCTGCTGCGCACCATGATGCTTATCATCCTGCCGGTGGCAGCGGTGGTCATTTTGTGGCAGCGCGACCTGCCGGACGAGAACCGGGACGACGGCACTCTGAACCTGAAAAAGACCCTGCTGGCGCTGGGCATCGGCTTGGGCATCGGTATGTACGACGGCATCGTTGGCCCGGGCACCGGAACCTTTGCCATCATTGCCTTTACCACCCTGATGGGCTTTGACCTGCGCACCGCTAACGGCAACGGCAAGGTGCTGAATCTTGCCAGCAACTGCGCCAGCCTGTTCACCTATCTGATGAACGGTCTGGTGGTGTTCCACATCGGCATCCCCTGTGCCGTCAGCAACATTCTGGGCAACCTGCTTGGCTCTCATTTCGCCCTGAAAAAAGGCGCGCGCTTCATCCGCCCCATGATGCTGGTGGTGCTGGTGCTGCTGCTGGGCAAGCTCATCTCGGACGCGGTGCTGTAAGGGCAGGGCGGAACGATTTGGAATGCGCTCCGCTTGCGCTTTGCGCATCAATAGCGGAAAGAATATTTTTATTTGTAGCTCCGAAGCGCCTGCGGGCGCTTCGGAACTACTTTTTCACAGGGAGGGGCCGTAGAGGGAAGCGGCAGCTGCAGTGCCGCTTTCTGTGAAAGCGTGGCACTGCGGGATTACCTCCCTCAGTCGTTGTGTGATAGTTCCATTGGAGGGGGAGCAAGCGTGCCCGCAAACATTGCGGTTTGGCCAGAAATCTTGCCGCTATGCCAAGGGCTCTCCCTTTGGGAGAGCTGGCGCGTTAGCGCCTGAGAGGGCGAGGGTGCTGCCAGTAGAGTCACACATTCAAAGAAAATACACGCTGTTACTTCCCGTTTCCCGCTGCAAAAAACAAGCCGGGCAGCCCGAAGGCTGCCCGACTTTAGTCGGATGATCTTTTCCGTTGATCTCTTATTCCAGTGTAAACCCTTTGTCCAAAAAGGCCAGACCGAATGCGCCCGGGCCTGCGTGGGTGCCGATAACGCAGCCGATCTGCCGCACCAGCGGCTCGGGCAGATCCAGAGTGTCCCGGAAGTAGCTCTGGATGGGCTGCACCTCGCGCAGGCTGGCAGTGTAGCCTGTGATCGCGGCAAAATCCGGGCTGATGCCGCCCAGCTCGTCGATCTTCTTGAACAGTGCCACATAGGCACCGGGCAGGCCGCGGGCCTTGCCGGCCATGGCTACCTTGCCCTCCTTGATGGTGATGAGGGGCTTGATGCCCAGCATCCCGCCCGCGACGGCCACGGCGGCGGGCAGACGGCCGCCCTTGCGCAGATACTTCAGGTCGTCGATGGCGGCAACAAGATGCAGATGCTCTTTGGCGTGCTCCAGAGTGGTGGCGATCTGCACCAGCGTCTTTCCGGCATCCCGCAGCTGCACGGCCAGACGGACGAGAAGCGACTCGCCCAGACATACGTTGGCACTGTCCACAAACAGCACGTTGTCTACATTGGCAAGGTCTGCGGCCAGCTTTGCGCACTGCCAGGTGCCGGACAGCTCGTGGGACAGGAAGATGCCCAGCACTTCATCCCCGGCGGCAGCGGCTTCCAGATAGAACTTCTCGAACAGCTCCGGGCTGGGCTGACTGGTGGTGGGCAGCTTGCGGCAGGTGCGCAGATGGTCGTAATAGGCGCTGGGGGTCATGTCGATGCCGTCGCGCAGGACGGTGCCGTCCTCCATCGTCACATTCAGGGGAATGACGGTCACGCCCAGCTGCTCCGCCTCGGCGGGCAGGATGTCGGACGCAGAATCGGTGAGAATGCGGATCATAAAATACCTCCGGTCTTCCGGTAAAAACAATTTGATGCGAAATGAACGACGCTTCTTGAAAAAACGTTGGATAACAGTATAGCAGAATCGACGGGGAAAAGTCAATTGTCTGAGCCAAAATTGTTTCGTCAGAGCGCAGGATCCTTGCGTACGACCCCTTGTCTGTGATAAGATAGGCGCAAACGAAGGCAAAGCGGGGAGGGCAGACCATGGAGCGGAGAACAAAGACGTACGCGCTGCTGGCGGCGTTCGGCTGTGCGCTGGCTTACCTGCTGGCGGGAAAGCTGCTGGCGCTCGTGCCTGCTCCGGCTGCGGGCACCCGGGTGCCGGCCTTTATGCACCACTGCGTTGCGGCACCGATCCTGGAGGAGCTGGTGTTCCGGGGAGCAGTGCTGCGGCTGGCGCGGCCTTTGGGCACACGGCAGGCAGTTCTGCTGCAGGCGGCGCTGTTTGCCTTGCAGCATGGCAGCCCGGCAGGCATGGCATGGGCGCTGGTCTGCGGCGCGGGGCTGGGAGTGCTTGCTGACCGCACCGGGCACGTATGGCCGGGGATGCTTTTGCATACATTGAATAATCTGCTGGTTTTTGCGGCAGGATAACAGGGGGAGCTATGACCGATTCTGAACTGATGGGCCTTGCACTGGAAGAGGCCCGCAAGGCGGCGGCATTGGGCGAAGTGCCGGTGGGTGCCGTTGTGGCACGGAATGGCGAGGTCGTTTCCACCGCGCACAACACCCGGGAAACCGGGAAGAACGCGCTGCACCACGCAGAGCTGCTGGCCATCGATGCCGCTTGCAAAAAACTGGGAGGCTGGCGGCTGTGGGAATGCGAGCTGTTCGTTACACTGGAGCCATGCCCCATGTGCGCCGGAGCCATCATCAACAGCCGCCTCCGCCGGGTGGTGTACGGCGCGGCCGACACCAAGGCCGGGTGCTGCGGCAGCGTGACCGACCTGTTCGCCATGCCCTTCAACCACCATCCGAAGGTGGAAAGCGGCCTGCGTGCGGAGGAGGCAGGGGCGCTGCTGCAGACATTTTTTCAGGAGCTGAGAGCCCGCCTTGCGGCAAAGCCGAAGTGGAAACCGCCGGTACCGGCCGCCGAGAATATGAAAAAAACGTAAAAAAGTGGAAGCTGCGTGAAAAAGCAGGCGGCTTCCACTTTCTTTTTTCGTCAAATTGTGCTATATTATTTAATGGTGTTTTGTCGAAACCCATCTTGATGATCTGCCCGCCGCGCCGAGTACCGGACTTTGACCGGAGAGCAAGAGGACGCAGGCCGGGCAGCGGTGTGCTCCGGCAGACATCTCCTGCACAGCGTGCTGTGCAGAGATCACGACAGGAGGATACGACTCTTGTACGAAGATGAATTTGAACTGACATTCAACATGCCGGAGGACGAGCCGGTTCAGCCGGAGCCGTCTGTGCGCCCTGCGCCGAAGCCGGTGCCTGCAGCGGACGAACCCACCCGGATCATGGTGCTGGAGAAAAGGCCGGAGCCGGCTGTGCAGCCTGCACCGGAAGAGCCTCCGCTGCCGCCGGCAGAGGAAGAAGATCCGCCCCGGCAGACCGGCCTCAACGGCCGCTGTGTACTGATCTCCGGTGGAGACAGGGGCATCGGCGCGGCAGCAGCACGTGCGTTTTATCGGCAGGGCTACCGCGTCGTGGTGCTCTACCACAGCAATGCGGATGCTGCGGCTGTGCTGGAAAAGGAGCTGCCGGGTGTTATGGCCGTGCAGTGTGACGTGGCTTCCCGTGCCAGCTGTGAGCTGGCTTTCCGCACAGCGGAGCAGGCATTGGGACACGTGGATGTGCTGGTGAGCAATGCGGGCATCGCCCAGCAGAAGCTGTTCACCGACATTGCCCCCGAAGAGTGGCAGCGGATGCTGGACGTGAACCTGACGGGAGCATTCAACCTGTGCCAGCTGGCGCTGCCGGGGATGATCCGCCGCAAAAACGGCCGGATCCTGACCGTAAGCAGTATGTGGGGCCAGACCGGCGGCAGCTGCGAAGTGCACTACTCCGCAGCAAAGGCGGGTCTGATCGGCCTGACCAAGGCTTTGGCCAAAGAAGAAGGCCCCAGCGGCATCACGGTGAACTGTGTTGCCCCCGGGGTCATTGAAACAGATATGATGGCAGCCTTTACCGCCGAGGACAAGGCTGCACTGGCCGAGGAGACCCCGGTGGGGCGTCTGGGCAGTGCAGATGAGGTGGCAGAGCTGCTGGTGTTCCTGGCAGGCGAAAATGCCGGCTATATCACTGGGCAGGTGTTCGGCGTGAACGGAGGACTGGTGATCTGATGCGCAGGAGCGGGCAAAGATACGATTTCCCCTGGCGGGAAGATCCCCAGAGCAAGAAGGAGAGAACGAAATGGGCATGACTTTGAAGGAAATGATGGAAAAAGGCGAAGGCACCCTGTCTGCGTTGGAAGCCAGAAAGCTTGCGGAGCAGTTCGGGATGACGATGGAAAAGGTCACCGAATTTCTGGAAAAGCACGGCATCAAGGTTCAGGAAGAGGATATGGAGTCCAGCCTGGATGTGGAAGGCATCATGGCTGAGGTGGAAAATGCTGAAAACAGCAGCGATGATCTTGGCCTTGGCGATGAGGCCGAGGATGAGCAGGGCGAAGAAAACCCTGCAGACCTGAAGGCTGCCATGGACGAACTGCTGGATGACCCTGTGAAGAACTACCTCAAGCAGATCGGCCAGATCCCTCTGCTGAGTGCAGAGCAGGAGGTCGATCTGAGCAAGCGGATCCATGCCGGTGCCGAGGCCGCCCACATCCTGCAGGCAGACC
Organism: uncultured Faecalibacterium sp.; assembly: GCA_934501115.1. Lineage (GTDB taxonomy): Bacteria > Bacillota > Clostridia > Oscillospirales > Ruminococcaceae > Faecalibacterium. The sequence continues at coordinate 27,980 of CAKSTO010000011.1, forward strand.
GCCAGAAGTACGGCGGCCCCGAGTACATCAAGAAGAACAGCGCCCGCTTCTCTTTTGAAGAGGACGAAAACAGCCGCAGCTACAACGAGGATCTGGATGACGACGGCAGCGAGAAGTCCGGCGAGGATGCGGAGGAAAAGGCAGCAGAAGAGGAAGCCATGGAGGCGGTGGAAAATGGCCCCCTGACCGAGGAACAGCGTCAGGAGCTGCTCAAGACCCGCCGCGACGGACTGAATGCCCGCCGCAGCCTGAGCGAGGCGAACCTGCGTCTGGTGGTTTCCATTGCAAAGAAGCACGTGGGTCACAATCTGGCATTTCTGGATCTGATCCAGGAGGGCAACATCGGCCTGATCAAGGCAGCGGAGAAGTTTGACTGTGACCGCGGATTCCGCTTCTCCACCTATGCGACCTGGTGGATCCGTCAGGCCATCACCCGCGCCATTGCGGATCAGGCACGCACCATCCGCATCCCGGTGCACATGGTGGAGACCATCAACCGGATGCGGCAGGCCACCAACCAGCTGGTGTACCAGAACGGCCATGAGCCGACCCCGGAAGAGCTTGCAAAGGCGATGGACATGAGCGTCGAGCGTGTGCGTGAGATCCAGCGCATGGCACAGGAGCCGGCAAGTCTGGAAAGCCCGGTGGGTGAGGAAGAGGATTCCTCTCTGGGCGATTTTGTTGCAGACGAGAACGCTGAAGCTCCCGGCAAGGCTGCAGACCGTGCCATGGTGGCGCAGCAGATCAATCTGGCGCTCAAGAGCCTGACGCCCCGTGAGGAAAAAGTCATCCGCCTGCGTTTTGGTCTGGACGACGGCCGCCCCCGCACGCTGGAAGAAGTGGGCAAGGATTTTGGCGTTACCCGTGAGCGTGTGCGTCAGATCGAAGCCAAGGCCATCCGCAAGCTGCACAGCCGCAAGTGCCTGTCCCTGCTGAATGGTCTGATCGAGTAATAAAGTAAGACTCCCTCAGGCATCGCACTGCGATGCCTGAGGGAGTCTTTTTGCGAAAAAAAGCAAACTTTTTTGCAAAAATCTCTTGCAAAACGAGGAAAGCTATGGTATACTAATCGAGCTGTGATTGTGCTGCTATAGCTCAGTTGGTAGAGCGCATCCTTGGTAAGGATGAGGTCTCCAGTTCGAATCTGGATAGCAGCTCCAGCTCAAACGCCTCGAAGCGAAAATGCTTCGGGGCGTTTTTGTTGTATAAAAGCAGGTCGGGCAAAACAAAAACCGGCTGTCGGTTCGCAGAAGCGAGAGACCGGCAGCCGGAATGGGAGGCTTATGCAGTTAGGCGGTCAGGCTCAGAAATCCACCTCAGTGTCGTAGTAGCAGCACTTGAGCAGCTTTTCCATCTCTTCCTGACTGGGCTGGCGGGGGTTGGAGCCGGTGCAGGCATCGGCAATGGCGTTTTTGGCGATCTCGGGCAGGCGCTGCAGGAACACTTCCTCCGGTACAAAGCCTTGCTCGACGGGGTAAGAGTCTGCACCATAGTTCTTGATGCAGTGGGGAATGTTCAGCGCGTCGTTCATGCCGCGCAGGTACTCGATGAGCAGCTTGACCTTTTCGTCATCTGTGGTGCCGCCCAGCTTCATCTCGTCTGCGATCACGCCGTAGCGCTTTTTGGCTTCAGGATCCTTGGCGTTGAACGCGATGACCTTGGGCAGATACATGGCGTTGGCAGCACCGTGGATGATATGAGCGCCGTGGTCGGCAAAAGCCGCACCGGTCTTGTGCGCCATGGAGTGCACGATGCCCAGCAGTGCGTTGGAGAAGGCCATGCCGGCCAGACACTGGGCGTTGTGCATGGAGTCGCGCTTGGACATGTCGCCGTTATAGCTGTCCACCAGATCACTCTGGATCATGCGGATGGCAAAGATGGCCAGCGGATCGGTGTAGTCGCAGTGGGCGGTGGAAACATAGGCCTCGATGGCGTGGGTCATGGCGTCCATGCCGGTGTGAGCCACCAGTTTTTTGGGCATGGTCTCGGCCAGATCGGGGTCAACGATGGCAACGTCCGGGGTGATCTCGAAGTCTGCGATGGGGTACTTGATGCCCTTCTGATAGTCAGTGATGATAGAGAAAGCTGTCACCTCGGTAGCGGTGCCGGAGGTGGAGGAGATGGCGCAGAAGTGTGCTTTGCGGCGCAGTGGCGGGATGCCGAACACCTTGCACATCTCCTCAAAGGTGATGTCGGGGTATTCGTATTTGATCCACATGGCCTTGGCTGCATCGATCGGCGAGCCGCCGCCCATGGCGATGATCCAGTCCGGCTCAAATTTCAGCATGGCCTCAGCACCGCGCATAACGGTCTCGACAGAGGGGTCGGGCTCGATGCCCTCAAACAGCTCCACCTCCATGCCGGCTTCCTTCAGATAGGAGACTGCACGGTCAAGGAAGCCGAAACGCTTCATGGAGCCGCCGCCCACACAGACGATGGCCTTTTTGCCGGTAAAGGTCTTCAGCGCTTCCAGAGCGCCCTTGCCATGGTACAGGTCGCGGGGAAGAGTAAAACGAGCCATAGATATTACCTCCAATTGTTCCGATCCTCTCAACGCAGCAGAATGCTGCCCGATATATTATGACAATTGTATAACAATCGGGCGGCAACATCAATTGACGATTCTGGAAGAAAGGAGCTCCTGCTTTTGGGCAGAGTAGCCAATCAGATGGATGCAACAAGAGAGCAGCAAAAAAAGCACCCCGAAGTCCTAAGACTTCGAGGTGCTTGCCTTTGGAGCTGCTATCCAGATTCGAACTGGAGACCTCATCCTTACCAAGGATGCGCTCTACCAACTGAGCTATAGCAGCAAATGGCGACCCGGATCGGGCTCGAACCGACGACCCCCAGCGTGACAGGCTGGTGCTCTAACCAACTGAGCTACCGGGCCATGATCGCTCAAGTTCGTGCGGCATTTTACCGCCGGAACGTGCTCTATTATATCGAAAAAGCGGATGCTTGTCAAGCACGAATTTCAGATTTTTTAGAAGGCGGGGAATATTCTCTTTTGACGCACAAAAGAGAACCAGAAAGGACGGCGGTGCCCGTAGGGCATGAAAGCCCCAGCGAGGCTTTTAAGCCGCAGACCGGTTTGCGAAGCAAATGCCGCGCGTTCAGCGCGGCAAGGTCGCAGCGATTTCGACGCGCTGGATCCACGAGAAAGGGGCTGCTCGCCCCTTTCAGACCCCAAAGCAGAAGTCGAACCGGAAAAATACTAGCCGCTACGCTTAACGTATTTTTCTCGCTTCTCCATTTAGAATCGCTGCGCGACGGTCGCAGACCGACAGCAGCATATGCCTTTTTCCGGAACGACCTCTCCCGTGAAAAAGCCAATCGGGAAAATCCGCAGATTTTCCTGATTGGCAAATATTAAAACAATATTTCCGCTGAAAATGGCCAGAGCGAATGCGGAGGCCATTCTAAATGGTTCGGCCCTGCCGCAGGCGTACAAAAACAAAACGCACAGGCTCCGAAGAACCTGTGCGTTTGTGGCAGGGGTAGTAAGTCTCGAACTCACGGCACGCGGTTTTGGAGACCGCTGCTCTACCAACTGAGCTATACCCCTACAGTCAGACATTCGCTGAATGCTAGATTATTATAGCCGATGCATCCGCGAATGTCAAGCATTATTTTTCGGTTTTCGTGCTGCATCCGCAGCAACCCTCTTTTTTTGCAGGCTCTGCGGCGGGCAGCTGGCTGGCCAGCTGTTCCAGCGTTACGCTGTCGATGTACTGGTTGATCACTTCGTCCAGCCCTGTCCAGAAGGGCAGGGTAAAGCACTGCTCTGACATGGGGCATTCGTTGGTCTCGCTGCCAAGGCAGGGGATAGGCGCCACGCTGCCCTCGATGGCACGCAGGATCTCGCCGGCGGTGTAGTCGGCGGGCGTTTTGGTCAGGCGGTAGCCGCCCTGACTGCCGCGCTCGCTCTTCACAAGCCCTGCCCGCGCCAGCGGCGTGACGATCTGTTCCAGATATTTCAGGCTCAGGTTCTGCCGATCGCTGATCTCTTTCAGGCTGACGGTGGTGCCCGGGGCGTAGCGCGCCAACTCGGCCATCAGGCGCAGGGCATAGCGGCTCTTGGTCGAAAATTTCATGGTGATCCTCTCCTTACGATTCTTTTATAGTATAGCACGGCGGACGGCTTTTGCAAAGCAAAACTCTTGTGCAAACAAAAAAGGTCTGCTATCATAGGATGGGTAAGATCAATATCGCAAGGAGTGAGAGTATGACTGAGAAGATCACCCCTGCCGCTGCCATTCGTCTGCTGGACGCGGGCAAGGCTGTGGCGGTGGACGTCCGGGAGCCGGACGAGTTTGCCGTGGGGCACATCCCCGGCGCAAAGCTGCTGCCGCTGGGGCAGGTGCTGAGCCGTGCTGCAGAGGTGCTGCCGGATCGAGATGCTGTGTGGCTGATCTACTGCCGCACCGGTCGCCGCAGCGCCGACGCCGTGCAGAAGCTGGAGAGTCTGGGCTACAAAAAACTCTACGATCTGGGCGGCATCCTGAGCTGGCCCTATGAGATCGAGGGCGACTTCGAGGGACACTTTTAAGCAGGCAGGACGATTTGGAATGCCCGCCGCTTGCGCTCTGGGCATCTTCAGCGGAATTTGTTTTTTATTCGCGTTTGTCGCGGCCTGCGGGCCGTTCCAAACGCCTTTTCACAAAAGGGGCCGAAGCGGTAAACGGGCATTTTACAGAAAAAATGGCAGAGCCGCAGAGGTAGGAGCAGGGTGCTCTATAAAAGAAAGGAAAAACGCCATGTCGTTCCATGCAAAAGATTTCGCAGGCAGCCACTGCGGATGCCGTTATCAGCAGGATTACCGCCCTACCCTTGGCCGGGATGGCAAAAAGGAATCCGGCACGCTGGAGGTCATCAAGTTCTACTATGATGGTGCCATCCGGTTTGAACAGCACTGCTACGGCGAAGCGGCGACCTTTGTGTTCGGCGTGTGGGCGTCCGGCATGGACGAGGACGGTACCCTGCATTGGGTGCTGCCCGACCGCCGCAAGAGCTATTACGACGAGGACTATCTGCCCAAAAAGCTGGATCGTGCAGACGAAGCCGGAAATCTCTATTTTGACGGAAGCAATTTTCCGTGGAAGCTGGCCGACGATTTTGCCGAGGATAAACGCTGGGGCTACCCAAAATGGAAAGTAATGCTGGGAAAACTGACCGGAAAAAGCAAAAAATAAGGCCGAATCACGAAAATCCAGTATTCCTATTGACACACTAGGGGATAATACGGTATAACTATCTCTGTCAAAACGAGAATTCACGGGCAAAGGCCCGGACGGCACAAAGCGGAGAGACGTTCTGTGCCCGCCAGAAAGGATAATTCCGATGGAAAACATGGAAAAAGTGGTTTATCTGGATAATGCTGCCACCACTCCCTGTGCTCCCGAGGCACTGGAAATGATGGTCAAAGCCCTGAGCGGTGCCTGCGGCAACCCCAGCAGCCATTACAGTGTGGGCTATGAGGCCAAGGAATTTGTGGACACCGGCCGTGCGCAGGTGGCAAAGGCCATCAATGCAAGTCCGGCTGAGCTCTTCTTTACCAGCTGCGGCTCCGAGGCCGACAACTGGGCCGTAAAGGGCACCGCCTTCACTAAGGCACGCCAGAACAAAAAGCACCTGATCACCAGTGCCTTTGAGCACCACGCCATCATGCACAGCATGGCGGCGCTGGAGCGTCTGGGCTTTGAGATCACCTATATCAAGCCCACTGCTGAGGGCTATATCCGTCCCGAGGATGTGGAGGCTGCCATCCGCCCCGATACTGCACTGGTCAGCATCATGATGGCCAACAACGAGATCGGCACCATCCAGCCCATCAAGGAGATCGCAGAGGTCGCTCACAAGCACGGTGTCTGGATGCACACCGACGCGGTGCAGGCTGTGGGTGCCATCCCCGTGGATGTGAAGGAGCTGGGCGTGGATATGCTGTCCATGAGCGCCCACAAGTTCAATGGCCCCAAGGGCATGGGTGCACTGTACTGCCGTAAGGGCGTATGGCCCCAGAACCTGATCGATGGCGGCAGTCAGGAGGCCCGCCACCGTGCAGGCACCGAGAACGTGGCCGGCATTGCTGCCATGGGCAAGGCACTGGAGATCGCCACGGCGCATCTGGATGAGCGCATGGCCCACGAGAGCGAGCTGCGCGATTACGTCATCGACCGCATCCTCAAGAATATCCCGGAAGCCCGCCTGAACGGCGGCCGCAGCCCCCGTCTGCCCAACAATGTAAACATCAGCTTCCCGGGTCTGGAGGGCGAGACCATTCTGCTGGATCTGGATATGCACGGCATCTGTGCCTCTACCGGCTCTGCCTGCAATTCCGACAGCCTTGACCCGAGCCATGTTCTGCTGAGCATCGGCGTGCCGGAAGAGATCGGCCACGGTTCGATGCGCTTTACCTTTGGTCCGCAGAACACCATGGAAGAAGCAAAATATCTGTGCGACGTGCTGGAGGAAGTAATCCCCCGCCGCCGCGCTATGAGTTGTATGTGGCTGCAGGGTCAGAACAAGGCCCGCCAGTTCAGCCTGAAGGGAGAACAGTAATTATGGCAAGCATGTATAGCGCAAAGGTCATGGAGCATTTTGCAAACCCGCACAACGTGGGTGAGATCCCCGACGCAAACGGCGTGGGTGAAGTCGGCAACCCCAAGTGCGGCGATATCATGCGCATGTACCTGAAGATCGAGAACAATGTGATCGTGGACGTCAAGTTCCTCACCTTCGGCTGCGGTGCTGCCATCGCTACCAGCAGCATGGCCACCGACCTCATCAAGGGCAAGACCATCGACGAGGCTCTTAAGCTGACCAACAAGGCCGTTGTGGAAGCTCTGGAAGGTCTGCCTCCCATCAAGGTGCACTGCTCGGTTCTGGCCGAGCAGGCCGTCAAGGCGGCGCTGTCTGACTACTATCGCCGTCAGGGCATCGATCCGGAACCCATCGTGGGTAAGCTCGAAGAGGACTGCGACCACTGCGAGAGCTGCGGCCACTGATCCCCGTAAAGGATACTTCAGAGGACACCGTTTTGCGCGGTGTCCTCTTTTTTGCAAAAGACTGCGAGGTTGTATCCTATCCGTTTTGTAATAAATGAACCATAAAATATCATACGTTTACAAAAGCACCTGTTAAACAGGCTTGTTCATGAAAAGTTCATAATATATTCAGAATCAGTTCACCACTTTTCGGTATAAGTAGGGCAGCAAAGGCGCAGAAAGCGCCAGACCCACGCGGACAACGGCAGAATGCGGCGAGAAAAGACGGAATGCGGGTGCACACTGCCCAAAGCGGCAAACCGCTTTGGCAGGGGCGTCGGCGCTGCAGAGCCTGCCCGTACAGGAAAGGAATTGGATCGTTATGAAAATTGGTTTTTGGGAACTTGTCGTCATCGTCATCGTGGCGTTCGTGTTCATCGGCCCGGATCAGCTGCCCGTCTACGCAAAGAAGATCGGCAAGATGCTGCGGGAACTGAAAAAGTACACTGGCGCTGCTTCTGAGGAGATCCAGAAGAACGTTGTGGAGCCGCTGAATGAGATCCAGGCTCCCCTGAAAGAAGCAGTTGCCCCGCTGACCGACATCAAGAAGGATATCGACAGCAGCGTCAAGGACGTGACCAAGAGCTTTACCGGCATCGGCAAGACCAGCAAGGAAGAAGCTGAGAAAAAGGCCGCTGCCGAGGCGGAGGAGGTCGTCGACCTGACCGAAGAGCCGGTGGAAGAGCTGGCAGAGGACGCAGCCCCTGCCGCTGAGACTGCCCCTGCTGAGAATGCACCTAAGGCAGAGGAGGAAGATGCTGCTCCTGCTGAGGAGACCGCTGCACCGGCTGAAAAGGCAGAGCCTGCCGCCCAGCCTGAAGAGTCGGCTGAAGCAGCGCCGGCTGCCGAAGCTGCCCCTGCCGCCGAGCCGGTGGAGGAAGCCCCCCGTCAGAATGATGTTCTGCCGAAGGACTGATTACTTACTGGATGCACCCGCGCCCGCGGTTGCCTGATACATGCAATAAGCCCGCCACGCGGCGCGGCAAAGTAAAAAGGAGATTTTTATTATGCGTATTGGTACTAACGAACTGCTGATCATCCTGGTCGTCGCTCTGCTGATCTTTGGACCCAAGAACCTGCCGAAGCTGGGCAAGATGTTCGGCAAGACCATCAACGGCTTCAAGAAGGGCATGGAGGACGAGGAAGGCTCCGATGATTCCGAGGAGAAGACCGAGAAGCAGGTTTCCAAGAAGGACGAAGACGAGGAGTAATTGTGGCTACGAACGTTAAGCGCAAAAAGAAAAAAGCCGAAGTCATGGCAGAGGACGGCAGCATGACGCTGACCGGCCATCTGAAAGAACTGCGGAACAGGCTGATCATCTGCGCGGTGGTGTTCGTGGTGGGTGTTGTGGTCTCGCTGGCATACGCCGACCGTCTGATCGATCTGCTCACTGCCATGGGCCGCGACTATTACGAGTTTGTTTCCATTGCCCCGCAGGAAAAGCTGATGCAGTATTTCCGCGTCTCCATTCTGGCAGGCGTGGTGGTCACTGTGCCGGTGGCGTTCTACCACATCTATGCATTTGCAAAGCCGGGCCTGAAAAGGAGCGAGAGCACCTTCTTCAAGCTGGTCATGCTGCTGGGCCTTATCCTGTTCTGCGTGGGCGTGCTGTTCGCCTACAAGCTCATGATGCCCTTCATGCTGCGTTTCCTCAGCACCGGCATCGAGGGTGCAGAGTACATCCAGACCACCACCAGTATCGAGAGCTATGTCAACCTCTGTTTGACCATGTTCATCATTTTTGGCTGCGTGTTTGAGATGCCTCTGATCACCATCATCCTGTCCAAGATGGGCATCATCAACCCGCAGCTGCTCAAGCAGGTGCGCGGCGTTGCCATTGTGATCATCTTCTTCATCGCGGCCGTTGTCACACCGCCGGATATTGTGTCTCAGTGCATGGTGGCCGGCCCCATGGTTCTGCTGTACTTCATCAGCATCTTCCTGAGCGGCATCTTCTATAAGCCGAAGGCTGACGATGACGACGAAGAAGATGACGAGGATGAGGGCGAAGAGTAAGCTCTGACTTCTGGTTTTCTGTTTTATCATTGCAAAAGCAAAGGCTGCTGCGCCGTCAGGGTGCAGCGGCCTTTTTATATGTGGAAAATACTTCCGGCGCAGAGTGTAATCGCGTGGGGCGGGTTCTATGGCTTTTGCAAAAGGCATTGCCGCCGAATATGTACTCTTTTGCACGCACAAAAGAGTACCAGAAAGGACGGCGGTGCCCGTAGGGCATGAAAGCCCCGGTGGGGCTTTCAAGGCGCAGACTGGTTTGCGCAGCAAATGCTGTGTGTTCAGCACAGCAAGGTCTCCGCTACTTTCGAGGCGCGGGAGGCGGCGGGTTGCGGCTCCCTGCGTCTGCTTCGTGCCGTGAACGGCACTCGCATCCTGCAGGCCGCTGCCCCAACAGCTTCTCCCTGCTTCGGCCGCTGGCCGCGGTCGTCGCCGTTGCAAACAAGGGCTGCTCGCCCTTGATAATCCCAAAGCAGAAAGGCTCCATACAAAAAATCCAAGTCGCTGCGCTAGAGGATTTTTTGTGTTCCGCCGATTTTGAAGCCCCTCAGCCGCTGCGGCGGCAGCTCCCCACAGGGGAGCGGGTTTACGTGTTTAACGCTGGCATTATCTGCCGCTTGCCGCTGCGACCCTCCCTGTGAAAAAGCAAATCAGGAAAATCCGCAGATTTTCCTGATTTGCAAATATAAAATAATACTTCCGCTATTTATGCCCAGAGCGAAGCGGAGGGCATTCTAAATCGTTGCTGCTCAGTCTATACAAGCCATCTGCCTTGTGCTAGAATGAAACCAACAAATCAAAGGCGGTGAAACCATGCACCCTCTGCCCGAATATCCCCGCCCGGCCATGCGGCGGGACAGCTATGAAAATCTCAACGGCCTGTGGAAATACGCCATTACCCAGACAGCAGAATATCCCGCCGCGTGGGACGGCAGCATTCTGGTGCCCTACTCGCCGGAAGCGAAGGCTTCCGGGGTGGGGCGTACCCTGCAGCCCGGCCAGTGGCTGCACTATCACCGCTTTTTCGCCCCGCCTGCCGGGCAGGGCGGCCGGGTGCTGCTGCACTTCGGTGCGGTGGACGATGCCTGTGCCGTGCAGGTCAACGGCCATCTGGCGGGCGGCCACCGGGGCGGCTATTGGCCGTTCACGCTGGATATTACCGCGCAGCTCAGCGAAACCGACCGCAACAGCCTGTGGGTGGCGGTACAGGATCCGACAGACACTGGAGCGCAGGCACGGGGCAAGCAGACCCTGAAGCCCGGCGGCATGTTCTACCCGGCGCAGAGCGGCATCTGGCAGACGGTCTGGCTGGAGCGCGTGCCGGAAAACTATATCCAGTCGCTCACGGTCACGCCGGACTACGATGCCCGCACCGTGACCGTGAAAGCCCATACGTCCATACCCGGCGGTGCGGTGAACCTGTGGGCCGTGGTGCGGGCCGGGGGCGTGACCATTGCCGAGGACTGGGGCAGCGATGAAGCCGACCGGGACGGTGAAGTGACGCTGAACATCCCGGAGGAACATTTCTTTCCGTGGAGCCCGGATACCCCGTTTTTGTATGACCTGACCGTGGGCACTACGCAGGGAGAGGAAGAGCAGTTCGACACGGTGCACAGCTACTTTGCCCTGCGCAAGTGGAGCTGTGAGCCGGACGCGCAGGGGGTGCTGCGGTTCTGCCTGAACGGAAAGCCCATCCTGCTCAACGGTCTGCTGGATCAGGGTTACTGGCCGGACGGCCTGTACACGCCGTCTTCGGACGCGGCGGTGGAGCGGGAGCTGGGCGAGGTGAAGGCACTGGGCTTCAATCTCCTGCGCAAGCATGCCAAGATCGAGCCGCAGCGGTGGTATTATCACTGCGACCGGCTGGGGCTCGTGGTCTGGCAGGATATGGTCAACGGCGGCAGCAGATACAGGCTGTGGTTCGTTACCTATCTGACCAATGCCCTCCAGCCGCTGATGCGCTGTCTGCCTGACGCAGAGCCTCTGTGGGGGCTGCTGAGCCGCGGAAAGGAGTCTGACCGGGAAACATACCGCCGTGAGCTGGAAGCCACGGTGCAGGCTCTTTCCGGCCATCCCTGCGTGGGCTGCTGGGTGCCCTTCAATGAGGGGTGGGGGCAGTTTGATGCAGCCGGGGCAGTGGAGGCGATCCGCGCGCTGGACGGTACACGCCTTGTGGACGAGGCCAGCGGCTGGTACGATCAGGGCGGGGGAGATGTGTACTCGATCCATAATTATTTCTATCCGCTGCGGGCGAAGCCCCAAAGCCGTACGGTGGCGCTCAGCGAATACGGCGGCATTGCATGGCCCATGCCGGGACACGAAGCTCCGGGCAGGGTCTACGGCTACGGCACAGCAAAGAGCCGCGCAGAGCTGACGGCCCGCTACAAAAAGCTACAGTTGGGCACCGTGCTGCCCCAGCTGAAAAAAGGGCTTTCGGCGCTGGTATACACCCAGCTCACCGATGTGGAGGATGAGGTGAATGGACTGTTCACCTATGACCGCACAGAGATCAAGCCGGACGCCAACGCCGTCCGCTCGGTAAATGCGGCGCTGGCTGCAGAGTTTGCGAAAGTAGTGAACCCTCTCAGTCACGGCTGACGCCGTGCCAGCTCCCCCGAAGGGGGAGCTTTTTGTGCTTGCCGGAAAATAAAAAGAGCTCCCCCTTTCGGGGGAGCTGGCAAACCCGTAAGGGTTTGCCTGAGAGGGTCGTTATTCTCAGCTGTTGGCGCTGGTGTCGTTCACGATCTTGGAAGCGGGCAGCTTGTTCATGGCAGAGCTGTTCAGGGTGTGATCCAGCTGTGCACCGCAGGCGGCAAGTGCATCGTCCAGTTCCTCACCCTTCATGTCGCTCAGGATCTGATCCCGCAGATCGTCCAGAGAGGAAACGCTCAGCGGGTCTACACGAACCATCAGGATCATGCTGTAGCTGTTGGTCTGCACTGCAGCGGCCTCGCCGTAGGCAAGGCTGCGCAGGGTGTCGGCGGCACCGTCCTGCGTGAAGGCGGTGTCCACGTCGCTGCCGGTCAGCAGCTCGTGCTGTACGTCGGCGTCGCTGCTCTCAAAGGATGCACCCAGCACAGCATAGATGTCCGGCAGTGCGTTCAGCGCGGCGCTGTGCAGGGCGCTGAACTGATCCGAAACGATCTCGGGCTCGGCGGCGTTCACGCTGTCAGCAGCGGACTGTGCCAGATGCAGCATCTCGGCCTTCTGGTCGTCATCGGCAAAGGCATAAGAGGTCGGATTATACAGCGGGATAGTGATGTAGCCGATCTCGTACATGCTGTCATCCAGATGGCTGGTCAGTTCATCGTCCGCTACAGGGGTCTCGCCGTTCTGGCCGTAGATCATGCCCAGCAGGGCAGTGTGCTCCATCTGCAGACGCTCGTAGACCTTGAGGGTCTCCAGCCCGATGCCGTTGGCGGTGTAGGCGTCGCCGTACTGATCCATCATCTGCTGGGCGTAGCTGTCGGCGGAAGCGAGCTGCTCTTCGGTCAATTCGCCGCCCAGTTCCTTAAAGCGGGCGTCCACGGCAGCCAGCGTCTCCAGCGTTTTCAGTGTCTGCTGCGCAACGTAATCGCTGACCACGGCAGTGTCGCCGCTGTCGGCGTCGGTGGTGATGGAAGCCTTCAGAAATGCCTTTACGTCGGCAGCATCCTGATCGGTGCCGGCCAGCTGAGCTGCCTGCTGATAGGCACCGTACTGCGCCAGCAGATAGATGCCGGAGGTAACCTCGAAATCACCGATCTTACCCACGGCGTCCGGGGTGGAGAGGGTGCAGCCTGCAAGGCTGAAAATAAGTGCCAGTGCGCAGATCAGTGCAAGAAGTTTCTTTTTCATGGTTGTTGCTCCTGTTTTTAGAATTGAAAGAGACCCTCTCAGTCATCGCTGCGCGATGCCAGCTCCCCCGAAGGGGGAGCTTTTTCACTGTGGAGGGGAAAGCGGGTGCGGTTCTCAAAAATTGCTTTTCAAATTCCTTTGAAGCTCCCCCTTCGGGGGAGCTGGCGCGTCAGCGCCTGAGAGGGTTCGTTATTTAGACGCTTTTGCTTTTTCGCCGCCGTTCAGGATCTCTGCCATCGCCTTGAGGATGCTTTGCAGCAGCTCCAGCGGCTTTTCGTCGGGCTGGAGAGTGACAGAGAGATACGGCCTGTTGCCTGCGCCTGCAATGACACGGCCGTTGAAGGCCTGCAGCAGGCCGCGGATCATGGGCACATCCAGACGTTCCAGCTGCAGCACGAGGGTCTCCTTTTTCTGGGTCACCTCGTACACGCCCACAGCGGAAGCCTGCACGCGCACCAGCGAGACGTTGACCAAATCGCTCACCGAGGGCGGCGGGTCGCCGTAGCGGTCAATGAGCTCGTCCAGCACGTCGGCGGCATCCTCCGGGGTCTGGATGGCGGCAATGCGCTTGTAGGCTTCGATGCGCCCCGGGCCGTCCGGGATATACGTTTCCGGGATAAAGGCGTCCACACGCAGATCCACAAGGCAGTCGCTCTTGTCCCGCCTGACCGGCTCGCCCTTGGCCCGGGCGATGGCCTGCGTCAGCATCTTGACATAGAGGTCGTAGCCCACGGCTTCCATGTGGCCGTGCTGGCTGTGCCCCAGAAGGCTGCCGGCACCGCGGATCTGCAGGTCACGCATGGCAATGCGGAAGCCGGAGCCGAAGGCTGTGAACTCCCGGATGGCAGATAGCCGCTTCTGGGCGATGTCGGAGAGGGTCTTGTCCCGCCGGAAGGTGAAGTAGGCATAGGCTTTGCGGCCGGAGCGCCCCACCCGGCCCCTTATCTGGTACAGCTGCGCCAGACCCATCCGGTCGGCGTCCTCAATGATAAGGGTGTTGCAGTTGCGCACATCGATACCGGTCTCGATGAGGGTCGTGCAGACCAGAATGTCGATCTCGCCGTTCAGCAGGTGCTGCCACACGGGGTTCAGCTCCTCCTCGGTCATCTTGCCGTGAGCGATGCCGATGCGCGCACCGGGCACAAGCCTGCTCACATGGGCAGCGCAGGCTTCGATGTTGTCCACCCGGTTGTGCAGGTAATAGACCTGACCGCCCCGGGCAAGCTCCTTCTTCATGGCTTCAGCCAGAATGACATCGTTGTACTCCAGCACAAAGGTCTCCACAGGCTGCCGCTCGATGGGCGGCTGCTCGATGGTGGAGAGATCCCGGATGCCGCTCATGGCCATGTTCAGAGTACGGGGGATGGGGGTGGCTGAAAGGGTGAGCATGTCCACCCCGATGAAGTTTTCCTTCAGCTTTTCCTTGTGTTTGACACCGAAGCGCTGCTCCTCGTCGATGATGACAAGGCCGAGATCCTTGAACTTTACATCTTTGGACAGCAGGCGGTGGGTGCCCACCACGATATCCACCACGCCGGACTGCAGCCCCTTCAGGGTCTCCTTTTGCTGCTTTGCGGTGCGGAAGCGGGACATCATCTCCACCCGCACGGGGAAAGCCTCCATGCGGGAAAGAATGGTGTTGTAGTGCTGCCATGCCAGCAGGGTGGTAGGGGCAAGGATAGCGCACTGCCTGCCGCCCATCACGCATTTGAAGGCGGCACGCAGGGCGACTTCGGTCTTGCCGACGCCCACATCGCCGCAGAGCAGGCGATCCATGGGGTAGCCTTTTTCCATGTCCTGCTTGATTTCGGCAGTGGCGTTGAGCTGGTCGTCGGTCTCGTCGTAGTCAAAGCGGGTCTCAAAGTCCCGCTGCCAGTCGCTGTCAGGCGGGAAGGCGTAGCCCTTGGCCTGACGGCGGCGTGCGTAGAGCTCGATGAGCTCCTGCGCCATCTCTTCGGTGGCTTTTTTGACTCTGGCGCGGGTGCGCTGCCACTCGGCACCGCCCAGCTTTGCCAGCTTGACCTTTTCCTCGTCGCCGGGGGCGGTGTAGCGGCTCAGAAGATCCAGCTGGGTCACCGGGACGTACAGTACATCCGAGCCGGAATACTGGATCTTGAGGTAATCCTTGGTCGTGCCCTGCACCTCCAGCCGCTGGATGCCTGCGTACATGCCGATGCCCTGATTCTGGTGCACCACATAATCGCCGGGCTTGATGTCCGAGAGGCTGGACAAGGCATTTTTGTTCTTTTTACGCTTTTTGACCTCGGCAGAGGACGCTTCCTCCAGCCCATGACGACGGCTGGACAGCACCGCTGCATGGGCAAACGGAAAGGTGCACCCGGCGGTCAGATGACCGGGCAGAACCTGAATGATGCCTTTGGCCGGGCACACGTCCCGGCTCATGCTCACGGAATAGCCTTTGTCCGCAAGGTCACGGGTCAGGGCGGCGGCTCCCTTGGGCGTTCCGGAGAACAGGGTGATGGCATAGCCCTGCGAGATCAGGGGGTCAAGATCTTCCCGCAGGGAAGCAAGGTCGCCGTTCCAGTTGGGGGCGGCGTAGGCCTCGGCGTTGATGAGGTCTTTCAGCTTGAATTCGTTCATGCCGCGCAGGAAGTTCTCGCACAGCAGGGTGCTCTGCTTCTGGGCGGCAGCGGCAAGGTCGTCCATGGTCTGGTACAGCACATCCAGCCCGGGGCAGAGCACGCCCTCCTCCAGCAGGCCGGTCAGCTCTTCGCTGCGGCGGAACTCGGTGGCCTTCTGGGCATCCCGGATGCCGCCCACCTCGTCCAGAATGAACAACGGCGCGTCCAGATGATCCAGCAGGGTGGCCGGCTCCGGGTAGCGCAGGCCGTAGTATTTATCCATGGCTTCCGGCATCAGGCCGGAGTCCAGCTGGGCAAGGTCGGCTTCTGCGGCCTTTTCCAGTGCGGTGCGGTGCCTGCCGCGTGCTTTTTTGATGGCGGCACGCAGAGCCTCGGCAGTCTCAGCCGTATCGCCGAACAGCACCTCGCGGGCAGGGGAAAGGTAGATCTTTTCCAGTGCGTTGTCCCGCCGCTGGGTGAGCAGGTCGAAGGAGGAGATGGAATCGATCTCGTCGTCCCAGTATTCCACACGGGCGGGCTGGCGCATATCCGGCGCATAGATGTCCACGATATCGCCGCGCACGCTGAACTGGCCGGGGCCGTCTACCTGACTGCGCCGCACATACCCGGCAGCAAACAGCCGTGCGACCAGACCCTCGCGGTTGTAGACCATGCCGGGCTTGAGGGTGAGCGTGTTCTTCAAGAACTCGTCCCGGGGCACGGTGTACTGCAAAAGGGCTTCGGCAGGCACACAGACGGCGTTCAGCCGCCCGCCTGCGAGAGAACCCAGTACCGAAAGGCGGCGGTACTCGTACTCGCGGCCTGCGCCCTCCACCGGGCGCAGCATGAAGTCCCGCGGCGGGAACACCGCTGCCGCCAGACCCAGCGCCTTGAGGTCATCTGCAAAGTGGGTGGCCTCGGCCTCGCCGGGGGTCACGATGCAGAGCACACGGCCAAGGTCTTTTTGCAAAGCAGCATACAGCAGGGCGCGGCCTGCGGGCGGCAGACCGAACAGCGCGGCAGGGCCGGGCTTTGCAAAGCTGGAGGCGATCTTCTGATATTCCGGTGTGGCTTTCAAAAGCGCTTCGTACATGGAAAAACCTCCTTTCCTGTCAGGATGCGGGAGAATAACGATTTTGAATATCCGCCGCTTATCGGGTTGCGGCACCCAGCATCCGCAGCGTGCCTTGGGCGGCACGTGCGTCTTGCTGGCCGCTGCCCCAACAACTCCTCCCTGTTTCCGCCACTGGCGGCGGTCGTCGCTGTTGCGCTTTGGCAATGGCAGAGGAATGATTATTTTTTGTTTGCAGCAGAGAAAAGCCTGCGGGCTTTTCTCTGCTGCTTTTTCACGAGAGGGGGCGTGACCTCAAAATGCATCAAAGAACATAAATGCAGCTTGCCAGTGCTGCCCCACTCGGTGAAAATGTGTTTGGAGCGGCCCGCAGGCCGCGACAAACACAAACAATAAAAATAAAATTCCGCTGAAAATGCCCAGAGCGCAAGCGGAGGGCGTGTTAAATGGGGTTCTTACCCGTTATATTTGCTCTGTGCCAGACTCAGCTTACCGTCCATGATGAGCTTTGCGGCGGCCTCAAGGTCGGGGTAGCGGTCGGCGATGGCCTTGGCGTCCTCCGGCGGGAACTTGCCCAGCACCCATGCGGCAAGGTCGTAGTCCGGGTGGGGCTTTGCGCCGATGCCGATGCGGATGCGGGGGAAGTTCTCCCCGCCCAGCCGGGCAATGATGCTTTTCAGGCCGTTGTGCCCGCCCGCAGAGCCGGAGGGACGGATGCGCAGCTTGCCGGGTGCCTGGGTGATGTCATCGCACAGCACCAGCACATGGTCGGCAGGGATCTTGAAAAAGCCTGCCATGGGGGCGATGGAATCGCCGGAGAGGTTCATGTAGGTCAGGGGCTTCAGAAGCACCACCTTGTGGCCGTCCACCTCGCCCTGACCCCACAGGCCTTGAAATTTGGTTTTGCTGACCGAGATGCCCCATTTGTCGGCCAGAGAGTCCAGCGCGGCAAAACCGGCGTTGTGGCGGGTGCCGTCGTACTTTGCTTCAGGGTTGCCCAGACCGGCGATCAGCCAGATATTGTTTTCATTCATGATTTGAGAATACCTTTTTCTGATAATAGTGTGATACAACATCTAAGTATAACATACGCGCGCGCAAAAAGATATACATTATAAGCAAAAAATGCCCCCGAGCCGTGCGGTTCGGAGGCAAAAGTGTTTATTACAGCTTCAGCGTGAGGGCAGCAGCGTTACTTGCTCTGCTCGCTTTCCAGCTTTTTCTTCTTGGCGATGTAAGCCTCCATCTTGGGCTCTGCCCAGCCGTCCAGATTGGTCTGGCGCTCTCGGGCGATCCCCAGCGCCTGTGCGGGCACATCCTTGGTGATGGTGCTGCCGGCGGCAGTATAGGCACCGTCGCCCACCTTGACCGGAGCCACAAGGTTGGTGTTGCAGCCGATGAAGCAGTAATCGCCGATCTGGGTGCGGAACTTATCCTTGCCGTCGTAGTT
>CAKSTO010000012.1 GCA_934501115.1 uncultured Faecalibacterium sp.
AGCGCTTGACATTCTCCGGATATCTGGTATAATAACTATCGTTCCGAGCGAAACAGCTCGCGAACACAACAGAATATGCGGATATGGCGGAATTGGCAGACGCGTTAGATTCAGGTTCTAATCGGGGCAACTCGGTGGAGGTTCAAGTCCTCTTATCCGCACCAAGAAAAACCAGTACACAATGTGTACTGGTTTTTCTTTTTCGGTGCGGAAGAGGACTTGAACAGGGCGGCGGCGCGCAGCGCCGTAAGCAATCAGCCCGGTGGGCTGTTGCTTAGCCCGCGGTTCCCAACCTGTAGGAATGTCTACCGGGAGGCAGACTGTCCACTGTCTTTTTTGTTTTACATGGCAGTTTCTCTTCCGCAGTAACTGCGGATAAGAGGACTTGAACAGCAACGACGATGACCGCAGCCAGCGGCTGAAACAGGGAGGAGTTGTTGGGGCCGCGTTCTGATTTTTCAAAGCCCTGCCAAGGGGCTGCAGAAAAATCAGCAAACGCAACCCGTAAGGCCCTGACCGCCAGATTCCGCTGCGGTTTCCAACCTGTAGGAATGTCTACCGGGAGACAGACTGTCCACTGGGTTATGCGGATTTGATTTTGAACGGCGACCCGGAGAAATACTTGAAAACCGTAACCGGAAGCCATGGGTTGGAAGATTCAGGGCAAAACAAAAGCAGGGTGCGCCCATGAGTAGGACGCACCCTGAAAATCCGCATACGATAGCAATCTGTGCAGCAGCCCCGTTGTTTTATCCGGCATCGCGTGTTTCGCCTTCAAAGGCGGATTCGAGCAGCTGCGGCAGAAGCGGGCAGCGAGGCCGCGGTATGCCAGCTCCTGCAAGGTCAGCTTAACGGCAGTGTCAGCCTTGCGCCGGCTCCGCAAATCATGTCCAGCACGATGCGGAGAGCACTCTATGTCTTCAGCCCTTCACAAGCTCCGCAAACGCCTTCCGTACATCGCCGGAGAAATACAGTGTTCCCAGCGCGCACACCGGGCCTTTACCGCCCAGCTCAACTGCCCGGGCTACGCCTGCTTCAATGGAATCAACCGCTTCTGCCGTGCAGCCATAGGCGCGGATGTGCTCCGCCAGCACCCCGGCAGGCATCGCCCGGGGCGTGTGCGCCGCCACCGCGACGAACTGCACCGCCAGCGGAGCCAGCAGGCTCAGCATTTCGTCCACGTCCTTGTCTGCCATGATGCTGACCAGAAAAACGAACTTCTGCCCTGGGAAACGGTCTTTCAGGCTCTGCACCGTAGCGCGCATCCCGTGGGCGTTGTGGCTGCCGTCCAGCAAAAAGGCAGGCGCGTGCCGCAGCAGCTCAAAGCGTCCCGGCCAGCTGACCGTTTCCAGCCCGGTGCGGATGGCGCTTTCCGGGATGTTCCAGCCATGGGCACGCATCACCCGCAGAGCCGTGACTGCCAGCGCCGCGTTCCGGGGCTGGTAGCTGCCGATCAGGGGCAGATGCACATCGGTCAGGCCGTCAAAGTCGAACTGCACCGCGTCAAGATCTCCGCCCTCGGATTTCAGCCTGCTGAAATCCACCTCGGTCAGCTCAGCGTGCTTTTCCGCTGCCACACAGCGGATCACGGCATCCGCTTCCGGCGCGCCGCCGTAGCTCACCACCGGGCAGCCCTCCTTGATGATCCCCGCTTTGGCGGCGGCAATGTCCGCAAGGGTGGGGCCAAGCTCCTTCACATGATCCATGCCCAGCGCCGTGATGACCGCGCACTCCGGGGCATCAATGACATTGGTGGAGTCCAGTGTGCCGCCAAGCCCTACCTCCAGCACCACGATCTCACATTTCTGCCGGGCAAAATAGAGCATTCCCAGCGCCGTGATGATCTCAAACTCGGTGGGCACATCCTCCATGGCATCGGCGGCGGGTTTCACCTGCTCCACCAGCTTCACCAGCTCTTCGTCCGGGATCTGCACACCGTTGATCTGGATGCGCTCGTTGAAGCGGTTGATGAAGGGCGAGGTATACAGGCCCACCCGATAGCCTGCGGCCTGCAGGCAGGACGCCATCATGGCGGCGGTGCTGCCCTTGCCGTTGGTGCCTGCAACATGGACGAATCTGAGCTGTTTGTGCGGGTCGCCCAGTGCAGCCAGCAGTGTGCGGGTGCGGGTCAGGCCGGGCTTGTGGCCGACCCACTGGACGGCGTGGATATATTCCATTGCCTGTTCGTAGTTCATAGGTACTGCCTCTTTTCGAGATCACGATTTAGAATTGTCTCCGCTTCGCTCTGACAATATCAGCGGAAATAGTATTTTTATCATTTGTAAATCCGAAACGACTGCGGTCGTTTCGGATTTACTTTTTTACGGGTAGGGATCGTAACGATTAACTGCATATGCTGCTGTTAGCCTGCGGCTGTCGCGCAGCGACTCTAAATCGGCGTAACACAAAAAATCCTTTAGCGTAGCGGCTTGGATTTTTTGTATAGAGCCCAACGCGACTACACTCTGTGCGGGAAGCCTTTATTTCTTCACCATCTTCATCAGGGCACGGTTTTCCAGCAGGATGCGCAGCAGCACGGTGTTCACTGCAGCCAGGATCAGTGCATTGGGGATGCGCACGGCCAGCGTTGCCCACGGGTAGCCGTAGAAAATGCGCAGTGCCAGCGAGGTAATGACCATGGAGCCCACAAAGTGTCCCAGCAGCACGCTGATCTGCAGCCGCAGGCCGGTGCGCAGTTGAGGCAGCTTTTTCCACGCAAGCCCTGCCACCAGACCAATGGCACCCGCGCCCAGCGTGATGAGCGGGTTGATGGCGTAGCCCGCCAGCACGCCGCCGATCATATCGGCCACGGCGCCCACGGCAAAGCCTGCTCCCGGGCCAAACAGCAGCGCTGCCAACAGCACCGGCAGGCTGCCCAGATTGAAGCGCACAAAGCCGGTGGAGACGCTCAGCACCCGGCTGAACACGATGCTCATCGCCACCAGAAGTGCCAGCATCGTGAGGGTACGGACGGAAATTTTCGAGTTGTTCATATCAACTGTCCTCCTTATAAAAGGAATACCGGGCGGGCGGTTCAGACAAATAAAAACGCCCTCCCTGTGACAAACCGCACAAAGGAGGGCGTGAATCCAACAACTTTCACTTCCGGGCAAGGCGGCAGGCCGTCTCGCCTGCACCCAAATCCATGCAGCAGCGGGATGCAGATCCTGTACCGCGGGTACTCCTTCGTCCGCAGCACAACTCCCCGTTGATGCGGCACTTAACGCACAGGATCTTACTCTGTTGATGGATTTATTATAGTCCTTTTTCTGTGTCCTTGCAACTACGGCAATGAACAACTTTGCTAAAGTACAACGTCAAATTTTAGCAGTTGTGCATAGCGCCTGCCGGATTTTGCCTTTTCTCCCCTTTTCATTTGCCGCATAACGTGGTAAGATGGGTTTAACCTTAAATATGGAGTTTTTCTCCCGGAAAGGAATGTTTCCCGATGAAATTCAATGAAATGACATACACCCGCCCGGACATCAACGCTCTTCTGGCTCAGTGCAGGGAGCTTGCTGCAAAGGCAGCCGCCGCTCCGGACGGCGAAACTCTTGTCAGGCTTTACTATGCGCAGAGCGAAGCCTTTGCGGAGTATAATACCGCCGCGAACCTCGCCAATATCCACTACACCTGTGACACCCGCGACGCTTACTGGAAAGCCGAGCAGGACTTCTTTGATGCCAACGGCCCTGCCGTGACCAACGCCAGCGTGGAGATCAGCCGCGCATTTCTGTCCAATCCCCATGTGGACGCCCTGACAGCCAAGTTCGGCACCACCTGCGTTGCCGGCATGAAAAACGCCGTTCTCAGCATGGACGACCGCACCGTGGAGCTGCAGCAGCAGTTCAATGCGCTGGTCAGCCGTTACCAGCAGATCTATGGCGGCGCACTGGTGGAACTGGACGGCAAACAGCTCACCATCCCCCAGCTGGGTCCCTACAAAGAGGATCTCGACCCCGCCGTGCGCCGTGCCGCCTACGAAGCCGAGGCCGGTTACTTTGACGCCCACCGTGCCGAGCTGGACGAGCTGTATGGTGAGATCGTGAAAAACCTGAATGCGCAGGCAAAGATCATGGGCTACCATGACTACAGTGAGCTGTCCTACGTGCGCATGAACCGCATCGGTTACGGAGCAAAGGAGATCCGGAATTTCCGCGATCAGGTGGCAAACGATGTGGTGCCTCAGCTGCAGAAGGTGATGGCTCTGCGCGCAAAGCGCACCGGCATCGCCCACCCCGCCTTCACCGACCTGCCCATCATGTTCAAAGACGGCAACCCCAAGCCCATCCCCGGCTACAAGGCCCGCATGGATGCCGCCCGCACCATGTACCACGAGCTGAGCCCGGAAACGGCAGAATTCATCGACTTCATGCAGGATAACGAGCTGTTCGACGTGGAGAGCCGCCCCGGCAAGATGTCCGGCGGCTATATGACCAGCCTGCCCCGCTACAAGGCTCCCTTCATCTTTGCCAACTGGAACAACACCTCCGGCGACGTAGATGTGCTGACCCATGAATGCGGCCATGCCTTCGAGGGTTATGTAGCCGAGCGTGACCCCGCCATCCCCGCCGATCTGGAATGCCCCGGCATGGAGAGCGCCGAGATCCACTCCATGGCCATGGAGTTTCTCACCGCACCGTGGCACCATCTGCTGTTCGGCAGGGATACCGACAAATACGCCCTGCTGCACGCTGAGGACAGCTTCGTGTTCCTTGCTTACGGCTGCGAGGTGGATGAGTTTCAGCACATCATGTATCAGCACCCGGAGCTGACCCCCGACGAGCGCAACGCCGAGTGGCTCAGGCTGGAAAAGAAATACCGTCCGTGGATCGACTTCGATCATCTGCCCTTCTATGGCCGGGGTGCCGGTTGGCAGCGTCAGCTGCATATTTATGAGTGCCCCTTCTATTATATCGACTACTGCCTTTCTACCATGGCCGCGCTGCAGTTCTTCCTGCTGAGCCTGACCGACCACAAGGACGCATGGGAGCGCTACCTGCGCCTTGTGCGCCGTGCCGGCATGGCCAGCTACACCGAGCTGCTGGAGACCGCCGGGCTGAAAGTCCCCTTTGCGCAGGGCAGCATCAAGGGCATTGCCCAGCAGATGACCGACTGGCTGGAAGCCCATCAGGTATAATTTCCGGTTCTTCCTGTCTTCGATGCGAAAAAGCATTCCACGATTTTTTCTTGTTTCTACGGACAAAATCTGATATACTTTAAGAGAGCACATTTCATTTAGTCAGATCGAAAGGAGCTTCTCATGAAATCGACCGGATCCTTCAAGCGCGTCCTTGCTGCCCTGTGCACCGCCGCACTGCTCACCTGCAGTGTCTCCGCTTTGGCCGTCAGCCCCGCAGACGTCTCTGCCTCCGCCTCGCTTTCTGCCGTAAATTCGGTCTCGGAAGCGCAGCTGCGCTCTACCCTGTCCAAGCTCACTGTCACCTATGACAGCGAGGCCGAAGGCTGGCAGATTGATTCCCCCTACGAGGAAGCCAGCATGGAAAAGGCTTCCTGCGGTCTGTACCCCTACCTGTTCGTTACCAACGATGATCCCACCGTTTATCTCAGTCTGGGTCTGACCTATATCGGGAACAAAAAGCTGGACATGAAATCTGTTCGGGTAGAGACCGAGGATAACTACTACGACTTCACCTGCGACGACCAGTTCACAGGCGGCTACGACAACGACCTCAAGGCATGGTTTGACTATGAGCTGTTCGATATGGACGACGAGACCAGCTGGCTGAACGAGTGGCTTGCCGCAAAGAGCGTCACCGCCACCTTTACCGGCCGGGACGGCTCCACCAAGACCTACACCCTGACCAAAGACAACCTGCAGGCCATCCGCGACATCCTGAACGCCTACGACACCCTGCTTGGTTCTGACATTTCCACCGCGCGCGTCGTGCTGCGCGACCTTGTAAAGTAACGCTTTTCTGTTTACGCAAAAGCCCCCGGGACGGTGATCCGTTCCGGGGGCTTTGTGTTATGCCTTATTCAGGTTCAGGTACTTCTCTTACAGGTTAAAGTAGCGCTTTGCGTTATCGAAGCAGATACCCTTGACGATCTTCTCCAGAGCCTTTTCGTCGTTGGGATACTCGCCGTCCTCGACCCACTGGCCGATGATGTTGCACAGGATGCGGCGGAAGTAGTCGTGACGGGTGTAGCTCAGGAAGCTGCGGCTATCGGTCAGCATACCAACGAAGTTGCCCAGCAGACCCAGACTTGCCAGGCTGGTCATCTGCTCTTCCATGCCGATCTTGTGGTCATTGAACCACCATGCGGAGCCGTGCTGGATCTTGCCCGGCACCTCGCTGTTCTGGAAGCAGCCCAGAATGGTGCCGATCTGTGCGTCGTCGGCGGGGTTCAGGCTGTAGATGATGGTCTTGGGGCACTCGTCGGTGTCGTTCAGGGCGCTCAGCAGGCTTGCGATCTCGCCGCCGCAGGTAGCGGTGTTGATCATATCATAGCCGGTGTCGGGTCCCAGCAGAGCGTTCATCTTGCGGTTCACGCCGCGCAGGCAGTTGTAGTGGATCTGCATGGCAATGCCCAGACGGTGATACTGCTTGCCCAGATGGATCAGGATGTAGGTCTGGTACTTCTCAGCCTCTTCGGTGGTGCAGCTCTCGCCCTTCATCACCTTCTGGTAAATGGCGTTGACCTCTTCCTTAGTAGCCTCACGATAGGGGATGTAATCCAGACCGTGGTCGGAAGCGCGGCAGCCCATCTCGGCAAAGAACTCGATGCGCTTGGTCAGGGCGTCGGTCACGCAGTCGATGCAGGCCAGCTTCTCCTTGCCGACCACAGCAGCCAGCTTGCCCATGTACTCTGCAAAGCCGGGCTTGTTGATGTTGATGGCCTTGTCGGGGCGGAAGGAAGGAGCCACGGTGAACTTGATGGTGGGATCTTCCTTGATCTTCTTGTGCCAGTACAGGTCATCGATGGGGTCATCGGTGGTGCCGATGAAGGCAACGTTGGACTGCTCGATCAGGCCGCGGACGGTCAGCTTGGGGTCATGCTGCAGCTTGTCGTTGCACAGGTTCCAGACTTCCTCAGCGGTATCGCCGTTCAGCACGCCGTCGTAACCGAAGAACACATGCAGCTCAAGGTTGGTCCAATGGTACATCGGGTTGCCGATGGCCATGGGCAGAGCCTCGGCAAACTTCTGGAAGCGCTCACGGTCGGGCTTGTCACCGGTAATGTACTCCTCGGGCACACCGTTGGAACGCATCACGCGCCATTTATAATGGTCGCCGAAGTAGCTGCCGTCCGGGTTGCGGCCGCCCAGCCACACCTGTGCGATGTTCTCGAACCGGCGGTTCTCGTAGATCTCACGGGGAGGGATGTGGCAGTGATAGTCGCAGATGGGCATGTCAGCGGCATAGTCATGATACAGATGCTGAGCAGTAGCAGACTGGAGCATGAAGTCCTTGTCCATAAATGCTTTCATGGGTCGATAACTCCTTTTTCTGTGATGGTGTTTGTTAAATTTTCGTCAAACGTTGTGTACAACGAGATGCCCGCCTGCACGGGCAGGTTCGTCTTACCTTTAGTATAGCGGAAATTTCGCATGTATACAACTGAAAAAGTGCCAAATTTTCTAGCACACAATTGTGCTTTTCGCTGGAAATGCTCTAAAATGCCCCCTTCGGGCTAAAAATATTGCACAAAGCCCTTGACTTATTTGTATACAACAGCATAAAATAAAGATAAGAGACAGAGCCTGTGCAACCGGGTTCTGGAGAGCAAAGCAAGTTTATAAAGGAGATCAATGAGATGGAAACTTTGAACTACAAGGTTCTGGAAAGCACCGGCTACAACGGCTACATCCTGAAGGACGCTCCCGTCAAGGTCATGCAGTTTGGTGAGGGCAACTTCCTGCGTGCATTCGTGGACTACTTCTATGATATCGCAAATGAGAAGGCCGGTTACAACGGCAAGGTCAAGCTGGTGCAGCCCATCAGCAACTTCCCCCAGATGGCTGACTGGATCAACGAGCAGGAGGGTCTGTACACCCTGTACCTGCGCGGCAGCGAGAAGGGCCAGAAGGTCGATGCAAAGCGCGTGATCTCCTGCGTGTCCGACTGTGTGTGCCCCTACATCGACGGCAAGTGGGACGAAGTGCTGGAGCTGGCACGTTCTGCTGATCTGGAGACCATCGTTTCCAACACCACCGAGGCCGGCATCGCCTATACGCAGGGCGACAGCGCGTTCGATCAGGTTCCCCCCAACAGCTTCCCCGCAAAGCTGACCCGCGTGCTGTTTGAGCGCTACAAGGCATTCAATGGCGCTGCTGACAAGGGTCTGGTCATCCTGTCCTGCGAGCTGATCGACAACAACGGCAAAGAGCTGAAGAAGTGCTGCAACAACTACGCAAAGGACTGGAATCTGGAGCCTGCCTTCATCGACTGGATGAACAACGCCAACACCTTCTGCTCCACTCTGGTCGACCGCATCGTTCCGGGCCGCATCCGTGACCCGAAGGAACTGGCTGCCATGGAAGAGGTCAACGGCTACCACGATGCCGCTCTGGACGTGGGCGAAGTGTTCGGCGTGTGGGTCATCGAGGGTCCCGCAGAGCTGGAGGACAAGCTGCCGTTCAAGAAGGCCGGCGTCAACGTCATGGTCGTGCCTGACGTTACCCCCTACAAGAAGCGCAAGGTCCGCATCCTGAACGGTGCGCACACCGGCTTTGTTCTGGGCGCATATCTGGCCGGCTTCGACATCGTGCGTGACTGCATGCACAACGACACCATCCGCGGCTTCATGAACAAGATGCTGCACGAGGAGATCATCCCCACCCTGCCGCTGGACAAGAAGGATCTGGAGGAGTTTGCTTCCGCTGTTGAGGATCGCTTCAACAACCCCTTCGTCAACCACGAGCTGATGAGCATCTCCCTGAACTCCACCTCCAAGTGGAAGGCTCGCAACATGCCCTCTTTCCTGGCCTACATTGACGAGCAGAAGCAGCTGCCCAAGTGCCTGACCATGTCTCTGGCCGCTTACATTGCTTTCTACTCCAGCGACATTCAGGAGCGCACCGCCGACGGCCTGATCTGCAAGCGCCCCGCCGGCAACACCTACAAGATCCAGGACGACGCATGGGCTCTGGACTTCTACTATGCACACAAGGACGACACCGCCGCCCAGCTGGTGCACGCTGTGCTGACCAACACCCAGATGTGGGATCAGGATCTGACCAAGATCGACGGCCTTGAGGCTGCTGTTCTGGCCGATCTGGAGATGATCCGCACCGAGGGTGCTGAGGCCGCTTACAAGAGCTGCCTGTAAGCCTGAAAATCAACCTACCCGCACAACAAAGGGCTGCTGCTTTGGGCAGCAGCCCTTTTGTGCTTTTAATTGTCAACAAGGAGAACAACTATGCCGCAGGCAATTCATATCAGCCCCATCGACAACGTGGTCGTTGCGCTGCACCCCATCGCCAAAGGCACGCTGGTGGAAGTGGACGGTCTTTCCGTGACTGCTCTGGAGGACATCCCGCAGGGTCACAAGATGGCGGTCAAGCCCATCAAGAACGGCGAGAACGTCATCAAGTACGGCTTCCCCATCGGCCACGCCACCGCCGACGCCGCCCCCGGCAGCTGGATGCACACCCATAACGTGCACACCAACCTGTCCGGCGAGGTGGAGTACAGCTACAACCCCGCCCCGGATCTGGCTCCCCTGCCCAAGGTCGAGCCGGAGACCTTTATGGGCTTCCGCCGCAAGGACGGCCGCGCCGCCATCCGCAATGAGATCTGGATCATCCCCACCGTGGGCTGCGTCAACGACATCGCCAAGAAGATCGTTGCCGACAATCAGGATCTGGTCACCGGCTCCATCGAGGGCCTGTACACCTTCACCCATCCCTTCGGCTGCAGCCAGACCGGCCACGACCATGCACAGACCCGCAAGCTGCTGGCTGCGCTGGTGCGCCACCCCAATGCTGCCGCCGTTCTGGTGCTGCATCTGGGCTGCGAGAACCTGCAGCACGATCAGTTTGTGGAAGAGCTGGGCGAGTACGACCACGACCGTGTGAAGTTCCTCACCTGTCAGGACGTGGACGACGAGTTTGCTGCCGCCCGCGATATCCTCAAGGAGCTGGCCGCTTACGCCGGGCAGTTCAAGCGTGAGCCCATCCCCGTGTCCGATCTGGTGGTGGGCATGAAGTGCGGCGGTTCGGACGGCCTGTCCGGCATCACCGCCAACCCCACCATCGGCCGCTTCTCCGACATGATGGGTCAGCGCGGCGGTTCCACCGTGCTGACCGAGGTGCCCGAAATGTTCGGTGCCGAGGGCTTCCTGATGGATCGCTGCATCAACCATGACGTCTTTGTCAAAGCGGAGCACATGATCAACGGCTTCAAGGATTACTTCATCAGCCACAACGAGGTGGTCTACGATAACCCCTCTCCGGGCAACAAGCAGGGCGGCATCACCACTCTGGAGGACAAGAGCTGCGGCTGCGTCCAGAAGGGCGGCACTGCCCCCATCATGGATGTCATCGGCTACGGTGACCCCGTTGTCACCAAGGGTCTGAACATGCTGTACGGCCCCGGCAACGATCTGGTTTCTGCCACGGCCATGACCGCCGCAGGCGCACATCTGATCCTGTTCTCCACCGGCCGCGGCACTCCGTTCTCGGCTCCGGCTCCCACCCTGAAAATCTCCACCAACACTCCGCTGGCTCAGAAGAAGTCCGGCTGGATCGACTTCAACACCGGCGTGATCGCAGATGGCGAAAAGACCATCGACGAGGCCGCAAAGGATCTGCTGGATCTGGTCATCCGCGTTGCAAGCGGTGAGCAGACCAAGGCCGAAAAGCACGGCTTCCGCGAGATCTCCATCTTCAAGGACGGCGTCGTTCTGTAACAAAAATAAAGGCTGCTGAGCGGTTTGCGCCGCCCTGCGGCCTTTTTGTGCATCTGTGAGCCACAGAAAGGATGTGTTTTTATGGCTATGACCACCCGTATGATGATCTATGCATTCCTGCTTTACGGCGGCATTTTTGCCGCCATCGTGGCCGTTATTGCAAGGGTCATAAAATATCTCATCCGCTATGGCATTGATTATTATTTTGAAAAACGAAAAGAACATCAGAAGGACTGAGCCCTCTCCGGCATCACCTTGAGATAAAGCGCAAAAGCTCCCCATTCGGGGGAGCTGGCTGTGAGCTTGCGAACAGACTGAGAGGGTTAAAACAGGAGGTATATTTTATGAATCAGATCACAACCCGTTACGTCACCGAAAACGGTGCCTGCTACGAGCAGTATGTCATCACCGATGCAGAGGCAAAGACCGAGCTGGTCATCACCCCGGAGCGCGGCGGCATGATCACCGGCTTCTCGCTGAACGGCGAGGAGTACATCTGGACCCGCCACCCCAATTTTTCCGAGTGCAACCGCCCCCGCTTCGGCGTGCCGGTGCTGTTCCCCAACTGCGGCCTGCCCGATAACGGCGTGCATATCTTCGACGGCAAGGCATACCCCATGGAGAACCACGGCTTTGCCGACCTGTGCGCATGGGATGTGGAAAGCGTCGGCCCGGACGGCGTGACCCTGATTTTGGAGTCCACCCCGCTGACCAAGTTCCTCTATCCCTTCGATTTCACCGTGCTGATGAACTATAACCTCGAGGGCAACACTGCCGCCATCAACATGACCGTGATCAACGAGGGCGACACCAACATGCCCTTCAGCTTCGGCTTCCACCCCTACTTCAAGGCTTCCAAGCTGGAAAATGTGGACTTTGATATCCATTGTGCCACCTGCTCCGAGAGCGCCAAGGGCGAGCAGCCCGCTGCCCCGGAAAAGATCACCCTCACCCGCAAGGAAGGTGCCGACAACTCTGTGCGCCTGCTGACCGGCGTGCAGTTCCCCATGACCCTCACCGACAGCGGCAACGGCCACAAGGTGACTGTGGATGCAGACGACAGCTTCGACCACGCCGTGCTGTGGCAGCAGGATGCTGAGAGCTTTGTGTGCATGGAGCCGTGGAACGGCTGGGCCAACAGCGTCAACGAGGAAGGCCGGCACGAGGTGCTGGAGCCGGACGAGGCCATGACCGCCGACTGGAGCATCACCATCGAGAAGGTCTAATCTTCATATCGTATAACAAAAAGGACACACCGTTGTGGTGTGTCCTTTTTGTTATAGTTCAGTTCTTTGCTGGAATCATAAAGCTCTTATTTTCCGCCGGGTCCCAGTAGAGCAGTTCCACTCTGCCGCCCTGTGCCAGCAGTTTTTCCTTCGGCTCCTGCTTTTGCCAGCAGCGTTCCAGCAGCTTTTCCATGTCGGCATCGGCAGACACCTTCTCCAAGCAGAGCGCACTGCCCTGCCATCTGCCGTCGGCATACAGGCTCAGCGCACCGGCATTGCCCGCCAGAATCGCGGCAATGTCCTTCTTCATGCGGTCGTAGTCATACTCCACCGCCTTGTACTGCCCGTGCCACAGGCCGAAGAACACCGAGAACTCGCCGCCCAGTTCAATGAGCAGATCCTCTTCGTTGTGGGGGTTCTTGACCACAAAGGCCACATCCCCGTTTTCCATATAGTCGAAGTCCGGTTCCTCATTCGTGTGCACGGTCACATGCTGGCTGCTCAGCGCCGCAAGCAGATCCTCCTGCACGGCACTGGTATCCGGGATCTCATCATAATTGATATTCGCGTTCATGGGTAGATGCTCCTTTTATTCGTGTTGTTATTTTCACTAGACTCAAGTTTTATTTATTCATCAGCATCTTTGACAATTGCCTCAAAGATTTCGGCTTCTTCTTTACTTTCTTTATGAGACGGATTAGACAATTTGGTATCCATTAAACTGCTTTTGAGCCTTTCGCAGCAAGGCTTAAAGGAAAGATACGTAATGCCGCCGCCAATGATTCCACCTGCAACTGGAATTGCTTTCTTAAAGAATCCAGAAAAGACTTCTTTTGTCATTTTAACGCCAAACCATTTGGCAATGCTTTTTACAATCGGATAAATCGCACCTTTTGTAAGTGCCTTTTTCATCAACTGTTTTTCAACACCCATGCCCAGAGCCTTTGCCATCGCTTTGATTGCGTTGTTAGCTCCTGCAACTCCAAACATCACTCCCATTGCAACAATCAAAGTGTTCATTGTGGGCGTGTCAATTTGGGCTTCATTATCAGCCGACACGATTTCTGGAAAACCATACAAATACATCAATTCTTGCGCGGCCCTGAGAGTATAACCGTAATACTGAATAATATCGGCGGGAATAGTTGCCATCATGGTCACGCCGCCCGGAGCTCCTAATGCTGCTGAAATTCCTGACACAAAATATCGTTCATGCTGGATCACTGCGTCAGCAATTTTATTGATATCCTCTATAGGAATACTAGCGTAATGCGGCGTTGTTTCAATCGCCTTATTGACAGCTTCCTCGTCGTAATGGATTTTGAACTCATTCCTTAGAAATTTGCTTCGGTCGATTTTAACTCCCGGTGTTTTCAAGCCCAGTATAATAATATCTTCAATATCTATTTTGCCGTTATGATTGACATCCAGTTGTTCCATGAGTGCATCTTTAGCATTTGAACCAGCGTCCAAAACCGCCGTTTTCCCCGCAGACAATGTAGCACTCGTTTTTTGAGCGGTTTCTTCTATATTTTGCTTTACTTTAGGTGCAGCGGTACTGCTGAATTTCTTTGCCGCCGCCTGTACAGAATCCAAGCCCTTATTAACAAACTCTTTCATAGCTGACACCTTGTTTTTCCTTTTCAATCAATGATATTTTCCTCACTGACATCATTTACCCAGCCGCATGCAATACATTTCCACGCTCCGGTTTTCTCCGTAAAGCCCGGCTGAACATTCATGAAGCGTGCGCACTCATCGCAAAACCAAAATGTCGCGTCGCCTTGTACCATTTCTTTCTGGGTAATGCAGAAAGCGCAGTTCTGACAAAGCCAGACCTCGTTTTCAAGTATCATTGTGCCATCACAGCAGGGGCACTCCACCTTTTTTATCCGCTTGAAGCACTGCGTTGTCTTTTCTTTTTCCGGCAGCGAATCAAAACTGCGAATCTTACCTGCTTTGCTGATCGTGACTTTTAATTTTTTCATGATACAATTCCTTTCTTTTTCCATAAAAGCATTCTGTCATAAAGGAATCTGAATTTTTCGCGCCTTTTATCTTTTTGCCCGAATCATGGAGCAGACGACCTCTGTATGCTCCGTATTCGGGAACAGATCCACCGGTGTGCTGCTCTCCACTTTGTATCCCTTCCGGGTCAGCAGCTCAAGATCCCGAGCCAGCGTGACCGGGTTGCAGCTGACGTACACCACGCGTTTTGGAGCCATGCGAGCCACGCTTTCGATAAACTGCGGCGTAGAGCCCTCCCGCGGCGGATCCATAAAGATCACGTCTGCCCGCTCGCCTGCAGCGGCAGCTTCGCCGATCCACTGGGTGGCATCGGCGGCAAAGAAGCGGGCGTTCTTCACGCCGTTGTGCTTTGCATTGCCAATGGCATCGTGCACGGCATCGCGGTTCAGCTCCACACCCACCACCTGCTTCGCGTGATCGGCGGCGGTCAGGCCGATGGTTCCGATGCCGCAGTAGGCATCCAGCACCACCTCTTTGCCGGTCAGCTTTGCAGCATCCACCGCAAGGCCGTACAGCACTTCGGTCTGGGTGTGGTTGATCTGGTAAAAGCTGCGTGGGCTGATGGCATAGGTCTTGCCGCAGAGGATATCCAGAATGAAGCCCTTGCCGTACAGCACCTTTTCCGCTTCGCCCAGCACTACGCTGGTTCTGCGGCTGTTCACGTTCTGCACGATGGTGGTAATGGTCAGCTCCTGTTTTTTCGCTTCGTCCAGCAGCGTCCTGACAAAATTTTTTGCGCCGGGCAGCACCGCCTGCGCTGTCACCAGAACGACCATCACCTGCCCGGTCATGACGCCCCGCCGCAGCAGGCAGTGACGCAGAAGGCCAGTGCCCTTATCCTCATTGAACGGCTGGTAATGGCAGGCATTGGCTGCGGTGCGCACCACCTGCATGGTCTTGTCCAGCACTTCGTCCTGCAGCAGGCAGCTCTCCACCGGCAGCACCTTATGGCTGTTTGCCGCATAGATGCCGGAGGTAAGTTTTCCACCCCATCCGGTGGTAAAGGTGGAAATGACCTTATTCCGGTAATGGTACGGCGTTTCCATGCCCCGGATGTGCTCCACCGGGCCGAATCTGCCCAGCAGCTTTTTCACGGTCTCTTCCTTCTGCTTCAGCTGTGCGGCGTAGTCCATGCCCAGCATCGGGCAGCCGCCGCAGTTTTTGGCACGCAGTTTGCAATCCATCTTCCGCTCTCCTTTTTACCCATAAGGGTCATACAGATCATATTCTTCCGCTTCCAGATGCTTTTCCTCCAGCACCTTCATGGCCTGTTCCAGCTCGCTCTGGCCGCAGCCGCTCTCGCTCACCAGCGCGTGCACCGCCGCCGCAAGGTCGCCGCCAAAGAGGGTATCCAGCCGTTCGCGCATGCTCCACACACTGTATGCGCGCCGGGTCACAACAGGCATATAGGTATTTCGGTTGCCGTCCTTGCCGCTTTTCACCCAGCCTTTCTCCTCCAGCCGGTAAAGAAAGTTGAGCACGGTCGCCGGAACCCAGCCCTTTGCGCGCAGCTTTTCGTCGATATCCCGCCGGGTCGCGGGCACACGGCAGGCCCACACCGCCAGCATCACCTGCTCCTCTGCCGCCGAAAGCGGCTTTACGCTGTCCGGGATGCCATACATCCTGCTGTTCTCCCTCCTTTCAGCATCTTTTTGTTTTTACATTTGTCTTTGTTTCTTTATTATACCTGTTTTTCTGCAAAAGTGCAAGAGCCGGAAATGCCGATAGAATCAGGCTTTTTCGACTATATTTTACACTTGTCTTTGTTTTTGTTTTTCTATCAAGGACATTTGTATGCTTTGTGCCTGCGCAAGGGCTTTTGTGCCATATCTTTGTGCAAAGATGCTCTTGTTTTCATTCCCCAAAAACCGGTATACTACGGCTACAGCAATCAACAGAACGCACCGCAGAAAACCGCGGTGCTGTGCGATACAGGAAAGGGAGAGTTCATTATGGCACGAGTTTACAACTTCAGCGCAGGCCCCAGCATGCTGCCCGAGAAGGTGCTCAAGCAGGCACAGGCAGAGCTGCTCGAGTGCGGCGACAGCGGTCAGAGCGTGATGGAGATGAGCCACCGCAGCAAGTGGTTCGACGCCATCATCAAGGACACCGAGGCCACCCTGCGCCGGGTAATGAACATTCCCGACAACTACAAGGTCGGTTTCTTTCAGGGCGGTGCCACCCAGCAGTTCGCCATGGTCCCGCTGAATTTCATGACCACCGGCAAGGCAGATTACCTTGTCACCGGCAACTTCTCGAACCTTGCCGCCAAGGAAGCCGCCAAGTTCGGCGAGGTGAACATCGTTGCTTCCAGCAAGGACAAAAACTTCACCTACATCCCGGACGTGAATGCCATCAACTATGATAAGGATGCCAGCTACATCCACATCTGCCAGAACAACACCATCTTCGGCACCCAGTTCGTGGAGGTGCCGCAGGTGGAGGGTGTGCCTCTGGTGGCAGACATGAGCTCCATGATCCTCTCCAAGCCGGTGGATGTGACCAAGTACGGCTGCATCTACTTCGGCGTGCAGAAGAATGTGGCCCCCGCCGGCATGGCCATTGCCATCGTCCGCGACGACCTGCTGGGCCATGCCGCCGACAATGTGCCCACCATGATGAACTACACCACCCTGCTGGGCAAGGACAGCATGTACAACACGCCCCCCTGCTGGTGCATCTATATGACCGGTCTGGTGCTCAAGTATCTGGAAAACGACATCGGCGGCCTTGCCAACATGCAGAAGATCAACGAAGCCAAGGCCAAGGTGCTGTACGACTATCTGGACGGTCAGGACTTCTTCACGAATCCTGTGGAGCACCGCTACCGCAGCACCATGAATGTCACCTTCACCAGCCCCAATGCAGATCTGGACAAGAAGTTCTGCGCCGAAGCTGCAGAAGCAGGCTTCGTGAACCTGAAGGGTCACCGTCTGGTAGGCGGTATGCGCGCTTCCATCTACAACGCCATGCCTGCCGAGGGCGTGGATAAGCTGGTGGACTTCATGGAGAAGTTCCGCAAAGAAAATGCATAAGACCCTCTCAGCCTCACTTCGTTCGGCAGCTCCCCCGAGGGGGGAGCTTTTTATCAGAAGGACAACTTGATCGAACCCGCTTTCTAAGCTCGCCCTTCGGGAGAGCTGGCACGGCGCAAGCCGTGACTGAGAGGGTTCCTGTATAATAGAAGGGAAATCTGGATTATGTACACCATCAAAACTTTGAACGCCATCAGCCCGGTGGGGCTGGCAAAGCTGAACAACAAACAGTTTGACGTAGCCGTGGACACCGACGCCCCGGACGGCATCCTCGTCCGCAGCGCCGATATGCTGAATACCACCTTCAACGACAACCTGCTGGCCATCGCCCGCGCCGGTGCCGGCGTGAACAATATCCCGCTGGAGCGCTGCAGTGAGCAGGGCATCGTGGTGTTCAACACCCCCGGTGCCAACGCCAACGCCGTGGCTGAGCTGGTGATCGGCATGTTGATCGCAGGCAGCCGCAATGTAGCGACCGCCGCCCAGTGGTGTCAGGGTCTGACCGGTGACCCCGCCATGGCAAAGACCGTGGAAAAGGGCAAGAAGCAGTTCGTGGGCAACGAGATCAAGGGCAAGACGCTGGGCGTCATCGGTCTGGGTGCCATCGGCTCCCGCGTGGCCAACTGCGCCATTGAGCTGGGCATGGAGGTCTACGGCTACGACCCCTACATCTCCATTGACGCTGCATGGAACCTGAGCAGTCAGGTACACCACTGCGTGAACCTGAACGACATGCTGCCCCTGTGCGACTACATCACCATCCATGTGCCCTACCTGCCCACCACCAAGGACACCATCAACGCCCAGACCCTTGCCCTGTGCAAGGACGGCGTGAAGATCCTGAACTACGCCCGCGGCGAACTGGTCAACACCGAAGCCCTGCTGGAAGCCATGGAGACCGGCAAGGTGTCCGGCTACATGACCGACTTCCCGTCTGAGGCCATTCTGGGCAAGCCCGGCATCGTGTGCACCCCGCATCTGGGCGCTTCCACCCCGGAAGCCGAGGACAACTGCGCTGTCATGGCTGCAAAGGAGCTGAGCGACTACCTGAAGAACGGCAACATCATCCACTCGGTGAACATGCCGGAGGTCAACCAGCCCCGCGCCGGCGGCAAGCGCATCTGCATCATCCACAAAAACGAGCCCGGCATGATCAGCCAGATCACCGCCCTGACCACGGAAGCCGGCCTGAACATCGAAAACATGGTGAACAAGAGCAAGAAGAATATGGCCTACACCATGCTGGACGCTACCGGTGCTGTGGACAAGAAGCTAGCCGAAAAGCTCAGCGCCATCCCCGCCGTGATCCGGGTGCGCATCCTGTAAAAAATAACGCCGTGTCGTATGACACGGCGTTATTTTTATGTTCAATTATTCCAGCCCGATCTGCTGAGCGTACTCCTCCAGCAGCTCCCGCTCGAGAAACGGCGTCTTGACGCCCTCGCGGTCACGGTAGGTCTCATGGCCCTTGCCGATGACGGCGATCAGATCGCCCTCCTGCGCATGATCCACCGCATAGTGCAGCGCGTCCAGACGGTCGGGGATCTCGACGAACTTTGCGTCCGGGTTGCCCTTGTTCATGCCCACGCGGATATCGGCAAGGATATCTTCCACCTTCTCAAAGCGGTTGTTGTCCTCCGTGAGGATGGAGAAATCGGCCATTTTTGCGCAGATCTCGCCCATGCCGTAGCGGCGCAGCTTGGAGCGGTTGCCGCCGCAGCCGAACACCACCACCAGACGGTGTGGATCGTAGGCGCGCAGGGTGGTCAGCAGACTCTCGGTGGACACCTCGTTGTGGGCATAGTCCAGCAGGATAGTGAATTTTTTACTGATGGGCACCAGCTCCACACGCCCTTTGACCACGCACTTGCCAAGGCCGTCGTGGATGGCCTGATCCGGCAGGTTCAGCACCTTTCCCACAGCCAGTGCAGCCAGCGCGTTATACACGCTGAACTCACCGGGCATATTCACCTTCACATCCATTTCATCCTTGCCGGTCACGTGGAATTTCACGCCCAGAAAATCATGGGTGCGCAGCAGCTCGTAGCCGGTCTCACGGTAATCGGCCTTTTCATCGCGGCCATAGGTGACCAGTTTGCAGGTGTGGCCTTCCAGCAGGGCATCGGTGTTTTCGTCATCGATGTTCACCACGCCTACATCGCAGCGCTTGAACAGCTGCCCTTTCCAGCTGCGGTATTCCTCAAACGTCTTGTGCTCGCCGGGGCCGATGTGATCCGGCGAAAGGTTGGTAAACACGCCCACGTCGTAGTGGATACCCGCCACGCGATCCATCATCAGACCCTGACTGGACACTTCCATCAATGCCGTGTCGCAGCCTGCGTCCAGAAACTCCCGGAAGGTCTTTTGCAGCTCGTAGCTCTCAGGGGTGGTGTTGGCGGTGTCCTTATGGTTTCCCATGTAGTAGACGCCGTTGGTACCGATCATACCCACCTTGCGTCCGGCGGCCTCCAGCACGCTCTTGATCATGTGGGTGGTCGTCGTCTTGCCCTTGGTGCCGGTAACGCCGATCATGGTCATCTGGCGAGAGGGGTTGCCGAACAGATTGGCGCTCATCAGCGCCATGGCATAGCGGCTGTTCTCCACCCTGACCACCGTAACACCGGGCATGGCGGACAGGTCGATGTCGTGCTGAACGACCAGTGCGCTGACGCCCTTTGCCGCACAGTCGGCGGCAAACTCGTGGCTGTCGCGCTGCGTGCCCACGATGCACACAAACAGCATGCCCGGGGCTGCCTTGCGGCTGTCATAGATGATATCCGAGATCTCGGTGTCTACACTGCCCTGTACGAGGGTATAGGACACACCTTCCAGTAATTGTTCCAGTTTCATAGCTGCACACGCTCCTCAAATCGTTTGATATTGGGTCACATCGGGTTTTCTTCCTCGTTGGCGGTCATGCGCGCCGGGTCTGTCAGCGCCGGAGCATCCTGCGCTGGAGTATCCTGCGCAGGCTCCCCGGTCGAAGCTGCCGGTTCTCCGTCCGCCGTACCTCCGTCTGTCTGGCTGCTGTCCGCAGGCGCTTCCGGCTCCTCCGGCACAACATAGCCCGAAGGCAGTGTCGGCTCGCCCTGTGCCAGATAGAACCGCCGGTTCGTGCCGGATGCACGCACATGGCTGAGATCCAGCCCGCCGGTGTCCGTGGAGCCGATGCCGTCGGCGTTGGTCAGAACGGTCTTTACGCCTTCCAGCTTATAATCCAGCTCGTTCAGTGTCCCCAGAAGCACGCTGATCCGATCCTGATACAGAAATGCCATCTGATCGGTGTCCTCGAACTCGATGCGGGTCACACCATCCAGCAGACCGTACTCATCCAGCTTGGCCTGCAGCTCCTGAAGTGCATTCAACCGGCCGTCCTCCTGCGGCTGCGATGCCGCCCCGGATCCGCTCGAAGCACCCGACGCTGCAGAGTCCGCCGTCTGCGGTGTCTCAAAGCACAGTTGATCGCCGGGCGTCACCGATGCCGGTTCGCCGCCGTACAAAGTCTTGAGCCCCTCCGGCTGTGCCGATTCGCAGGCCAGGATCTTGAATTGCTTTGAGAGGGTCAGCCAGCCGCTGCCGGTCTGCATTGCGTAGGCAGGCACCGCTTCCGTTGCTTTTACCACCACTGTGTTGGGGTAGTTTCGCACCACCTGAATGGATTCCAGCAGCGGGAACTGCTTTTCCAGCTCCGTCTCTTTGGCAGCCGGGTCAAAGCTGAAGATGTTTTCTTCCAGCTGCACTCCCAGTGCCTGCAGGATCTGATCGCTGGAATAGCTGCCCACCTCCTGCACCGCTGTGCCGTCCGCTGTCTGTACCTCGATGGTTCCGATCCGGAACAGCATGGTCATGGTCAGGTAGATGCCTGCCGCAATGACTGCGGCCAGTGTTCCCAGCGCGATCAGCCGCTGGATCATCCGGCGGCGTTTGATCGCCGCACGGGTCATTTTTCGTTTTTTGCGTCTCTCGCGGCGGACAGGGTCGCGGCTTTGCTGTGCAGCTGCCGGGCGCATCCGCCGGTTTGTGCCATGCGGCTGTGCCGCTGCATTTTTGTTTCCTTTTATCCGGCGTTTCGGGGTTCCGGGAGACGTCCTGCGCGCCCCGGCCGCGCCCTGCCCGGACTGTCCTGTTCGGGTACGCCGCGCCGTACTGCTCTGCGCACTCCGGCTGCGCTGTCTTCCGCCCTCCTGCCGGGTCGTGTGCGTCTGGACCGGAAACTCGATGCTGTTATCCGTGCGGGTACGGCGGACGGCTCCATTGGCAGACCGCTCCGGTGCAAAGCTCAGCGGCTCGCCGTTGAAGCCGCAGCCGCTGTTGCCCTGCCCGCCTGAGTTTCCTCGGTTCTGCTGCATGGTGCGCACCTCCTTTCCAGATCTTTTTTACTCAGTTTTTCTTTTCCAGCTTCATCAGGGCATCCGTGATGCGATCCAGACTATCGTCCACCGACAGGCTGCGGGCATTTTTACCCATCTCCGCCAGCCCGCCGGGCTGCGACAGCATACCGGACACCGTCTCGATGAGTTTTTCGCCGGTCAGGTCTTTTTCCTCAATGACCACAGCAGCCCCGGCCTTCTGCAGCTCCATCGCGTTGAAATACTGGTGATTCTCCGCCACATTGGGGCTGGGGATCAGCACCGCGGCACGGCCTACAGCCTCCAGCTCAGCCAGCGTCAGGGCACCTGCACGGCTGATGACCAGATCTGCTGCCGCCAGCAGCTCCGGCATGTTGTTGATGTATTCCTTCACCACAAGGCTGCTGCCCTCCGAAAAGTTCTTCTGCTTTTCCAGATCCTTGAACAGCTGCACACCGTACTGGCCGGTAGCGTGGAGATGCAGCACAGGTTTGTGCTCATGCTGCTCCCATGCGCACAGATCTGCCACCACCTCGTTGACCCGGCGTGCGCCAAGGCTTCCGCCAAACGACAGGATCACGGTGCGGTCGCCCGCACCCAGCGCAGCACGGATCGCCTCACGGTTTGCCGCCTGTGTGAACACCTCCGGACGCACCGGATTGCCCACCACGATGGTCTTGCCGGGGGCGCCCAGTTTTTCCACTGCGGCAGGCACAGCGGCAAAAACGATATCCACATCCGGAGCCAGCAGCTTGTTGGTGACACCGGGGAATGCGTTCTGCTCATGGATGGCTGTGTGGATCCCCATCTTAGCGGCGCAGCGCACCACCGGGCCGGACACATAACCGCCGCAGCCGATGACAAGATCCGGCTTGACCTCCTTCATGATCGCCTTTGCCTTGGGGCCGG
The DNA here is from genome assembly GCA_934501115.1 of uncultured Faecalibacterium sp. Taxonomy (GTDB): domain Bacteria; phylum Bacillota; class Clostridia; order Oscillospirales; family Ruminococcaceae; genus Faecalibacterium. The sequence continues at coordinate 22,423 of CAKSTO010000012.1, forward strand.
AGAGTGCCAGATTCCACAGCGTTACAATGTTGCGCTTGATATTGTTGAGCGAGATCCTGCGCTGGAACCCGGTGATCTCGATGTGGTGGAAGGGGTAGCCCGCCTGCGTGACCAGACGGTACTCCATGCCCTCCTTACGACCGGCAAAGTGGATCTCGGCAGCAGGATCTGCCTTTTTGATGGCTCCCGCAATGGCGAGAGCCGGGTTGATGTGGCCGGCAGTACCGCCGGCGGCGATCAGAACTCGCAGCATAATGATTCCTCCTTATCTTGTCAGCATCCTCGCCCTCTCAGGCCGCTTCGCGCAAGCGGTGGCGGAGAAGGCAAGGCCGGTATTCTTCTCTACGGATCATGCCTTTTTATGCACTGCACGATTCAGCCTTTATCCCTCACCGCGTGCGCGGCGGGCAGCATCCAGATCAATGGTCTTGCCGGCTCGTTCCGCGTCCTGCGCGGCATAGGCGGCTTCCCGTTCGGCACGCCGCTGCTCCCGCTGCTGTGCCGCACGCTCACCATTTCGCCCGATATTGACCATGACACCCATCTCCATCATCAGCAGCAGCAGACTGGTGCCGCCGGACGAGAAAAACGGCAGGCTGATGCCGGTGTTGGGGATGGTGTTGGTGACGACTGCAATGTTGCAGAATACCTGCCATGCGATCTGCGCCATAATGCCGATGCCCACCATGGTGCAGTACAGGTTCTCGGCCTGATAGGCGATCTTCAGCCCCTGCAGGATAAATACCACGAACAGCACGATGATGAGCAGCGCACCGATGAAGCCCAGCTCCTCACACACCACACTGAAGATAAAGTCGTTGTTGCTCTCGGGCAGCCAGAGCTGCTTTTCCACGCTGTTGCCAAGGCCGCGGCCGGTCAGCCCGCCGGAGCCGATGGCATACAGGCTCTGCAGGGTCTGGTCCTTCATTTCTGCGTGGCCCAGCCAGCTGTCCATACGGCCCTGCATGTACTCGGTGCCGAACGTCTGCACAACAGCCTTGGCCAGATACAGCAGCGGTTTTGCCGCAACCACAGCAATGCCGATGCACGCCCACGGAAAAATACCGCCGCAGCCGGTGAGCAGCAGGATGCTGCCGATGATTGCCGTCGTCAGGATGATGGCCGACATATGCGGCTCGATGATCAGCAGAAACGCCACCGGTATGATCGGCAGCACCGGGTACAGCAGCTGCTGACGGAACCGGATACGGAACCAATCCTTCGTCGTCAGGCGCTGGCCTTTTTTCAGTTCCGGGCGCTCAGCCCTTGCCGCAATGCCGGAGCACAGCAGGATCAGCTCGAATTTTGCCAGTTCGGACGTCTGCAGCGTCACACCGAACAGCCGGATCCAGCGGTGGCAGCCATTGAGCGCCGGCATAAACCTCGTAATGACCAGCAAGACCGCCACGATCCAGTAGCCGGGCTTTGCTGCCCAGCGCAGGAAGCGGTGATCGATAAAACTGAACGCCATCATCAGGATCACGCCGGCTGCAGCACAGATCAGCTGCTGCCTGATGTAATGCAGGCTGCTGCCCATGCGCAGGTAGCCGGTGGTATAGCTGGCGCTGTACAGCATCACCAGCCCGAACACGATGATGACGCCCAGCGTTGCCAGCCATTCGATCAGCAGCTGCGACCACGGCCCCGGGTCTTTCTGGAACATCGGGGGGATCATTCTTCTTTTTTTATGTCTGGTAGCCATCTGCCCTCCATCCCTCTTTTCCAAAGCATCCTGTCAGCGCACATAGCGCAGTGCGGGCAGCAGCCCGCACACCCCCAGGATGCACATGATATAAAATATGTTCACCGCGCTCACGCCGCGCTTTTCCAGCCAGCGGTGCAGCGGTGCTGTGCTGAACAGTGCCTTCCCGGCAAGCCGGTACGAAAGGATCTGCAGCAGCACCATGCCGCCTTCTGCCCAGAAAGGCAGCGCCAGCGGGATCGTCAGCTCCCCATAGCCGATGCTCAGCGGGATGCAGCCCACCGCCCCGGCCAGAAACAGACAGCCGCAGGCTCCGGTGCGCAGCCTTGCCGGCGGGAAATTCCACAGCAGAAAAGCCATCAGCGCACCGGCCAGCGCTGCTGGGAGAACCGCCAGCGGGAACCACCCCAGCTGCGTTTCCAGCAGCATCAGCCCCAGCATGGCCGCAAAGGAAGCCCCGCAAGCCGCGCCGTCGGCACCGTCCGCTGTACGCCCGCACTCTGCCAGCGCCACCAGCACGACCCCGTGCACAAGGGGCGCGGCGGCAAAGCTCACATAGCCCCCGCCCGGCAGGAGCAGCCCTTCCGGCAGACAGCCGCTTCGTGCCAGAAGCACCAGCACCATGGCGGCTGCAGCGGCTTCCAGCGCAAGGCGGCTGCCCCGCCGCAGCCCAAGAGGCGAGCGGCTGCGCAGCCGTGCAAGGTCATCGGCCAGCCCTACCGCTCCAAAAAGCAGTGAACCGGTCAGCCCGATGAGCAGCCGGGACATCATCCGGTCTTCTCCGCCCAGCAGCTGCGGCTGCGCAACGCAGGCCGCCACCCAGCCCATGCCTGCTGCGGCCAGAGTGCCCGTCATCAGGCATAGGCCGCCCATTGTGGGCACTGGGTCTTCCGAAGCAGATGCTTCTTCCTCTTTTTTCCGCGCCGAGCGCTCCAGCTCCCGCAGCAGCGGCACCATCAGATTGCCGAGCGCCGCAGTCAGTGCAAAACCCAGCACCGACGCCGCGATCAAGGCGAAACGAATCATTTTTCAGTCTCCAAACTCACGCCGGGGCGTTATTCCTCAGCATCCTTCTGCTCTGCATAGAAAAGCTCCAGCACCTTTTCCAGCGCCATGCCGCGGCTGGCTTTTACCAAAAGTGCGTCGCCCGGCTCCACACGCTTCAGCAGCACATCTGCTGCTTCGCGGTAGCTGTCCACATGAATGGTCTTGACGCCTTTGGCTGCTGCCACGACCGCCGTACGCATGGCCTGTTCTCCATAGGTAACAAGGCAATTCAGGTCGCTCTCGGCTGCCAGACGTCCCAGTTCCTCATGTGCTTCGCGGCTCAGGCCGCCCAGCTCCAGCATATCGCCCAGCAGGGCAAAGCGGCGCTTGCAGGGAAACTCCTTGAACATGGCCAGCGCTGCCTTCATGCTGTCGGGGTTTGCATTGTAGCAGTCCTCGATCACAGTCACGCCCTTGCTGTGCACGACCTTCTGGCGGCGTCCGGTCTGTTCAAAGTCCGACAGACCCTTGATCACGCCGCGGGCGTCGCAGCCAAGCCGGGTGGCGGCGCAATATGCGGCCAGCGCATTTGCAACATTATGTCGTCCCATCGCAGGGATCTTGACCACAAAAGTGCCCTCTTCCTGATCTTCCAGCACAAAGCTCATGCCATCCGTTTCCTGCCGGATGGACAGTGCGCACACATCCGCGTTCTCATCCACGAGGCTGAACCACACCGGCTTTACATGCTCCGGCAGCTTGGCCTTGCGCAGGAAGGGATCGTCGTAGTTCAACACCAGCGGGGCGCCCTCCGGCAGACCGGCGCAGATCTCCAGCTTTGCCTTGCAGATATTTTCCTGACTGCCCAGATTGCCAATATGGGACACCCCGATGCAGGTAATGATGCCCACATCCGGGCGGGCTGCCCGTGCCAGACGGTCGATCTCGCCCGCATGGCTCATGCCCATCTCAATGACGGCATACTCCGTTTTGCTGTCGATGCGCATCAGGGTGCGGGGCATACCCAGCTCGTTGTTCTGGTTGCCCTCAGTCTTGATGGTCTCACCGAACCCGGCAAGCGCTGCGTAGGTCATCTGCTTCGTGGTGGTCTTGCCCACGCTGCCGGTGACGCCTACCATCTTGGGGTGATACTGGCTGCGGTAGTTTGCCCCCATCACCATCATGGCGTGATAGCTGTCCGGGCAGAGAACTGCATTTTCTGCCGGAACGCCCTCCACCGGGTGGTTGACCACCACGTATGCCGCACCATCCTGCAGTGCTTTTGCTGCAAAATCGTGCCCATCGAATTTTTCGCCCGGGAATGCTACGAAGATGCAGCCCGGACGTACCTCGCGGCTGTCAGTGGTCACAAGCTCCACCTCCGGGTCACTGGTCAGGAAGCCTTCGGGCACCAGCCCGGCCAGAAGCCTGCTTGCAGAAATTTTTTCCATTGATCCTTTCCCCTCTCGTTTGATCTTGTAAAATCCTCTCAGGCAATGCCCACGGCATTGCCTGAGAGGGCGAGCACGTCGATCTCTTTTTACCCGCAGGTAATGGTCACGATCGTTCCGCGCTGGACGCTGGAACCGGCATCGGCACTCTGCGTCTGCACGGTTCCGTCCGCGCTGCCTTCTACCACGCAGTTCAGCCCTGCTGCCGAAAGCATCTGACGGGCAAAATCTGCGCTCTTTCCGGTCACATCCGGCACTTCGGTCTGGCTGCCCTCATACGTATCCGTATAAAGGTAGACCGTCGTACCGTATGCCACCTTTGCCCCTGCATGAGGATACTGGCAGGTAACGGCTGCCGCTGTTTGATCCGATTCGCTTTCCATCAGATGATGCTTCAGCCCCTTGATGTTCAGCTGCACCTGCGCATTGCTCCACTCGGTGCCCACAAGGTTCGGCACGGTGACGACTGTCTGACTGCGGTCTTCACCGTCCGTGGCGATCCCCAGATAAGGTGCCACCTCGCTGATGATGTTGCCCACAACCGGCGCTGCCAGCAGGGACGAGTAGTCGGTGCGGGCATTGTTGGGGTCGTCCAGCATCACATAGACGATGATTTCCGGATCGTCGGCGGGCAGAACAGCGGCGAAGGACGCCACCTTCTTGTAATCGCCGTCGGCACGGCGGTGCATGTTCAGCTGTTCGGAAGTGCCGGACTTACCGCCGATGCGGTAGCCGGATACATAAGCGTACTTGCCGCCGCCGGTGCCGTTGCCCACCTCGTATTCCATGATCTGGCGGATCACGCTGCTGGTGCTCTCACTGACCACCTGACGGCGGATGTTCGCGCCGATCTCCTCGATCACATTGCCGTTGGAATCCGTAATCTTATCCACCACGTGGGGGGTGACCAGATAGCCGCCGTTGACAGCTGCGGCCACTGCGGTGCACATCTGCAGCGGGGTGATGGCCATTGCCTGACCGAATGCCGAGGAGGCCAGCTGCACCTCGCCCAGCTGCTCTGCCTTGTAATACTTCATCATGCCGGTCTCATTGGGCAGATCCACACCCGTGCGTTCGGTAAAGCCGAACGCGTCGAAGTAGTCGTAAAAGGTCTGCGCTCCAATGCGCTGACCCAGCTGAATGTAGTAGAGGTTGCAGCTCTGGCGCAGTGCTTCGGCCAGTGTAATGGTGCCGTGTGCCTTGTGGCCTGCGCAGTGATAAGTCTCTTTCGCCACGCCATAGGCACCGGAACAGGTAAAGGTGGTGTTGATGTTGGCAAGCCCCGAGTCGACGCCCATGGCGGAGGTGATGACCTTGAACACGCTTCCCGGGTAGTACAGCTCCGTAATGTTTTTGTTCTTCCACTGGATATCACGGTAGGTACCGGTGTAGTCCGGATCCTCGTCCGGGATCTTCTGGCCGTTCTCGTCCAGCAGGTAATCACCGTTCTCGTCTTTCTTATAAACGGTATACAGCTCCGGCTCGGCCTGCACCTGCTCACTGAGATAAGCCAGATTCGCGCTGTAATCCAGCGGGTTGTTGGGGTCAAAGTCCGGCTTGGATGCCATTGCAAGGATCGCGCCGGTCTTGACGTTCATCACGATGGCGCTTCCGCGGTTCTCGACCGTATTGGCCGCAATGGCCTCGTTCAGATACCGCTCCACGATCTCCTGAATGTTCACATCCAGCGACAGCACCAGATTAGACCCGTCCTTCGCGGAAAAGGTGGCAGCATTCTGGTCTGCAACGGCATTGCCCGCCGCGTTTGTCAGGGTGATGGTGCGGCCGTCCACACCGGCCAGCGTGGATTGATAGGATTTTTCCAGACCGTAGGCACCTGCGCCCTCACCGTCCGTAAAGCCCAGCACCGATGCCGCAAACGCACCGTAGGGGTAGTCACGCCGGAAGTTCCGGGATGCAGATACCGAGATACGCCCCTTGCGGGAGCCGTCGTCCGGCTTCTTATGCGCCTTATTGAAGGCGGCAACATACTCTTCCACGGCCAGTTTTACGGCGTTGTTCACCTTGCTTGCAAGGACGGCATATTTCTCGGTCGGGCTGGTGAGCGCTTCGTAGATGCGCTGATACTGCTTCTGGTAGGTCTCCGACGAGGGATCCACCGCGTCCAGATCCTTGCCGTCGCTGGAGAGCAGGATGCGCGCCAGCTCCCGGCTGACCTCTTCGCAGATGGCGATGGACGGCGTGCGCACTTCGTCATCCCCCTTGCCGGTGGAATCAAACAGTGCTGTGCTGTAATGAGGGTCTGCCCAGATGTCCCATACCAAGCTGGTAGAAGCCAGTGTAACACCGGAAGCATCATAGATCTCGCCGCGGGTGGCTTTGATGGTGACATCCGACATCTGCTGCTGTGCAGCCTCCTGACGGTACGTGTCGCCGTTGAGGATCTGGATGTCGTACAGGCTGTGGATGACGATGGCCGCAGCCAGCAGCACCACCAAAGCCGCAGCCGCGCTGCACAGTTTGCGCACGCGGGGCTCCAGCCGGTCGCGGAGCGAGGCCGGCCGGACACGGTAGCCGCGCTCTTTTTTATTTTTGGGTGAAGGTTCTTGCATCGTATTCTCCTGCGGCAGCCGTCAGGGCTGCCGCTTTCTGTCTGATTCAAATCTGCCCTGCCTGCAGGCAAAGGGGCTGAAAACCGAAAAAGCGTGCGCTGCCGCACGCTTTCTCATGTTCTGGTTTATTGGATGGTGCCGAGGATGTTCACAGCACCATTGTAGATGAAATCGGTCCACTGCCGTACAGCGGACTGGGTGCGCTCCAGCGAGTCGCTCTCGCCCAGACGGATATAAGTGATCTGGCTCTGGTCGATCTTCATCAGCCCCAGACGGCTGGCGGCTTCTTCCACACTGGTGATGTTGGTCTGGCTGTTCAGCGTACTGGTATAATACGTATACTGGCTCTGCTCGCTGAGAAGCGAAGTCTTTGCCTTCTGGATCTTTGAATTCAGTTCCACCAGCTGCGACTCGCTCCACAGCAGGCTGATGGCAAAGCCCACCAGCAGTGCCGCTTCCACCAGATGCACCGCGTTGCGGATGGCTGCCCGCATCGGATTCAGGCGGCGCTTGCCGCCCTTTTCTACCCGAAGGTTCGCCTTGCGCTCCGTCTGCGGGGCTTTTCTGCGTCGTACTGCATTATAATCGTATGCTTCCTGACCCATGGCCGCTCTCCTCCTCACACAATGCCGGCGTATCGCTCAGCAATTCAGCATTTTTCCAAAACTCTCAGATGGGCAGACCGGCTGCGGCGGTTTTCTTCCAGCTCGCGGCTGTCTGCCTCGATGGGCTTGCGGGTAATCAGCTTTGCCTTTGCCCTGCCGCCGCACACGCACACCGGAAACTCCGGCGGACAGGTGCAGGCTGTTGCCCAGCGGCGGAACTTGTTTTTGACCAGCCTGTCCTCCAGCGAATGGAAGGTGATCACGCACAGCCGGCCTCCCGGCGCAAGATGATCGAAAATGGTATCCAGCCCCTCTTCCAGTGCATCCAGCTCGTGGTTGACCGCAATGCGCAGTGCCTGAAAGGTGCGGCGGGACGGATTCTTGTTTTTCCGGCGTTCTGCAGGGGGCATGGCACTGGCCACGATATCAGCCAGCTGCAGGGTGGTCTCGATGGGAGCCTGCTCCCGGGCTTCCACGATCTTTCCCGCGATCTGCCAGGCAAAGGGTTCTTCGCCGTAGTCCCGCAGGATGCGTGCCAGTTCTTCCCGGCTCTCGGTATTCACCAGATCAGCAGCGGTCTCGCCCTGCTGGCTCATCCGCATATCCAGCGGCGCGTCTGCGCGGTAGGAAAAACCCCGCGCCGCGTCGTCCAGCTGGTGGCTGGAGACGCCCAGATCCAGCAGCGCACCGTTGATCTGATCGATGCCCAGCTGCTCAAGCGCCTGTCCTGCATAGCGGAAATTGATCTGCACCACCGTGGCAGGCAGCCCCGCCAGCCGTGCCCGTGCGGTCTGCACGGCATCCGGATCCTGATCCAGCGAGATCAGCCGTCCGCCCTTTTCCCCATCCAACCGCAGTGCGATCTGGCGGGAGTGACCCGCACCGCCTGCGGTGCCGTCAAGGTAAGTGCCCGCAGGATCGATCCGCAGCCCTTCCAGACACTCGTTCAGCAAAACCGGGATATGCTCAAACGAGGCCGGGTCAAAGGCCGCCTGTTGTTCGATGTCCATTGGCACGACCTCCTTTCCTGAATTTCAAAAAGCATCCTGTATCAAAGGTGCAGCTTCCGCAGCCGTTCGGCGCGCTGCTCGTTGGTAATGGCCGCGCGGCGGGCATTCCATGCATCCGTTGCCCAGATCTCGGCGTGGTTGCGGTTGCCGATGATCGTCACGTCTCTGGTAAGGCCGGCATACTCCCGCAGCTCGGCAGGCAGCAGGATCCGCCCCTGCTTGTCCGGCACCACCTCGCACGCTGTGCTGAACAGGTCGCCGGTCACAGCCCAGCTGTCCATCAGCTCATCGCTGTCCAGCTTGTCTGCCAGCTTGTCCACTTCGCTCATGGGCAGTGCGAACAGGCAGCCATCCACCCATTCCAGCACCACAAAGCTCTCGCCCATGGCGTCCCTGAATTTTGCGGGGAAGTTCAGACGCCCCTTGGCATCGATGGTATAGTCATATCTGCCAAAAAACATCTGTCTGCCCCCTTTCTGAAGGGTTTTCAGGGTGCGGAGTCTACTTTTACCCACTTTGACCCACTGATACACATTTATTGTAGCAAATCACTTCCTTGATTTCAAGAGTTTCTCTTCCTGTTTTTATAGCAAAAATCAACAAAAAAAGTCCCTGCGAGCCGTTGTTTTTGCCCGCAGAGACGTTTCATTCGACGGATGTGTAATTTGTGTGTGAGCTTATCGGAGCAAAGCTCCTCTTTTTTCCGGCCTGCACAGAGCTGCTTCCCGCTCAGAAGCCCTGTGCCGACGCTCTCCATGCGGCGTTCCGCAGCCGCGGATCGCCCTGCATTCAGTTGTTCTTCTTGGCAGTCTGGCGCAGATTTGCCCGCACCTTCTTGACCTGTGCGGCATTTTCTGCCATCGTTTCCTCGGTATTCCTGAGCATATTGTCGCAGTAGTCGGTCACCGTCTGGCGCAGGGTGCGCGCCTCGCTCTGTGCAGCAGAGGTGATCTCACCAGCGCGCTGCTGCGCAGCCTTGACGATCTCCGCATCGCTCACCAGAATACGGGCGCGCTCCTCTGCCTTTTTTACGATGGCCTGCGCCTGTGCGTTGGCCATATCCACGATCTGAGCGCGGTCGTTCACGATCTGCTGTGCCTGACGCAGCTCTCCGGGCAGATTTTCGCGGATCTCATCCAGATAATCCCGGATCTGCTCTGCATTCACGATCTTCTTGCCGCCGGAAAGGGGCACATTGGCACCCTCCTCCAGAGCATCCTCGATGGTGTCCAAAAGCTCATTGATATTCATAATGCTTCCTCCTGTTCCTCCTCTGCCGCCTGCATGGGCTTCGTATACTTCCACAGCAGCACCTTGCCGTATTTATACTGCTTTTGCAGGGTCAGCCCGCCCGCCTGCGCCGGCAGCACGATGCCCGTTTCGCTCTCGCACAGCACGATGCCGCCGGGTGCGGTGCAGTTGTCCACCGCCGGGAGGATCTTTTCCAGCGTACCACCGCGGAACGGCGGATCCAGCAGCACGATGTCGAACTGCTCACGGCAGGCTGAAAGGTACCGTGCCGCCTCGCCAATGTTGACGCGGCTGCGGTCGAACACACCGCAGGCCTTGCAGTTGCGCAGGACGATGTTCACCGCTTCACGGTTTTCGTCCAGGAACACGCAGCGCGCAGCGCCGCGGCTCAGAGCCTCGATGCCCAGCTGCCCGCTGCCGGCATACAGATCCAGCACCCGGGCTCCGGGCAGGTCAAACTGTACGATGCTGAACATCGCCTCCTTTACCTGCGAAAGGGTGGGGCGGGTCACGTCGGTACCGGGCAGAGCTTCCAGCCGTCTGCCCCGGGCATCTCCTGCGATCACGCGCATATTCGTTCCTCCTTCGTCAGCCGGTCGCACCGGCCGCACCGATATTTTTTGTATCCTTTATTATCGCCGAAGGGCATATTCTTGTCAAGAGCCCCGCGTTGCGCAGATCCATCGTTTGTGCTACAATATTTTCAGCAGCGCCGGGCTTTTGCGGCGCATTTTCAGGCCAAAGGAGAGTATTTTTATGAAAGTTCTGCTCATCAACGGCAGCCCTCACGAAAAGGGATGCACCTACACCGCCCTCTCGCTTATTGCAGGGGAGCTGAACAACGCCGGGGTGGACACCGAGATCCTGCATGTCGGCGGCAAGCCCGTCGGCGGCTGCATCGGCTGCGGCGGCTGCCGCAGCGGCGAGGGCTGCGTGTTCGGCGGCGTAGTCAACGAAGCCATCGAGAAAGCCAAGACCGCCGACGGCTTTGTTTTCGGCAGCCCGGTGCACTACGCATCCGCCTCCGGCAACATGACCAGCTTCATGGACCGCCTTGCCTACGCCGGCGGTCAGTATCTGGCCTACAAACCTGCCGCCATCTGCTGTTCTGCCCGCCGTGCCGGCACTACCACCACCCTCGACCAGCTGGTCAAGTACCCCCAGTTCTTCCACATGCCGCTGGTCAACGGCTCTTACTGGGCCATGGTGCACGGCTCCAGCGCCGAACAGGTGCTGCAGGACGCCGAAGGCTGCGCCGTGATGCAGGAGCTGGGCCGCAACATGGCATGGATGCTGCACTGCATCGAAGCCGGCAAGGCTGCAGGCTTTGACCATCCGCAGAACCCCAAACGCCCCATGACCAATTTTATCCGGTAAACTGATAAAAGGGAGCCGCTGCATCGCAAGCCGTGCAGCGGTTCCCTTTCGTTTTATTCAACAGCGCTCTTCAGCATTTTCTCCAGCTTTTTCCAGCTTATGATGCACTCGGTATGGGTGACCCATCCGGCAGGTCTGAAGGTATCTTCGCCCCTGTCCGGGATCAGCCTCTGCTCCACGCACCACCGGTCTGCCTTCTGCGCGTCTGCATTCTGTGCGTCCACATCGGTGTAAAGAGCCGTGCTTTCCGGCTCAGGCCTGCCTGCTTTTTCCCATAAGGCAGACGCCAGTGCCTGACGGTTTGCGGGCACATCGCCGAAGACCGTTTCCAGATACAGCTCAGTGCCAACATAATAGCCCGCTGCACAAATTACCGCTCCCGCTATGATGCTGCCCGCCGCACCAGAATCCTCGGAAGGTTCCACCGGCACACCCGGTTCCACGTCTGCCGAGCGGATGCTGAGCACAACGGTCACATCACTTTCCGGCATCACAAAGTAAGATCCGGCTGCGTCTTGTTTTATTTCCACCGGATTCCCGTTTGCATCCTTGGCAATCCACTTTTCAAAGGTCTCATTTCCCTTCAGCGCAGTGTCGTCATAGCTCAGATGAATATGCTCGCCCTCAAGGGCGGACTCTGCTTTGCTGCCCTCTGCATTTTTCGCCTCAGCGCCGTAAGAAGAGTCCGGGGCAGTCACCGTGATGTTATGCCGCACCCTCTTGTAGCTCGCCACCAGCCCCAGTGGGCCGGAAACCGCAGCCGTCACATCCTGCGCTTCGCCATGCTCATTCGGGGTGTAGCGGGGCACTTCGTTGCCTGCCGTATCCGCTTTCATGCCGTCAATATACCAGCCATCGATCTTGTGGCCGGTAGTGCCAAGGTTCCGGTTCATCGATGCAGCGTCCGGCAGTTTGAGCGAACCATAGTCCATGCATACATCTGCACCTGCGTCCTTCGCGGTGTTGTTGCACAGGATATTGGAAGCGTCGGACATATCCACCACCACCACGGATTGAATCAGCCCGTAGACGCCGCCTCCTCTTGACGCAGAATTGCCGGTAATGGTCATATTTTTTACCGCGTCCGCGCTGAAATTTCCCAAAGACATCACACAAATACCGCCGCCGCTGCCATTGTCCGCCCGGTTATTCGTAATGCTTCCACCCGTAAGTGTCAGGTGCAGGTCTGCTGCCGTATTCAGGAGCGCGATGCCGCCGCCCTGAACAGCAGAGCAGTTTTCAATGCTGCCGCCGGACATGCTAAGCGTTCCATCTTCAAAATTGATGCCGCCGCCCTGACCAGCAGAGCAGTCTTCGATGCTGCCGCCGGATATGGTAACCTCCGCGTAATCAGCCGCCACACCACCGCCTTCCTCCGTCGCAGTGCAATCCCGGATGGTGCCGCCAGACATGGTGAATCCTGCAGGGGTCACCTTCTGGATGTTTCCATTTCTCTCGCCGCATACTGCCACGCCGCCGCCGCCATCCTTGGCACTGCAGTTTTGAATCGTGCCTCCGCTCATTGTGAATGTCGCGCCTGCACCCACCTTCACACCGCTGTCGTGATAGTCTTTAATCGTGACGCCTTCGTACACATTCAGCTTTGCCTGACCACTCACAGAGACGGCCGTGATGCTTTGATCATTTCCTTCAAAGGTCAGCTTATCTGTGCCGTCCTGTCTGCCAAGGTTCAGCACTGCGCTGTCGCTCACCCAAAGCGTCTGGTTCTCTCCGCCGCTGATCGTATGGTTGTTGCCAAGAATGGTCGTTTCACCGCGGGTCAAGTTGATCTCTTCCCCGTTCTCCAAAGTGATATCGTCCTCCAGGCTGATGGTATTATTGCCGCCATCCAGATTGATCGCCTGGACTGCTATCAAAAGACCTTGAAGATCTTGAACGTGGTACACCTTGACAGGCTGTTCAGATGGAGTTTCCGCAAAGGCAGAGATCGGGAAAAGGCTCAGGATCATGTCAAATGCAAGAAACAGGCTGATCAGTCGTTTTTTCATGGAATCTATCGTCCCCCTCTTTATCAAATTCGTTTTCTTTCTCATGCATATCCCCCGTGACGGCCGCCCAAGGGCACTTGAGCATATGTTGGGGGGGGGTATGATATCATTATACCATACTGATTTTTTGTTTGTCAAGCAGACATTCTGCCGGAGCAGGCAGCTTTTTTCCGCTCTGCCGGTTCTGCCCATACAGCGAAAATGAAACACGCGGCAGCACTCTTCCGTTTTTTATGCTCATCCGGCTGAAAATCCCTGCGTTCTATGGCAAAATCCGCTCCCTGCTTCTTTTTTCGTTCACATCTTTGTGGTACTATAAGATGTAAAGTGACTTTAAGAGACGGAGATCCTGTTATGGAACACTACGATTGGAACGAAGGCTGGCTGTTCACCCCGCAGTTCGACCCGGCACTGGTGCGCCCGGAGTGCGAGCTGGAGCTGGAGCCTGTGCGCATTCCCCATACCGTCAAGGTGCTGCCCTACAACTACTGCAATGAGAACGAATATCAGCGCCTGTGCGGCTACCGCCGGGAGTTCTTTGCCCCAAAGGAGTGGGAAGGCCGCACCGTGCTGCTCACCTTCGGGGCGATTGCCCATGATGCCACCGTGTTCTGCAATGGGCGGCGGCTGTTCCATCATGCCTGCGGCTACACAGCCTTCACGGTAGACCTGACCTGCGCCCTGCATCTGGGGCAGAAAAACGTGGTCGCCGTGCGCTGCGACAGCCGCGAGGATCTGAACATTCCGCCTTTCGGCGGGCAGATCGACCATCTGACCTACGGAGGCATCTACCGCACCGTCTTTCTGGACATCAAGGAGCCTGCCTACCTGCGGGATGTGTTCATTGAGGCAAAGGCCGAGGGCGATTTCCGTATCTACACCTCGACCGTGGGCGAGACTGTGGGCTGCACCCTGCAGGCCGAGCTTCGCAGCCCCTCCGGCAGCAAAGCCGTTTACAACGGTGTGCTTTCACTGCCTATTACCGGTGTGCTGAACGGTGTGCACCCGTGGAGCCTTGAGCACCCGACCCTTTACACTCTGACCCTGCGGCTCATCCGCCCCGGCACCGGCGGCCTGCCCGACCGTGTGCTGGATGAAAAAAGCACCCGCTTTGGTTTCCGCACGGTGCAGTTCGTGGCCGGCGGGCTGTACCTGAACGGCCAGCGGGTGGAGCTGCGGGGGCTGAACCGGCATCAGAGCTTTGCCTATCAGGGCTACGCCATGCCGGACAGTATGCAATGGCTGGACGCCCAGATCCTGAAAAAAGATCTGGGCTGCAACGCCGTGCGCACCAGCCACTGCCCCCAGAGCCCGGCATTTCTGGACGCCTGTGACGAGCTGGGCGTGCTGGTATTTATCGAGATGCCCGGCTGGCAGCACATTGGTGACGAAAGCTGGAAGGCACAGGCTCTGCAGAACTGCCGTGAGATGGTGTGCCAGTGCCGCAACCATCCCAGCGTGTTCCTGTGGGGCGCGCGCATCAGCGGCAGTGCCGATGACGAGCCTTTCTACAAGCGCACCAACGAAGCCATCCGCCGGTTGGATCCGACCCGCCCCACGGCAGGTGCGCGGAACTTCCGTAAAAGCCAGCTGCTGGAAGATGTTTATGCCTACAACGACTACTCCTACCGGGGGCGCGGCGCGGGCTGCGAGAGCCGCTCTGCGGTAACGCCGGATCCCCGCAAGGGCTACCTCATCAGCGAGTTCGGCGGGCAGCAGTTTCCCACCAAGCCTTTTGATGACGAAGCGCACCGTCTGGTGCAGGCGCTGCGCTTTGCGGCTGTACTCAACGATTCCATCGCCCAGCAGGGTGTCGCCGGCAGCTTTGGCTGGTGCATGGCAGACTACAACACCCGCCGTGAATTTGGCAGCGGCGACCGCATCTGCTACCACGGCGTGCTGGATATGTTCCGCAATCCCAAGCTCTCCGCGGCCGTCTACGCCAGTCAGAAGACTGCCCGCTCTCCTTCCGACATCGTGCTGGAGGTTTCTTCTGCCATGGCGCTGGGCGACCTGCCCGGCGGCGTGCCCACGGCCTGCTGGGTGTTTACCAACGCCGAGAGCGTGCGTCTCTACCGCGACAACGATTTTATCGCCGAGTTTTCCCCTGACCGCCGGGGTCGTTTTGCAGCCCTGCCTCACCCGCCTATCGAGATCAGCGATTTCGTGGGTTCTCTGCTGGAAAAGTACGAGGGCATGGATCCGGCTGCCTCTCAGATGGCTGCTGCGATCCTCAACGATATGCGCCGTGGCGCGCTGGAGCTTTCGCCCCTGTCCAAGGCGCGGATGCTCTCGCTGCGGCTGGGCTGGAACGATATCGTGCGGATGTACTACAAGTATGTCGGCGTACTGGGCGAGGCTGCCCCGGTCTACCGGTTTGAGGCCGTGTGGCGCGGGCGGGCTGTGCGCACCGTGGTGCGGGAGCCGGTGCAGAGCATCCGGCTGGAGTGCACCGTGCACAACCCCATCCTCACCGACGGCCCCGCGTGGGACTGCGCCGCTGTCAGCCTGCGTGCCATCGACCAGAACGGGAACCTGCTGCCCTACTGCGGCGAGGCCGTGCAGCTGAGCGTGGAAGGGCCGCTGCAGATCCTTGGCCCCAGTGTCGTACCTCTGCGGGGCGGCATGGCAGGCACCTATCTTGCCACCACCGGCAGAGCCGGTCGTGCTGTGCTGCACTGCCGCATGGAGGGCGCACTGGATGCCGAAGCTGCAGTCACCGTGCGCTGCCGGAATACATGACGCAGGCCTTTCTCGCATTGCACGCCTCCGGCACGGGCTGTCCCCGTATCTGCCTGCAAAAACGACGCTTAATTTTCGTCCCTTCATGATAGATTTGCACTCTGTTCAAAATTTTATCATGGTTGACTGGTATTCTGGAATCATGAAAAAACGCGGGTCTGAGACGCCCGCTTGAAACTTCTGATCGAAAAAGGACGCAGGACTTATGAAAGAGAAAATCCGTCAGTTTATGATCGGCCGCTACGGGACCGATGGCCTGAACCAGTTTCTGAGCATCGCATCCATCGTGATGCTGCTCATCTCGCTGCTGACCCGCATCTCCCTGTTCACATGGGTGGGCGTGGTGCTGCTGGTGCTGTGCTATTACCGCTCTCTGAGCCGCAACATCTCCAAGCGCACCGAGGAGAACTATCGGTACTATGCGGTCAAGGATCGCATCGACCGCAAGTTTCAGGGGCTGAAGGATCAGTGGGCGAACCGCAGGCTCTACCACTACTACCGCTGCCCCAAGTGCCGTCAGAAGCTGCGTGTGCCCCGCGGACGCGGACGCATCCAGATCTCCTGCCCCCGCTGCGGCACCCAGTTCATCAAAAAGAGCTGAGCCATGTTCGGGTATGTGATCCCGGATCAGGCCGGGCTTTCAGAAGAAGCGCAAAAGCGCTACCGTACCGCCTACTGCGGGCTGTGCCGCCGCATCGACGCGCTGCACGGGCTGCGGGGGCGGTTCACATTGAGTTATGATCTGACCTTTCTCGATCTGCTGCTGTGCAGCCTGTATGAGGGTGAGACCCGTGCCTCCAGCGGGCATGGCCGCTGCCCGGTGCACCCTTTTGGCGGAGTGGACTGGCGGGCGGATTCCCCCACCGATTACTGTGCTGACCTGAGCGTAGCGCTGCACTATTACAACGCTGAGGACAAGTGGAGGGATGACCGCAGCCTGCCGGGTCTTGGCTATGAAAAGCTGCTCACCGGCTGCAAGCAGGCCGCCGAGACTCGCTGGCCGCGCCAGTGCGGTGCGATCCGCTCCTGCCTCGACGAGCTGGCAGACTATGAGGCCGCCGGGAGCGAAGATCTTGACGCCGTATCCGGCTGTTTTGGCAGGCTGATGGCCGAGCTGTTTGACTACCGGCAGGATCGCTGGTCGCCGGAGCTGCGGAACATCGGTTTTCATCTGGGCAAGTTCATCTATCTGCTGGACGCTTATGATGACCTCGGGCGTGATCAACGCAGGGGTGCCTACAACCCGCTCAAGACTCTGAGCACCCACCCCGGCTACGAGGAGGAGATGAAAGAGATCTTCGAGCTGCTGCTGGCACAGTGTGCCCGGAGCTTTGAGCGCCTGCCCTGCGTAGAGGACGCCGACCTGCTGCGGAACATCCTGTACTCCGGCGTATGGCTCAAATACAACTGCAAGACCGCAAAAGATGCACGCAGGCGTGGCATCTGAGCGGTTTTGCTTGATTTTTGCACGGCAATACGGTAGACTATAAATATTGTGCGGCAGTGCGGCCGCGCGAAATGAGACGTGAGGAAGTATATCCATGAGAGATCCCTATGAGGTGCTGGGCATTCAGCGCGGCGCAAGCGACGACGAGATCAAGAAAGCATACCGCGCCAAGTGCAAGCGGTGGCATCCCGACCTGAATCCAAACGACCCCACTGCCGAGGAGCACTTCAAAGAGGTGCAGGCGGCTTACGACGCCATCACCAAAGGGGAGACTGGCTCCCAGACGGGGGGCAGTCCCTATGGCGGCTATCAACAGGGTTACAGCCAGCAGCAGAGCTACCAGAATGGCTACAATACCGGCTTTGGCGGCTTTGATGGATTTGACGGATTCGACCCCTTCGGGTTCGGCTTTGGCTTCGGCGGCTACCAGCAGGGCTATGGTCAGCAGGGTGCCAGCTACTCCGGCTCCGACAGCCCGGAGATGCAGGCCGCACGCAACTTTGTGGCCAATGGCCGCTATGCGGAAGCCCGCCGCGTGCTGGACGGCATGACCGCCCGCAATGCCCGGTGGTACTATCTCTCTTCCCTCGCCCATCAGGGTCTTGGCAACCGCATCGACGCCCTGCAGGATGCCCGCCGTGCCGTACAGCTGGACCCGGGCAACACCGAATATCAGATGCATCTGCGCCGGATGCAGAACCCCGGCCAGACCTACCGCACGGCTCAGACCACCTACTCCCGCCCCGGCGGCGGCCTGATGCAGTGGTGCTGGAGCATGATCCTGCTCAACCTGCTGTGCAACTGCTGCTGCGGCGGCTGGGGCTTCCGGTTCCGCGGGTTCTGATGCTTTTACGGGTCGAACGAACATACCAAAACAGCCTGTGCAGCTCAAAACTGCACAGGCTGTTTTTTCTGGCTTATCTCAGTACACGGTGATGTTGCGGCTGATCCTGCTGCAGGAGTAGTTCCCGGCCGCCTCAGCCGTCTGCACATAGGTGCCAGGCTCTGCGGGCAGGGTGTCTGTGCTGCGGGTCGAGCCGTTCTTTTTGTAGGTGTAGCGGATCTTTGCAGCAGGCACCACCTGACCGTCCGCTTCCAGCACTGCCGCGGCATTGAAGCTCTTTGCAGCGTCCACGCTCATTGCCGTATCTGCCTGCTGTGCCCAGTACATCCGCACGCTGTCAGACTTTTGCTTGATCTTGAACATGGCAAAGCCCGCCGTGTTCACGTCCCCGCTCTCCAGTGCGACCGCACCGGCCACATAATTGCCGGAGTCTACCGGCTGCTCATCCAGATAGATGCGGCTCAGCGCGCCTTCCGGCAGATATTTGCGGATCAGATCCAGTGACAGCCGCATACCGGTCGCCACCTGATCGATGGTGGGCACATAAAAGTGCAGCGTGTCCATCACAGACACGACTTCGTCCGCCACCCGCAGCAGCACACTGACATCGTTGCCGTCGATGAGCTGTTTGAGGTAGCTGTAAACATTAAATTCTTCCACCTGATCCGGCGTTTTCGACATCTTTTTCGGCAGGGGGATCATCTTCAGCAGGGTGCGGATCTTATCCGACATGAGCAGCGTCACATAGCCGTTGGCCTCGCCGCCTATCCCCAGCACCACGGCCAGATACTGCGTATCCCGCGGATTCGTCTCGATCTCCAGCTTATAGTCCGAGCCGTAGACCAGATTGCCTGAAGCCTTGATGCGGATCGTCACCATCCCGTTTTCTTCCGCCAATGCCGCACGCTGCGGTGCAGATGCTGCAGCTGCCAGCGCGGGGGTCGCTGCTGCGCCCAGCACAAAAGCTGCTGCCAGTGCAAAGGCGATCACTCGTTTGGCCTTCATATACGCAAGACCTCCTTTTTCCCTCTTTGTACCCCGATTTTACCGCAAAACGCTGTTTTGGTCAATAACGGGATTCAAGAGGCTCAAACTTTTTACATTTTATCCATAGAAAAAGGGCGCGGAGGTTCCAGCCCCCGCGCCCGCTGCTGTTTTATTCGTCAATGAAATAATCCGGATGGATCGCCCGTGCCTGCTCCACAGAGAGCTTATAGCGGGTCAGGTGGTTCTGCAGCGCCTCGCCCACATCCTCCGGGCTGCCGCTGATCATTGCCTCCAGAACGCAGGTGTGTGCCCCGCATACCGACTTGTTTTCCTCCGTCTGGAGGCTGAACGTGCGGATGCGCTCCACATGCTGCAGCTTGGAGAGCATGTAATTGTAGTGCTCCTCCATGCCGCAGATCTCAAACGCCTTGCGGTGGAAGGCGTTGTCCAGCCCCAGCATCCGGGTGTAACGGTCAGGCTGCGAGGGATCCGCCTCCAGCTGCCGGTAATCCTCGATGTTCTGCCGGTACTCCGCGATCTGCGGCTCGGTCAGCGTCCCGCGCAGACGGTTCAGGATCTCTTTTTCCAGCGTGTAACGGGAGAACTGCTCCATCTCCATCAGCTTCAGGTTGATGGGTGCCACATGGGTCCCGCTCTGGGGCTTGATATCCACCATGCGGGCAAGGTTGAGCATGAGCAGCGCCTCCCGCATGGGGGTGCGGCTGATGCCCAGTTCCTCTGCCAGCTCCCGGTCATTCAACGAGTCACCGGGCTTCAGTTCCATCGTGATGATCCTGCTTCGGATGGTCTGATATGCTTTCTCGCGTGCACTCAATGACGGCATGGTCTTTTCTCCCCCCGGGCATTTCTAACGTGATCGGATGCCTCATGACCATATTACCCATCCCACGCGCTGCTGTCAAGGGGAAGTGCTGCAAAAAGGCATCCGCTTTTTCTTCAGGTTTCTCCCCTGTCTGCCCGAGACGGGCGGTACAGCACAGGCATCCAGACAAAGGCCACCGCCAGCCCGCAGGCCACATCGATGACGGAATGCTGCTTTGTGAACACCGTGGACACACAGATCAACGCTGCCCATCCCCATGCAAGCAGCTTCAGGCCGCGGCGGTTCCTTGCCAGTCTGCTCCTGCTGAAGGCCAACGCCATGCAGGCCGAGCTCTGGCAATGGATGGAAGGACAGACATTTACCGAAGCGTCGGCGCTCCACAGCAGCTTCAGGATGCTCATGGCGATGTTGCTGCGCCCCACCGCCTCCGCCGTGGGGCGGATGTCCAGACCATTGGGCAGGATCATGTAAACGATCAGGCAGAAGGTCATGCCGGAAAACATCATCAGACAGAGCTTATCGTAGCTTTCGGTATCGAACCACCACAGCATGGCCGTGACCCCTGCCAGCAGCAGAAACCAGCTGCAATAGGGAAAAACGAACCACTCGTTGAAGGGGATGATATCGTCAATGGGGCTATGGATGATATATTTCGGCCGGGTGACGGTAAGATCCAGCCAGAAGAACCAGACCAGATATACCACCCAGTACAGCTGAAACCACAGATGCGGGCGGCACCGGCTGCGCAGTTGTTTGAGGTTCATGGTATTTCTCCTATTTTTTTGATGCATTGACGTATGATTATACCACATCCCGCCATCTTGCGCAAATCCCTGCCGTGCGATAAAATAAAAAAGGCGTCGGAGCCTGAACGATTTCTTACAAAGTTTTACCTATTTATAAAGGAGCTTTTATGCTGCAACGTTTTTCCCCTGTCCGCCTTGTCGCGCTGGATCTGGACGGCACCCTGCTGAGCCGGAACAACGAAGTCACCCCCGCCACCCGCGAGGCCATTGCCCGGGTCGTGGAACACGGCGTGGCTGTGGTGCCTGCCACCGGCCGCCCGCTGGCCAGCCTTCCGCCCGTGGTGGCAGAGCTGCCCGGCATCCGGTATGTCATCACCTCCAATGGTGCAGCCGTGTGGGATCTGAACAGCGACCCGCTGGGTGCCGTCTACAGCCGTTACGCAAACGCCGCCGGACACACCACCAGTGAGCCGGTCTGCCTGATCCGCCGTCTGATGCCGGAGGAGACTGCGCGGGAGGCTTTTGCGCTGTTCCGGCAGTACGATGGTGAAGTGAGCGTGTTCAGCGATGGTCTTGCCATCAAAACGCCGGAGAGCATCGCAAAGCTCGCCTCCCGCACCGCCCATTTCCTTTCTTCCGAGGCACGGCAGAACCTGACCGACGGCCGCTTTACCGTCATCTCCGACATCGAAGGCTGGATGTCCCATCACTCCCACGAGATCGAAAAGCTGTGCATGTTTTTTGACAGCATCGAAAAGGCCAACGCCGCTCTGCCAAGATTTCAGGCCATCCCGGGCGTGGAGGTGGTGCAGGGCTCACCGGACAACATCGAAGTGACCGCCGCCGGCGTGGACAAGGGTGCCGCTCTGCTGGCACTGGCTGATCGGCTGGGCATCCCTCATGAGCAGACCATGGCCGTTGGGGACAGCGAGAACGACCGTGCCATGCTGGAAAAAGCCGGCATCGCTGCCGTGATGGCAAACGGTATGCCCCGGATCAAGGCTCTGGCCAGCCTTGTCAGCGAGGCCGACTGCGACCACGACGGTGTGGCTGAACTGTTCCGCCGGGTCGGGATCTGACCCGTTTTTCGGCTGATCGGCGCTGTTTTAACACACTTTTGTCCTGTTTTCGGGCAATGTTCGTCATTTTTGTGCAATGTATACAAGCTGTTATGCAAAACATTGTGCTTGTTGAGCATTTCCAAACTCATTTCCGTCGTTTATACTAATATTGTAAGCGCACAGTGGGTGCACTATGCCCAAACGGCAGCCCACGCGCACCAAGAGAGTTCAATCTTAAAAGGAGAAATGCGTTATGAATCCCATCGTAGAAAAGGTCTATCAGATCGGCATTATCCCTGTTATCGCTTTTAACAGCGTTGATGAGGCCCTGCCCCTGTGCAAGGCTCTGGCTGAGGGCGGCCTGCCCGCTGCCGAGGTCACCTTCCGCACTGCATGTGCTGAGGAGTGCATCCGCAAGATCCACGAAGAGATGCCCGAGATGCTGCTGGGTGCCGGCACTGTCCTGACCACCGAGCAGGCTGACCGCGCTATGGCCGCCGGTGCTTCCTTCATCGTTGCTCCCGGCTTCGACCCCGAGGTCTGCAAGCACGTCATCGACAAGGGCGGCATCATGATGCCCGGCACCTGCTCTGCCGGCGAGATGCAGCAGGCTATGAACATGGGCTGCGAGGCTCTGAAGTTCTTCCCCGCCGAGGCAAACGGCGGTGTCGGCATGCTGAAGAACATCGGTGCTGCCCTGAAGAGCGCACGCTGGATGTGCACCGGCGGCGTCAATGCAAAGAACGTCAACGACTATCTGGGCTACGACCAGATCTTTGCTGTCGGCGGCACCTGGATGTGCAAGAGCGACGTGATCAAGGCTCACGACTGGGCTAAGATCACCGCTCAGAGCAAGGAAGCGGTTGACACCATGCTGGGTCTGAAGCTGATGCACGTCGGCATCAACACCGAGAACGAGGAAGAGGCCATGAAGATGGCCAACCTCATCGGCAGCCTGCTGAACATGAAGGTCGCTCCCGGCAATTCCAGCATCTTTGTGGGCAACAAGGAGTTTGAGATCATGAAGAAGCCCGGCCGCGGCACCAATGGCCACATCGCCATCGGCTGCAACAACGTCGACCGTGCTATCTACCACCTGTCTCAGCGCGGCGTGAAGTTCGATCTGGACAGCAAGAACGTGAAGAACGGCAAGACCGTCGCCTGCTACTTTGCAGACGAGATCGGCGGCTTCGCATTCCATCTGGTTCAGGCCTGATCTGCCCCGTTTCCGTAAAAGTCCTGCCGGGACAGCCCCGCAGCAGGATATCATAAACACCTGTGAATAAAGGAGAATAAACCAATGAGAGTCGTTACTTTTGGCGAACTGATGGTCCGTCTGCAGCCGTTCAACTACGAGCGTTTCGTTCAGGCTAACAGCCTGG
>CAKSTO010000013.1 GCA_934501115.1 uncultured Faecalibacterium sp.
GAACATCGGACTTTTTCCGACTTTTTTGCCGCACTATCCCCATGAGGGACGCGCAACAGTTATATAATACTCGCTTTGCAGGCGGATGTCAACAGTTTTTGCAAAGTTTTTTTCGTTTATTCCAGATTTTTTCTTTTGGTGCTTTTTCGAGAAAAAACGCCGTTTTTTCTCCCCCTGCTTCTGCATTTGGGCAAACAAAAACCGTCCTGCAGGCGGCTGCCCACAGGACGGTCTGTGCTCTATGCTTTCAGGAGGAGGCTTTGCTTACTGTGCAGCAGCTGCCTGTTCAGCAGCGACCTCAGCATCGCGCTCAGCCTCACGGTTCTTCAGATCCTCACGGACTTCCGGCAGACCGGTACCTGCGGGGATCAGCTTACCGATGATGACGTTCTCCTTCAGGCCGGCCAGCGGATCGACCTTGCCCTTGATGGCGGCTTCGGTCAGCACGCGGGTGGTCTCCTGGAAGGATGCGGCAGACAGGAAGGAATCGTTGGCCAGAGCAGCCTTGGTGATGCCAAGCAGCACCTGCTGATACTCGACCAGCTTCAGACCCTCTTCACCGGCATCGATGCGCTTCTGCAGATCGGCATTGATGTTCTCCACTTCCAGACGGCTTGCCAGAGCACCGCCGATCAGGTTGGAAGAGCCGGAGTCGGTCACACGCACCTTGCGGCACATCTGACGGACGATGACTTCGATATGCTTATCGTTGATTTCAACGCCCTGCAGACGGTAGACCTTCTGAACCTCGTTGATCAGGTAGTTCTGGACATCCTCCAGACCCTTGATGGCCAGAATATCCTGCGGATACAGAACACCTTCACGGGTGATGATGTCGCCCTTCTCCACACGGTCGCCCGGCATCACGCGGGAATGCTGGGTGAACGGGATGGAGTAGCTCTTCACGACCTCAGCACCGGTCTCGTCCTTGCCGGTCACCTTGATGACGACATTCTTCTTGGTATCGTCCTGAGAAACGACACCGGAGATCTCGCTCATGATGGCCATGCTCTTGGGACGGCGGCTCTCGAACAGCTCCTCGACACGGGGAAGACCCTGTGTGATATCTTCAGCAGATGCGATACCGCCGGTATGGAAGGTACGCATGGTCAGCTGAGTACCGGGCTCACCGATGGACTCTGCGGCGATAACACCGACAGACTCGCCCAGACGGACCGGCTCGCCGTTTGCCATATCGGAACCGTAGCAGCGTGCGCAGACACCGGTCTTTGCACGGCAGGTCAGCAGGCTGCGGATCTTCAGCTTGGTGATGCCGGCAGCCTCGATCTCGTTTGCGTCGTACAGGTCGATCATCTTGCCTTCCGGCACGATGACCTTGCCGGTGACGGGGTTGACCACATCGCCCACAGCGAAGCGGCCGATCAGACGCTCCCGGAAGCTCTCGATCTTCTCCTTGCCCTCGTGGATCTCGGAGACCCACAGGCCGTCGGTGGTGCCGCAGTCGATCTCGCGGACGATGACCTCCTGAGAGACATCGACCATGCGGCGGGTCAGGTAACCGGAGTCGGCGGTACGCAGAGCGGTATCGGCCAGACCCTTACGAGCACCACGGGCAGAAACGAAATATTCCAGAATGTTCAGACCTTCGCGGTAGTTTGCACGAATGGGCATCTCGATGGTGTGACCGGCGGTGTTTGCCAGCAGGCCGCGCATACCGGCCAGCTGCTTGATCTGGTTCATAGAACCACGAGCACCGGAGTCTGCCATCATATAGATCTCGTTGTCCTTGGGCAGGTTGTCTGCCAGAGCCTTAGAGACCTTATCGGTGGTAGCCTGCCAGATGGCGATGGTCTTGTTGTAACGCTCGTTATCCGAGATCAGACCACGGTTGAACAGCTTGCCGACCTTGGCGATCTCCTTATCAGCCTCAGCGATCAGCTCCTGCTTCTGGGGCGGGATCACGGCGTCGCACACAGCCACGGAGATAGCGGACAGGGTGGAGTACTTGTAGCCCTGCGCCTTGATGGCATCCAGCATCTTTGCGCACTTGCGGCTGCCGTTGCGGGTCATGCAGCGGGAGATGATCTCAGGCAGGGTCTTTTTGGTCACGCGGAAGCCGACCTCGTACTCCAGCCAGTGCTCAGGATCGGTACGGTCCACATAGCCCAGATTCTGGGGGATGGGATTGTTGAAGATAATACGGCCTACGGTGGCATCCACCAGACCGGTGCGCTCCACACCGTCAATGGTCATGGTGCGGCGCACCTTGATGGGCGCGTGCAGGGTGACGACGTGCTCGGCGTAAGCCATCAGAGCCTCGTTCTCATCACGGAACACCTTGCCTGCGCCCTCGTCGTTCTCGCGGACGGTGGTCAGGTAGTAGCTGCCCAGGATCATATCCTGCGTAGGCACGGTAACAGGTGCGCCGTCAGAGGGCTTCAGCAGGTTGCCGGAAGCCAGCATCAGCATCTTTGCCTCACGGCAGGCATCCTCGCTCAGGGGCAGATGGACTGCCATCTGGTCGCCGTCGAAGTCGGCGTTGAATGCGGTACATGCCAGCGGGTGCAGCTTGACGGCACGGCCTTCCACCAGCACGGGGTTGAAGGCCTGAATGCCCAGACGGTGCAGGGTAGGTGCACGGTTCAGCAGCACGGGGTGACCCTTGATGACGGTCTCGAGGCTGTCCCAGACCTCGGGCTTTGCGCGCTCGACCATCTTGCGGGCGGACTTGATGTTGTTGGCAATGCCCTTCTCCACCAGATCCTTCATGACAAAGGGCTTGAACAGCTCCAGAGCCATCTCCTTGGGCAGACCGCACTGATCCATCTTCAGCTCAGGGCCGACGACGATAACGGAACGGCCGGAGTAGTCGACACGCTTGCCCAGCAGGTTCTGGCGGAAGCGGCCCTGCTTGCCCTTCAGCAGATCGGAAAGGCTCTTCAGTGCGCGGTTGTTGGGGCCGGTGACCGGACGGCCGCGGCGGCCGTTGTCGATCAGGCTGTCCACTGCTTCCTGCAGCATACGCTTCTCGTTGCGCACGATGATGTCGGGAGCGCCCAGCTCCAGCAGACGGCGCAGACGGTTGTTGCGGTTGATGACGCGGCGGTACAGATCGTTCAGGTCGGAGGTGGCGAAGCGGCCGCCGTCCAGCTGAACCATGGGGCGCAGGTCGGGAGGCAGCACGGGCAGCACGTCCATGACCATCCACTCGGGGCGGTTGCCGGAAATGCGGAATGCCTCAACGACCTCCAGACGCTTCAGGATGCGCACGCGCTTCTGACCGGAGGACTTCTCGACCTCGGCGGTCAGCTCTTCGCTCAGCTGATCCAGATCGATCTCCTTCAGCAGATCCTGAATGGCCTCAGCACCCATAGCAGCCTCGAACTCATCACCGTAGTGCTCACGCATCTCACGGTACTCGCTCTCGGTGAGCAGCTGCTTCTTTTCCAGACGGGTGCGGCCGGGGTCGGTAACGATATAGCTTGCAAAGTACAGAACCTTCTCCAGCAGGCGGGGGCTGATGTCCAGCATCAGGCCGATGCGGCTGGGGATGCCTTTGAAGTACCAGATATGGCTGACCGGTGCAGCCAGTTCGATGTGACCCATACGCTCACGGCGAACCTTGGCTTTGGTGACCTCAACGCCGCAGCGGTCGCAGATCTTGCCCTTGTAACGGATACGCTTATACTTGCCGCAGTGGCACTCCCAGTCCTTGGTAGGTCCAAAAATGCGCTCGCAGTACAGGCCGTCACGCTCCGGCTTCAGGGTGCGGTAGTTGATGGTTTCGGGCTTTTTGACCTCGCCGTAGCTCCAAGCGCGGATCTGCTCCGGGGAGGCAAGGCCGATTTTAATGGAATCGAAAACGTTGTTTTCCATGAAACGAACCCTTTCTTAATCTCTTGATGTCTCGATGATACGGTCGGCTTTCTTGTTCAGACCACAGGCGCTTCTCCCCTGCCGCAGCACGCGGGTCAGGGGCAGAAGACTGTGTCATCGTCTGATCAGAAATCTACTTCGTCGGAAGAAGCCGGAACCTCGGCACCGGAGTTATCGTCCTCCAGCACGGAAGGATCATCGAAACCGGCATCGGCGTCCTTGATGTTGTAGTCGTTGAGCAGTTCGCTCTCCTGCACGACGGTCTCGGTACCGGCCACATCGCGCATATCGAAGCCGGTCTCCTCGTCGTCAAAGTTCTGGCGCATGTCGATCTCGTTGCCGTCCTTATCCTGCACAACGACATCCATACCCAGAGACTGCAGCTCCTTGAGCATGACGCGGAAGGACTCGGGGATGCCGGGCTGCGGGATGGGCTCGCCCTTGACGATGGCCTCATAGGTCTTGACACGACCCTCGACATCGTCAGACTTGACGGTCAGGATCTCCTGCAGGGTGTAAGCTGCGCCGTAGGCTTCCAGTGCCCAGACTTCCATTTCGCCAAAGCGCTGGCCGCCGAACTGTGCCTTGCCGCCCAGAGGCTGCTGGGTGACCAGAGAGTACGGGCCGGTGGAACGTGCATGGATCTTATCATCAACCAGATGATGCAGCTTCAGGTAGTACATATAGCCGACGGTGACGCGGTTATCGAACTTCTCACCGGTGCGGCCATCGTAAACGGTAGTCTTGCCATCGCGATCCAGCTCGATCTTGGAGAAGTCGATGATGTGACCCTTCTCGCCCATGATCTTGGGGAGCTTCGTGGGGTATGCAGGAGCATTCTCACCATGCCACATCTCGCGGGCGGTATCAAAGGTATCGCCGATGTCGTTCTCACGAGCGGAATCGAAGACGGGAGTCATGACCTTGATGCCGCATGCCTTGGCAGCGTAGCCCAGGTTGACTTCCAGCACCTGACCGATGTTCATACGGGAAGGAACGCCCAGCGGGTTCAGCACGATGTCCAGCGGGGTGCCATCGGGCAGATAAGGCATATCCTCCTGCGGCAGAATGCGGGAAACAACGCCCTTGTTGCCGTGACGGCCTGCCATCTTATCGCCAACGCTGATCTTACGCTTCTGAGCGATATAGCAGCGGACGACCTCGCGCACGCCGGGCTGCAGCTCGTCGCTGTTTTCCGGAGTAAAGACCTTGACGTCCACAATGATACCGTATGCACCGTGGGGCACACGCAGAGAGGTGTCACGCACTTCGCGTGCCTTCTCGCCGAAGATGGCGCGCAGCAGGCGCTCCTCAGCAGTCAGCTCGGTCTCGCCCTTCGGGGTGACCTTGCCGACCAGAATATCGCCGCTCTTGACCTCGGCACCGATGCGGATGATGCCGCGCTCGTCCAGATCCTTCAGGGCATCCTCCGAAACGTTGGGGATGTCGCGGGTGATCTCTTCGGGTCCCAGCTTGGTGTCACGAGACTCGGTCTCGTACTCTTCAATGTGAATAGAGGTGTACACATCCTCACGGACGATCTTCTCGTTCAGCAGGACAGCATCCTCGTAGTTGTAGCCCTCCCAGGTCATGAAGCCGATCAGTGCGTTCTTGCCCAGAGAGATCTCGCCGTTGCGCATTGCAGGGCCGTCGGCCAGCACCTGACCGGCCTTGACGCTCTCGCCCACCTCAACGATGGGACGCTGGTTGATGCAGGTGCCTGCGTTGGAGCGGGCAAACTTAATCAGAGGATAGTCCTCCAGTTCGCCCCTGTTGTTGCGTACAACCACGTGGTCTGCATCCATCTTCTCGACAACACCATCGTTCTTTGCCAGAACAGCGGTGCCGGAGTCGGTAGCTGCCTTGTACTCCATACCGGTAGCAACAATGGGCTGCTGAGTCACCATCAGAGGCACTGCCTGACGCTGCATGTTAGAGCCCATCAGAGCACGGTTACAGTCATCGTTCTCCAGGAAGGGGATGCAGGCGGTAGCAACAGAAACCATCATTCGCGGAGAAACGTCCATGTAATCGACTTTCTCTGCATCGATTTCGAGGATCTCGTCACGGCGGCGGGCAGAAACGCGGGGACGCACGAAGTGCTTGCCCTCATCCAGCGGCTCATTGGCCTGTGCCACAACGTACTCGTCCTCAACGTCAGCGGTCATATACTCCACTTCGTCGGTGACGACCTGCTCAAGCAGGCGGCCGTTCTCGTCGTAGGTCTTCTTGACCTTGCGGTACGGAGCCTCCACGAAGCCATACTCGTTGATCTTTGCATAAGATGCCAGATAGGAGATCAGACCGATGTTGGGGCCTTCAGGGGTCTCGATGGGGCACATACGGCCATAGTGGCTGTAGTGAACGTCGCGAACCTCGAAACCTGCGCGGTCACGGCTCAGACCGCCGGGGCCCAGAGCAGACAGACGGCGCTTGTGGGTCAGCTCAGCCAGCGGGTTGTTCTGATCCATGAACTGGGACAGCGGAGAAGAACCGAAGAACTCCTTGATGGCTGCCACCACCGGGCGGATGTTGATGAGGGCCTGCGGAGTGATGACGCTCTGATCCTGGCTCTGCAGGGTCATGCGCTCACGGATGACGCGCTCCATGCGGGAGAAGCCGATGCGGAACTGGTTCTGCAGCAGCTCACCAACGCTGCGGATGCGGCGGTTGCCCAGATGGTCGATATCATCGGTGGTGCCAACGCCGTGGCCCAGACCGTTCAGGTAGTTGATGGAGGACAGGATGTCCTTCACGGTGACGGTGCGGCCGATCAGCTGGTCGTGGTTGCGGCGGAGCATTTCCTTCTGCTCCTCCACATCGGAGGTGGTGTCGAGGATCTTCTTGATCTCATCAAAGGAGCAGCGCTCGTTGATGCCGCACTCCTTGACGTCAAAGGAGAAGAAGCCCTGTGCATCCACACAGCCGTTGGTGATGACCTTGACCTTCTTGCCCTCGATGAGCAGGACGACGGTATCGACACCGGCGTTGTCGGCCTTCTCGGCCAGCTCGCGGCTGATCTTGCCGTTAGCCTCCACGATGACCTCACCGGTCAGCGGGGCAACGATGTTCTCTGCGGCCACAAAGCCGGTGATGCGGCGGGCCAGAGAGAGCTTCTTGTTCATCTTGTAGCGGCCGAAGCGGGACAGATCGTAACGGCGCGGGTCGAAGAACAGCATGTTGATCTGGCTGGTAGCGGACTCCACCGTGGGAGGCTCGCCGGGGCGCAGCTTGCGGTAAACTTCCAGCAGGCCCTCGTCCTGGTTCTTGGTGGTATCCTTTTCCAGGGTGGCCAGGATGCGCTCATCCTCGCCGAAGAAGTTCAGGATCTCCTCGTTGCTGGACAGGCCCAGGGCACGGCACAGCACGGTGACAGGCAGCTTGCGGTTCTTATCGATACGGACATAGAACACGTTGGAGGCATCGGTCTCGTACTCCAGCCATGCACCGCGGTTGGGGTTCATGGTTGCGCTGTACAGGTCGTTGCCCACCTTATCCTTGGCATCGCCGTAGAACACGCCGGGAGAGCGGACCAGCTGGCTGACGATCGCACGCTCTGCACCGTTGATCACAAAGGTGCCGGCATCGGTCATCAGCGGGAAATCGCCCATGAAGATCTCCTGATCCTTCACCTCGCCGGTCTCCTTGTTCAGCAGACGGGCAGTGACACGCAGGGGAGCCGCATAGGTCACATCGCGCTCTTTGCACTCCTTGATGCTGTACTTCGGCTCTTTGTCAAGGCGGAAATCCACAAAGCTCAGTGCCAGATTGCCGGTGTAGTCCTCAATCGTGCCAATATCATGGAAGACCTCTTTCAGGCCTTCGTCGAGGAACCACTGATACGAGTTTTTCTGAACTTCGATCAGATTCGGCATGCTGATGACTTCGTCGATGTGGGAGAAGCTCATGCGCTCGGTTTTGCCGAGCTTGACGGGCTTGACTTTCATCATAAAATCAACCACTCCTTACTTTTATACTCTACGGATGTCGTATACACGGGTCAAATTTGAGCAGACACACATAATTCGACCCGCGTCGATGAGGATGTTTCGGCGTTTTTCACAAACTTTCCGGTTTGACCCTTCCAGCCGCTGCCTTTGCATTCCTCTTTTTGGCGCACTAGTCCATTATGTGATACTAATGCAGTATACACCCAAAAAGCCTTGCTGTCAAGCCATTTTTCAGATTTTTACCGAAATAAATATCTTTTTCCTCTTATTTTGGCACGCCCGGTTCCGTGTTTGTTTATTTCATTTCAGGGGTTGATTTTTTTATTTTGCACGTTCCTGTTCATAATCCCCTTGTGCAATTTGTCTATCTTTGCCCTTGTGTTTTGGAGTACGACTTTTGTAAATTCCTATCTCGTGAAAAAGCAGCTCAGGAAAGCCCGCAGGCTTTTCTGAGCTGCTTTTATAAAAAATAATGTTTCCTCTCGTCACTCATCCAGATAATCCCGCAGACGCTTTGCCCTGCTGGGGTGCCGCAGCTTGCGCAATGCCTTGGCTTCGATCTGCCGCACCCGCTCCCGGGTGACATTGAATTCTTTCCCCAGCTCTTCCAGCGTGCGGGCACGGCCGTCTTCCAGTCCGAAGCGCAGCGTGATGACCCGTTCCTCCCGGGGCGTCAGGCTTTTGAGCACATTGAACAGCTCTCTGCGCAGCAGCTGCCGCCCGGCCTCATCTGCCGGAATGCTCGCGTCTTCATCCTGAATGAAATCCTCCAGGTGTGCGTCCTCTTCCTCACCCACCGGCGTTTCCAGACTGATGGGATCCTGTGCCAGCTGCAGCAGCTCCCGGATCCGATCCGGTTCCATATCCAGCTGCACGGCGATCTCTTCTGCAGTCGGTTCTCTGCCGTTTTTTCGCAGCAGATCCCCCGCCGCTTTCCTGACCCGGTTGATGCTCTCTACAAGATGCACCGGGATGCGGATGGTTCTCCCCTGATCCGCAATGGCGCGGGTGATGGACTGTCGGATCCACCACGTTGCATAGGTGGAAAACTTGAATCCGCGTTCCGGCTCAAATTTTTCCGTTGCCTTTATCAGGCCGAGATTGCCTTCCTGGATCAGGTCGAGGAACGGCAGCCCCCGCCCGGCATAGCGCTTTGCTACCGATACTACCAACCGCAGATTCGCTTCACTTAAGCGGCGTCGAGCCTCCTCGTCACCGGCCTGCGATGCTCTGGCAAGATCCGCTTCCTGCTCCGCCGTCAGCAGCGGCACCCGGCCGATCTCCTTCAGGTAGGTCTTTACCGGGTCGTCCAATGCCACACCCTCGGCAGAAAGCTCGTGCTCCAGCTTGCCGATCTGTGTCTCATCCAGCACCGGCAGGGCGTCGTCCTCTTCAGTCAGCTGAACACCCCGGGCTTCCAGCGCCGCATACAGCTCATCCAGCTGTGACACATCATAGTCCCGTTCATCCATGGCACGGCTGATTTGTTCCGGCGTCACCGTGTGGCGGCGTGCGTGAGAAGCCAGCGTTTTCGCCAGCTCCTCCGTTTGCGACAATTTCTGCATGATCCCTGCTCCTTTCCTCTCCTGCTCCAGCCGGAGGGGAAAGCGGGGATCAATCTTCCACAGGCATCGTCCCCTGCTTTTTTTCGCGCATCGACTGGAGGAAATCGTTCAGTTCCTCATTGGACATACGAGCCGCCTTCTGTGCCACAGGCATACCGCGGGCAATGCGATCCAGATACAGCCGGATATCGTCCGGCGTACAGTTCACATCGCTGTATTGTGCCGCAAGATGGCTCAGTTCATTCAACGCTTCTTCGCTGACAAAGGCGCGGAGCGCGGTCAGGCTGATCTCAATTCCTTCCTGACGGCAGCGCACCATCGCCTCAAACAGCTCCTTTTGCTGTGGCTGGATGAACTGCTCTGCACTCAGCTGATCCTTTGTCAGGTCGATATAATGCGGATCCCGCAGCATCGCCGCCAGCAGCCGCTGCTGTGCACTGACGATGCCCAGCGCCTGCGAGCCGCCTGCGGTGTAGGATACGCTGATCTGGTTCATCTCGCCGGATCGCAGGATGGCACTGTTCTTTTCCCGGCGGCGGCGGTTCCCGGCCTTTTTCACGGCGGTATCCAGCTGGGTCAAAATGGCTGTTTTGGAAATATTGGTCTCCTCTGCCAGCCGCCCTGCATAGACTTCCTGCTCTGTAGGGTTGGAGCGCTCTGCCAGCATCTCGACCGCCTCCCTGACGTATTCAAGGCGCTGCGCATCCTGTGCCAGATCGTATTTGTCGCGCAGGCGCTTGAGGCGGAAATCCAGCGCATTCCCCACTCCATCCAGCAATGCCTTGAAGCGGTCTGCGCCATATTTTTTGATGTACTCGTCGGGATCCTTTGCTCCAGGGATCTGCAGCACGCCCACCTTCACCGGGCTGTTGCGGAACATCTCCAGCGAACGCAGGGTGGCTTTCTGACCCGCTTCGTCCGAGTCATAGCTCAGGATCACCTCGTCTGCATACTCGCTGATAAGCCGCACCTGATCCGGGGTCAGCGCCGTGCCGCAGGCACACACGGCGGTGTCGATCCCTGCCTGATGCATGCTGATGACATCCATATAGCCCTCGCACAGCACGAACCGGCGCACCGCGCTGCGCTTTGCGATCTGCAGAGCAAACACCGTCTCCGACTTGTGGTAGACCAGTGTCTCCGGGCTGTTGACGTACTTGGGCTTGGAGTCGTCCAGCACGCGCCCGCCAAAGGCAATGATGTTGCCCCGCAGGTCAAAGATCGGGGTCATAACGCGCTTCCAGAACAGGCAGTAGGCGCGTCCGGACTGGCTGCGCTTGAACAGGCCGCTGGCGTCCAGCTCCTGCTGATTGTAGCCCTTGTCGCGCAGATACTGGTACAGCGCCTGCCCGTCATCGGGAGCATAGCCAAGGCCAAATCGTACAATGGTCTTGTCGTCCAGCCCGCGGCGGCGCCAATAGGCTCGCGCCTGCCGCGCCTCCTCTACGGTGGAATTCAGGCAGGCATGGAAGAACCGCGCCGCCTCCTTGTTCATCGAGAGAATGCGGCTGCGCATCCTCCCGGTCTTGTCATCTTCCTGAGGCTCAGGCATGCCTGCCCGGGCTGCCAGCAGCTTGACGGCCTCTGTGTAATCGATGCTGTTGATCTTTTTGGTGAACGTGATGGCATCTCCGCCCGCACCGCAGCCAAAGCAGTAGAAGCTCTGGGTGTCCGGGTAGACATAAAAGGAAGGTGTCTTTTCGCTGTGGAAAGGACACAGTCCGCCGTACAGTCTCCCCTTGCGTTTGAGCTGCACATAGCTGCC
Organism: uncultured Faecalibacterium sp.; assembly: GCA_934501115.1. Taxonomy (GTDB): domain Bacteria; phylum Bacillota; class Clostridia; order Oscillospirales; family Ruminococcaceae; genus Faecalibacterium. Next base: position 11,118 of record CAKSTO010000013.1, read on the forward strand.
CACCAATTCCACGATGTCGGTGCGCCGGGTCAGCTCTTCAATATATTCATGTGGGATCATGGATCTTTCAAACGACCTTTCCTATATTATAGGACATGCCACTTCTGCGGCACAAAAAGCTCCTCGAAGGTACGGATGGCAAACTCGTCGCTCATGCCGCTGATGTAGTCGGTAACAGCGCGTTCCCGCCCTTCCTGATAGGCCAGCTGAACATAAAAGTTGGACATCCGATCCACATGGGTCAGATAGTATTCGTACAGTTCTCCGATCACCTTATCCACCTTCTGCTCTTCCCGCTTTGCGGTCTTGTCCACATACACGGTGGCGTACATGAAGTCCCGCAGCGCAAGAAACGCCTCGTTTTCCTCTGCGCCCACTTTCACATCCCCGCTGCTGTTTGCAAGGATGCTGTTGATCATGGTGGTGATCCGGGCGGACTTGGTCTGCCCCAGCACAGCGGTGCAGTCTTTCGGCAGCGTTGCCGGATCCAGCACACCGGCGCGAACGGCGTCCTCGATATCGTGGTTCACATAGGCGATCTGATCTGCCATGCGCACGATGCGGCCTTCCGGCGTTGCAGCCCAGGTGCCCTTCGTGTGGGTCACGATGCCGTTGCGCACCTCCCATGTCAGGTTCAGGCCATTGCCGTCCTTTTCCAGCCGATCTACCACGCGCAGGCTCTGCATATAGTGTTTGAAGCCGCCCGGACAGAGCTCGTTCAGTGCACGCTCCCCCGCATGGCCGAAAGGCGTATGTCCCAGATCATGCGCGAGGCTGATCGCCTCGGTCAGATCCTCGTTGAGACGCAGTGCCCGGGCAATGGTGCGGGCGATCTGTGAGACTTCCAGCGTATGGGTCAGCCGGGTGCGGTACAGATCGCCTTCCGGAGAGAGGAACACCTGTGTCTTCTGCTTCAGGCGGCGGAACGCCTTACAGTGCAGCACCCGGTCGCGGTCACGCTGAAACACCGGACGGATTGGATCCTGCACTTCCGGTACCGCTCTGCCCCGGCTCTCATCACTGAAAGTCGCCCACGGCGCAAAGATCCTGTGTTCGATCTCTTCGGTTTTCTGCCGTACATCCATGCAGCATCCCTCACTTTCGTCTGCATTCCCCCTTTCACCGTGCGTGCAGTTTCGGCACTGCCGATCCCAATTGCTGTGCCTGCGGCAATTGTAGCACACTCGATGTGTCGAAGGGGGAAACACCTTGTCGGTTCTCAAAATAATGCTTGCTTTTTCTTTTTTCGGGATCAGAAGGGTGCATAGAAGGGCTTGGACACCGTGACCTGTGCGCTGCCCCGGGTCAGTTCCCTCAGCTGTTCCAGCAGCGGCTCCTCTGTGTGTTCCGGCATCTGCCAGCTCAGGATCACCCGATCCGTGAACTGCGGTGCAGCCTGCTTTGCGCCGGAAGCATCGATCAGCAGGGATGCCCGCTCGTAGAGCGGGTAATCCACCGTCACGCTCAATTCCACGACACTGCGCACCGTGACCACCTCTGCATTTTCCAGCGCCCGGGCAGTGGCCGTGGTATAGGCACGCACCAGACCTCCTGTGCCCAGCAGTACCCCGCCGAAGTAGCGTGTCACCACCACGATCAGATCTGTCAGGCCGCTGTGCTGCAGTACCTCCAGTGCCGGCGTACCCGCCGTCTTGGCAGGCTCGCCGTCATCCGAATAGCGCTCCCGGTTGCCTTCCCGCAGGCGGTAAGCATATACATTGTGCCGCGCAGTACGGTTGGCTGCACGCACCTGCTCCAGAAATGCGACCGCAGCCGCCTCACTGTCGGCAAAGGACAGCGAAGCAATAAAGCGGCTCTTCTTCTCTTCGTATTCTCCGGTGGCTGTGCCACGGATGGTGCGGTAATCCTCCACGTTGGTTCCTCCTGATTCAATTTCAGAACAAGTATAGCATAAAACTGCGATTCCGCAAAGAGACCCCTCGCAAATAACGCGTTCTTTCCCTGCCAAACGTTTGAAGAGGCAAAAAAGGAGAGCAGCTCCGAAGAGCTGCCCTCCCACAATTCAGGCTATGTGATTGAAAAAATACCGTTTCAGGCGATCACTGAGCAGCCTTTGCTGCCTCGACCTGCTTGATCAGCTCGGGCACGACCTTGAACAGATCGCCCACGATGCCGTAGTCAGCAACACCGAAGATGGGAGCACCCTCGTTCTTGTTGACTGCGATGATGCACTCGGAGTCCTGCATACCAGCAGTGTGCTGGATAGCGCCGGAAATGCCCAGAGCAACATAGATCTTGGGGTGCACGGTCTTGCCGGTCTGACCAACCTGATGGTCAGCGGTCATCCAGCCTGCATCGGTGACGGCACGGGAAGCACCCACGACGCCGCCGCCCAGAGCAGCTGCCAGCTGCTCAGCCAGCTCAATGCCCTTCTGGACATCCTTGCTGATGCCGCGGCCGACAGAGACGATCACGTCTGCGCCGATCAGATCGACCAGCTTCTCAGCGGCCTTCTCAACGCTCAGAACCTCGGTCTTGATGTCCTCAGCAGCCAGAGCGAATGCGGGCTTCACGATCTGGCAGGCATCAGCCTTGGCCTGATCGAAGGGAGCCTTCTTCATAACGCCGGGACGCACGGTGGACATCTGCGGACGGAAGCGGGGGCAGATGATGGTAGCCATCAGATGGCCGCCGAATGCAGGACGGGTCATCTTCAGGTTGCGGTCTTCCATATCGAACTTCTGCTTGGACAGGTCGATGGTGGAGCTCTCCTTCAGGAAGTCGATGTACTTTGCAGTGTCGATGTCCAGATGGGTAGCATCAGCGGTCAGGCCGGTGTGCAGACGAGCTGCGCAGCGGGGGCCCAGATCGCGGCCGATGTTGGTTGCACCGATCAGCAGGACTTCGGGCTTGTACTCGTTGACCATGTCGCACACGACCTTAGCGTATGCATCGGTGGTGTAATCCTTCAGCAGGGGGCTGTCGCAGACCATGACCTTATCGGCACCATAGCCGCCCAGCTCCTTGGCAATGCCTTCCACGTTGTCGCCCAGCAGCAGGCCGGTGACCTCGCAGCCCAGCTCATCAGCCAGCTTGCGGGCCTCGCTCACCAGCTCGAAATCAGTGGGCATCAATGCGCCCTGGCGCTGCTCGCAGAAGACCCATACGCCCTTGTATTCGTTAAAATCAGCCATTGTAATCCTATGCTCCTTTCATCAGATCAGGTGCTTCTTGGCCAGGATACCAGCCAGCTGTGCGGCGGTGTCGTCGCCCGTCAGCATGGTGCCTGCGCCCTTCTGCGGAGGAGTGAAGGACTTAAAGACGTTCGTCGGAGAACCCTTCAGACCGATGGTATCGACCTCGATCAGCGGATCGTCCTTCAGTGCGTTGTAATCGAACACTTCCATCGGCTTGTCGTAGCAGGTGAAGATGCCGTTCACGCTCATGTAACGGGGCTGGTTCAGCTCCTTGATGCAGGTCAGCAGGCAGGGAGTCTGCACCTTGACCATCATGTAGCCGTCCTCCAGCATACGCTTCACGGTCAGGGTGTTGCCATCCTTCTGGATGTCAGCCACATAGGTGACCTGAGGCAGGTTCAGCTTCTCAGCGATCTGAGGACCGACCTGAGCGGTATCACCATCGATTGCCTGACGGCCGCAGAACACAACGTCCTCGGGGCCGACACCGATCTTGTTGACGGCAGCAGCCAGGATCTGGCTGGTTGCGAAGGTATCGGAGCCGCCGAACTCACGGCCGGAGACCAGAACCGCCTTATCAGCACCGCGAGCCAGCAGCTCACGCAGCATGCCCTCTGCCGGCGGGGGACCCATGGTGACAACAACGACTTCACAGCCGGTAGCGTCCTTGAGCTTCAGAGCAGCCTCCAGAGCGTTCAGGTCATCCGGGTTGGTGATGGTAGCCATCGATGCACGATCCAGAGTGCCATCGGGCTTGACGGACACCTTGCCGGAGGTATCAGGAACCTGCTTTACACAAACAATTGCTTTCATTGTAACTCTTGCCTCCCTTACTTCAGCAGCGCGCCGGAAATGACCATCATCTGCACTTCGCTGGTGCCCTCGTAGATCTCAGTGATCTTGGCATCACGCATCATGCGCTCGATGGGATAGTCACGGGTGTAGCCGTAACCGCCGAACAGCTGCAGGCAGCGGCGGGTCACATCGCTTGCGGTGCGGGCTGCGATCAGCTTTGCCTGAGCAGCCTCGACGCTGTAACGGACCTTCTTGCCATCCATTGCTTCCTGCTTCTTCAGAGCAGCAGCGTAGACCAGATACTTTGCAGCCTCAACGCGTGCCTTCATCTCAGCCAGCTCGAACTGAGTGTTCTGGAAAGCTGCGATGGCACGGCCGAACTGCTTGCGCTCCTTGACGTAAGCCACGGTCTCTTCCAGAGCGCCCTCGGCAATGCCCAGAGCCTGAGATGCGATACCGATACGGCCGCCGTCCAGAGTAGCCATAGCCAGCTGGAAGCCCTTGCCGCGCACGCCCAGCATACGATCCTTCGGGATGCGGCAGTCCTCAAAGATCAGCTCGCAGGTAGAAGAACCGCGAATGCCCATCTTGTCCTCGGCCTTACCGACGGAGAAGCCCGGGTCGGTACGCTCCACGATGAAAGCGGAGCACAGCTTGGTGGGACGACCCTTCTTGTCCAGCACATGGTCGGTAACGGCAATGACGATGAACACATCAGCAAAGCCTGCATTGGTAATGAAGATCTTGGAGCCGTTCAGCACCCAGCAGTCATCCTCTTCCTTTGCAATGGTCTGCTGACCCTGTGCGTCGGTGCCGGCGCCCGGCTCGGTCAGGCCGAAAGCACCCAGCCACTCGCCGCTGCACAGCTTGGGCAGATACTTTGCCTTCTGCTCGGGAGTACCATTTTCATAAATAGGAGCAGCACACAGGCTGGTGTGAGCAGAGACGATGACACCGGTGGTGCCGCAGACCTTGCTCAGCTCTTCCACTGCCATGACGTAGGACAGCACATCGCCGCCTGCACCGCCGACCTCAGTCGGGAAATAAATGCCCATCATGCCCAGCTTGCCCATCTTTTCGACGGTCTCTTTGGGGAAGTACTCTTCCGCATCAACCTTCTTTGCCAGGGGCTTGACTTCGTTCTCAGCAAACTCGCGGTACATTTTCTGCACCATCTGCTGCTGCTTGGACAGAGTAAAATCCATCGCTATATCCTCCTAACGGGTCTTTTTCATTTACCGGAATTGCCCGGTGCAAACAAATTCCTCCCGGCCGCTTTCCCACGGTCGGGAGAAACGTTTATCAGAATTTACAGCTGGTCAACAGGGGTCTTGGTGCGGTCTGCGTTGTAAACGTAGAAGCCCTTGCCGGTCTTGCAGCCCAGATTGCCGCCGCGAACCATCTTACGGATCAGCGGGCAGGCACGATACTTGCTGTCGCCGGTCTCCTTGTACAGCACGTCCATGATGGCCAGGCAGATGTCCAGGCCGATGAAGTCGCCCAGCTCCAGAGGACCCATGGGGTGGTTAGCACCCAGCTTCATAGCGGTGTCGATGCCAGCGATATCGGAAACGCCTTCCATCTTGATGAAAGCAGCTTCGTTGATCATGGGGATCAGGATGCGGTTGACGACGAAGCCAGCAGCCTCGTTGACCTGCACCGGCTGCTTGCCGATGGCGACGGAGATCTCTTTGATCTTCTCGACGGTCTCAGCAGGAGTATTGCAGCCAGCGATGACCTCGATCAGCTTCATGCGGTCTGCAGGGTTGAAGAAGTGCATGCCGACCAGCGGACGGCCAACACCCTTGCCGATCTCGGTGATGGACAGAGAAGAAGTGTTGGAAGCGAAGATGCACTCAGGCTTGCAGATCTTATCCAGCTCGCCGAAGGTGGTCTGCTTGACCTTCATATCCTCAAAAGCAGCCTCAACGACCAGATCGCAGTCAGCGCACAGGTCTTCCTTCAGGCCCGGGGTGATGGCAGCAACGATAGCGTCTGCCTTTTCCTGCGTCATCTTTCCCTTGGCAACCAGCTTCTCGTAGCCCTTCTTGATCTTTGCCAGACCATTCTCGGCCCACTCCTGCTTGATGTCGCACAGAGCAACGGTGTTGCCCTCAACCTGTGCAAATGCCTTTGCGATGCCCTGGCCCATGGTGCCAGCGCCGATAACACCGATCTTCATAGGAAATCTCTCCTTTAATATCAAAAATTGTATAGTTGATTAGTTGTTGGTGAACACTGCCTTGGGCTTCGGCTTCTCACGGCTCAGGAAGCAGGCCATGCCTTCCTTCTGGTCGTGGGTCTCGAAGCAGTCGCCGAACAGCTTTTCCTCGACCTCAACAGCCTTCTCGATGGGCAGGCTGATGCCGTCGTTGATTGCCTTCTTGCAGTTGCGTACAGCGATGGGGGCGTTCTTTGCGATCTTGCCGGCCAGCTTCAGCACGTTCTCCATCAGCTCAGCCTGCGGATACACAGCGTTCACCAGACCAATGCGCAGAGCCTCGTCTGCCTTGATGTTCAGTGCAGAGTAGACCAGCTGCTTTGCCATGCCCATGCCGACCAGACGTGCCAGACGCTGGGTGCCGCCGAAGCCCGGGGTGATGCCCAGACCAACTTCAGGCTGACCAAACACAGCGTTGTCAGAGCAGATGCGGATGTCGCAGCTCATTGCCAGCTCGTTGCCGCCGCCCAGTGCAAAGCCGTTCACGGCTGCAATAACGGGGATGGGGAAGCTCTCGATCATCAGGAACACATCATTGCCCAGCTTGCCGAAAGCCTCGCCCTCGGCCTTGGTCATGGTGCTCATGGAACCGATATCAGCGCCTGCCACGAAGCTCTTGTCGCCTTCGCCGGTCAGAACGATGCAGCGGATGGTCTCCTGATCCACAGCCTCAAAAGCTGCCTTCAGGTCAGCCAGAACCTCGGGGTTCAGGGCGTTCAGTGCCTTGGGACGGTCGATGGTGATGACCTCAACTGCACCCTGCACCTCGGTTTTTACAAATGCCATTGTGAAAACCTCCAATTCATTCTTCTCATTTTTGTCAAGACAGCTCCCGGGCCAGAAAAGATTCTCCGGTTTCTCCCCTGCCCCGGGTCTGCCATTCAATCAGGATCTCCAGTGATGGAGCTTAGTCCATCTCAACGATGGTAGCGCAGCCCATACCGCCGCCGATGCACAGGGTAGCCAGACCCTTGTGAGCACCACGGTGCTTCATCGCATACAGCAGGGTGACCAGGATACGAGCGCCGGAAGCGCCGACCGGGTGACCCAGAGCAATTGCGCCGCCGTTAACATTCAGCTTATCCTTATCAAAGCCCAGAGCCTCGCCGACTGCGATGGACTGTGCTGCGAAGGCCTCGTTTGCCTCGACCAGATCCATGTCAGCAACGGTCATGCCGGTCTTAGCCATGACCTTCTTGGTAGCAGCGATGGGGCCCAGACCCATGACCTCGGGCTCAACGCCTGCCAGAGCGCCTGCGACCCAGGTAGCCAGAGGCTTCACGCCCAGCTCCTTGGCCTTCTCCTCGCTCATGACGACCAGAGCAGCAGCGCCGTCGTTGATGGCAGAGGAGTTTGCAGCAGTCACGATGCCGTCCTTGGTGAAGGCAGGCTTCAGCTTTGCCAGCACTTCAGGAGCGCTCAGACGGGGGCCTTCATCGGTATCGAACACGGTGTCGCCCTTCTTGCCCTTGATCACAACAGGAACGATCTCATCCTTGAATGCGCCGTCCTTGATGGCCTTGTCAGCCTTCAGCTGGCTGTTGTATGCGAACTCGTCCAGCATTTCACGGGTGATGGGGCTGTAACCATACTTCTTCTGGTAGGTCTCGTTGGTGCAGACGTTCTCAGCGGTCATGCCCATGTGCTTGTTGAAGCCGCAGGCATCCCACAGAGCATCGTTGACCATGGTATCCACGATCTCGCTCTTGCCCATGGGAGCGCCCATGCGGTAGCCGTAACGAGCCTTCTGCAGTGCAAAGGGAGCCATGTCCATGTTCTCCATGCCGCCTGCGACCACGATATCAGCATCGCCTGCCTCGATCATCTGAGCAGCCATGTTGACGCAGTTCAGACCGGAGCCGCACACCACGTTGACGGTGACAGCGGGGGTCTCGATGGGCAGGCCGGCCTTCAGAGCAGCCTGACGTGCGACGTTCTGACCCAGACCAGCCTGGATGACGCAGCCCATGTAAACATGATCGACCTGCTCAGGCTTCACGTTTGCACGGTTCAGAGCTTCCTTGATGACAATGGAGCCCAGCTCCGTTGCGGGAACGTTGGCCAGAGTGCCGCCGAACTTGCCAATAGCGGTACGGCATGCAGATGCGATAACGATCTTTTTCATGTGAATAGCCTCCTGAATTGTGTATGTGTTACTTTTCGGTTTCCCTTTTTATCAAAACGCCCTGCCGGGCATTTCTGCAAATTATTTCTCAGCGTTTTTTCCCTGCCGGATCCGGGCATACTTTTCATTGACTGCCTTTTCCACATTGGGGGTGACGAACTTGCTGATGTCGCTGCAGTAAAATGCAGCCTCTTTTACAATAGTAGAAGAGAGGTAGCTCCACTTGATGCTCGTTGCCAGAAACATGGTTTCAATGCCCGGCATCAACGCGTGATTGGTCTGTGCAAGCTGGATCTCGTTTTCAAAGTCCGTCACAGCCCGCAGCCCCCGTACCATCACCGAGGCATGCCGTTTCTTGGCGAACTCCACGGTCAGGCCGTCGAAGCTCTCCACCGAAACATTCTGGATGCCTTTGCAGCACTCCTTGAGCAGCTCTACGCGCTCCTCTACGGTGAACAGCGGATTCTTTGCGCTGTTGTTGAGCACCGCCACGATCAGGTGATCGTTGATCTTCGCCGCACGCTTGATGATGTCAAGATGCCCTTTTGTGACCGGATCGAACGAACCGGGATAAACTGCTGTTGCCATCGTTTGGTGTCCTCCTTAGGCGCTGTGAAAAGCGCGTTTTGGTTCTGCCATGATAGCACTTTCCAGTCTTAGGTGCAAGACGCCGTATCGCAGTGCATCGATTTGTCGTTAAATTTTAGACAATCAATTCCACACTAGCCGTCCTCGACTTGCTACGCTACAAGTAAATCACATCGTCAAAATTTTATCAAGTCTTTTTGCAAAGATTTTTGGTTCCTGCGTACCAAACAATTGTCCAAAATCGCTATAAATTTTGTCCATGTTGCCAGTTGGCGAAAAATTTCACGATAAACTATTGATTCTGTACATTGTTAATGTTATAACTAAGTTATGCAGGTATCCTGCCGTTCCCGGCGCTCTTCCCCGTTGTCTGAAAGGATCGCAGACGATCGTGTCAGACTTATGTCGGTACTGAAAACGGCGGGTAAATATCCTGCAAAGACTTGTCCGTGCAGGAATTGTGAATGATAAATTTACAATTCTTTTATGTTATTATCGGAGAGGATGGTTTATAATGGATTTTACGGAACTGTACGCTCAGAAAAAGATGACTGCCGCTCAGGCTGCCGCACTGGTCAAAAGCGGTGACTGGGTGGACTACGGCTGGGCTGTGAACACCCCCGTAGCTGTGGACGCCGAGATCGCAAAGCGTCTGCCGGAGCTGGAGAATGTCAACTTCCGCGGCGGCATCCTGATGTGGGTGCCTGAAATTTTCCAGATCAACGACCCTGCCGCGCACATGACCTGGAACAGCTGGCACATGGGCGGCATTGAGCGCAAGGCCATTGCACAGGGATTTTCTTTCTACAGCCCCATCCGCTACTCTGAGCTGCCCCGGTATTACCGCGAGAGCCCGGATCCGCTGGACGTGGCCGTGTTCCAGGTGACTCCCATGGACGAGCACGGCTACTTCAACTTCGGCCCCAGTGCATCTCATCTGGGCGCTGTGTGCGAAAAGGCCAAAAAGATCATCGTTGAGGTCAACAAAAACATGCCTCGCTGCCTCGGCGGCATGGAGAACTGCATCCATATTTCTCAGGTCACCGGCATCGTGGAAGGCAGCAACCCGCCGATCGGCCAGATGGCTGCTCCCGGTGCTGCTACCGAAGTGGATCTGAAAGTCGCAAACTTGGTCGTCCCGCAGATCCCCAATGGCGCCTGCCTGCAGCTGGGCATTGGCGGTATGCCCAACGCCATCGGCAGCCTGATCGCACAGAGCGACCTGAAGGATCTGGGCGTGCACACTGAAATGTATGTGGATGCATTCGTGGATATCGCCAAGGCCGGCAAGATCACCGGTGCACACAAGCAGCTGGACAAGGGGCGTCAGGTCTACGCTTTCGGTGCAGGCACTCAGAAAATGTACGATTACCTGAACGATAACCCCGAGTGTATGTCTGCCCCTGTGGACTATACCAATGATATCCGCAGCATCTCCGCTCTGGATAACTTTATCTCCATCAACAATGCTGTGGACATCGATCTGTTCGGTCAGGTAAATGCCGAGAGTGCCGGTATCAAACACATCTCCGGTGCAGGCGGCCAGCTGGACTTTGTTCTGGGTGCATACCTTTCCAAGGGCGGCAAGAGCTTCATCTGCCTGTCCTCTACCTTCTTTAATAAAAAGACCGGTCAGCTGGAGAGCCGTATCCGTCCTACTCTGGAAAACGGCAGCATCATCACCGATACCCGTGCCAACATCCATTATCTGTGCACCGAATACGGCTGCGTGAACCTGAAGGGTCTGACCACATGGGAAAAAGCCGAAGCCCTGATCAACGTTGCGCATCCCGACTTCCGCGAAGGCCTGATCAAGGAAGCCGAAAAAATGCATATCTGGCACAGGAGCAACAAAATCTAACAAGTGCCGTGGGGATTCCTGCTGCCCGCGGCAGGAACGGAGTCTAGCATGATGGACAAAAAACCGCATATCAAGCCCTACATTTACGGGATGCTGGCAGGGTTCGGAGCGATCTCTCTGAGCATCATCTTTTTCTTTCTGATCTATCGCTTCGACGGCTTTGGCAGTGCCATCTCCACCCTGACCGGCATCCTGATGCCCTTCATTTACGGTGCGGTGATCGCCTACCTGCTCAAGCCCGTGTGCAACACCATCGAAGGGTTTCTGCGTCGGTTCATCCCGGAAAGGATGAAGGGACTGGTCAGTGCGTTGTCCGTAGCGCTCACCATCCTGTTTGGTCTGCTGCTGATCTACGCCTTGTGCATGATGATCATCCCGCAGCTCATCACCAGTGTAACTGCGCTGTACTACACCGCGCAACGCAACCTTGCAAAGTTCGTGCAGTGGGCAAATCATGTGGAGTTCATTGAAAACAACGAACAGATCATGAACATGCTCAATTCTGCCTATGACACCCTCAGCACCAATATCGATGAGCTGATCAAGACCAAGCTCCTGCCTTCCATGCAGAATATCGTCAGCGGTGCCGCCATTGGCGTGCTGAATGTTGTAACGGTGGCCAAGAATCTGGTCATCGGCATCATCGTGGCCGTGTATATGCTGGCCAGCCGCAAGCGCTTTACCCAGCAGGTCAAGCTGATTTTCTACAGTGTGTTCAAACCCAAGTGGGCACAGCTCATTATTGAGGAGATCCAGTATGCTGACAAAATGTTCGGCGGCTTCATCAACGGCAAGATCATGGACTCTGCCATTATCGGCGTGCTGTGCTATATCGGCTGCCTGATCTTCAAGTTTCCCAGTGCCCTGCTGGTGTCGGTGATCATCGGCGTGACCAATGTCATCCCCTTCTTCGGCCCGTTCATCGGCGCCATCCCGGCCACTCTGTTGATCCTGATCCAGAACCCCATCAAGGCGCTGTGGTTCATCCTGTTCGTTCTGGTGCTTCAGCAGCTGGACGGCAACATCATCGGCCCCAAGATCCTTGGCAACACCACCGGTCTTTCCAGCTTCTGGGTGTTGTTTGCGATCCTGCTGTTTGGCGGCCTGTGGGGTTTCGTCGGCATGATCGTAGGTGTGCCGCTGTTTGCCGTCATCTATGACGTCATCAAAAAGCTGGTCGTCCACGGCCTGGAGCACAACCAGGAACTGGAGATGCTCCAGACCTATCACGACAGGTTCGGGGACCCGGAGGATGATGTCCCCGCCGGATCCCAACCGAAAAACTGATCGATCCTACGCAAACAGGAGCCTGCTCATTCGAGCAGGCTCCTGTTTTTGTTGTTCGTTATGATGCAGTTTTCACAGCTCTTCGCCATTGGTGGCGATCACGTTTTTATACCAGTAGAAGCTATCCTTGCGCAGTCGGGCGCACTTCTTTGGATCGTCATCTGTCCGATCCACATAGATGAAGCCATATCGCTTTTTCACGCCGTTGCTGGTGGAAAGCAGATCCACCGCCGACCACGGACAATAGGCCAACACCTCGACACCCTGATCCATGGCTTTTTTCAAAGCGGCAATGTGCTTGCTCAGGTAATCGATGCGGTAATCATCATGGATCTTTCCGTCCTCGGTCAGGGCGTCGTAAGCTCCCAGACCGTTCTCGGTAATCATCAACGGCTTGCCATAGCGGTTGTAAAGATCTCGCAGCATGTACTCCATCCCGGTGGGATCAATGGCCCAATCCCAGTCCGTGGTATCCAGATTCGGATTTTTGCACATCTCATAGAAGCCGGGATGTGTTTCAAAGCCGCTGAGCTCCCCCTTCCTGCCGCTGCGGTTCACGCCGCTATAGCGGATAGACTTGCTGCCGTCGTCCGGGCAGGCTTTGGCACACTCGCTGGCGTAGTAGTTCAGCGCGAGGAAGTCCGAAGTACCCTCCCGGATGAGCTCCATATCCCCCGGTTCGACCACCGGTGCCAGACCGTGCTCCTGCAGGTAGATCATGGCTGCTTTATTATACTCGCCCTTGAAATAGATGTCCGTATAGTAGTCGTTGCGCAGAGCCTGTGCATTCTGCGCAGCCATGCAGTCTTCCGGTTTGGAGGTCAAAGGATAAATGGGCGCATAGCCGATCGCAGAGCCGACCAGCCCGCCGGGCACCATCTCATGCACCAGTTTGCAGGCAATGGCGTGAGCCAGATTCATGTGATGATTCAGCTGATAGCGCAGCTGATCGTGCCTGCCGTCCTGCAGCTCCTCCGGGATATAACACTTCTGCTGCCAGTACTGCACGATGATGCTCTGCTCGTTGATCGTTGTCCAGCAGCGCACCTTATCCTTGAACTCGTTGATGACGCAGCGGGCATAGGCTTCAAAGTCCGCCACCACACGGCGATCCAGCCAGCCGCCATATCGTTCCACCAGAGCCCATGGCAGGTCGTAGTGATACAATGTGACAATGGGCTCGATGCCATTTGCACACAGTTCATCAATAAGGTCGCGATAATACTGGAGTCCCTTTTCGTTCACCGGGCCGGTGCCGTCCGGGAATACCCGGCTCCACGCGATGGAGAAGCGGTAGGCCTTGAAGCCCATCTCCTTCATCAGTGCAACGTCTTCCTTGTAGTGGTGATACTGGTCGCTGGCCACCTCGGCTGTGGCAAAGCCATAGACCTTATAGCTGTCCTTATTGATGACATCCTGCTGGCTCAGCTTTTTGCCATCCTCCTGAGCAGCGCCCTCCACCTGATATGCACTGGTGGAAGCGCCCCACAGGAAATCCTTCGGGAAAGGCTTGTGCATCATCATGCCTCCTTGTTGTAGATCAGCTTGTACATCTCGATCATCTCCCCGGCCATGTTCAGCTCACTCATGATCGTCATCAGGGTATCCTGCGCATGGACGAACAGCAGGCAGAACTCTGTTTTTTCGCCGCGGGCTTCTCCCTGGATCACTTCGGTCTGCGCATTATGCGCATGCACAATGTTTTCATGTGCCTGCTCCATCAGGGTCTCGGCCTGCGCAAAGTCGCCTTTTCGGGCTTTCTGAAGTGCTTTTGTACAGCAGTCGCGTGCGTCGCCGGCCGCCAGGATCACATTCATGGCAACTTCGGTCAGCTGATTTTCTTCCATCGTCGGACTCTCCTATCGCAATTTGATTCGTTAAGCAGCCTCTTCTTCGGCTTCCTCCTTCATGACCTGCTTCTCATACACCTTGAAGAAGGGCTTCCAGATCAGGAAGGTCACCACAAAGATCAGCACCCAGAAGATGATAGCGCGCCAGTCTCCCGTCACAATGATGTAGCCAATGGGAGCAGGGATCTGGCCGGTGGTCACGGAAGCGGCAGGTACAGCCAGCCACCCCCAGGACATGACGAACCAGATGATGACAGCGCTCACAAGCGTGTTGATCCACATAGGCAGCATGAGGATCGGGTTGAACACAATGGGTGCGCCAAAGACTACAGGCTCGTTGATATTGAAGATGGATGGGCCAATGCACACCTTGCCCAGCGACTTCAGCCGCTTGGACTTGGAAAGCAGCATGTGCACATTCAGCGTCAGGGTGCATCCCTGACCGCCCAGAGTCATCAGGCTCAGCAGATAAATCGTCTCATAACAGACGATATTGGTGGCAGTCTGACCTGCAGCCACCTGTGCCAGATTGGCAGCGGTGCCAGCCATCAGGATCGGGGTGGTGAAAGTGCCCAGGAACCAGGTGGAAATGCCCATGGAGTACAGGAACGAGATTGCCATCATCATGATGATCAGACCCGGCAGGGTGCGGCCCAGGTGCTCCAGCGGGGAGAACACCGCGGAGATGACCTGATACATATCAACATTCAGGTTGTTGCTGATGATCGTGCCCACCAGCACACAGACAAACATGGGCAGGATCTGGTTGATCCACTCACATACGAAATCCGGGATCGTGACGCTGTCTTCCAGAATGTGGAGCTTGGCGTAGATGTGGTACACCACCGATACCAGAACGCCGACCACCAGTGCCACAAACATACCGGTAGGGCCGAAGCGGTCGAATCCAACGCTGAAAATGTTGTCATCGCTGATGGTGGGTTTGATGGCGATCAAAAACACGATGATGGCAGTCAGTCCCGCATTCAGCACATAGCGGGTATGCCCCAGTTTTTCCATCAGCTGGTTGGCCACCAGAAACGTCAGGATCAATGAGGTGAGCTGGAAAGTAAACTGCAGCACACCGCCCAGATTCGGCAGCGCCGGGATCCAGGAGCGGAATACATTGTAGAAGAAAATCAGTGATCCCGTCATAATGATCGGCAGGATCTTCATCATCGAGCCTGAAAGTGCAGACACCCAGGGATTCTGGGTGATCTTGCTCATTGCCGGAGCAAACTTATTCTCCAGCCAGTCCATGATCTTGCTCATTGTTCTCCCTCCTCGATCTTCTGGATCAGTTTCAGCATTCCGACAGCGTCCAGCGTGCCGTAGATCTTCTGTGGAATGACATCCACCTTAAAGTGATGGATCTTTGCCAGATCCTGATAATTAGGCAGCTGGCTGGAGAAATGCGGTCCAAGAAGCAGGATATCGGTTGCATCCAGATACTGTGCCACCTGCGATTCGCTTCTCGCCTCGATCTGCAGGTCAAGTTTCTGCTTCTTTGCCTCTGCGCGGACACGCTGTGCCAGAAATCCGCTGGACAGTCCGGCGCCGCAGCAGAGCATTACGTTCAGTTTTGCCATGTGTGAAACCTCCTTTTTTTTTTTTTGAAAACGGCCTTGTTCCCTCGCGGGATCTTCTGGCTTCATGATGCCGGAATGCAGAGAGAGGTTTCAAGTCAGACCGCTGCACCCATTCGTGCAGGTTTTTAGTTCCAGTGCAGGATACATTCCCGGAACTCTTCAAAGCTGCGGCTCTTAAACAGTGCTTCCCTGCTGCGCGGGTCATCCATAAGCTCCAGCAGTGCCTGATACAGATCACCGAACATCCGCAGGTCGGTTCTGTGGATCGCCACCATCATCACGATCTTTACAATGTTGCCACCCCATGCCACTCCCTGCGGGCAGAGCATGACGTTAATGCTGGTGCGGATGGCGTCCATCTTCATGGAATGAGGAATGGCAATGTTTGGGAATCCGGTGCTGGAAGCCTGTTCTCTCTCCATGAGCCGCTGGTAGAAGTCTTCCTGCACGGTGCCCTGCTCGATCATCTGCCGGGCCATGAGCTTCATGATCTGCGCAGGATCCGTGTTTTTTTCCGGACTGATTGAAAACAGTTTTTCTGAGAAAATGCGGTCAAAATTGCTTTTCAAAACCCGGATGCGCCGCGCATTACGGATGGAATCCAACGCATTCTCGATCTCGCTTTTATACTTACCGATTCCAAGCAGCGGCACCGACACCACAGCTGCGCCATTCTTCGGCGGGCTTTCCAGCGCCACAGTGGTGATCAGCAGCTCATAGCGATACCGCTCCAGCGCCGCCGGGTCTTCTGTGCAGGCCACAAGGTCGATCTCGTCTCCAAAGGAGATCAGCAGCTGGTTGGAGATCTTGCCCGCAAATTCCAGATATCGCGGGCAGAGCAGCACCGTGCGGATCCGAGAACGTGTATCCGCCTGGCGCTCAATCTCTCCGCCGATGTGCAGCGCAAGATAAGAGATCTCATCCTCCGAAATGCGGACATGATAGGTCTCATTGATTATCAGTGCACTATGTACCGCAATGTCAAAGATCATAGGGTGCGAGTAACGGATGGCGCTGCTCATGGGGTTCGTGAGCCGGTAGTTGTGCCGTGCCCGGAAAAGCAGATTTTTGATGTGCATGGCGAAGGGATACAGGAAGGGTTCACTGTTCAGATTGATGTAATATTTAGCGTCTACTTCCCGGATGAGCTCTTCTACGAACTGCATCAGCTCATCTCCCACAAAATTCAAAATATCTTCGTGGCTGTTGCCCACAGGCAGGTTGATATTTGCCCGCAGCAGAAAATAGACGTTGTTCTGTTCTTCCCGGCTCAGACTCAGATGCAGCAGGTCTTCCAATTCTACGCAGATCCTCTGTGCTGCGTGATAAACAATGTCATCCTCCCCGTGCTCCGGGCAGGGCTCCGATGGAAGCTCGTGGTGGCTCAGAACACGGCTTGCCATAATGGAAGTATGCAGCACGATGTTGGTCAGGCTGAAATCGTTGACATAAAGATTGAGCTCCGCCATGGTATGCTCCAGAATTCTGCGGATCGCTTCCACATCCACATCATCCAGATTAGACTTGATGGAGTCATAGCTGACGATGCGGTCGCCGCTGCCCTCAAAATAGCTGTAGGATGCCAGCTTCCGCAGACTTTTTTCGTCCGCGATCATGCAAATGTCGTTTCCGTGCAGCTCATAGGAGATCCCGAAACTGGCGAAGGATCCGTTCATCCGGCGCACATCGCCCCGGATCGTATCCGCACTGTAGTTCAGCGCTTCTGCCACATCATACAGGTTCAATTTTGACACATGGTATCGCAGAAATTTCTGATTGATCCAGTTTGCGCGTTCCTCGTAATCCTGCGGCGTGTTTTCCCGCCGCACCGCCCGGAGATAATTCCGCGCCGCTGCCGGATTCGTTGTGTATCCGCTGTGACCCGAAATGATAAAAGGCTCCTTTGCCTCCCCGTTGATCGAAGAAATATAGCTTTTTACGCTTCTGACCGATAAATTAAGAAACCCGGCAAGTTCCTTCGCCGTGACAGCGCGGTCATGACGCGTCAGATATTCCACCAGAGCACGCGCTTTGTTCGTGTCCAAAATCGTTCCCCGCCTTTGCAAACAAAAGTTTCCGTCCCTATTCTATCTGATCCCCCTCAGAACAGCAACAGGGCAGCTCTGGTTTGATTATAACAGAACCTGCACCGAATTGGCTGGAAAAAATTGCACCGATGGGTGCAAGATACGCCAAAAGCCCCTGCATTCTCTCGAACGCAGGGGCTTTTGGGTTCATCATGATGTCTGCCTTCGTTACTTTTCAACAGGCTGTGAAGGCTTCCAGTCTTTATAGTTCTCGTACCGGCTCTCACGGATCTTGTGGTGAGACCAGACCTCGTCTGCCGCAGGCTGCCAGTTGGCGGCGTACGCTTTGCACTTTTCGCACAGATGCTCGACGCTCTCCGGAGACTGCAGGTCGGTGCTGTGTGCGCCGGTCTCGTGCACCATCTTTTCCAGCAGCTCGGGATTTTCCAGCATCGGGCAGGGACGCAGATGGTTCTTGTTGAAAGGTTGGCCGTTGTGGTAAGCCATGAACAGCGGGCTGTGCAGGATCTCCAGAATGGACTGGTCATGGATGTTGGCGTTGGAGTAGTGGATGAACACGCAGGGCTCTGCGTCACCGGCAGAGTTGATGTGGAAGTAGTTGCGGCCTCCGGCGATGCAGCCGCCCACAAACTCGCCGTCATTCTGGAAGTCCATAGGATAGAACGGGATATCGCACTCAGAAGAGCGCAGATAGCGGATCCGCTCGATCATGTACTTACGCTGCTCCGGGGTGGGCAGCAGATCCGGGGCGGCAGCGTTGCCAACGGGCATATAGTGGAAATAGAAGCCGAAGTGCGCGCCCTTCTCGCACAAAAAGCGCATGAACGCGTCGTTGGTGACGGCCTCAATGTTCTGGCTGGTGTAGCAGATGGAGGTGCCGAACAGGATGCCGTGCTTCTTGAGCAGATCCATGGCGTTCATAACAGCAGCATAGTGGCCTTCTCCGCGGCGGGCATCGTTGGTCTCCGGGGTTCCTTCGATGGACAGCATGAAAGCAATGTTGCCCAGCCGCACCACTTCTTCGCAGAAGGGTTCGTCGATCAAAGTCGAGTTGGTGTAGATGGCAAACTGCACATCATTGTGTTTTTCAGCCAGCCTCAGGATATCCTTCTTTCGCACCAGAGGTTCGCCGCCGGTCAGCATATACAGATACACACCCAGCTCCTTGCCTTCGGTGATGATCTTGTCCATATCCTCAAAGCTCAGGTTGTTCTTGTGTCCGTACTCGCCTGCCCAGCAGCCCACGCAGTGCATATTGCAGGCAGAGGTGGGGTCGAACAAAATCAGCCAGGGGATGTTGCACTGGTACTTCACGCGGTTCTCACGGATCATCTTGGTGCCGCGGAAGAATGCCTCATACCCCAGATTCAGCGCTGTTGTACGAGCCACATTGGGGTCGGTCTGTTTCAGTACGCAGTTGATGAGCTTCGACCACTTGCTGTCCGGGTCGGTCAGGGTCTTTTTTGCGTGCTCATAAGTCTCGTCGCTGAATGCGCCGCCATAGAACTGCTTGGACAGATCCACGATCTGGCCGATGGTCTTTTCAGGGTCTTTATCTGCATGAGAAAGCACCATGTCCGCCATTTTGCCAACGGCAGCACGCTGCATTTTATGCGTCAGATTTTCCATAGAAGCATTCATGTTCCTTTTCCTCCAAATGATTTTTTCGGAAATTCCTTTTTCTATAGCGATACTATAGCACCCTTTATACAAGAATGCCATAATCAGAAAAAGCGCCGTGATAGAAAACCTATCACGGCGCAAATTATGATAAAAATTTATCCAACTTCAAAGCTCAGTCGCTCTGACTCATGTAAATTTTGCTGCTGGCCAGCCGACACAATGCACGGCGCAGGTCTCCCTGCAGCATCCGCCCCATCCGTTCTACCATCGTTGCAGGCTCTGTTTTCATGTCGCGGCGGATCCATTCCAGTACCACACCCACCAGTGCATACTTGTAAAAATCTACTACGAACTGTTTGTCATCGTCCTGCACGGTAATATCACGGCATTCGCGGTCTGCAAATTCCTTCAGCATGGGATCCAGCAGTTTATAAAGATACTGTTCCACCTGTTCACGACCCACAGAGCGGTATACGTTCAGCACCAGCATCTTATTGTCCCGGAGCTGATGCAGAATGTCCAGAAACGCTTCGGTCCAGGTATCAAAGTTCCGGCGGCCCTCCATCACCTTGGCTGCGTCCTCTACAAGGATCCAGTCCACCAGATCGTAAATATCCTTGAAATGATAATAGAACGTCATGCGATTGACGCCGCAGTCCTCGGTGATATCATTGATCGTGATCTTATTGAGCGGCTTTTCCTTCAGCAGTTTTTTCAACGATGCCTCCAGTGCCCGTTTGGTTGTCTGTGACACAAAACCCATCCTTTCCCGGCGGAGATCCTCCACCGTTTGCGGTCGATCCGTGAGAAGATTGTTTCTGATTTATTTTACCGCAAAAGTCCGCCAAAAAGCAAGGATTGTTTTTGTATATTTTTTGAATCTTTTGTACGTTCGCCCAAAGTTTCCTCTGCGTTCTGCCGCTTTATCTGTGAGAGCCGCCATATAAAAAACTGTGGTTCAGCATAGAGCCTCGCCCTCCTCTCCCGGCAAAAATACGGCAAAGCCCTTGATTTTATCCTGCCGGTTGCTTAGAATGAAAGCAGGCAGACGATTTTGATCCGAGTCTGCACCGAGGGAGGGTTTCATTATGATGGATACCATTGGTTTTCTGGGCTGTGGAAACATGGGCGGTGCAATTGCCCGCGCTGTGTGCAAAGCCGTTGACCCCAAAAAAGTTTATTTGGCCAACCGCACTGCGGCCAAGGCACAGGCACTGGCCAAAGAGCTTGGCTGCAGAACAGCTTCCAACGCTGAGGTAGCTGGTGAATGTGACCTGATCTTTCTGGCCGTCAAGCCTCAGATGATGGAGGCGCTGCTGCAGCCTTTGAAATTCACGCTGGACGAGCGTCCGAAGCGTTTCGTGCTGTGCAGCATGGCAGCCGGTCTGTCCATCGCCCGCATTCAGGAGATGGCCGGTGAGGACTTTCCGGTCATCCGGATCATGCCAAACACTCCGGCTTCTGTGGGTGAGGGCATGATCCAATATTGCTCCAGCAACGTCACCTCTGAAGAGGAGCAGGAATTTCTGAAGGTCATGGCTCCTGCCGGCCGTCTGGACGCCGTGCCGGAAAGTCTGATCGACGCTGCCAGCTGCGTGTCCGGCTGCGGTCCGGCCTGGGTGTATCAGTTCATTGAGGCTTTGGCCGACGGCGGTGTGGCCTGCGGCCTGCCCCGCGCCAAAGCGCAGGAGTACGCTGCACAGATGGTGCTGGGCAGTGCAAAGCTGGTGCTGGAAAGCGGCAGGCATCCCGGCGAACTCAAGGACGCCGTGTGCAGCCCCGGCGGCAGCACCATTCAGGGTGTGCGCGTGCTGGAAGAGCGCGGCCTGCGCGGCGCAGTGATGGACGCCGTGGTTGCATCGTACAATAAAACGAAGGAAATGGGAAAGGGTTAATCGATCATGCGCATCGTTGTGAAAGTAGGCACCTCTACATTGGCATACGCCACCGGGCGGCTGAACATCCGCCACACCGAACAGCTGGTCAAGGTTCTCAGCGACCTGAAAAATGAAGGCCACGAGATCATTCTGGTCTCCTCCGGCGCGATCGGCATGGGTGTGGGCAAGCTTTCTCTGCCAGCCCGCCCAAAGGATACCGCTTCCAAGCAGGCCTGCGCCGCTGTGGGGCAGTGCGAGCTGATGTACACCTATGACCGGCTGTTCAATGCCTACAATCATACCGTGGCGCAGATCCTGCTCACCGGCGTAGATGTGGAGCACACCGAGCGCCGGGTGAACTTCCAGAACACCTTGTCCCGTCTGCTGGAGCTGGGTGCTCTGCCCATCATCAACGAAAACGACACCGTCTCCACCGATGAGATCACCTCCATCGGCGACAACGACACTCTGGCAGCCATCGTGGCCTGCTGCACGCAGGCGGATCTTCTGGTGCTGCTCAGTGACATTGACGGCCTGTATACTGCAAACCCCCACACCCACCCGGACGCAAAGCTCATCCCGCTGGTGGAGGAGATCACCCCCGAGGTGATGGCACTGGCAGACGGTGCCGGATCTGCACTGGGCACGGGCGGCATGTCCACCAAGCTGCGTGCTGCCCGTATGGTAACAGGCAGCGGCGCAGATATGGTCATTGCCAACGGAGCACACCCCGAGCTGCTGTACAGCATTGCCGCCGGCGAACCTGCCGGCACCCGCTTTGCAGGCCATAAGGAGGGCTGAATATGACGACTCAGGAAATTCTGGAAGCCGCCCGCGCGGCGAAATCTGCGCTTGCGCTGTCTGATAAAGCTGCCCGCAGCACTGCCCTGCTGGGCATGGCGGACGCTCTGTGCGACCCGCAGAATCGCTCCGCCATCCTCGCCGCCAACACGGAGGATCTGGCTGCAGCCAAGGGACACATCAGCGACGTCATGCTGGATCGTCTGGCTTTGACGGCACAGCGCATCGATGCCATGGCGCAGGGCATCCGGGAGGTCGCTGCCCTGCCCGACCCGGTGGGCCGTGTACTGAACCGTGTAGAACGACCGAATGGACTGGTGATCGAAAAGACCGCCGTGCCCATGGGCGTCATCGCCATCATCTACGAAAGCCGTCCCAACGTCACCAGCGATGCCGCCGCCCTTGCCATCAAGAGCGGCAACGCCTGCATCCTGCGCTGCGGCAAGGAAGCATGGCGCAGCGCCTGCGCCATCGTCACTGCGCTGCGTCAGGGTCTGCGCAAGGCCGGCCTGCCCGAGACCGCAGTCTGCCTGATCGAGGATACCACCCACGCTTCTGCCAACGCCCTGATGACTGCTGTGGGCTATGTGGATCTGCTGATCCCCCGCGGCGGTGCAGGGCTGATCCGTGCCTGCGTGGAGAACGCCAAGGTGCCCTGCATCCAGACCGGCACCGGTATCTGCCATATCTATGTGGACGACACTGCCGATCTGGACAAGGCACTGGACATCATCGAGAATGCCAAAGCCAGCCGCCCCAGTGTATGCAACGCCGAGGAGGTGTGCCTTGTGCACTCCGCCATCGCCGGAAAGTTTCTGCCCCGTCTGGCACAGCGTCTCGGCTCCGACCGCACTGCCAGAGGTCTGCATCCGGTAGAGCTTCGTCTTGACCCGCGTGCCGCTGCTGTCATCCCGGGCACACCTGCAGGTGAAAAAGACTTCGACACCGAGTTTCTGGACTACATCCTTGCGGTCAAGGTCGTGGACAGTGTTGGAGAGGCCATCTCGCACATTGCACAGCATTCCACCGGCCACAGCGAGGCCATCCTGACCCGGACGCCGGCTCATGCCGACCTGTTCACTGCTGCCGTGGACAGCGCAGCTGTATATGTCAACTGCTCCACTCGTTTCACAGACGGCGGCGAATTTGGCCTTGGCTGTGAGATGGGCATTTCTACTCAGAAGCTCCACGCCCGAGGCCCCATGGGTCTGGCAGAGCTGTGCAGCTACAAATACGTCATCCACGGCAATGGCCAGATCCGCTGAACCCCACTCAAGCCCACTTCCCGTGTGTGAAAATGAGGAGTGAGCATTTTCTCCATTTGTTCCACGATTCAAAACAGGATCTGAAAAGCTTTTTCCTCTACAGGCCGGTGCACTCTGCTCCGACCTGTATTTTTGTTTTAGCAGAATGGATTGTTTTTTCACCGGAAACAATTTTTGAATTTTGTTTTCACTTTTTCCTTTCAATTCCCCCGATTGAACAGATGAATGTATCCAAGTTTTTTATGATTCCCACAAATAAATAGTCTTACTTTCTCCATTTTGTTTGATAAAAAGTATAAAAAAGCCCTTGACAAGCCCTATTTCGTTGCGGTAAAACTATATTGGAAGTTCTGATAACGATTTCATTATTTTTCACTTCAATCCTGAAATCTGTTCGCCATTCACAACACTATACTGAGAACAAAGGAGAGAGCAATATGACGATCGCCATTCTCGCGCACGACTCCCGCAAAGAGCTCGCGCTTCAGTTCTGCACTGCTTACAGCGCCATTTTGTCCAAAAACACTGTCATTGCCACCGGCACTACCGGGCGGCTGCTGACGCAGGCTACCGGCCTGCCCGTGCATTGCTATCTCTCCGGAAAACTGGGCGGCATACAGCAGATCACCTCCCGCGTTGCCTGCGACGAGGTGGATCTGGTGCTGTTCTTCCGCGACCCGCTGAAGGCAGATGCTTCCAGCATTACCGAACAGAATCTGCTCCGCCTGTGCGACATGCACGGCGTGCCCATCGCCACCAACATTGCCACCGCCGAGGTTTTGCTTCGCGGTCTGGATCAGGGTGATCTGGACTACCGCGAAGGGATGCATCCCGCTCTCATCGAGCCGATGCCCGCTGCCATGCCCCGCCGTGTGACTGCCTGATTTTGTGTATAGAGTATTGGGAAAGAGACAGCGCCGCAGGAGATTTCCTGCGGCGCTGTTGTATTTGTTATGAGGTAATTCTGCTTACCCTCGCTCTGCATTTTCAGCGATCCTTAAAATACGCTTTCTGGATCGCCAGCAGCACGCCTGCACGGCTGGCGGAAAAGTTCAGGCCGCCCTGCAGATAGCAGGTGTACGGCTCACGCAGCGGGCCGTCGCAGGAAAGCTCGATGGTGCTGCCCTGCGTAAAGCTGCCGCTTGCCATGACCACTTCGTCGGTATAACCCGGCTCCGGAGAAGGCTCCGGGGCAGCATAGCTGTCCACAGGGCTTGCGGCCTGAATGCCTTGACAAAAGCCGATCAGAGCGTCGGCAGTGCCGGCGTCAAAGCAGGTCACGATGTCATTGTGGTCTTCACAGTAGCGCGGCACCGGGTTCTTGCCCAGCAGCTCCAGCATACACTGTGCATAGATGGCAGTCTTGATGGCCTCGCACACCACACCGGGAGCGTAGTAGAAGCCCAGATACATATCACGGGGCGTTTCCAGCGTACAGCCAAGCTCTTTGCCAAGGCCGGGGGCGTTCAGACGATAGGCGCACAGCTCTACCAGATCCTTGCGGCCCACGATGTAGCCGCCTGTGGGCGCAATGCCGCCGCCGGGGTTCTTGATGAGGCTGCCCACAGCGATGTCTGCGCCCACCTGACAAGGCTCCTGTGTCTGGGTGAACTCGCCGTAGCAGTTATCTACGAAGATAATGATGTCCGGGTTGGCAGCACGGGCAGTGTCGGCGATTTTCCGGATGGTATCCAGATCAAAGGCGTTGCGCTGCAGATAGCCCCGGCTGCGCTGGATGTGGCACACCTTTGCACCCGGAGCCTTTTGGGCGATCAACTCGTAGTCCGGAGTGAAATCAGCTTTGAGGGGTGCTTCGTCATATCGGACGCCGTAATCCATCAGGGTGCCGGTACCCTTCCCCTTGCCGTCCAGACCGATGACGCCCTCCAGCGTGTCATAGGGGCGGCCGGTGGCAGCCAGCAGCGTATCCCCTGCCCGCAGCAATCCGAACAGTGCCACTGCCAGCGTGTGGGTACCACTCTGGAACTGGCTGCGTACGAGAGCGTCTTCCGCACCCATCACCTCTGCAAAGATCTGTTCCAGCTTTGCGCGGCCGGTGTCCCACAATCCGTAGCCCGTGGTGCCCAGCATATCGGTGGAGGACATCTGGGTGTCCGCAAAGGCCTTCAGCATTTTCAGCTGGTTGAAGTCCCGGATCTCTTCTGCATGGCGGAAGTAGGGCTGGCAGAGCTCCATGGCCTTTTCGTCCAGCGCCAGAACTTCGGGTTTGTAATCGAAAAAGTGGTTTAAGATTGACATGATAGTTGGTTCCTTAATTGTTATTGCGCATCCCATAAGAATGCATTCGCGTAGATTTTGCGGTCTGCCTGTTTTTCACGACATTACCGCCAGATATGTTCTCTTTTGACGCACAAAAGAGAACCAGAAAAGCGCCAGCGATTTCGACGCGCTGGATCCACGAATCAAGGGCTACTCGCCCTTGATAATCCCAAAGAAGTAGGCTTCACTCAAAAAAGCTAGCGCTGCGCTCCACGCTTTTTTGAGCTGCGCCAATTGAGAAAACTTACGACAAAGTATATCTTGCGTACTCTGCCAGCTTTTCAAAGCCAAGCCGGGTATAAAATTGCACCCGCTCCGGGCTGCAGAGGAATACCGGATGCTGCCCCTCTGCAGCAAGCTCATTTGCCATCTGCACGATGAGACGCCCGCCGATGCCCTTGCCCCGCAGCGATTCCGCAGTCTGCCCGCAGGCCATGTACGCCTGCCCATTTTCAAGGGCGTAGACCCCCACCGTGCAGACTGTTTTGTTCCCCTTTTCCAGCGCCCAGACGCGAGCTTTTCCCCGGGTGCGCTTGGTGCACAGCTCCGAATAAAGATCCTCCTGCCTTGCCGTGTCTGCAGGGTAAAGCTCCCGCGCCACCGTCAGAGCCGAAGGCTCCCGGTCAAGGGTCAGCTCTCCCCAGAGGGCTTCGTCCACAGCAGGCAGCGGCAGTACCCTGCCGGGTGCAAGGCCGAACACAGTCAGCCTTTCGCCCTTGTGCCAGCCTGCGGGCGGCGGACATCCGGCTTCATCCAGAATGATGCTTTCGCACCCGCAGAAGGCCAGAAAGCCGGCCAGTTCCTCGGGATTCGCGCTTCCGGCGGCCCATGCAGTGCTGCCGCTGAGTTCCAGCGCCAGCGTGGGCCCGGCGTAGAACCGCCACGGCTGGCTTTTGCCGAAGAGAGCAAGATCCAGCGGAAGCACTGCCCCCAGCACCCACCGACCCCGGCAGGCATTGGCAAAGCGGGCACGCCGCCGCTTTGTATCGACCTGTGCGATCACTTCAGCTCGTTGACGATCTTCTTGAACTCGCGGCCGCGCACCTCAAAGTTGGGATACAGGTCAAAGGAGGCGCTGGCCGGGGACAGGATGATGATGTCGCCGGGCTTTGCGCAGGCACGTGCCAGCTCCACCGCATGCTGCATGTTGTCCGCGTGCTGGATGGGCAGCTCTGCTTCATTGAAGCCCGGATCCTCGCGCACCGCCTTCTCGATGCGGGGGCCGGTGGCACCCATCAGCACAAGGTTCTTCACGTGAGCCACCACTTCGGGGGCGAGGGGCTCATAGGGGATATGCTTGTCGTAGCCGCCTGCGATGAGGATGACCTTCTGGCCAAAGCTGCGCAGACCTGCGATGGTGCGGGTGGGGCTGGTGCCGATGGAATCGTTGTAATACAGCACCCCGTCCAAAGTGCGCACCGGCTCAATGCGATGCTCCACGCCGGTAAAGGTGCTGCCCACCTTCCGGATGGCTTCCACAGGCACCTCACCCCAAACGGCAGCAGCTGCTGCCAGCAGGTTTTCAATGTTGTGCAGCCCGCGCAGCTTCACATCCTTCTGCGCAAGGAACGGGGTCACAACGCCGTCCTCTGCCATGCAGAGCATGTTGTCCTCCTTACGCAGGAAAGCGCCGTTGTCGGTGTCATGCAGGCGGGTGAACCACACCTGTTTGCCCTTGCAGTCCTTCTGCATGGAGCGGCTGATCTCGTTCTCATATCCCAGCACCGCGCGGCAGGGCTGCTTCTGGTACAGCAGGATGTTGCGCTTGGCATCGATGTACTCCTGCATATCCTTGTGGTGATCCAGATGATTCGGCGTGACATTGGTCACAACGGCAATGTCGGGGCTGGAGTGCATACTGATGAGCTGGAAGCTGGAAAGCTCCACCACCGCCACATCCTCAGGCGCCACCTCGGGCAGCATGGGCAGCAGTGCTGCGCCGATGTTGCCGCCCAGATGCACCTTACGGCCTGCGGCTTCGTAAAATTTGGAGATCAGGGTGGTGGTGGTGGTCTTGCCGTCAGAGCCGGTCACAGCCACGATCTCGCAGGGGCAGAAGTCGAAGAAGAGCTCCACCTCGCTGGTCACCATAGTGCCTGCAGCCATGGCATCCTGCAAAGGCTTCTCAAAGTAACCCACGAAGCCCGGGGTGCGCATAATGATGTCCTGACCCTTGAAGCCGTCCAGATAGTTCTCGCCCAGACTCAGGTCGATGCCCAGTTCCCGGATGGTAGCGGCATAGTCGCCAAAGTCCTCCACACTCTTTTTCTGGTCGCACAGAGTGACATGAGCACCCAGCTCCACGAATTCCTTGATCAGGGTCTTGTGGCTGACGCCCGCACCGATGAAAGCCACCTTTTTGCCCTTGATAAGCTCGGCGAGCTTCTGCTGATCTTTCTGCATAAAAACAGTTCCTCCTCAATATGAAATAGGATATGTAATGCGCCCTGCATCGGGTGCAAAGTTGTTTCGCTGTACCATTATAGTCCATTTGTCTGCAATTGGCAACGGAAAATGCCCTCTTTGCCCCAAAAATGGCGGCAAATTCACAATTCTGCAATTGTATTTTGCAGTCGTTTCTGCTACACTTGTCGAAGCAGAGCTTTTTTGTGTCCACAGCTCTGCCCCATCAAGCCCATAGAATGAGGTCATATTTTTGAAGCATATTCTACGTTATACCGCGGCAGTCCTTGCTGTTGCGTTTTTCTTTGTTCTCACCGGCTGCAGCTCCGGTTCCAGTGCGCCCAGCTTCACGTGGTTCGTCGATACCATCCCTGCGAATCTCGACCCGCAGGTGGCTTCTGCAGCATCGGATGTCATTGCCTGCGAAAATCTCTACAGCGGCCTTGTGCGCAAAAACGCCGATGGTGAGATCGTGCCGGGTCTTGCCGAAAGCTGGGTCGTCTCTTCCGACGGCCTGACCTATACGTTTCAGATCAAGGACGGCCTGACCTACTCCTCCATCAAAGGTGCTTCCACCGACTACGCCATCACCGCCGAGGACTTTGTGTTTGCGTTCCGGCGCATTTTTCAGGCGCAGACGGGTTCTCCCTATGCGGTAGAGTTTTCTGCCATTGAAAACAGCGCCGCTGTGCTGGACGGCACAGCGGCTCCCAGTACGCTGGGGGTCTCGGCTTCCGGCACGCTGACACTGGTGTTCCATCTCAATGCCCCGGACGATAATTTTCTTTCCAAGCTGACTTTGCCCGGTGCCATGCCCTGCGACGAGACGTTTTTCAACAGCACGAGGGGCACCTACGGCCTGACCGCAAAGACCACCCTGTCCAGCGGCAGCTTCTATCTGTACAACTGGACGGCCAGCGGTCTGTTCCTGCGGCGGGACGTTTCTGCACCGCAGATCGGCAGTCTGCGTCTGGTGCAGAACACCAGCGGTTCTGACAAGAGTGCCGCCCAGCTCATCGCGGATCAAAAATGCTCTGCGGCGCTGGATGACACCGGCGAGACCACCACCCTGCAATCCGTTTCCTACTCCGACACGACCTGGGCACTGCTCTTCAACAGCACCGAAGGCTCTGTGCTTGCCAGTCAGGAGCTGCGGCAGGCGCTGGCCGGCATCGCCCGGGAAAACGCCGATGTCCCCGCGTCCGGTCTGTACACTGCTGCGGACGGCCTTGTGCCCGGCGGTCTGACCGTAGACGGCATTGATTACCGGACTTCTGCCGGGGATCCGATGCCCGCCATCTCCGACCCCCGTGCCCTTTACCTGTCTGCACGACAGGGCATGGCCAACTCAGACTTTTCCGGCGTGACCGTACTGCTGCCCAAGGAAGCCGGCCTCACCGAGCTGGCCGAGCAGATCAACAGTGCGTGGCAGAAAGACTGCTCTCTCTTCTTTTCCATCGAAGAGGTGCTGCAGGAGGAGTTTGATCAGCGCATCGCCAGCGGAGATTACACCATTGCGCTCGCTCCCATTCAGGCCGAGGGCGGCAGCGTCTACCAGATGCTTTCCCGGTTCTGTGCCGAGGGCGGCGGGCTGACGGGTTATGACGACCCGCTTTATGCCCAGCTGCTGGATGAGAGCACCCGGCAGACAGGCCGCTCCCGCTGCGGCCTGCTGAGCCAGTGTGAACGGCATCTGCTGGAAAGCGGCACGGTTGTTCCCCTGCTGAACCAGCAGAAACGCCTGCTGATCGCAGACGGCGTTACCGGGCTGGTATTCGACCCCTTTATCCCGGTGCTGGATCTGACCTATGCCGCGAAAAACTGACCGAATATAACGCAAAGGGCGGTGCGCCAAACGGTGCACCGCCCTTTTTCTTCGGCTGCTGCAGAAGGTTGCCAAGGATCAGGGGCAGGGCAAAAAGCAGAATGCCCTTTGTGATCGAACCTTGTGTCATACTTTGCTGTATCGTTTTCCGATTCTCCCTTTATGCTTCTGTATCAAACCGACGACGGTACTCTTTTGGGGTGCAGTGCTTGATCTCCCGGAAGGTTTTTATGAAGTAGCTCCCGTCGGAAAAGCCGCATTCTATGCCGGTCTCCCCTGTCCGCAGGCTGGTGGAGCGCAGCAGCTCAGCGGCCTTTTCCACCCGGAACTGCTTGACATACTGGATCGGTGTGATGCCCAGCAGCTGCCGGAAAGAGCGCAGGCATGCACTTTCGCTCAGTGCCACACAGGCAGCGATCCGTTCCACCGTCAGTTCCTCCGCGTAATGCTCCTCCACAAAGCGGAGCATCTGTTTCATCCGTTCAGCCGCGATCTGCTCCTGCTGCGAGACCTTCGTCTGCCCGCCTGCACACTGCATGCTCAAGAGCCGCAGCGCAGCCGAAAGATGATACCGTGCCAGGTTCTCATAATCCTTCCGCTCCTGTGCCACATCGCACCACGCATCCCGCAGGTCGGCAAGTACCTGCTGCTGCCACGGCGCTGTGCCGTCCAGCAGAAAATACGCCGGTGCACCGGACTGCAGCAGCGGGCAGATGAGTTTTTGCCAGAAAATCGTGTCCATACCACCCACGAGCCGGGGATGGAACACCCCTGACCGAAGCAGGGTCTCCTCTTTTTCGGCCTGTTCTACCGCGTGGAGGACGCCCGAATTGATGAACACGCCCTGCCCGGTCTGCAGAAGCAGGCGCATTTTGTTCACGTCCACCGTCAGTGTACCTTTTTCTGCAAGGATAAACTCAAACTCTTCGTGCCAGTGCCAGGCGACCGAGTAGCTTTTCAGGTCTTCGGCGTAGCATGCTATGGGGAACAGTGCACTGCCATGCTGCACCTGCTCCCGTCCTTGTGCGTCGGCCACAATGTCCGGCGCGCACAAAAAGCCCCCGGCTTCAGCTGCCGATGCACAGCTGGTGTGAAACGCCATCCTCCCTGTTCCTTTCTGCAAAAAGCTGGTTTTGTTGTATAAATTCAGTCTTTTTATTCTACCATCCGTCTTTGTTTCGTGGTATTATTTTATCAGGATCCAGACACAGTATAACACCTGCTTTGGAGGAAAACAACCCATGCTCCTGCTTTTGCTGCCTATCATCTATATCGCCTTCATCAGCCTCGGCCTGCCGGACTCTCTGCTTGGGTCGGCATGGCCATCCATGTATCCCCTGCTGGGGGTGCCGGTGTCCTATGCAGGCATCCTCTCCATGATCATTTCCCTCGGCACCATTGTTTCCAGCCTGAACAGCGACCGGCTCACCCGTGCGCTGGGCACCGGAAGGGTGACCGCCATCAGTGTGGGCATGACCGCAGCCGCCCTGTTCGGCTTTTCGGCATCCGGCCGGTTCTGGATGCTCTGCCTGTGGGCGATTCCCTACGGTCTGGGTGCAGGCAGCATCGATGCCGCCCTGAACAACTATGTCGCCCTGCATTACAAAAGCTGTCACATGAGCTGGCTGCACTGTATGTGGGGCATCGGAACCATGGTCGGCCCCATGGTCATGGGCAGGGCACTGGCAGGCGGCGGGTCGTGGACGACCGGCTACCGGTACATTGCCCTGTTTCAGCTCCTGCTCACCGCTGTGCTGCTGCTCAGCCTGCCGCTGTGGCAGAAACGCACCGCAGAAACTGCAGAAAGCAGCTCCGCGCCGCAGGCATTGAGCCTCCGGCAGGTGTTCTGCCTGCCGGGTGCAAAAGAGGTCATGCTCTGTTTCTTCTGCTATTGCGCTCTGGAGACCACCGCAGGTCTTTGGGCAAGCAGTTATCTGACCCTGACAAAGGGCGTAGCTGCCGAAACCGCCGCCAGCTTTGCCAGCCTGTTCTATCTCGGCATCACCGCCGGGCGGGCAGCCTGCGGCTTCCTGACCCTGAAATTCAACGATACGCAGATGATCCGCATGGGTCAGTGCATTCTGGCCGCAGGCGTGCTGGCCCTGCTGCTGCCCGGGCCGCAGGTGCTTGCCCTGTGCGGTCTTGTTCTGGTGGGGCTGGGCTGTGCGCCCATCTATCCCAGCATCATCCACTCCACGCCGGAGCACTTCGGTGCAGATAGATCGCAGGCGGTCATTGGCATCCAGATGGCCAGCGCCTACGTGGGCAATCTGGTCATGCCGCCGCTGTTCGGGCTGCTGGCAAGCAATATCACTCCGGCACTGTTCCCATTTTATCTGCTGGCACTGCTGGTGTTCATGGTGTTCATGCACGAACAGCTGGTGCGCAAAACAAGCCGCAGCTGATTCTGCCATTCTCCCATTTCATATACAGCAAAAGGCTCCCTGTCCGGTCTCGGGCGGGGAGCCTGCTGTTTTAAGAGGAGTTATTTACAGGATGCACCGGCTGATGGCATTGGCCACCGCAAACAGTTCCTGCTGGCCGATAAAGCCGAATTTTGCCTCGTGTTCGTCTGCAAAGCAAACCGTCAGCTGAGACGCCTGCATCGGGTCACCGAACCCGGCAGTCTGGATCCCAAAGTGGAGCATCTTGCGGTAAGGCAGCACAAAGATCTGCTGCCGGGTGCCGGTGACGCCCTGCATATCCACCATCATGATACGGTGGGTGGTAAAGATCACCTGATCGCGCACGGTCTTATACGCTCCCACCACGCTCTCTCCTTCCAGCAGCAGTGCGCGGGCATTTTTGCAGATCTGTTTTTCCTGAATACGGATAAGGTTCTCCATCGGTTTATCGCGAAATTCCATGGTTTTTGTTCCCCTTTCCTGCGTTTGCATCATGACCCTATTGTAGCATCCCGCCGCTCTGTTTACAAGATGCACTCTCGCCTTTTGTGCCGGACTGTGCTATACTTTGTCCTGACGATATTTTGCACGAAGCGAGGTTTTTCACCCATGGAGATCATCATTCATCAGGCCATCCTGCATGTTCTGGATACCACTCTGGACGCTCCCATCCTCAGCGGCGGCGTCATGGAGCTGACCGCCGAAAAGGCCGCCTACCTTCAATATCATATTGAAAAGCTGTTTGCCAGCGACGAGATCCGCCAGTGCCGGCCTCTGTCGGACTCCGCGTTCCGCAACGAACTGGAGCAGAACAAGGATTTTGTGGATCTGTCCTGCCGCATCGCCGGGGTGCTGTTTGATTATATGCACGCCCATGTCACCATCCCCGGCGCCGACCTTGCCGTGGTGGATTTTACCAGAGATGGTGAGCCGTGGCTTGGCATCCTGAAGCTCAACTATAAAAACGGCTACACCCATTTTACTGAAAACGTAGAGGGTGCCCCGGTCAATTCCATCATCCAGCAGCGCGCCTGCCTGCCCAGCCAGAGCGGCAAGGTTGAGGAGGGTGCGCTCGTCAGCCTCACCGATTACTCCATGAAGCTGCTGGAAAAGAAATATGACATTGACGGCCGCAAGGAGTTTTACCTGTCCACGGTGGTGTTTCAGTATACCACCGCCCAGCCGGAAAAGAAGAAACTGCAGGCGATTCAGGAAGCCGCTGTTCAGGCCGTGCAGGAAAATTACGCGGATCAGCCCCATGTGGAAGCACAGGTCGCCATGATGATCGCCAGTCAGGCTGCGGACAACGACAATCAGGTGTCGGTGCAGCAGGTGCGTCAGCAGTTGGAAGAGGAATACCCCCTCGCCGCCGTGCCCTTTGACGATTACGTGGAAAAGAGCGATATCATCGAGCACGCAGAGCAGCCGGTAACGGTGACGCCCGCCCGCATCCGCCGTATGGAGAGCCGCAGCATCCATACA
Source organism: uncultured Faecalibacterium sp. (assembly GCA_934501115.1). Taxonomy (GTDB): domain Bacteria; phylum Bacillota; class Clostridia; order Oscillospirales; family Ruminococcaceae; genus Faecalibacterium. The sequence continues at coordinate 44,601 of CAKSTO010000013.1, forward strand.
GCCAACGGCATCGAAGTGAAGATCCCCACCGAACTGCTGAACTCGGACAACGAGGTGGAGTTCCTGCACAGCGACGACGGCAGCATTTCGCTGCTCATCAAGAACGTGATCCTGTAAGAAACGATTTAAAATTGTCTCCACACACAGGGTGCGCTCCGACAACATCAGCGGAATCATTATTTTTATATTTGCAAAGCCGGAAAATCTGCGGATTTTCCGGCTTTGCTTTTTCACAGGAAGGAGATGCAATGGGAAACAACAGCAAAAAAGCCATCATCTTTGCATTGCTGCATTGATGATGGCTTCGTATTGGAGCGGCCGACGAGGCTCGAACTCGCTACCTCCACCTTGGCAAGGTGGCGCTCTACCAGATGAGCTACGGCCG
>CAKSTO010000014.1 GCA_934501115.1 uncultured Faecalibacterium sp.
ACCATTATCCTGTTCAACTTCCTGTCCTTCTGGAACGAGTATATCATCTCCATGACCCTGATGAGCTCCACCAAGGCACCCCGCACCCTGCCGGTAGGTCTTTTGAACCTGATGCAGGCGCAGCAGAGCGCCGCCCAGTACGGTACCATGTACGCAGGCCTTGTGCTGGTGATGCTGCCCACCCTGATTTTGTACATCTGCGTGCAGCGGCAGCTGACGCAGGGCATGACCGTGGGCGGCCTGAAAGGTTAAGGTGACAGACGATGAAAGCATATTGGAAAAACCATCCCGCCCTGCGCATGATCCTGATGCTGGTGCTGTTCGTACTGGCACTGGTGCTGGTGGTGTCCGGCTGGAAAATGACCGGGCAGCTGGCAGGGCTTGGCATCATGCTGGTGGGCGTAGCGCTGCTGCTGGCTGTGCTGGCGCTGTATAACGCCGCCTACGATTGACCCCCTACGATTCAAAGAGAGGCAAAAGGAGAGTTTCCCATGGACGAATTGAGAAAGACCGGGCGCGTGACCATTCCCACAGACTTGGACGTTGTGCCCGAAACACTGGAGATCTTAAAAAAGTGGGGTGCCGATGCCATCCGCGACTGCGACGGCACCGACTTCCCGCAGCAGCTCAAGGATGCGGACGCCAAGATCTACTCCACCTACTATACCACCCGCAAGGATAACGCATGGGCAAAGGCAAACCCGGACGAGGTACAGCAGTGCTACATCATGACCGGCTTTTACACCGCCCCCGGCGACACCGTGACCATCCCGCTGATGAAGGGCATCAGCCCGGAGCTGATGCAGGTGAACACCAACGACGACATCACCCGCTGGTGGGAGGTCATGGATCGAACCACCGGTCAGCCCGTGCCGCCGGAGCAGTGGAGCTACGCCGACGGCAGTGTGACCGTACAGGCCGTACCGTTCCATGAGTATACCGTCAGTTTTCTGGCTTACCTCATCTGGGACCCGGTGCATATGTACAACGCTACCACCAACGGATGGACGAACTTTGAGCATCAGATCACCTTTGACGTTCGTCAGCCCAAGACCCACAAGTATTCCATGGAGCGCCTGCGCAAGTTCATTGCAGAGCACCCCTATGTTAACGTCATCCGCTACACCACCTTCTTCCACCAGTTCACCCTGATCTTCGACGAGCTGAAGCGGGAGAAGTTCGTGGACTGGTATGGATACTCTGCTTCGGTCAGCCCTTATATCCTCAACCAGTTTGAGCAGGAGGTGGGCTACAAGTTCCGCCCGGAGTACATCATCGATCAGGGCTACTATAACAACCAGTACCGGGTGCCCAGCAAGGAATTCCGGGATTTTCAGGCCTTCCAGCGCCGCGAGGTGGCAAAGCTTGCCAAGGAGATGGTGGACATCACCCACGCGTGCGGGTGCGAAGCCATGATGTTCCTCGGCGATCACTGGATCGGCACCGAACCTTTCATGCCGGAGTTCAAGACCATCGGACTGGATGCCGTAGTGGGCAGCGTGGGCAACGGCTCCACCCTGCGCCTGATCTCTGACATTGAGGGCGTGAAGTACACCGAGGGCCGTTTCCTGCCGTACTTCTTCCCGGACACCTTCCACGAGGGCGGCGACCCGGTGCGGGAAGCCAAGGAGAACTGGGTCACCGCCCGCCGCGCCATCCTGCGCAAGCCCATCGACCGCATCGGCTATGGCGGCTATCTGAAACTGGCCTTGCAGTTCCCGGAGTTCGTGGACTACGTGGAGAGCGTCTGCAACGAGTTCCGCGAACTGTACGAGAACATCAAGGGCACCACGCCCTACTGTGTCAAGCGGGTGGCCGTGCTGAACTGCTGGGGCAAAATGCGGGCTTGGGGCTGCCACATGGTGCATCACGCCCTCTATTATAAGCAGAACTACAGCTATGCCGGTGTCATTGAGATGCTGTCCGGTGCGCCCTTTGATGTGAAGTTTATCAGCTTTGAGGATATCAAGAACGACCCGCATCTGCTGGATTCGTTGGATGTCATTATCAATGTCGGCGATGCCGACACCGCACACACCGGCGGCATCTGGTGGGAAGACCCGGAGATCTCCTCCGCTATCCGCAAGTTCGTCTGGAACGGCGGCGGCTTTATCGGCGTGGGTGAGCCTTCCGGTCACCCGTATCAGGGCCACATTCTCCAGCTTGCCAGCGTGCTGGGCGTGGAGGAAGAAAACGGCTTCACCCTCAACTACGACAAGTACAACTGGGAAGAACACCCGGACCACTTCATTCTGCAGGATGCCGACCGGCCCATCGACTTTGGCGAGGGCAAGAGGAATATTTATGCGCTGGAAGGCACCGAAGTGCTGGTGCAGCGAAACAAAGAAGTGCAGATGGCGGCACACGACTTCGGCAAGGGCCGTGCCGTGTACATCAGCGGTGTGCCTTACAGCTTTGCCAACAGCCGCACCCTTTACCGCGCTATCCTGTGGAGTGCCCACAGCGAGGAGGAACTGCATACATGGTTCAGCTCCAATTATAATGTAGAAGTTCATGCCTACGTCAAGAACGGCAAGTATTGTGTGGTGAACAACACGTACGAGCCGCAGGACACCACCGTTTACACCACAGACGGCAGCAGCTTTGCTCTGCATCTGGATGCCAACGAGATCAAGTGGTATGAGATCTAAGTTCTCCTTTTCATAAACGAACACAACGGGCAGCTCTGTTACCAGAGCCGCCCGTTGTGTTTGCTGTATCTGCCGATAACTCGCTGACCGCTCCGTTGGTGCTGGAAGCCTTTCAGCGGTATGACAACGGCGATAAAATGGTGGAGATCGTAAACTTTCTCAACGATAAGGGTGTCCGCAATATGCTGGGCGGAAAAATGCGCCAACGTCAAGCGGCGTAAGGGCTGCAACAAAAAGACCGTGCAGAAGGACTGGCTGGAAGAGCTGGTCGTCCGGGAAACCATGAAGCTGATTCAGGATGGTGCGGTGATTGACAAGATCGTTCAATTTTCAGGCCGAAAACGCCTCGCTGAACAACTGGATCGCACTCTGCCGAATGGATTCCTGAACATGGAGATTCGGGAGGCGCGGTTTCACCGGTCGGAATCCTCAATTGCGTTCGGCTTGATTGTGATAATCCTCTGCGCTAAAACAAAATGGATGCCTCCCGCTAAGCCTAGGGAAGCATCCATGATAGAAGCCGAATGGTTCATTTTTGATCCGGTGTCCAGAAAACTGGGGGACACACCATTTCCGATACAACAGGGGATGCCGTATTGGATATGGCCGCAGTTCAGAACGTACAGGATCTTTTCAAGCGCAGCTGTTTATATATGCAGCAGACTGCGCTGCTCATTGGCACGGAATTTGAGCGCGGCAGCAATGAAGCCTTTGAACAGCGGGTGAGCATGGTTCGGGCGGCTCTTGAACTCAGGATGGAACTGAGCACCCAGATGGAAGTCACGACCGGGCAGCTCCACGGTCTCTACCAGATGACCATCGGGGCTTGTGCCGGAAATGACCAGACCTTTGTCCTGCATCTCCTGACGGAATTCATTGTTGAACTCGTAGCGGTGGCGGTGACGCTCCCAAATCTCGGCCTCGCCGTAGCATTCGGCCATTTTGGTTCCGGGAGCTACTGTACAGGGGTACTTGCCCAGACGCATTGTGCCGCCCTTGGGGATATTACCCTGCTGGTCGGGCATCAGCGAAATGACATTGTGCTTGCCGTCCGGCGTGAACTCGCTGGAGTTGGCGTCCTTATAGCCCAGAACATTGCGGGCAAACTCCATCACCATGATCTGCATACCAAGGCAGATACCAAAATAGGGGACATTGTTCTCACGGGCATACTGTGCAGCCTGGATCATGCCCTCGATGCCGCGGTCACCAAAGCCGCCGGGCACGATAATGCCGTCCACATCCGCAAAGGCTTCCCGGCAGGCGGCCTGATCGGTCAGGTCTTCACTCTCGACCCAGCGGATCTCCACCTGACTGTCGTTCTCAAAACCGGCGTGATACAGGCTCTCCATCACAGAGAGATAAGCATCATGCAGCTTGACATACTTGCCTACCAGAGCAATGGAGCAGGTCTTGCTGCGGGTGGCAATGCGGGAGACTACCTGCTTCCACTCGGTCAGGTCGGCTGCAGGAACGTCCAGCTTGAGCTTTTTTACCACGACTTCGTCCAGTCCGTTGGTGTGCAGCATCAGCGGGCACTGGTACAGGCTGGGCATGGTCAGATTTTCAATGACACACTCGGGCTTGACATTGCAGAAAGTGCTGATCTTGCGGCGGATATCACCACCCACGCTGCCGTCGGCACGCAGGATGATGATGTCAGGGTTCACACCCATACCCTGCAGCTCCTTCACAGAGTGCTGCGCAGGCTTGGATTTGTACTCGTCGGAGCCGGAGATGTAAGGCACCAGAACGACATGGATGTAGCAGCAGTTGTCACGACCCTGCTCCAGCCCTACCTGACGGATGGCCTCCAGAAAAGGCTGGCTCTCAATGTCGCCGGTCGTGCCGCCGATCTCTGTAATGACGACATCGGCCTCGGTAGAGGAAGCCAGATTGTAGATGTAGCTCTTGATCTCATTCGTGATGTGAGGAATGATCTGCACGGTCTGGCCAAGATAGGCGCCCTGACGCTCTTTGTTCAGTACGTTCCAGTACACCTTACCGGTGGTCAGGTTGGAATATTTATTCAGATTTTCATCGATGAAACGCTCATAGTGGCCGAGATCAAGGTCGGTTTCGGTGCCGTCATCGGTCACGAACACTTCGCCATGCTGCAGCGGGCTCATGGTGCCGGGATCAACGTTCACGTAAGGATCCAGCTTCTGGCTGGCGACCTTCAGGCCGCGGCACTTGAGCAGACGCCCCAGAGAAGCGGCCGTGATGCCCTTGCCAAGACCGGAGACAACACCACCGGTCACGAAGATGAATTTAGTCTGTTTTTCTGCCATGAAAGTTCCTCCTCTATTTTTTCGATTCTTTTCCCAATCCAATATTATACACCCGCGTCCTCATAATTTTCAAGCACTTCCTGTGCAATTTCAGCGCGGTCGCGGCGGGTGTCCATGGCCTGTTTTTCAATATAGCGGTGTGCTTCGGCTTCGGTCAGGTGCTCATGCTCCACAAGGCAGCACTTTGCACGGCTGACCAGCCGCACCTGGGCGATTTTCTCTTGCAGGCGGGCGTTTTCCTGCCGGGCACGCTGCAAACGGTGATTGCTGGCTTCAGCCATGTGCATCACCTGCATGAAAAATGCGGTGCTGAAAGGCTTTGATAACAGCAGAACTCCCTGATCGCTCAAAGGATCCATCAGCTGTTCAGCCTGCGCTGCCTTGACCAGAAACACCACGCCGGCATCTGTCTTTTCTACTGCATTGATGCACAGCTCATGCCCGAACTCGTCGGGCAGGGGAGAGTTGACCACGATCAGCTCAAAATCCGCTTCCGTTATCCGCCGCCGAGCCTCAGCTCCACTTGGGATGATCACCGGGCGGCTGTAACCCATTTCGGTCAGCCGAGCGGAGATATACTCATTGGAGCTTGCGCCGGCACTTACGATCAGTGCACGTCCCATTTCCTTCGCTCCTTTCTCCTACACACTCTTTCCGGTAGGGATCAGATGGCGTTGAAATAGTGGACACGCTCGTATTCGACGGGATCGGAGGCGGAGTGCAGTGCTTCACACCGTTTCAGCTCCTCGGTAAAGTACCGGCGGCTAAGCTCTTCCGGCAGCACCCGGCGCAGAAATTCGCTTTCCTCAGCGGCCTCCACGGCTTCTTCCAGGGTGGCAGGCAGAGTTTCCAACCCAAGGCCTTCGGCTTCGGCAGGATTGAACAGGTTCCGGTTCACGGGAGCCTGCAGCACCATGCGGTTTTCAATGCCGTCCAATCCGGCAGCCAGCACCAGACCGACGGCAAGATACGGGTTGCAGGCCGGGTCGGGGCTGCGCAGCTCCATGCGGCAGTTGTCGCCCTTCACCTGCGGGATGCGAACAAGCTGGCTGCGGTTCTGGCGGCTCCAGCTCACATAACGGGGCGCCTCGTCGCAGCCAAAGCGCTGGTAGCTGTTGGGCAGGGGATTTGTGAACACGGTCAGCTCCCGGCTGTGTGCCAGCACACCCGCCATAAAACTGCCTGCAATACTGTCCGGGGCAATGTCGCCCTCAAACAGGTTGTGACCGTCCATGTACAGGGACAAATTGATGTGCAGACCACTGCCCGCCTGATCCGGCAGGGGTTTTGGCAGAAAACTGGCATGGATTCCGCTGCGCATGGCAATAGCGCGCACGATTTGTTTGAACATCATCACATTGTCGGCCGTTTTCAGCGGACCCGCGTGGTGGCAGTCGATCTCGTTCTGGCCGTTGCCGCTCTCGTGGTGGCTGTGCTGGGGGCTCATGCCCATCTGCTCCATGGTCAGGCAGATGTCACGGCGCAGATTCTCGCCTGCATCCAGAGGGGCAACGTCAAAGTAGCCGCCAAAATCGATGGGGATGCGGGTGGGGCGGCCGCGGTCGTCGTTTTCAAACAGATAGAACTCGCACTCTGCGCCCACATTGCAGGTGATGCCCAGCTTTTTGAATTTGCGGTTCACACTGCGCAGAAAGCCGCGGCAGTTGCCGCCAAAAGGCTGCCCATCCGGTTTTTCCACATCACAGAAAAACTGCATCACCCTGCCCTCAGTGGGGCGCCAGGGCAGGATGGTCATGGTGGACAGGTCAGGCCGGAGCACAAGGTCGCTTTCCTCCACGTGCATAAAGCCCGCAATGGAGCTGCCATCAAAGCAGACACCGTCCTCCAACGCCTTGGGCAGGTCGTTGGCCAGTACGGCAATGTTCTTCTGAGTGCCAAAGATATCGCAGAAGGCAAACCGTACAAATTTGACGTTGTTGTCCTCTACAAAATCAAGAATATCCTGCTGGGTCGAATAATTCATAATGGTTCCCCTTTCAAATAAAACGCCTAAAGGCCTGCCCTCATACGGGAGCAGGTCTTTAGGCTGGTGTAAGAAATAGGAAAAGGAGAATGGCGAAATTTGATTCCGCAGCCTACGGATGCTATTCGGTTACGCTGCTATCATGATATCAGACGTAGTAGAGCATCTTGCTGTAGCTGGGCAGAGGCCAGTAATCCTCACCACAAATGGTCTCGGCGTCGTCTGCTGCGGCACGCAGAGAATCCATTGCAGGCAGTACGTTGTCGTGGAAAGCAACGGCTTTTTCAGTTTCAGTGGACAGCTTCTTGGTTGCATCCACGGCATCCTGCAGGGTATCGATGGCATCGCTCATAGCATCAGCATCAGCAGAGAGCTTGGTCAGAGTCTTGGTCTCGCTGCGTACGCTGATGTTCTCGCTGACAGCCAGCTTGGATGCTGCGGTATTGGCAAGCTCGCTCATGTAGGAGTTGACGGCGGGCAGCAGCTGCTTGCGAGCCATCTCCAGCATGGTCAGAGCCTCAATATTGATGATCTTGGAGTAGTGCTCCATCTCCACCTCATAGCGGCTCTCCATCTCGACCTTGGTCAGTACGCCGAACTCTTCCATCAGGGCGATGTTCTTCGGCTCGACCAGAGCAGGCAGGGCGGCGGGGGTGTTCTTTTTGTTGGGCAGACCGCGCTTTGCGGCTTCCTCTTCCCACTCGGCAGTGTAGCCGTTGCCGTTGAAGATGACGCGGCGGTGATCGCGGATGGTGCGCTTGACCAGAGCAATGGCAGCACTGGTGAAGTCCTCAGCACCTTCCAGCTCGTCAGCGTAACCCTTCAGCTCCTTGGCGACGGCAGTGTTCAGGATGGTATTGGCGTCGCTCAGGTTCTCAGCAGAGCCGGGCATACGGAACTCGAACTTGTTGCCGGTGAAAGCAAAGGGAGAGGTACGGTTGCGGTCGGTGGTATCTTTGCTGAACTTGGGCAGGACATCGACACCCAGATCCATCTTCATCTTAACGGGGCCGGCATAGGGAGAATCGGATGCGATCGCGTCGATGACAGCTTCCAGCTCTTCGCCCACGAAGATGGAGATAATGGCCGGAGGTGCCTCGTTGGCACCCAGACGGTGATCGTTGCCCGGAGTAGCAACGGAGGTGCGCAGCAGATCGGCGTACTCGTCAACAGCCTTGATGACAGCAGCCAGGAACACCAGGAACTGCAGGTTCTCCATGGGAGTGTCGCCCGGGTCGAGCAGGTTCTCGTGGGTGGTGGACATGGACCAGTTGTTGTGCTTGCCGCTGCCGTTGACGCCCTCGAAAGGCTTCTCATGCTGCAGGCAGACCAGACCGTACTTGGGAGCGATCTTCTTCATCATCTCCATGGTCAGCAGGTTGTGGTCGATGGCAACGTTGGTGGTGTCGAAGATGGGAGCCAGCTCATGCTGGCAGGGAGCGACCTCGTTGTGCTTGGTCTTGGCAGGAACGCCCAGCTTCCACAGCTCCTCATCCAGATCCTTCATGAACTCGGAGACTTCGGGACGGATCACGCCGAAGTAGTGCTCCTCCAGCTCCTGACCTTTGGCAGAGGGAGCACCGAACAGAGTGCGGCCGGTGAGGATCAGATCCTGACGAGCCTCATAGTCCTCCTTTTTAATAAGGAAGTACTCCTGCTCGGGGCCCACAGTGGTGGAGACATACTCCACATCCTTGCCGAACAGCTTCAGGATACGGATGGCCTGACCGGACAGCGCGTTCATGGAGCGCAGCAGCGGAGTCTTTTTGTCCAGAGCCTCGCCGGTATAGCTGACGAATGCGGTGGGGATGCACAGCACGTCATCCTTCACAAATGCGTAGCTGGTGGGGTCCCATGCGGTGTAGCCGCGAGCCTCACAGGTGGCGCGCAGACCGCCGGAAGGGAAGGAAGAAGCATCAGGCTCACCACGTACCAGCTCCTTGCCGGAGAACTCCATAATTGCGGTGCCATCGCCCACAGGGGAGACGAAGCCGTCGTGCTTCTCACTGGTGATGCCGGTCAACGGCTGGAACCAGTGGGTGTAATGGGTCGCCCCCAGCTCCATAGCCCAGCGCTTCATGACGCTGGCCACGACATTGGCTACCTCGATGTCCAGCGGAGCACCCTTATGCAGGGTGTTCTTCAGGCTCTTATAGGTAGCGCTCGGCAGACGCTCCTTCATTACATGTTCGTTAAAGACCTTGCTGCCGTAGATTTCCATAACATTTGCTGCCATAAATCCTACTCCTTACTTGATCTTATTTTCCCTTCCGTCTGTAGCTTTTCTGCTGCCGCAAAGCCGCATTCAAAGCACGAAAGCATCTTAACAAAAACAGCGCTGCGAGTCAGGAGGTGACCCACAGCGCCGTTGCTGTCTATGGTTTGATTATAGCCTTTGCGAACCAAAAACGCAATTGACAAATCTGACGATTCTGCACAAACAGCATCTCGTATTTTTGGAGCATCCGCGATTGGTATGACTTATATCACCTGAAACAGGAAGAACTTCAGGTAATTTGTCTCCGGCACGCCCCACAGGATCGGGTGATCCGGAGCCTGCTGCTTTACCTCGATCTGCCGCAGCTGGCGGTGTGCATCCTTTGCCGCCGCACGCAGCATCTTGACAAACAGCTCTTCGGTGGCAAAGTGAGAGCAGCTGGCGGTTGCCAGATATCCGCCGCGGGGCAGCAGCTTCATGGCGCGGTAGTTGATCTCTTTGTAGCCGCGCATGGCGTTTTCCACCGTCCGGCGGGACTTGGTGAAGGCGGGCGGATCCAGAATGATAAAATCATAGGGATGCCCCTCTTTTTCCAGCCGGGGAAGCAGCTCAAAGGTATCTTCACACAAAAAATCCATATTGGTCAGGCCGTTGCGCGCAGCATTTCGCTGTGCCATGGCAATGGCGTCGGCGCTGATGTCGGCTGCAGTCACACGGGCGGCACCGCCTTTGGCAGCATTCAGTGCAAAGCTGCCGGTATGAGTAAAGCAGTCCAGCACAGTATGACCGGCGGCAATGCGCGCCACCGCCCGGCGGTTGTATTTCTGGTCAAGGAAGAAACCGGTTTTTTGCCCGTTCTCAAAGTCCACATGGTAGTAAACGCCGCTCTCGCAGATCTCGGTCTGGGTGCCTGCCGGGTGAGTCTCACCGGGCAGCTCAAACCAGCCTTTGTTTTGCTCAAGACCTTCCTTGGCGCGCAGAGCCTCATCGTTGCGCTCGTAGATGCCATCGATGTTCTGGCCGTCGGCGCGCAGAACTTCCACCAGAATAGGGAAGAGGATGGGCTTGAGCTTTTCCATGCCCACGCTCAGGGTCTGGGTGACAAGGATGTTGCTGAACCGGTCAACGGTCAGGCCGGGAAACTGGTCTGCTTCGCCGAAGATCACGCGGCAGGCAGAAAGGTCTTCCGGCTCCAGAACGGTCTTACGATAGTTCCAGGCATATTCCACCCGGCGGTGCCAGAAAGCCGCATCAAAGGTGTCATTGGCATTGCGGGAGATCAGCCGCACGCGGATCTTGCTTTTGAGCGAGATGAAGCCTGTGCCAAGGTAGGAACCCTTTGTGCTGACCACATCGGCCAGAGTGCCGTTTTCCGGCTCATTTTCCGGGAAATGGACAATGTCGTTTTCATATACCCAGGGATGGCCTGCCGTAAGGTTTGCTTCGGCGTGCTTGTTGACGGTATACACAGGGTAAGTGCGTTCTTTCATATAATTCTCCTGAACTGGTTTGATGGTTTAAGTTCGTATAATAGGATAACGGGCCCGCCCTCTCAGCTTCGCTGCACTCAGCAGCTCCCCCAAAGGGGGAGCCTTTGGCAGTACAATGAACATTGCGGTTTTGCCAAGGTCTCTCACTTTGGGAGAAGTGGCACGCCGCAAAGGCGTGACGGAGAGGGCGAGGACGCTGAAAGATAAGAAAGTCTTATTCAAAATCTACTCTTTATAATAGCATAAAATCATGCTATTATAAATAAGAAATGTCAAAAATCCACGTGAAAGAGGGAATCGGTATGGAAATTGAACGCAAATGGATGGTAAAAGGCTGGCCGGAGGGGCTGCCGCTGAAAGAAGAGTTTACCATGCGGCAGGGCTATATCAGTGTGCATCCCACCGTGCGCATCCGGGAGGAAGCTCTCACCGGCGGCAGAACGGATCATATCCTCTGTTTTAAGTCAGCGGGCGGCCTTGCCCGCGAGGAGATCGAACGCAGCATCGACAAAGATCTTTTTGAAGAGCTGGAGCATAAGATCATCGGCAAACCTCTCATCCCGAAGCTGCGCCGCAGCTACACCCTGCCGGACGGCGCGGTGCTGGAGGTGAACCATGTGGACGAAGGCCATCCCACCGAGTTCTGGTATGCCGAGGTGGAGTACCCTACTGTGGAGGCGGCTCTTGCATGGCAGCCGGAAAACTGCGGCCTTGGTGCATACCTCAGCAATGAGGTGACTGGTCAGCCCGGCCAGAGCATGGGCGAGTATTGGGTGGAGACGAGGGGATAAACGTCGGACAGCGGGTCGGAAGCTTCTCCGAGGACCGTCCGCTGGGGTGGGACCCTGTTGCCGCAGGCAATAGGGCGGGCGATGGAATGGCCTGCAACGGCAACGACTGCCGCCTGCGGCGGAAACAAGGAGTTGCTGTTGGGGCAGCGGCCAGCAGGATGCGAGTGCTGCTCAAGGCACGAGGCATCCGTTGGGTGCCGCAACTCGAATTCGTGTCCGAGGAGGAAGCTTCCGACACACTGGTATGTCCTACAGATATACAAAGAAGGGAATGACAACTCACGAAAAAAGTCAAACTAAAATTGGAACTGCAGTACAATTCTCCGGTGATCCTCACCTTTTTCCTGCTCTCACTGCTGGTGCTGTTCCTTGACCAGTGGACGGACGGCTGGAGCACGATGCATCTGTTCTGCGTCTACCGTTCGTCACTGAAGGATCCGCTGTTCTATGTGCGGATGTTCGGCCATGTACTGGGACACGCAAGCTGGGATCACTTTTTGAACAACATGCTGCTGCTTCTGGTCGTCGGTCCACCCATGGAGGAAAAGTACGGCAGCAAGCCGCTTTTGTGCGGCATGGTGTTCACCGCTCTGATCACCGGTGTGCTGCAATGCGTGCTGTTCCCACACTCAGGGCTGCTGGGTGCATCCGGCATCGTGTTTATGCTCATCATGCTCTCCTCACTGGCGGGCTTCTCCGGCGGCATCCCCGTTACGATGCTTCTGGTGGCAGCACTGTACTTCGGCCAGCAGGTGTACGATATCATTTTTGTACATGACAATGTTGCAAACTTTATGCATATTGTGGGCGGCATCTGCGGAACGGCCTTTGGCTACTACAGTGCGCTGCATACCCGCCGCAAACCGGCGAAAGCGGTGAAATTTGTAAATACCAACCGCAGGCGTAGGTAAAAATGGAGATCGCCTGCTGCAATGGCGTGATGAAGGCCGGGGAACTTCCCTTTGAAACGCAGAACCCCTCGCAGGTGCTGCGGGAGATCATGGCAGAATACAAAAGCCCGCGCTTTGCATAACTTTACCGTTTGCGAAGAGGAAATGACTGTAGGTCATTTCCTCTTCGCTTTTTGCTGTAAATTCTGGAGCTCAAAATGCATTTAACGGAACGGCCTTTCTCGTGAAAAAGTGGTCTGGAAACAACCGCGGTTGTTTCCAGACCACAAATAAAATTATAAATTCCTCTGCTTATGCTCAGAGCGAAGCGGAGAGCATTCAAATCGTTCTGAAAGCAAAAAATCAATTCCGCTTCTTGCCCAGATAAGCTGCTTTGACGCTTTCGTCTGCCAGCAGCTCGGCACCGGTGCCGGAAAGAGTCAGGGTGCCGGTCTCCAGTACGTAAGCGTAGTCGGCCACCTTCAGAGCCATGTTGGCGTTCTGCTCGTTCAGCAGAACGGTGATGCCCTGCTGATTCACGGTGCGGATGATGTCAAAGATCTCCCGCACCACGATGGGAGCGAGGCCGAGGCTTGGTTCATCCAGCATCAGCAGCTTGGGCTTGCTCATCAGGGCACGGCCAACGGCCAGCATCTGCTGTTCACCGCCGGAGAGGGTTCCGGCACTCTGCCAGCTGCGCTCTTTCAGGCGGGGAAACAGACTGTATACCCAGTCCAGATCTTTTTCGGTCTCAGCCTTGTCCCTGCGCAGGTAGGCACCGATCTTCAGGTTTTCGACGACGGTCAGATCGGCGAACACTCGGCGTCCTTCCGGCGACATGGCGATGCCGCTGGCAACGATCTGGTCAATGGGCTTATCCAGCAGCTCCTGCCCGTTCCACAGGATGGAACCGCTCTGTGCTTTCACCAGACCGGAAATCGTGCGCATCAGGGTGGATTTGCCTGCGCCGTTGGCACCGATCAGCGTGACGATCTTGCCATCGGGTACGGCCAGAGACACGCCGCGCAAAGCCTGAATGCCGCCGTAGGAAACGTGTAAATCCTTGATCTCAAGCATCTTCATCCACCCCCAGATATGCGTCAATGACCCGCTGGTCGTTCTGCACCTCAGCCGGGGTGCCCTCGGCGATCAGACGACCGAAGTCCAGCACGTAAACGCGGTCGGAAATATCCATCACCAGATCCATGTGATGCTCGATCATGAATACAGTCAAGCTGAAATCCGTACGGATCCTGTCAATGAAAGCAGTCAGCTCCTCGGTCTCCTGCGGGTTCATGCCGGCAGCAGGCTCGTCCAGAAGCAGCAGCTTGGGCTGAGTGGCAAGGGCGCGTGCGATCTCCACGCGGCGCTGCAGGCCGTAGGGCAGGCCGGTCGCCAGCTCATCGCGCACATCCTCAAGACCCAGAACCTTCAGCAGGCCTTCACACTCTTCGCGCTGACGCTTTTCCTCGTCTGCGTTCAGCCGGAAGGCAGCGCTCAGCAGGTTGGCAGAGCGGCGGCAGTGTTTGGCAATGAGGACGTTCTCAAACACGGTCTGGCTCTTCCACAGGCGGATGTTCTGGAAAGTGCGTGCGATACCCATCTGGGTGATCCTGTCCGGGGTGGGGGCAATGGTGTGGGAATACTTGCCGGCATTCTGCCCCTTATAGAGCTTCTTCATTTTGCCGTGGGGCGTGTTTTCAATGATCTTACGTCCCTCAAACCACACTGCGCCATTGGAGGGGGCATACACGCCGGTAACGACATTGAACGCGGTGGTCTTGCCTGCACCGTTGGGGCCGATGAGGGAGACGATCTGATTTTTATCCACCTTCAGATTCAGGTTGTCCACGGCGACCACACCGCCAAACTGCATGGTTGCGTTTTCGATGGTCAGCACATTTTCACTCATTTGGAACGCACCTCCTTTTTGGCGGTCTTTGCAGTGGATGCGGGTTTTTTCTGGAACAATTCACGGTCGCCCATGATGCCCTTGCGGAAGAACAGCACCACAGCCATAATGATGATGCTGAACACCACCATGCGGAAGCCGGAACGCAGCAGCGGCACACGGAAGCCGCCGATATAGGTTTCGTTGTCGAGGAAGCGCAGCAGCCATTCGGAGCTGGCAATGAACAGGAACGATGCAATGATGGAGCCGGACACCGAACCAATGCCGCCGATGACCACGATCAGCAGAATTTCATACGTCATACTGGACTTGAAAGTGGTGGCCTGTACGCTGGCCTGATACATCGCAAGCATCGCACCGGAGATACCGGCAAAGAAGCTGCTGATGATAAAGCTCATGCGCTTGTGGCTTGCGAGGTTGATGCCCATGGCCTCGGCGGCGATCTCGTCGTCACGGATGGCCTTGAAGGCACGGCCATAGGTGGAATTGATGAGCAGAAGGATGATGGCGATGCAGATGCCGGAGAAAAGGAAAGACATCACGGTTTCCAGATGCAGGGTGGTGCTGCCCAGCGGGATGGCGAAATTTGAAAAGCTGGTAAAGCCGTACAGCAGATTGGAGCCGTTGGTCAGCGGGCCAAAGCCTTCGTAAACCACGGCGGCACGGATGATCTCGGCAAAGCCCAGTGTGGCAATGGCAAGGTAGTCACTTTTCAGCTTCAGCACCGGCAAGCCGATGAGGAAGGCAAACAGCGCCGCAATAAAACCGGCAAAAATCAGGCAGAACACAACGCCCAGCAGCAGACCGAAGCCGCCGAGGGGCTTGGAGAGCAGTTCCGGGATGGAAAAACCGAGGCCGCCGTTTGCATAGCGCTGATAAATGGATTTTTGGGATGCGGCGGGAATGGTGAGGATGGCGTAGGCGTAAGCGCCCAGCAGCATGAAGCCGGCCTGACCCAGACTGAACAGCCCGGTGAAGCCGTTCAGCAGGTTCATGGATACGGCCACCAGCGCATAAATAGAGCCTTTACGCAGCACAGTGAGCAGCATGGAGGGCACAAAGCTCAGGTTGTCCAGCGCCAGCAGTACAGCCAGCAGTGCGATCAGACCCAGAGCTGCCCGGAAATAGATGCGTTTCTTCTCATTTTTCATGGTCATCACACTTTCTCGGTCAGGTTTTCACTGAACAGGCCGGTAGGCTTCACAGCCAGCACCACGATCAGCAGCGCAAAGGTGAAGGCATCGCTGAAGGTGGTCGCACCGGCACCCTTGATCAGACTTTCGCAGATGCCGATGATGAAGCCGCCGATCACAGCACCCGGAATGGAGCCGATGCCGCCAAACACCGCAGCCACAAAGGCTTTCAGGCCCGGCATGGCGCCCACGGTGGGGGTGACAGCCGTGTAGTTGGAGAAGTACATCATGGAGCCGATGGCCGCAAGAAAGCTGCCTACGGCAAAGGTGAAAGAGATGACGTTGTTGATCTTGATGCCCATGAGCTGAGCGGTCTCAAAATCGCGGGAAGCTGCGCGCATTGCCATGCCGATCTTGGTCTTCTGGATCAGGGTGACAAGCGCAGCCACCAGCACAATTACGAGGAACGGCGTCACGACCGTGACCCGCTTGGTCTGGCAGCCCAGAACCGTAACCGTGTCGCTGATCCACGGCAGAGCCGGGTATTGCTTTGCCAGACCGCCGGTAACGTACCACATCAGGTTCTGCAAGAGGTAGGACATTCCGATCGCAGAGATCATAACGGACATACGGGGTGCGGTGCGCAGGGGCTTATAGGCGATTTTTTCCACCGCGATGCCCAGCAGCACTGTTGCCACAACCACCAGCGGGATGGAAATGGTCAGCGGAAGGGAAGCAGTAGCGTACACCATCAGAAAACCGGCTACAGTAAAGATATCGCCGTGGGCAAAGTTGATCAGACGCAGGATGCCGTACACCATCGTGTAGCCAATGGCGATCAGTGCATACTGGCCGCCCACCGAGATGCCCGCCAATAAATAGGGCAGAAACTTTGCAGCCATAAGGGGAACCCTCCATTTCTTACAGCTTTTATTTTGATACAAGCAAAGCGCAGGCGCGGAATCGCTCCTGCCTGCGTTTTGTGGTCTAAAATCTTATCAGCCTTCCACGCTCTGGGTCTTGACGAACTCGAATGCGCCGTCAGCGGCTTTCTTGATGTAGGCCATATCCTTGTTGGCATCACCGGTGGTCTGGTCAAAGGTGATGCTGCCGGTCACGCCGTCGTAGTTTACGCCGTACAGGGCGTCGCGGATCGCGGTACCGTCGGTACTGCCTGCTGCCTTGATGGCCTCCAGAGCAGTCATGTAGCCATCATAGCCCAGTGCAGAGACGGCCGCCACGATGTCGTTGCCGCCGTTGTTGGTCAGCTTCTGGCTGTCGGCATTCAGCCACTCCTTGAAACCGGCAACAAATTCTTTTGCAACACCGGAGTCACCATTTTCGTCAAAGAAGGTGGAACAATAGACCTGTACGCTGGTGCCTTTCTGAGCGTCCAGAATGACGCTGGACTCCCAGGTATCGCCTGCCGTGATGGGCTTGTCAAAACCGGCGGAGGCAGCCTGTGTGATGATCTGTGCTGCGTAGGTGGTGGCGCAGGGGGCAAAGATCATATCGGCACCGGCATTGATGGCGTTCTGGATGTAAGCGGAGAAGTCCGAGGTGCCCTCGGGGAACTGTTCAGAGGTGACGGTCCCGCCAAGCTCCTGAAATGCATTTACAAAGTAGGTGGCAAGGCCGGAGCCATAATCCTCACCCAGCATGCTCAGCACGTAAGCGTTGGATGCGCCGAACTCATCCTTTGCAAAGTTTGCCATGACTGAGCCCTGAAACGGATCCAGGAAGCAGACACGGAAATAATAGGTGTTTGCCTCGGTGACGGCAGGGTTGGTGCAGGAGCAGCCGATGGCCGGGATGGAGGCAGACTGGAAGGTGGGTGCGGCTGCAATGGAAACACCGGAGCCGTAGCTGCCCAGTACGATGGAGACCTTTTTGGAAACCAGCTCCTGCGCAGCGGTCACAGCCTTGTCGGTGCTGGACTGGTTGTCCACTTCCACGAGCTCTACGTTGTAGGTCTCGCCGCCGATGTCTACGGTGGGGGCAACGCTGTTGGCGTATTCAATGCCAAGAACCTCCTGCTTGCCGCCTGCGCCGTTATCGCCGGAAGCCGGCTCAAATACGCCGATCTTAATGGTCTTGCCGCCGGCGGAGGAACCGCTGGCGGAGCCGGAAGAAGAGCAGCCTGCCAGAGCTGCAGCAGCTGCGGTAATGCCTGCAGCTTTCAGAAAATCACGGCGGGAAATAAATGACTTCATAAGAATGCCCCCTCTATTATTTCTTAACACTTTCCCGGATAAATGGAAAACCCGCAGTGGCGCAGTTGACATTGAAGTCCTGCACCATTGCGGGTTCTTGTCATTGTTTTAGCACAGCAGGGGACGCTTGTCCAGCAAAACTTGTTTTCTGGGCAAAACTTTGTCAGATGCGGAAAAGAATCTGTGCTTATGCCAGACACATTTTGTTCACTTTTTGCACGGATTGTACGTGACTCGAAAACAGCTTACCTTTTCTGTGAAAATGCAAACGGCAGCAAAACGACCCTGCAGTGTTGCCTGCCGTTGAGGATCATGCGGCATCCAGCAGTTCGTCGGGGCTTTCAATGGCTTCCTCAATGACCTCATCGGTGGAGTCATCCGCTTCTTCGCCCGGCCAGAAGAGGTCGTGGAGGGCATCACGGATCCGGATCAGACGGTCGTTGGGGCCGGCGTCTTTTAGCAGGAGCTGCTGCACCATTTCCGGCTGATCGGTGATGATGTCATCCACGCCGAGACTCAGCATGCGGCTGGCGTCCTCCTCCCGGTTGACAGTCCACGCCGAGATCGTTTTGTCACGCTTGTGGATCTGCTGGACCATGCCTGATGTGATAAAAGTGGCTTCTACACTGAAGAAATCGGCGGCGGGCAGGTCATAGTAGCTTCCTGCGCCCAGTGCCAGAATATAGCCGGTCACGATCCCGGGGTCAAGCTCCTTTACCCTGCACAGAGTCTCATAGCTTTGAGAAGTAATGATGCAGTCGTTTTCAAAGCCTTTTTCATGGATGATACGCACAGTTTCGGCCTCCAGATCCGGGGTGGCGGCGCTGGGCTTGATCTCGATATTCAGCTGGATGCGACCCTTGCACAGATCCAGAACCTCCTCCAGCGTTGGGATCTGCGTTTTGGAGAATCTGGCATCGAACCAGCGTCCGGCGTCCAGTTTGCGCACTTCGTCATAGGTCAGGTCGTAAATGTTGGCACTGCGGCCTGTGCAGCGGCGCAGGCTGGTATCGTGGGTCACCATCACCACACCGTCCTTTGTCATTTGCACATCCAGTTCGGCACGGTCGCTGCCGTGGTCGATGGCCAGTTGAAAGGCGGGCAGAGTATTTTCCGGTGCGGCAGAGGAATAACCCCGATGAGAGGTGATAATGGGCATTGTGCCGCCCAGCAGAGTACGGATCTCGTCGTCCTCAGGCAGGGCGACATAGACAGCCGAGAGCAGCAGTGTCAGTGCAGCGGCACCGAGGGCCGCGAAGGCAACGATCCGCCTGCCGCCGGAGCGGCCGCGACTGCAGTCTGCCGATGGCTCCGGCGTAAGGGATGCGTGCTCCCGCAGACGATCGTAGATCAGTGCAAGGAGGGTGCACTGTGCAAGGGCGATGATGCAGTCGAACAGGAACTGCAGAAAAGGCATTTCTACCAGAAGCGCAGCACGGGACAGGGCGATCATGGCCTGCGTGCTCTGAAGCCCGACACAAAGGATGATGCCGTACAGCGGCAGAGCGATCACAGCGGCCAGACAGAGCGCGCGGAGAGCGGCGCTCAGATTCCAGCGCAGCAGGAGCAGAGCGGTGCAGATCATGCGTCTGCGCAGGCAGCGGATGCTCTCTTTTACGGACTGCCAAAGGCTTTTGCGCTCCAGACAGAACAGGGGCAGAACGGCTGCCCAGAGGACGCACAGCACGGACAGGAGCACACAGATCAGCAGGGAAAGGATATGATACCGGGCATTGGCACGGATCACACCCATGATATATTCCGGTACAGCCAACTGCGTAACATAGTTGAAAGCTAGAAAAAAATTCGTGAAGGGGATCAATACGGCACTGTAGATCAGGATGAGCCAGTTCTGCGGCAGAAGAACATGACGGATATCCCGCAGCGAATCCCGCAGCAGAGGGATGAAGCGGATCTTTCCACCCCGGCGGGCAGTATCCAGCCCATGGAGCAGGATTGAGAATTCATACAATGCCCAGAACGCTGTCAGGACAGCGATCAGCACAATACAAGCGATAATGGCAGGAGAGCTGAAGACGTCAGACGCATTGCTGTTGCTCAGGTAGTGTATGGGAGCAAAGCGCAGCGTCAGCGACCAGAGCTGCTGCATCAGCGGCACGAAAAAGATGCGTGCGGCACATTTATATAGGATGACCGCAGCCAGCAGCGGCGTTTCGGCGCGGCGGATCAGCACACGGGCCGAGCTTCGGAAGGAACGATAGACCCGGCTTGCTGATTGAATGGATGTGAAAGTTTTTTTCAAAATACATGGCCTCTTTTTGCGCTCCGCAGAGCCGGGGGCACCGCAGAATCGATATTTTACGTTTCTTTTATAATTCCATAACATAGTGTAACATAAAACAGGAGAAAAAGAAATGTGCCCTGCAGGGGCACAATCACCAAAAATGAAAAGGATTTTTTGATGTGTCCACGGAGAGAAAACACGCACTACATAAGGGAAAACGAAGTGGCGTTAAAAATTTGGAGAACAGACTGATACAGATGTTGAGTTGTATGGACTTTTATGGAATCCCTTGCATTTTTATGGAAAATTCAGTATAATAAAACCAATTTTGAAAGCTCACACAGACAACCAGGAGGTCTTATCATGGCTTCAAAGATCAACAAGGGAGAAATCCTCGCCAAGTTTTTTGATGACGGGGAATACACTGCGCTGTTTGCTGATGGCGCGGTGAGCGCTGGCTGCGGCTATGCGGCAGGCCAGCAGGCTTACGCTGTTTATCAGAACGGTGAAGCTGTTACCGTAAAGGACGTCGAAAAGAACATCAAGGTTCTGGAGATGGCTGCCCAGACCGGCTGCCCGGTCGTTACGTTCTACAACTCCGTTGGCGCAAAGCTGGCCGAGGGTCTGGACGTCCTGACCGCAACTGCAAAGCTGAACGCACAGATCGCAAAGGTCTCCGGCGTTGTGCCGCAGGTGGCTGTGGTTCTGGGTGTGTGCGGCGGCACCAGCGCTTTGAGCGCTGCCAATGCGGACGTCTGCATCATGGCTGAGGGTGCAGAGCTGTTCTTCACGGCTCCGTTCACCTCCGCTGCCAAGGGCGACAAAGTGGCGGACGCCGGTTCGGCAGCTGCCGCTGCAAAGGCCGGCGTTGCCGCCATCGTTGCCGCGACTGCCGAGGAAGCTGCCGAAAAGGCTGCCCATATCGTGGGTCTGCTGCCGGCCAATAACCTGACCGGCCCTGCGATCTTTGAGTTCGAGCAGCCCGCCGAGGCTCTGGCCGCCGGTGCAGAGCCTGCAAAGGCTGCTGCCGCTGTGATCGACAAAGACAGCGCCGTGGAGCTGTATGCAGGCTTTGGCAAGTCCGTTTACACGGCATTCGCCACAGCCGGCGGCAATGCCGTGGGTGTTGTGGCTACCGGCAAGAACCTGTGCCATAACTGTGTGGCCAAGGCTTCCCGCTTTGTCCGTCTGTGTGACGCCTTCAGCGTACCGGTGATCACCATTGTAAACACCGAGGGCTTCGTGCCCAGCGCATCTGATGATATTGCAGGCGGCATCCGCGAGGCCGCCCGTCTGGCTGCCACCTATGCGGACGCCACCACTGCCAAGGTCACGGTTCTGGCTGGCAAGGCAGTAGGCCCCGTCTATACCGCACTGGCCGCTGCAGACCTGCGCATCGCCGTGGATGGCTGTGTCGTCAGCGCACTGGAGCCCAGTGCCGCGGTCAGCGTTCTGTACAAGGACGAGATCGACGCATCGGACAACATCATTGCAGCTACCAACGCGAAGGCCGCTGCCTATACGGCCGAGGTGTGTTCCGCAGCCAATGCTGTAGTGTCCGGTGCGGCTGACATGGTCTGCAATGCTGCAAATGTCCGTGCGAGCGTTGTGGCTGCGCTGGAACTGCTGAGCACCAAGCGTGCTGCCCGCCTGCCCAAGAAGCACGGCAATATGGCGCTGTAATCGTCTGAATTTACATTTATAGGATACGATTTTGATTTGGAGGATTCTTCCATGAAGTACTACAATATTACCGTCAATGGCGTTGCTTACAGCGTTTCTGTTGAAGAGACTGCCGCAGGTGCAGCTCCTGTTGCTGCTGCTCCCGCTGCCCCTGCAGCTCCTAAGGCTGCTCCGGCTCCCGTTGCTGCTCCCAAGGCTGCTGCCGGTGCTGCTGGTGCAGTCTCCGTTAAGGCTCCCATGCCCGGCAACATTCTGGATGTCAAGGTCAGCGCCGGTGCATCTGTGAAGGCCGGCGACGTGCTGGTCATTCTGGAGGCTATGAAGATGGAGAACGAGATCCTGGCTCCTCAGGATGGCACGGTTGCATCCGTCAACGTGAACAAGGGCGACACCGTCAACTCCGGTGACGTTCTGGTTTCCATGAACTAAGGGAGAGGTGACAATCATGGCCAAAAAGCCGATCAAGGTTACCGAGGTTGTCCTGCGCGACGCCCATCAGTCTCTGCTGGCTACCCGCATGACGATGGATGAGATGCGTCCCATCCTGCCTGAGATGGATAAAATCAACTACTTCTCCGTGGAGTGCTGGGGCGGCGCTACCTTTGACAGCTGCATCCGCTTCCTGGACGAAGACCCGTGGGAGCGCCTGCGCATCCTGCGCAAGGAGCTGCCCCATCAGAAGCTGCAGATGCTGTTCCGCGGTCAGAATATGCTGGGCTACCGCCCCTATGCGGATGACGCGGTCGAGTATTTTGTGCAGAAGTCTGTTGCCAACGGCATCGACGTTATCCGCATTTTTGATGCACTGAACGACCCCCGCAATCTGCAGACTGCCATTAAGGCAGCCAACAAGGAGGGCGCTCATGTGCAGGGCTGCATCAGCTACACCCTGAGCCCGGTGCACAACAACGAGTATTTTGCAAGCTATGCCAAGACTCTGGAAGAGATGGGCGCAAATTCCATCTGCATCAAGGATATGGCTGGCCTGCTGACCCCCTATACCTGCTATGATCTGGTCAAGAAGCTGAAGGAGACGGTCAGCATCCCGGTTGACATCCACAGCCACTACACCGCAGGTCTGGCTTCCATGTCCATCCTGAAGGGCATTGAGGCAGGTGCCGACATTATCGATACCGCGATGAGCCCTCTGAGTCTGGGCACCAGCCACATGCCTACCGAGAGTCTGGTCGCTGCCCTGCAGGGCACCGATTATGACACCGGTCTGGATCTGAAGCAGCTGAATGTCGTCCGCGCATATTTTGCAAAACTGCGCGAGAAGTACATTGCCAACGGTCAGATCAGCCCCAAGTCTTTGGGCGTCGATGCCAACACCCTGCTGTATCAGGTGCCGGGCGGCATGTTCTCCAACATGCTCAAGCAGCTGAAGGATGCCGGCAAGGAAGACAAGCTGGATGAAGTGCTGGCCGAGATCCCCCGCGTCCGTGAGGATGCAGGCTACCCGCCGCTGGTCACCCCCACCAGCCAGATCGTCGGCACGCAGGCCGTGTTCAACGTTATTCTGGGCGAGCGCTACAAGATGGTCACGAAGGAGTTCAAGGGTCTGGTCCACGGCGACTACGGCAAGACCCCCGCTCCCATCAAGCCGGAGTTCACAAAGAAGATCCTCGGCGATGAGCAGCCCATCACCTGCCGCTTTGCCGATACGCTGGCTCCGGAGATGGACAAGCTGAAGGCAGAGGCTGCCAAGTGGGCAACGCAGGAAGAAGACGTGCTGACTTACGCGATGTTCCCGCAGGTTGCACCCAAGTTCTTTGAGAAGCGCAATGCAAAGAAGCAGGGTGTTGACAGCGATCACGTGGATTATACCAATCAGTCCCATCCTGTCTGATCGGTTTTGCAGAGAGCTTCCCGCCTTGTGCGGGAGGCTTTTTTGCATCTTCGAGCAGCTCCATCGGTGCTGCCTCACGCCGGAGAGAGCTTTTATAAGAAACAGGACGACGAATATCAAGGGATCGGAGCGGAAGAAGCATGAGAAAGATCGAAGCGCAGGCACTTGTTGGGTTTACAGACAGAGACTACCAGATGAACCTTGGTGTTTCAAAGGAGGAGTTTGCACAGATGCTGGATGCACTGGAGCAGGCTTACTTCAAAGAACACAAGCGCAGGCTGCGCTCCACCAAACTTACCATGGAGGACAAACTGATCCTTACTTTGATTTATCGCCATGAGTACCGCAGCATGGACAGCGTTGCCAGCGAGTACGAGGTCTCCCGCGACACCGTTGCAGATAATATCCATTGGGTGGAGCAGACCCTGCTGAATGCAGATCTGCTTACGAGCAGTGTTACCTGCGTATACAAAACAAATTGAGCACACGCCCCAAAGCAGGATCGAAAGATTTTGCTCTGGGGCTTTTGTGCATACAGGCGTCCATTCCTGACGCATGAAGCCCGGATCGATTGTACTGCACCTTGAATTTTTTCGGAAAGAATAGTAAAATGATGCTATATGTATCGTAACATGGGTGTGTGTACCCCAAAGCGGATACATATACGAAAATTGAAACATCAAATGCAGCAATGGATCAACAGGAGGACGTATGATTTTAAGTATGACCGGCTTCGGCCGGGGGACTGCTGTATGCAGCGGACGCGAGATCACCGTAGAGCTGCGCAGCGTGAATTCCCGCTACTTCGAGTATTCTTCTCGCATTCCCCGCACCTGCAGTTATCTGGACAGCCGCCTGAAAAAGCAGCTCAATGAGCGCATTACCCGCGGCAAGGTAGAACTGAGCATGACCATCCAGAATGTGGACACTGCCGACACCGTCGTCACAGTCAATATGGAGCTTGCCCGAAGCTACCAGCAGGCGATGCGGGATATCTCGGAGCGGCTTGGCGTGAAAAACGATATCTCTTCCAGCGTCCTGACCCGCTTTCCGGATGTTCTGGCTGCCCGTCATGCTGATGTGGACGAGGAACAGTTGTGGAAGGATGTTTCTGCCGTCACGGCACAGGCGCTGGATCGTTTTGTGGAGATGCGTGCTGCCGAGGGCGCCAAGATGAAGTCAGATGTGGAGAATCGCCTGAGCTTCCTTGAAGAGTGCGTCGGCAAGGTGGAGACTCTGAGCGCAGGCCGGGTGGAGGCCTACACCAACCGTCTATACGAAAAGCTCAAGGTCATTCTGGAGGATCGTGAGATCGATGATGCCCGTGTGCTGACCGAGGCTGCGATCTTTGGCGACAAAACCGCTGTGGATGAGGAGACCGTCCGCCTGCGCAGTCATATCTCCCAGTATCGTGAGATTCTCCAGCTGAATGAGCCGGTAGGGCGTAAGCTGGATTTTCTGACGCAGGAACTGAATCGTGAGACCAATACGATCGGCTCCAAGTGTCAGGATCTGGATATCACCCGCATTGTGGTGGATATGAAGGCAGAGATCGAGAAGATCCGTGAACAGATCCAGAATCTGGAATAACACAGCAGCTTTCGGAGGAATTTATGAAGCTGATCAATATCGGGTTTGGCAATATGGTCAGTGCAGGCCGTGTGGTGGCCGTGGTCAGTCCGGATTCCGCGCCGGTCAAGCGCCTTGTTAAGGAGGCCCGGGAGCGTGGGATGCTGATCGATGCGTCCTACGGGCGCAGCACCCGCGCGGTGCTCATCATGGATTCCGATCACGTGGTGCTCTCGGCGCTCCAGCCGGAAACGGTTGCCAACCGCGCGGCAGGGCAGGAGAGCAGGATGACGACAGAGGAGGAACAGCCCCATGGCGAATGATAAGTATCTGTTTGTGGTTTCCGGTGCGGCAGGCACCGGCAAGGATAGCGTGGTCAAGGCACTGCGCGAGGCACATCCGGAGATCGAAAAGACCGTCTCGGCCACCACGCGTGCCCCGCGCCCCGGTGAGCAGGAGGGTGTGGACTACTACTACCGCACCCGTGAGCAGTTCCAGAAACTGATCGAGACCGATCAGGTGGTGGAGCACAATTTTTACAACGGCAATTACTATGGCACCCTGCGCGAAGAGGTGGATAAGCGCATCGCTGCACAGAAGGTGGTCGTTCTGGTCATCGATGTGCACGGCGCTGAGAACATCCGTCGGATGTTCCCGGGGGCGACCACGGTCTTTCTGCTGCCGCCCTCGGTGGAGGAGCTGGAACGCCGTCTGCGCGGCCGCGGCACCGAGACCGAGGACAGCATTCAGGAACGTCTTGCTACGGCCCGGCAGGAGCTGGCCCAGCAGGATAAATTCACCCTGAAGCTGGTCAACGACCAGGTCGATACCTGCGCCGATGCACTGTATGAGGCAATCTGCCGCCGCATCGGAAGCGCAGAATAATATTTGAAGGAGCTGGACGAATGCCCAAAACGGTAGGCGTTGCCGTCAGCAATGCGACCTTCCATTTTGATAAGATTTATACCTATGCGGTCATGCCGGATCAGCAGGACTCTGTCCGGCTTGGCAGCATGGTATTGGTGCCCTTTGGACGTGGCAGCCGTGCCCGCATGGGCGTTGTGCTGGCCTGCGATGCAGAAACGGAAAGCTCGAAGCTGAAATTTCTCTTTGATGTGGCTCCGGCGTCCGCCTGCCTGACCCCGGAGCTGCTGCGGCTGGTGCATTTTCTGAAAGAGCGCACCTTCTGCACCTACTATGAGGCAGTCAAGGCGGTTATCCCGTACGGCGCGCAGTATAAACCTGCTCTGGCGGCAGACGGCGTGACCCCGGTGCTGCAAAAACAGCTCACCCGTCATACGGAAAATGCCTATCGTCTGGTGGGAGAACTGCCCCGGAAGCCGAAGCCAACGGCTAAGCAGCTGGCGGCAGTGGCTCTGCTTGGCGGCGGGGTGCGTACGCTGAACGAGCTGGAGGATAAGGGCATCAGCCGTGCCGTGCTGGACAACCTGTGCGCGAAAGGCGTACTGGAATGCAGCAAGGTGAACAAATCGATCGATCTGTATTCGTCCATTCCGCTGAAAAACGAGCCAATTCATCTGACCGAAGAGCAGCAGGCGGCGTATGATGCGCTGCTGCCCAAGCTGGAGGATGATGCGCCCCACTCTGCGCTGCTCTATGGCGTCACCGGCAGCGGCAAGACGCTGGTATTTCTCAAACTGATCGCACATTGTCTGGAACAGGGGAGAAAGGCACTGGTTCTGGTGCCGGAGATCAGCCTGACACCGCAGATGATCCTTCGACTGAAAAGTCAGTTCGGACGCCGGGTGGCAGTGCAGCACTCTGCCCTCAACCACACCGAGCGTCTTCTGCAGTGGCAGATGATCCAGGATGGCGGTGCAGATATTGTGGTTGGCACCCGCAGTGCTGTTTTTTCGCCGTTGGAAAACATCGGTCTGATCATCATTGACGAGGAGCAGGAGCACACCTACCGGTCGGAATCCTCTCCCCGCTACTCGGCGCATGAGATGGCTCGGCAGCGTGCAGCGGAAAACGGTGCACTGCTTCTTCTTGCCAGCGCCACTCCCAGCACGGAGAGCTTTTATGCGGCGCAGCATGGCCGTACCCAGCTGGTGCGCCTGACCCAGCGCTACGGCGGCAACCCGCTGCCGAAGGTTCAGATCGTGGATATGCGTGCAGAACTGGCATCGGGGAATCCCAGGGAGATCAGCCTTGCGATGGAGGATGCCGTCCGCCGCAATCTGGATGCGAAAAAACAGACCATCCTGCTTTTGAACCGCCGCGGCTACCAGACCATGGCACAGTGCGAGGACTGCCGCGAGGTGCTCAAGTGCCAAAAGTGCAGTGTGCCGATGGTCTACCATAAGTCGGCGCACAAGGTGCTGTGCCACTACTGCGGCAGTCAGATGGAGCCGCCAACGGTCTGCCCGGCCTGCGGCGGCAAGCTGCAGTACCGGGGCTTTGGCACCCAGAAAGCAGAGGAAGAGCTTGCAAAACTTTTCCCGGATGCAAGAGTGCTGCGGATGGATCAGGATTCCACCGCTGCCAAGGATGCACACGAAAAGCTGCTGGCGAAATTTGCAGATCATGAATATGACATCATGGTGGGCACTCAGATGGTGGCCAAGGGACTGGATTTTGAAGATGTGACCCTTGTGGGTGTGCTGGGCATCGATTCGCTGCTGTTCGCACAGGGGTTCCGCGCATACGAGAACGTGTTCAGTCTGATCACACAGGTGGTTGGGCGCAGCGGAAGGGCAAAAGACCCGGGCTATGCCATTATCCAGACCACTGACCCGGATAATCCGGTGCTCAACCTTGCCGCCGCGCAGGATTACGATGCCTTTTTTGAACAGGAAATCGCCTACCGCAAGCTGGGTCTGTACCCGCCCTTCTGCGGGCTGTGTGTCATCGGCTTTGCAGGTGCAAAAGAGAACGAGGTGGCGCGGGCAGCGGCAAGGTTTTCGACGCTGCTGGGGCAGCAGGCAAAACAACAGCCTAACCTGCCGCTGCGGATCCTTGGCCCGACCCCCGGCAGTATTGAAAAGATCAACGACACCTATCGCTATAAATTGACCGTCAAGTGCCGCAATGACCGCCGCTTTCGGGATCTGGTACGCAGCACTTTGGGATTATATGAGCAAGAAAAACTTCCGTCCAAGGCGACTGTCGCGGTGGATCTGCATTCGGACGGAGATATCTGATTTGGAGGTACCAATTATGGCAATTCGCAACATTGTAAAAGAGGGCGACCCCATCCTGAACAAGGTCTGCCGTCCCGTGACCAACTTTGACGACCGTCTGGCAACGCTGCTGGATGATATGCGCGAGACCATGATCGCCGCCGACGGCGTGGGTCTGGCCGGCCCGCAGGTGGGCATGCTGCGCCGCCTGTTCGTGGTGTGGGACACCACCGATGCCCCGGAAGAGATCCCTGCCGATTACGAGTACAAGTTCATCGACTTCGTGAACCCGGAGATCATTGCAGTGTCCGAGGACGAGGAGACGGCCTACGAGGGCTGCCTGTCCTTCCCGGGTCACAACGGTGCCGTGACCCGCCCTGCTGCGGTCAAGGTGCGCGCGCAGGATCGCCACGGAGAGTGGTTCGAACTGGAAGCGAAAGATCTTCTGGCACGCTGCATCCAGCACGAAAATGACCATCTGGATGGCATCACCATCATGCAGTCCAGCGAGTATTTCTACGAGGACACCGAAGAGGGCAAAAAAGCTGCCCGTGAAGCGAAAGGAAACAACTGATGCGCATTTTGTTCATGGGCACGCCGGATATTGCCGCCGAATGCCTGAAAGCCCTGTATGCTGCTGGGCATGACATCTGTGCGGTGTACACCCGGCGGGACAAGCCGGTGGGACGTAAGCAGGTGCTGACCGCGCCGCCGGTCAAGGAGGTTGCATTGGAGCACGGTACGCCGGTGTTCCAGCCCCGCACTCTGCGGGATGGCAGCGAGGACGAGAACATCCGAGCACTGGCACCGGAGCTCATCGTGGTGGTGGCTTATGGCTGTATCTTGCCGAAGTCTGTGCTGGAGGCTCCGAAATACGGCTGCATCAACCTGCATGTCTCCCTGCTGCCAAAATACCGCGGCAGCGCCCCGGTACAGTGGGCGGTGCTGAACGGTGATGCAGAGACCGGCGTTTCCATCATGCAGATGGATGAGGGGCTTGACACCGGCGATGTTCTTTGCTGTGAGAAGATTGCCATCGACGCCGAAGAGACCAGCGGCGAGCTGTTTGACCGTGTGACCGCTGTGGGCGCCCGCGTGCTGTGTGAGGTGGTGCCGGAGATCGCTGCCGGTACGCTGACTGCACAGCCGCAGGCTCACGAGAACGCCAGTGCTGCTCCGATGCTGAATAAGGAGATGGCAGAGTTCCGCCTGACCGAATCGGCTGCCCACATCCACAACTGGGTGCGCGGCATGAACCCGTGGCCCGGTGCATGGTTCGTCACCTCCGGCGGAAAAAAGCTCAAGGTGATGGAGTGCCGCGCGGTAGCGTCCAACGGTGAAGCTCCCGGCACTGTGCTGGCAACAAAGCCCCTGACGGTGTCCTGCAGCAAGGGGGCTATCCAGCTGCTGAACGTGGTGCCTGAGGGCAAAAAGCCTATGGACGGCACTGCTTTTGCAGCTGGTCAACGTTTGAAAACGGGGGATATTCTTTGATGGGCGCAAATCCGCGCGCGGCAGCAGTTTCTGCACTGGTACGGCAGGAGCAGAATGGATTTTCCAATCTTGTTCTGGATGCCGAGCTCAAGCGTCAGAAGCTGGAAGGCCGGGATAAAGCATTTGCCAGCGCTGTCTTTTACACGGTGCTGGAGCATCAGGGAACACTGGACTATATTCTGGAGCAGTTCCTGCCCAAGGGTCTTGCAAAGCTGGATGCTCCGGTGCGCGAGATCCTGCGTGCGGCTCTGGCGCAGGCACGGTATATGCAGGTGCCCGCATCTGCAGCTGTGAACGAAGCGGTCAAGCTGACCCGTACCTTCAAAAAATCCAGCGCATCCGGTCTGGTCAATGCAGTTCTGCGACGGGCGTGCAGCTATGATCTGAGCACCGCGAACTTTGAAAATGAGGTGGAACGCCTCATGGTGTTGGGCTCTTCCGGGCGGGATGTGGCAGATTTTCTGCACAAAAACTACCCGGATGAAGCACTGGGAATCCTGACCGATCAGGCTGACGGCGGCTTGACCAGCCTGCGGGCAAACCCCCTCAGGGCAAGCATGAAGGAGCTGTGCGATAAGCTGCTGGTTTCCGGTGCAAAGGAGGCGCATCCGGGCATTGTGCCCGGCAGCGTGTTGGCCCGGTTTGAAGGCAGCCCTGCTGAAAATGAGCTGTTTCGGCAGGGATATTTCCATGTGGAAGGGCAGGCCAGCCAGCTGGCGGCGCTCTGCGTGGAAGCGCAGCCGGAAGAGACCGTCATCGATCTCTGTGCTGCCCCCGGCGGCAAAACCATCCTGCTGGCAGAGCAGATGCAGAATACCGGCAGGCTCTGCAGCTGCGATGCTGCAGAGAACCGTGTGCGGCTCATTCACACAGCGGTGGAGCGCATGGGGCTGACAAATGTGGAGACCCTTTGCAATGACGCCACGAAGGTGAATCCGGCTTTGCCGCAGGCTGACCGCATCCTGACGGATGTGCCCTGCAGCGGACTGGGCATTTTGGCAAAAAAGCCGGATCTGCGCTATAAAAAGCTCGATCCTGTGCGAGAGGCTGAATTATTGAGGACACAGGCGGCCATTCTGGATACGGCGGCACAGCTGTTGAAAAAGGGCGGCAGGCTGGTCTACTCCACCTGCACCATTGACCCGGCGGAGAATCAGGAACAGATCGCTGCATTTCTGAGCCGTCACCCGGAATTTTCTGTGGTGACACCTGCTGTGGAGCTGCCCGCCGGCATGGAAGCGGGGGAGTATGGAATGCTTTCGGTACCTACCCGCACCGGCATGGACGGATTTTTCCTCTGTGCCATGCAGAAGAATGGGTGATGGCTTCCATAAAACAAGGGGCTCATTCGTAGAAACCAATAGGAGAACGCAATGGAACAAAAACGCTGTATTTCTTCTCTGACGCTGGCTGAGCTGACCGCTGAGCTGAAGGCGATGGGGCAGCCGGGCTTTCGGGCAAAACAGATCTTTCACTGGGTGCACCAGAAGCTGGTCACCGAGTTTTCTGCCATGACCGACCAGCCCAAGACCCTGCTGGCAAAGCTGGAAGAGAGCTTCTATATCGCTGCGCCCAGGATCGAGCGCCGACAGGAAGCAAAGGACGGCACCGTCAAATACCTGCTGCGCATGGCCGACGGCAACTGCATCGAAACGGTCGTCATGCGCTACCACTACGGCAACACCGTGTGCGTGTCCACGCAGGTGGGCTGCCGCATGGGCTGCCGCTTCTGCGCGTCCACGCAGGCAGGCCGTGTGCGCAATCTGGAGGCAGGCGAGATCTGCTCCGAGATCTACACCGCCCAGAAAGATATCGGGGAGCGCATTTCCCACATCGTGCTCATGGGGATTGGCGAACCGCTGGATAACTTTGACGAAGTGATGAAGTTTCTGGAAAATATCACTTCTCCGGAGGGCGTCAACATCGGGATGCGCAACATCAGCCTCTCCACCTGCGGTCTTGTGCCCAAGATCGATCTTCTGGCAGAGAAAAAGCTGCAGCTGACCCTTTCGGTTTCGCTGCACGCCCCGAACAATGAGATCCGCAGCGGGATGATGCCGGTGAATGACGCCTACCCTGTGGAGGTGCTGATGCAGGCTGTGCGCCGCTATCAGGACACCACTGGCCGCCGGGTCAGTTTTGAATATTCCATGGTGCGCGGGGTCAATGATTCCGATGCCTGCGCAAAGCAGCTGGCAAACCTCATCCGGGGTATGGGCGCGCATGTGAACCTGATCCCGATCAACCCGGTGGACGGAAGCCCCTACTCAGCCACTGACGCAGCAAATGTGCACCGCTTTCAGCAAAAGCTGGAGAGCCTTGGCGTCAACGCGACGGTGCGCCGCCGCCTTGGCAGCGAGATCAGCGCTGCCTGCGGTCAGCTGCGCCGGGATGAAATGAACGGGAAGGCATAATAAAGGGAGAATCCTATGAAACTTGCAGGAAAAACAGATGTCGGACGTGTCCGTCAGGATAATCAGGACGATTACCGCGCAGGCAGGCTGCCCGGCGATGCCGCATGGCTTCTGGTCTGCGATGGCATGGGCGGTGCACGCGGCGGAAGGGAAGCCAGCCAGAGCGCATGCAATATCATTGAGCGCTGCTTTCAGGAGCAGTATGCTTCCAAGTGTCTGCCCGGCGAGGAAGAGACCTTTTTGAAAAAGACGCTGCTCAGCGCCAACCGCTTTGTGTTTCAGAAAGCCATGCAGGACGAGGCACTGGCGGGCATGGGCACCACGGCAGTCTGCGCACTGGTGCGTTCCGGACAGATCTATCTATGCCATGCAGGCGACTCCCGTGCCTATCTGTTCCGGGACGGGAAGCTGGTGCAGCTCACACATGACCACTCCTATGTGCAGGAATTGGTGGACTGCGGAACGATCACGGTGGAGGAAGCCGAGCATCACCCGCAGAAAAACATCATTACCCGCGCCCTTGGCGTGGATTATCGGCTGGAGTCGGAGTACACCCATGCAGCGCTGCATGGCGGCGACCTGCTGCTTTTATGTTCAGACGGTCTTACCAACGCGGTGCCGCGGGAGCAGATGGAGACGCTGCTGCGCAGCGGCACGTTCTACGATCTGCCGGACAGACTCGTCCATGCGGCCAATGAAAATGGTGGCCCGGATAATATCACGGCACTTCTGCTGAGCGCAGACCCAACGGAGGTACACAATGGATAACCTGATCGGCAAAAAGCTGGACGGCCTGTATGAGGTGAAAGAACTGATCGGCTCCGGCGGCATGGCAAATGTCTATAAGGCTGTCATGCTGGGCAAAAACGGCCCTGTTCCTCCCGGAACGGTGGTTGCGGTCAAGGTGCTGCGTCAGGAGTATATGCACGACCCAGATCTTGTACGCCGCTTCAAGAACGAGTCCAAAGCCATTTCGCTGCTGAACCATCCAAA
This sequence comes from uncultured Faecalibacterium sp., assembly GCA_934501115.1. GTDB lineage: Bacteria > Bacillota > Clostridia > Oscillospirales > Ruminococcaceae > Faecalibacterium. The sequence continues at coordinate 32,964 of CAKSTO010000014.1, forward strand.
CATCGTTAAAGTATACGATGTTTCGGTCAACGATGATCTGCAGTATATCGTGATGGAGTATGTGGACGGCATGACCCTGCGTGAGTACCTGAATGAGCGCGGCGGTAAGCTGACCAACCGGGAGACCGTGCACTTCATCTCGCAGATCCTCAAAGCGTTGGAACATGCACATGCCAACGGTGTGGTGCACCGGGACATCAAACCTCAAAATATCATGCTGCTGGACAATGGTCAGCTGCGGATGATGGATTTCGGCATTGCTCGCATTTCCCGTGCAGAAAACCAGCTGCTGGCCGGTAAGGCTATGGGCAGTGTGCACTATATCAGCCCGGAGCAGGCCAAAGGCGATGTGACGGACTGCACCAGCGATATCTATTCCGTCGGCGTCATGATGTATGAAATGCTTTCCGGTCATCTGCCCTTTGATGCAGATGACATGGTGGAAGTTGCCATCAAGCAGATCTCGGATACGCCCAGACCGCTGCAGGAGCTGGCACCGGAAGTGCCCGCCGCACTGGTGGAGATCACCGAAAAGGCGATGGCAAAGCTGCCGCAGAACCGCTATGCATCTGCCCGCGAGATGCTGGATGCACTGGATACCTATGTGCAAAACCCTGCTGTCCTGTTTGAGTACAAATATATTACTGAAGATGCGCCCGAAAAGGTGGTGAAACGTACGATGAATCAGAATCGAGCAAACCGCAGGCCGGAGCAGCCCGAACCCCGCAGCCGGAAGCATGCACCAAGAAAAAAGCGCCGCACCGTTTTTCTGCCGGCATTGTTCGGCATTACGGCTGCGTTTGCCGTTGCCTGCATGGCATTGTGCTGGATGATCCTGAATGATTCTTCAAACCTCATGAACAACAAGGCGGATATCACCCTGAATGATTATGTCGGCATGACCCGTGATGAGGCGCAGGCCTCAGAACAAGTGGTTTCCGGCCAGATCACGGTGGAGTGGGAAGAAGAGTACAACAGCAACTATGCGGCAGGCTACGTTTACAAGCAGTCGCCGGTGGCAGGACGCACGGTGCGCGAGGGCCAAAGCGTGACCCTCACGGTCAGCCTTGGCACGCAGTATGTCACAGTGCCGGATCTGACCAACTACGTGCAGGCGGATGCCGAGCAGCAGCTCAAAAATCTGGGTGTGTCGGTTCTGGTCACACAGGCCGTGGAGCCCTCGGTGGCTTCAGGTGCCGTTATCCGCACCGACCCGGCGGCAGGCAGTCAGGTTGCAGCGGGCAGCACGGTGGTCGTTTATATCAGCCGCCCGCAGGTGTCTACCACCACCAAAGTGCCTTCTCTGGTGGGCATGAGCACAGAGGATGCACGCACGCTGCTGGTGCAGAACCACCTTGGCGTGGGCAGTCAGTCGGAAGAGTACAGCGATCAGCCGGCAGGCACGGTCATCAGCCAGAACCCGGCCGCAGGCTCTACGGCCAAGCTGAATGGCCGTGTGAGCATCGTGGTGAGTGCAGGCCCGGAACCGCAGCCGGAGCCGGAGGCACCCAGTGAAAGCACGGGCGGCGACTGGTGGAGCGGCCTGTTCGGCAGTGGATCATCGTCCTCTTCCAGCTCGGCAGCGACCGGCGGTGAGCAGAGCACCGAGAGCGGCAGCACTCAGACAGGCGGCATCACCGACTGGTGGAGCTCGCTACTGGGCTGACGGAGGCGCGCATGAAAGGCTATATTACCAAAGGGATCGGTGGATTTTATTATGTGAAAACGCCGGAGGGTCTTGTGGAATGCAAGCCCCGCGGCATCTTCCGCAAACAGAAGATCTCGCCGGTGGCAGGCGACGAGGTGACGCTTGAAACAGAGCAGGGTGCAACGGTGATCGCAGAGATCGCTCCCCGCAAAAATGTGTTTGTACGCCCGCCGATGGCCAATCTGGACGTGCTGTTTCTCGTGGCCAGCACCACTCAGCCTACCCCCAGCACCCTCGTGCTGGATAAGCTCTCTGCGATCGCAGTGGACAAAGGGGTGCAGCCGGTGATCGTCTGCACGAAGGGCGATCTGGCTGAAGCGGAATTTCTGCGTGGAGCCTACGAAAAATCCACACTGCCCTTTATCCGGATCGATTACGAGACCGGTGCTGGGCTGGATGAGGTAAAACAGTGGATCAATGGACGTCTGTGTGCATTCTGCGGCAACTCCGGTGTGGGAAAGTCTACACTGCTGAACCATCTGCTGCCGGAGGCGGAGCGTGAGACCAGCGCCATCAGCCAGAAGCTGGGACGCGGCCGACATACGACCCGTGAGGTGACCATCTTTGAGGCGTTTGGCGGACGCATTGCGGATACGCCGGGCTTTGCAAGTCTGGAAGCAAACCGCGCCGGGTTTATCCCGAAGGAGAATCTGGAGCATGTTTTCCCGGAGTTTGCCCCTTATCTGGGTGAGTGCCAGTTCACCGGATGCTCTCATCGCAGCGAAAAAGGCTGTGCAGTGCGTGCTGCTCTGGCAGAAGGCAAACTCTCCCAGACCCGATATGACAGCTATTGCGCCATGTACGAAGAGGTCAAGGACGTCAAGGACTGGCAGCGCCCGAAAGTATAAGAGTGAGGAAGGATTCCATGTCACGTTGTGTGATCGTTTCTGCCTGCCCGGTCTCACCGGAGCTGAAAAGTGCTCTGCGGCCGGACGACTTTATCATTGCCTGCGATGCCGGTTACCGCAACTGCGAGCCGCTGGGCTGCAGGCCGGACATCATAGTAGGCGATTTTGATACGGCTCCCTGCCCGGAAACAGGCGACGACGATATCGTGATCCTGCCCCATGTCAAGGACGATACCGACACGGAGTATGCTGCAAAGCTGGCTTCTCAAAAAGATTTTGATGAGGTGCTGATGCTGGGAGGTCTGGGCGGCAGGCGGATGGAGCATACGCTGGCAAATCTTTGCACCGGCCTTGGTCTGGAAAAGCGAGGCATCCGTGCAATGCTGCTGAACGAGCGCAGCCGGGTCACTTATGTGATGCCCGGCGAGACCCGCCGTTACCCGAAGCAAAACTATTTTTTCTTCTCGGCCTTTCCGATGGAGGGCAGGGCAGAGGGCGTGTGCGAACACGGCTCTTATTATGAGCTGGATGACGCAGAGCTGACTGCCGTGTATCCGCTGGGCGTCAGCAACGAGTACGCTGAAGGCTCGGACTGCATCACCATCAGCACTCGTACCGGGGCATTGGTAGTAGTGGAGACGATCCCGGACTGAAATCGGCCTTTTGCCGGAACATTCTGCCGCCGTCCTGCGTAGAATAAGACAGTAAGCAGGAAAGGCGGGGTACAGATGCAGGTCGTTGTGATCCAAAGCCCGAAATGTCTGCGGGGGATCCTGCGCAGACTGTTTGGCATAAAAAGAGAAACGTGAAAAAACCCCTCTCTGAATGGGCTCTGCCCACCGGAGAGGGGTTTTGCGCAGAACAGAGGAATCACGCTTCGTCCGAAGGCAAACTTTCGTTTGCACGGAACCGCTCAAGGAAGCTGTGATCCACGCCGTCGCTCTGATAGCCCGGCATGTTCATTCATATATCTCACTGCGTCAGAGCGTTGTAACAGGTATCGAAGGCCTGCATAAAATCGTCGAGTTCCTGATCGGTGGTCAGGTGGCTCAGGCTGATGCGCCACGAGGACAGCGCGTTGCGCCGGTCATGGCTGACGGCGAACACTGCCCGGGAGGGCAGACCGTCGGAGGAGCAGGCAGACTTTACCGAGACGCAGATGCCCCGGGCATCCAGCTCCCGCTGGAACACGGTGCCCTTTACGTTCTGTACGCTCAGATTCAAGATCTGCGGTACAGCGTGCTCCGGACTGTTGATGTGCACCAGGGGGTAGCTGGAAAATTCTGTGCGCAGGCGGGCGTTCAAGGTGCGAATGTACTCCACGCGGACAGGCAGTTCCGCCACAGCCTTCTCCAGTGCCAGCGCCAGCGAGCAGGCGAGAGCTACTGTAGGCGTCCCGCTGCGGTAGATGGTGGTGCTCTCGCCGCCATGGATGAGCGGCTCCAGCGCAAGACCGCGGCGTTTGACCAGCACGCCGATGCCGTTCAGCCCATAGAACTTGTGGGCAGTCAGGCTCATGGTGTCGATGCCCTCGAAGGAAACCGGCAGCTTGCCTGCGGCCTGTGTGGCGTCTACATGGAGATGACAGTGAGGGGATCCGCTTAAGAGGGAAGCAATCTCTGCTACGGGCTGCGCCACGCCAAGCTCGCTGTCTACGGCAGTGACCGCCACCAGAATGGTATCAGTGCGCAGCAGCTCTTTCAGATGATCAAGATCCACCGTCCCATCCTGTTTGATGTCCACAAGATCGATCTCGTAGCCCTGCTCCTGCAAGGCGGTCAGACTTCCGCTGACCGAAGAATGCTCCAGAGGGGTGGAGATGATATGCCTGCCGTGATGGCGCTCCAGCCGGGCAATGCTTTTGATCGCGAAGTTGTTGGCCTCACTGGCACCGGATGTATAGATGATCTCGGCGGGCTGCACATTCAGGCTGCGGGCGATGCTTTGGGTGGCTTTGTCGATCGCAGCCTTGGCGGCAGCACCGGCCTGATGCCGGGAATTGGCGTTGCCCGGGCAGCTGCGTTCGATCTCACAAAAGTACTGCAATACCGCTTCGTCCACAGGGGTGTTGGCAGAATAATCCAGATAGATCATAGATCCTCCTGATGTAGTATTATACAGATTATAATAGTAGGTTATATTATAGTGCGCTCTTACCCGGAATGCAAGAGAACCGGCACGGAATTTGAGGGAATTTGTGCAAAACAGTTGCGCTGCAGGGAAAAGTCTGATATAATTCCTAAAGGATTGCCCAACCAGAGCCTTTTGCGGGGCGCAGGCGGGCGGTCTGGTTTGGAAAGAGCCTGAGAGAAAGGGGAAACGCTATGCTGCATACGAACCATCGGCTGCGCTGCACTGTATCTCCCGCTTTCGTTTCCGGGCGGAATCATTGTTCCCGAAATTCAGAGGCACTGCCGGTTTGATCACGGCAATGCCTCTTTTTTTGGGTCGGAGTCCTGTAGGAGGCAGAAAACTTCATGAGCGAAAAAATCGATTACTCCAAAGGCATTTACGACGCACGACAGCTGGGTGCGGGTAAAATGTTCATTCTGGGCATTCAGCACATGTTTGCGATGTTTGGCGCGACGGTGCTGGTACCGCTGCTGACCGGTCTGAGCGTTTCCACCACGCTGCTGTGTGCCGGTCTGGGCACGCTGCTGTTCCACCTGATCACCAAAAAGAAGGTGCCTGCATTCCTGGGTTCTTCTTTTGCATATCTGGGAGGCTTCTCGATCGTAGCACCTATGCTGGCAGATGCGGACGGCAACCTGACCGTGGCCAATACTAAGATGCTGCCTTATGCCTGCGCAGCCATCGCATTCTCTGGTCTGGTATATCTGATCGCCAGTGTGCTGATCTCCACCTTCGGCATCCGCCGTATTATGAAATTCTTCCCGCCGGTGGTTACCGGCCCCATCATCATCTCCATCGGCCTGATCCTTGCACCTTCGGCGATCTCCAACTGTCAGGCAAACTGGCTGCTGGCCTTCGTCGCTCTGGGCGTGGTCATCATCTGCAACATCTGGGGTAAGGGCATGGTCAAGATCCTGCCGATCCTCATTGGCGTGCTGGTGTCCTATGCGGTGGCTCTGGTCACTGGCGCGGTGGACTTCCAGCGCATTGCAGATGCCGCGTGGTTCGGCATCCCTCTGCATAAGGAAGCCATGGGTCTGTTTGCCATCGACGGCAGCCCCGAGTTTATCAGTGCACTGTTTACCATCATTCCGATCGCTCTGGCTACCATGATGGAGCACGTGGGTGACATTGCTGCGATCAGCGCAACGGTCGGCCATAACTACATCAATGACCCCGGCCTGAACCGTACCCTGCTGGGCGACGGTCTGGCAACCACTATGGCCGGCCTTCTGGGCGGCCCGGCAAACACCACTTACGGCGAGAACACCGGTGTGCTGGCTCTGAGCAAGATCTACGATCCGCTGGTCATCCGCATCGCTGCCGTGCTGGCCATCATCCTGAGCTTCAGCCCCAAGTTTGAGGCTGTCATCAATACCATCCCCACCGGCATCATTGGCGGTATCAGCTTTGTGCTGTACGGCATGATCTCTGCCATCGGCGTGCGCAACGTGGTCGAGAACCGCGTGGACTTTACGAACAGCCGCAATCTGATCGTGGCCGCTGTCATTCTGGTGTGCGCTCTGGGCTTTAACTCTGTGGGCGGCGTGAGCTTTGCCATCGCAGGCGTCACCATCAATCTGTCCGGTCTGGCTGTGGCTGCGATCGCCGGCATCCTGCTGAACGCCATCCTGCCCGGCAACGACTATGAGTTCGATGCAGCGGATGGCTCCGAGGCTGCATCCAGCAGCAATCTGCAGGTTTGATGAAGTAAAATTCCTTACAAAAGGCAAATAGCCTAATTCTCTGGCAGGGTTTTTGTAAACCTTGCCAGATTTTTGCAAATAGGAATAATTCTTAAAATTATCCTTGACTAACTAGGAATCATTCGCTATAATAGAACCATAACAAACGCCGGCGAGTACCAAGGCCGGCAGCTTGTTGTGGTAAATTGAATTCAGAATGATGGAGGTTATTCTTATGAAGAAATACGTCTGCACCGTTTGTGGTTATATTGCTGAGGGAGAGATCCCCGCTCAGTGCCCTGTCTGCAAGGCTCCCGCTTCGGCTTTTGTGGAAAAGACCGGCAACACCTATGTTACCGAGCATGTGGTGGGCATCGGCAAGGCTGAGGGCGTCCCTCAGGAGATCGTGGACGGTCTGCGCGCAAACTTTGAGGGTGAGTGCAGCGAGGTCGGCATGTATCTGGCAATGGCTCGTGTGGCTGAGCGTGAGGGCTACCCCGAGATCGCAGAAGCATACAAGCGCTATGCATACGAAGAAGCAGACCATGCTTCCCGCTTTGCAGAGCTGCTGGGTGAGGTCGTTACCGACAGCACCAAGAAGAACCTGATGATGCGTGCTGAGGCCGAGTGCGGTGCATGTGCAGGCAAGATGGATCTGGCCAAGAAGGCAAAGGCTCTGAATCTGGATGCCATCCACGACACTGTCCATGAGATGGCAAAGGATGAGGCTCGTCATGGCCGCGGCTTCGAGGGCCTGCTGAAGCGCTACTTCAACACCGAAGTCTGATTAGGTTTCTCCAGTTATCCATTTGACCGCTGCATGGCTTTGCCGCTGTGCAGCGGTTTTTTGCTGGGCAAGATCCACAGCACCGCTCAATATGCCCGCCGCTGAACCTGTATCAGCAGTGACTCGTGCGCTGCTGACTGTCTGAAAATGTTGCGAAAAGGACTTGACAGAAAGGGAACGCTGTGGTAATCTAACAGCGGTTAGAATTCGCTAACCGTATGAAAATGCGTCTGCGAAGACAGACGCATTTTCACGGAACTTTGAGTTAGAAGATACTAACTAATATTGATTTGAGAGAGGACGATCTTTATGAGCAAAGTAGCAGTCGTATTCTGGAGCGCAACCGGCAACACCGAGACTATGGCAAACTGCGTCGCAGAGGGCGCAAACGGCACCATCGTGCCCTGCAGCGAAATGAACGCCGCAAAGCTGGCTGAGTTTGATGCAGTGGCTTTTGGCTGCCCCGCAATGGGCGCGGAGCAGCTGGAAGAGAGCGAGTTCGAGCCGATGTTCTCTGATCTGGAGGGCTCACTGAACGGCAAGAAGATCGCTCTGTTCGGTTCTTACGGCTGGGGCGACGGCCAGTGGATGCGCGATTGGGTGGAGCGTGCTCAGGGCGACGGCGCACAGGTGCTGAACGGCGAGGGCCTGATCTGCAACGAGGCTCCGGACGACGATGTTCAGGCTGCATGCCGCAAGCTGGGCGCTGATCTAGCTGCATGGTAAGCAGAGCGGGATGGAATCCTCTCAATAAACGGAGACGTGCGCGCGGCAAGAAAAACTGACTGAGATTTCCAGTATAAACCCGCTGCCTGCGGGCCATGCTAAGGGCAGTGAGGTGATAAATATGGAAAACATCGGCGTTACCTGTGATGTCTGCGAGTGCAGCCACAATGTGGGCGGCTGCAAGTGCAATCTGCCTCAGATCAAAGTGACAGAACAATGCACCTGCACCACGCAGGAAGTGGAAACTCCGCACTACTGCCAGAGCTACGAGAAAAAGTAAATCCCACGCGCAAAGCAGCCCCCGCCGGAAGGTTGATCCGGCGGGGGCTGCTGCCCTTTATTGTGTTACCGTAGCATCACATTGCAGGTGGCGAGGCTGCGTACAAGTGTACCGACGCTCTCTTTCATCTGGATGCCTGCAAAACCCATGGAAAATGCAGCCTGTACATTGGCCAGATTGTCATCGATAAAGACGCACTCGTCGGCCTTCAGGTGATATCTGTCCAGCAGAGCCTGATAAATGCGGTGGTCGGGTTTGTTGATGTGCACTTCACAGGAGGCGACACCGCCGTCAAACTGCTCCAGAATGCCTTTCTGGCCGAGCAGCTCCAGAATATCCGACGGGATGTTGCTCAGGTAGTAGACGCGGTAGCCGTGGTTCTTCAGCCGCCGCACCAGCTCCTGCATCCGACGGCGGGGGCGAAGAATATGCGTCCAGTCGTCCAGAACGCCCTGAACCTCAAATTCACAGCCGGCCTCACGAGCTTTTTTCAGCATGCTGCTGCTGCCATCAAAGCGGGAGATCAGACCGGCATCCAGCTTTTTCCATGTTTCACTGCCAAAGGTCAGGTCATATACTTTTTCTTCGGTAGCTTCGTTACAAAGGCGGTCGACCAGATAGCTTTTGGGGTCAAAATCAACCATCACGCCGCCGATATCAAAAATAATGCTTTTGTACATATTATAGACCCTCGATTCTCGGATAAGAGCTTGCAGCTATAGTATAGCACAACCGGCCTGCCGGTTTCCACCCCTTTTGCATATCGCTGCTGACCGCGGCATAGGCTGTGGAGGAAAGGGGAGAGTGCCTTGACCATCCGGGAGCTGTGTGAAAAAGAGATCGTCCAGCTGGAAAAAGGCATCTGCCTTGGCAGGGCAGATGATCTTGTATTTGATCCGGCCACGGCACGGCTGGAAAGTCTGATCCTGCTGGGACGCCCAAGAATGCTTGGCCTTCTGGGGAGGGATGAGAGCCTGACGATCCCGTGGCAGGAGATCGAGATCATCGGAGAGGATGCCGTTCTGGTACACACTGCCCTGCCGGACACAGCGGAGCGGACTTCAGAACCGACGGGATTATGGCAGAGGCTGCGGGCAAAGCTGCACTTGTGAAAAATTTTCCTGATTTTTTTGTAAAATCAGGGTGGACATTTTTGGAGAAGTGACTATAATAATCGCAGGAGCTTTGTGCAAAAAGCACATGGAAACATAGAATGAAAAAGGAACAGACTTTATGAAAACTCCAAAACCGCTTTTGACCCTGCGGATGGTGTTCCCGCTGGCATCATCACTGATCGTTCTGCTTCTGGGCGAGTGGATCGCCCGTGGAACACTGGATGCAGATGTCTTTACGAGCTTTATTTTCCCTAATTTTGAAGCATACCTGCTTGCATGGCTGCTGCTGTCTCTCGTGTGGCTGCTGCTGGACTGGGTATTCCGCTTCCCGCCGTTGTCTACACTGGGCATGGCGGTGCTGGGCTGCGCCCCCTGCGCAGTGGATTTCTACACGCTGCAGCTGCGCGGGGAGCCCTTCCTGCCTTGGGATCTGGCGCAGGTATCCGAAGCTGCCGGTGTGGCCTCTGCAGCAGGCATCAAGATCCAGCTCAGCATGATCGTGACCATTGTCATTGTGCTGGTGCTGGTGGTGTGCAGCTATTTTCTGTACCGCGGCCGTCATAAACAACGCTGGCTGCCCCGTCTGGCGGGTTCTGCTGCCACGGCTGCAGTTCTCTGCCTGCTGGTCTTTGGCGTGTACCTGCAGCCTGCCGTCACGCAGACGATCGGCATCACACCGGACGCATGGATGCAGGATCGCTATTATCGCTATTACGGCGTTATCAGCGGATTTATGACCAATCTGTCCAATCTGGAGATCGATAAGCCGGAGGATTATTCGGAAGAAGCGGTGAACGATCTTCTGGACAGGGTGGACGGGAGCCGGAAGTTTGCTACCAGCCCGCTGTATTCCACCAGTTACAATGCCGTTACGCCGAAAGACGAGCAGGTGAAGCAACCGACCATCATCTATGTGATGGACGAATCCTATTGGGATGTCTCCGAGCTGGAGCAGTACGGCATCACCTTTGACACGGATGTTTCCAAAAATCTACATGCACTGCAGCAGACCAGCGCCTACGGCCGGGCCTACAGCCCCAGCTTTGGCGGCGGCACCTGTGATGTGGAGTTTGAAGCGCTGACCGGCTACTCGGTGTCCTTTCTGCCCAGCGGCAGCAAGCCCTATCAGCAGCATGTGACCAAGCCCATGTTTGCCATGCCAAATTATCTCAGGAGTCAGGGCTACCAGACGGCGGCGGTGCACTGCTTTTGGGCAAAGTATTGGAGCCGCGACACGGCATATCCGAACCTTGGCTTTGACGATTTTATCAGCCTCGAGGATATGCATGGCGTGACCAAAGTACGGAAACACTACTGGACGAGCGGGCTTGTCACCGATGACTCCATGGCAGACCAGATCATTCAGCAGTACGAGAAGATGAGTACGGCATCCAATGCCCCGATTTTCCTGCACGCGGTCACGATGCAGAATCATACCAATTATAATAAGGATAACTACCCGGATGACGAGCGCGTGAAGGTGCTGACACACCCTGCGGGGATGAAGGCCAGCACCGTTGGTGCACTGGAGGATTTTGCCACCGGCATCCGGGATGCAGATGCCATGCTGGGTAAGCTGACCGACTACTTCTCGCAGGTGGACGAGCCGGTCATTCTGGTGTTCTGGGGAGACCACTATAACCCCATCGACTCCAACTACGATGTGTACACCACCACCGGTTATGCAAGCGATTCCAGCGCAGACCCCCGTCTGCACCAGACCACCCTGCTGATGTGGTCGAACTACAGCCAGCAGCAGGTGGATCTGGGCACCATCGCCGCTTACGATATCTCGCCTGTGATGATGGAGCTTTACGGTCTGGATGAGCCGCTGTATTTCCAGTTTTTGAACCGCCAGCTGCGTGCGGCAGACCGTGCCTATACCCGCGGCGTGGTGATGAACAGGGATGGCAGCACTACGCTGGAGCCTACCGAGTTCCAGAAACGCTGGAATCAGGAACAGTGGATGCTGCAGTATGATCTGATGTTCGGCAAAGGATATGCGCTGGATCGCATGGGGCTTTCGGCCTTCAGCGCACCGGCAAAGGGCAGATAAGAGAAAAATAACGGATTTCTTTGTAAAAAACAGAGAAAAGCTCTTGCAACTGTGTTCTTTTTGTGCTATGATAACAAGGCATTACACACGCATCACTATGCCCTTTTGTGCTCCATCGGGAGTGGAGGGCAGTCCGGGACCGTCCGATACGGCCAAGGATCACGGTGTGCGGAGGCAAAACAATATCTGGAGGTATTTTACTATGGCAGTCGTTTCTATGAAGCAGCTTCTCG
>CAKSTO010000015.1 GCA_934501115.1 uncultured Faecalibacterium sp.
CCCGGCAACTTTACATGGTGTGAGGAGATGCACAAGTGGGTGCTGACCACCTTCCACGACTACCAGTGGGATCTGAACTATGCCAACCCGGCGGTGTTCGTGGACATGACCAAGAGCATCCTGCACCTTGCAAATCTCGGTGTGGAAGTGTTCCGCATTGATGCGGTGCCCTATATCTGGAAGCAGCTGGGCACCACCTGCCGCAACCTGCCGCAGGTGCACACCATCGTGCGGATGCTCCGCATGGTGCTGGAATGCGTCTGCCCGGCTGTCGTGCTCAAGGGCGAGGTGGTTATGGCACCCAAGGAGCTGGCTGCTTATTTCGGCACCCCGGAAAAGCCGGAATGCCACATGCTCTACAACGTGTCCACCATGGTCAACCTGTGGGGTGCCCTTGCCAGCCGGGATACCCGGCTGCTGAAGGCGCAGCTGGATGCCCTGCACGCCCTGCCGGACAACTGCTGGTTCGTGAACTATCTGCGCTGCCACGACGATATCGGCTGGGGTCTGGACGAAGCTGTGGAGAAACGGCTGGGCATTGACCCGCAGAAGCACAAGGAATACCTCTATCACTTCTATGAGGGCAATTTCCCCGGCAGCTGGGCAAAGGGTGAGCTGTACAATTACGACCCTGCCACCGGCGATGCCCGCAGCTGCGGCACCACTGCCAGCCTGTGCGGTATCGAACAGGCACTGGAAAAGGACGACAAGACCGCACTGGACTACGCGGTGAAGCGCGACCTGCTGCTGCACACTGCTATGGCGTTCTTGCAGGGCTTCCCCATGCTGAACTGCGGCGATGAAATTGCCCAGCTCAATGGCTGGGACTACAAAAACGACCCCGACCGTGTGGAGGACAGCCGCAATCTGCACCGCAGCAAATTCAACTGGGAGAACGCCAAACAGCGCACCCGGAAGGGCACGCTGCAAAACCAGCTGTGGCAGGGCATGGAGCAGCTGCGCCAAATGCGGGCAGACCCCTGCTTTGCCCCGGATGCGTGGGTGACCACTTGGGACAGCCACAACCCCGGCGTGCTGGCACTGGTGCGCAAGCGCGGCGAGGAGACGCTGGTGGGACTGTTCAACTTTACCGAGTACCCGGCGGGGGCAAGTCTGGACGCTCTGGGCGGTGAGTATCACACCCCGGAGGGCACTTCCGTCTGGCTGGCGGATGTGGAACTGGAACCCTATCAGGCGCTGCTGGTAAAAAACAATAAGTAAAACGGAATGCTCCGGTAACTTTCTCTTGGTCGGAAAGTTGCCGGAGTATTTTTGTTTCGCGCAAACTGCAAGGTCACTGGATCATTGAAATGTCGGAGATGATTGCCACCGTCAATGCCACGCGTGCCTGCGCAAAAAATCCCCCCGATACCGGGTATCCGGTATCGGGGGGATCTGTCATTCTGTGGCTTTACGGAGGAAGCGCTCAGAGGTTACTTTTTGGGGAACGCCTTGCTCCAGATCTCAATGGTCTTGAACTTGGGCATCCAGCCGTCCGATTCAAACTTGCCTTCCCGTGCATCCAGCAGACCCTGCTCCACGCACCACTGAGCGGCCTTGGCCTGCTCGGCGTCGGTGATGTCTGCAAAGGCGGGCTGTGCGGCGGGTTCGGGCTTGCCCTTCTCAGTCCAGATGAGCAGTGCCAGCTGGCCGCGGTTTGCGGGGATGGCCGCGCCCGCAGGCAGCAGGTCGTTCAGGATGACGCGGGTCGCGATCTCGTAGCCGCCCCAGACTGCTGCGCCGCCGATGGCAACGCCTGCAATGGCAGCGCCTGCGCCGCCGCCGCTGCTGCTGGGTGCTTCATCGATCGTGCGCCAGTGTGCGGTCAGCTCCACAGGAGCCATTGGCATGGTAAACGACGTGGTCATGCTGGTGGCATCCTCCAGCTTCACAGTGGCCTTGCCGTCTTCATCCAGAGAGGTGACCTCCCAGTAATCAAAGATCATGTTCGAGTCGGCGTTGGGGTCGGCGGAAACAGTGATCCGCTTACCCGGGTCTACAATGATCTCAGCAGCTGCTGCTTCGCCCTCTGCAAAGGCCGTGCCGCCCTCTACGATAACCCGCTGTTCCATCACATAAGCGGGCATGCTGTAGTTGGCTTTCAGCTCCACTGCGCCGCCGCCCATCACAAAGGTAAAGCTGCGCTTCGTCAGACGCGTGCCGTCTGCGTTCAGGATGTAGCCCTCTTCGTCCGTGGTCAGCGGATTATCGGAATCATCGTGGATCGTTCCGCTGATCAGGGTCCAGCCCTCGAAGGTCTCGGTGGGGGCCGGCTCGTCTGCGGTAACGGTGATGCGGTCACCCGCTGCGGCAGATGCTGCCGGAGCGCCGTACGCGTCGGCAGCGGTGCCGTAGGTCACGGTCAGGCCATACAGGTGTACGTACTCTGCCGTCAGGTCAACGTTGCCGTTCGGCATGGTAAAGGTGCCGGGGTTGGCCTTTTCCTCAAGATCCTTCACGTCGCCAAAGTTAACGACCCAGTGAGAGAACCGCATGCCGGAGATCTCAGGTGCGGTCACTTCATAGAGCGTGCCCTCTTTGATGTTCTCAAAGATATCCGTCGAATCCTCGCTGTGCACGGTGACGGTGTGGACGTTCTTGTACACTGCGGTGATCACCACAGCATCATCGGGCATCTCGAAGGTGGGCATCTCGAAGGTGGCAACAGAGCCATCGTCATTGACCGGGGTCAGGGTCACATTGCCCTTCGTGACTTCCCAGCGTTCAAAGACCTTGCCCTCAGTGGACTTGTCGTCTGCCTTGATGGTGATGCGGTCGCCCGCGATCGCGCCGTGGCCGCCGCCGTACATGATGAGCAGGTCATCGTCCTGGTCATCGACGTTCTTATGGGTTGCGGTGCCGTCCTTGACGGTAACTGCGTGCAGCTCTGCATACTGCGCGGTGATCTCTACAGGCACATCGCTCTGCGGCATGGTAAAGCTGTCCGGGTCATAGTCCAGCGTCACGCCCTTGCCGCTGGTGACTTCCCACTCGGTGAAGATCAGGTTCTCCTCCCAGCGGTCAGCCGGCTCAATGTACACGGTCTCGCCGGGGGTAACGGTGATCGCTTCGGCTGCCGGGGTGTCGCCGGTGTGCGCAGTGCCATTGACCACCGTGACGGTCTGGTCGTGCACGTAGCTGTAGGTCGCCGTCAGCGTCACAGCGCTGTCCGGCATGGTGAAGGTGATCGACTTATTATCCTTCAGCTGTTCCTCGGTCAGGCCGATATCGCCGCCTTCCACCGTCCAGCCGGTGAAGATCTGATCCGGTGTTGTACCGTTAGCGGTAGCGGTGATGCTGTCGCCATCTGCGGCAGGAAGCACGATTCTGCCATCGCCATCGGTCGTGGTTTCTGTTTCAACCGTTTTGTTGACAGCGGTGCCGAAGTTCACGGTCAGGTTATACAGTTTGACGTACTCTGCCCGCACCAGCACGTCACCGTCGTCATTCAGCGTAAGGATGCCAGCGGGTGTCACGACTGCATTGTTGCCGAGAACCTCCCAGTTCTTGAAGCGGTAACCGGGGATCGGTGCAGCTTCAAGGGGAACGGTACCGCCCACCTTGGTCTTTCTGGTGCCAACCACACCATGGTTTACGTTGTCGGTGATCGTGATGGTGTAGAGCTTCTTGTAAACAGCGGTCAGCGTCACGTTATCGCGCCGCATCTTAAAGGCTGCTTCTGCGCTCTTGTAGTCTGCAAAGAGGTCTTCAACGGTATCGCCGCCAACCTTCACTTCCCAGTGGTCGAAGATCAGATCCTCGGCGGTCTTGTCCTGTGCGGTGACCTTGATGTCCTCTCCAAAGATCGCAGTCTTTTTCTGGCTGGTATCCTCTGTCGTGCCCGCCTCCGTCTGATACTTCACGGTAACGGTATGCTGCTTCTCGTATTTCGCCTCTACTTCAACGTTTGCACCGATCATGGTAAAGGTCGTGGATTCAGCGGTGGGGTTATCCAGCTTCACATTGGGTTGGCCGTTCGCGTCCAGAGACGTCACAGTCCAGCCCACAAAGACCTCACCCAGTGCCGTTTTGTTATCGGCCTTGATGGTCACGGTGTCGCCGGGGTTCGCGGTAGCCTCGCTCTTATCGCGCACCTTGCCGTTGCGCACGGTAACGGTGTACAGCTGCTTCGGCACAGCGGTGATGGTGACATCGCGGTCCAGCATCGTGATGGTGAGCGTGTCATTCGTGGACTGCGAGCCGGTCAGCCCAATGTCATCGCTCGTCCAGCGCAGGAACTGCTGATCCGGAGCAAGTGCGGCATGCACGGTGATGGTGTCGCCCGCGATCGCTTGGATGGTGTTGCCGTTGCCGGCAGCGCCGTCGATGGTGCCGCCCACAACTGTCAGGGTGTGGATGGTCTTGTGCTCAGCGGTCAGGGTGATATCTGTGCTGGGCATATTGAAGGTGATCTCCCGCTGCGTCAGGTCGATGGACTTGTCGTTAAGGGACAGCGCGGTGTTGTTTTCCACCTTCCAGCCGGTGAACTTTTCGCCTTCCGGGACATTGGCAGTCACAGTGACTTCTGTGCCCGCAACGCCGTTTGTCGTTGTCGTATTGGTGCCATCGTTGACCGTAACGGTGTACAGGTTGTTATACACAGCCTCCAGCTCCACCGGCTCATCCGGCATGGTGAAGGTGGCGGTCTTGATGCCGTTCAGCGTCACTTTGCCCGACTTGACCACCCAGCGATCGAACTTCAGCTTCTCATCGAGGCGGCTGTTCGGGGTGATCGTGACGGTGTCGCCTGCAGCGGCAGTGGGCTTATCCGCCTTGCCGTTGGTCACGGTAACGGGATGCAGGGTCTTGTACTGTGCGGTAAGCACTACGGCGTTCTTGGGCATCTCGAACTTGACGACCGGAGACTTCTTCTGCTCATCCGTCAAGTTAATGCCCTTTGCCGTCCAGCCCGCAAACTTCTTGCCCGCAGGTGCATCCTGTGCCGTTGCGACGATCTTATCGTCCTTGACAGCCTCAGCCGCGGCAGTGCCATTGACGGTGTAGGTGCCCCCATTCACCGTGATGGGCTGGATCGCCTTGTACTTCGCTTCCACGGTCACATTGTCCTCGAGCATCTTGAAGGTGGTCTTATCGCTCTTGGGGTTTGTGAGGGTCACACCGCCGCTCTTCACTACCCAGTGGTCGAACTTGCGACCCGGGATGGTGTTGGCCGTAATGGTGACCTCAGTGCCCTGTATTGCCTGCGTCAGCGATGCAATGCCCTTTTCTGCCGTGATGGTGTACAGCTTATTGTAGCGTGCCTTCAGCTCCACATCCTTGTCCGGCATGGTGAATGTGGCAGTGTTGTCTGTTTTGCTGCGAATCAGCTCTGCATCCGCGATGCCGCTGACAACCTCCCACCGCACGAACTGATAGCCCGCAGCGGTACGGTCATCGGGGGTCACAGTGACGGTCTGGTCTGCATAGGCCGTGCTGGCGTCTGCGCCATCCACCTTGCTGGTGCCATTCTTTACCGTAAGCGCATGCAGCGTTACCGGTGTGATGCGCAGATAGCCGGAGTCAAGATGGGCTGTGATGGGGTCGCCCGCCGGGTCATGTGCAGTGCCGCTTTCTTCGGTGTAGTATTTGTAGCTTGTGCCGGAATAGACGATGCTTCTTGCCATGCCGCCCGTGCCATTGTTCCGGATGGTGACAGGGACAGGGCACGCGATCTTAACATCGTACGTCACGATGTTGCCATTACTCTTACCCGAGATCGCCACCTTGGAGGCCTGTTTCACCGTCACATTGCCGGTCACGGCGTAGCCTTCTTCACAAGTAATTTCCACCTCGCCGGTACAGCTGATCTCAACAGCGTCTAAGACGGCATAATAGTTTTGGCTCGTGACCTTGACGTCCTTTGCATTTGTGACCGTCAGTTTGCCAGATACAACTGGATCATTTGGATTATCCAGTACAATGTTCACACCCGGGGCATCAATGGTCAGGTTACCCATGATCGTTTTATTGGACTTCAGGGTAAGGGTATTGGTGGTCGCGTCGTAGCGCAGCTTCCCTACATTTTGACCGCCCAGAATGTCGTCCTTGTTCTCTTCATTGACCGTCGTTTCATTGACTTTGATGGGCGGCAAACTGTTCTCCTCGCTGAGCAGACTGGAGCTGCGGTAGGAGCCGATGCTCAGCTGCATCAGCGCATCCGTGCTTTCGGCCAGCGCCGGAGCCGACAGGGTAAACATCATGCAGGCCGCCAGAGCTGCCGATGTCGCCCGCCGGGCAAGATCTTTTCGTTTCATTTGCGTTTCCTCCTTTTGGGGATCATTACGGGAGATATTTCTGTTGCAAGTGTACCATAACTCTCCACCGTTTTGGGTCAAAACTGCGCGAAACGCACCAAAACCTGCGTGAGTCAAGCTGGATGACCATATTTTTCCATTTATGGTATGACTTTTCTGTCCTGCCTGTTTTTGTTTCAAAAACAGCAAAACCCCCGGCAGGGCTTGCGCTCTGCCGGGGGTTTTGTCATGAAAGATCAATCCTTCTTCTCTGCTGTGCGGGCAAAGAAGTTGGCGAGGATGGCACCGGAAATGTTATGCCACACCGAGAACACCGCACCCGGGATGGTAGCCAGCGGGTACTGTGCAAAGTGGGCGGCGGCAAGGCTGGTGGCCAGACCGGAGTTCTGCATACCGACCTCGATGGAGATGGCGCGGCACTTGGTGGAGTCCAGCTTCAGCAGCTTGCCCACGCCAAAGCCGGTGAGGTAGCCCAGCAGGTTGTGCAGAATGACCACGAAAAGGATCAGCAGGCCGCTGGTCATGATCTTGGCGGAGTTTGCAGACACGACGGCGCAGATGATGAGCACGATGGCGGTGGTGGAGACCAGCGGCAGCACGCGGACAGCGTTCTGGGTAAAGGCATGGAAGAAGTGGTTGACCACAAAGCCCAGTGCAATGGGCACCAGAACCACCTTGACGATGGACAGGAACATGCTGACCGGGTTCACATCCACGCGCTGGCCGGCATACAGCAGGGTGAGCAGCGGGGTGAGCAGCGGTGCCAGCACCGTGGAAACGGCGGTCATGCCAACGGACAGTGCAACGTCACCTTTGGACAGATAGGTCATCACGTTGGAGGAGGTGCCGCCGGGGCAGGTGCCCACGAGGATGACGCCGATGGCCAGCTCGGTGGGCAGGTGGAACAGCTGGGTCAGCGCCCATGCCAGAAACGGCATGAGGGTGAACTGTGCGACGCAGCCGATGACCACGTCCTTCGGGCGGCTGAACACCACCTTGAAGTCCTCCGGCTTCAGGGTAAGACCCATGCCGAACATCACGATGCCCAGCAGGGTGTTGACCCATGCGGTCTTTACCACGCTGAACGTGCCGGGGAAGAACAAGGCAAGCGCTGCCACCACAATGACGATGGCGGCCATGTACTTGCCTACAAAGTCGCTTACTTTTTCCAGTGTTTTCATGATCCAAACTCTCCTTTTTTCAAAACAAAAACGCCTTTGTCCCCTACAGAACGTAAGAGACAAAGGCGTGAAAACCCCTCTGCGGTACCACTCTTATTGCCGGCACAAAGCCAGCCACTCATGCACGTCCAACAACGTGCGGCTTTTGATAACGGAAGCCCGCCGTCCCCGCTTACTGGGGCACCGGAATGCCCATTCAGCCGGGAAGCTCGGAGAGGATCTTCCCACGGACGCCCTGCACTGCCTTGCATCGACCGGCAGCTCTCTGCAGCATTCTTTCCGGGTACTCTTTCTCGTCACAGCCGAAGTATTTCTGATGGCATGGAGTATACTCCCCTGCACTGCCAAAGTCAAGAGCCGGTGTCCCGCTGATTTTTCACGCGATTCAGCCGACAGGTGAGCTGCTTTCATCACCCCTTCACGCCGCCAAGGGCGACGCCGCGGACGATGAACTTGGACAGCAGCAGGTAAACGACGATGACCGGCAGGATGGCAATGGCCACCATCATATACACCTTGCCCATATCGAACTTGAGGAAGTCGGCGCTGCGCAGCTGTGCAATGAGGATGGGCAGGGTCTTTTTGTCGGCGCTGTCCAGCACCAGCGCGGGGATGAAGTAGTTGTTCCAGCTGGCCACGAAGGAGAAGATGGCCTGCACCGCCAGCGCCGGTTTCATGATGGGCAGCACGATCTTGTTGAAGGTGTAAAACTCACCGGCACCGTCGATGCGGGCGGCTTCCACGATCTCCATGGGCAGGGAGGCGTCCAGATACTGCTTCATGAAAAAGAACACCGTGGGTGCTGCGATGCTGGGCAGGATCAGCGGCAGAAAGCTGTTTTTCAGCCCCATTTTGGTAATGAGCTGCAAAAAGCCCAGAGCCGACACCTGCGTGGGCATGGTCATGATGAGCAGGATGATGGCAAACGCCGCCTTTTTGAACCGGAAGTTATAGGCGTAGATGCCGTAGGCCGTCAAGGCCGAGAAATACACGCTGAACGCCGCCGAGCAGGCAGAGACGATCAGGCTGTTGCGGATGCCGCTGACCACCGGGATATTGGCATCGGCCAGCACATTTTTGAAGTTGGTGACCAGCATGCTGCCGGGCAGCAGCGAGAAGCCTTTCTGGATCTCGAAGTGATTGCGGGTGGAGTTGATCACCAGCACATAGAAGAAGAACAGGCACAGAAAGCTGATGAGCACCAGCACCAGATAGCACCAGGCGCGGCGTGCCGCCAGCGTTGCTTTTTCAGACTGCGTTTTCGGAGCGTGTGCCATCTTCATTTCCCTCCTTTTGCAGCTGCCTTCCGGGCAGCCTTCAGCTCTTTGCGCTGGGCTTTGGTCAGGCCGTCATCCTCCCGGGTGAGGGAGAAGTAGACCACCACGCACAGCACTGCACACACGAGGAACAGCACCACCGAGACTGCACCGGCCATGCCGTAGTTCTTGCTGAACAGGTGGTTGTTCAGGTACATGATCATGGTGGTGGAGGTGCGGTCGGGGCCGCCCTTGCCGTTGGTCAGGATCTGCGGCACATCGAACATCTGCAGGCCGCCGATCATGGAGGTGATCATCACGTAAACGAGGATGGGGCGGATCAGCGGGATGGTGATCTTCCAGAACATCTGGTTCGGGGTGCAGCCGTCCAGCTCTGCCGCCTCGTACAGGGTGGGGTCTACGCCCATGATGGCCGCCATCAGCATGATGGTGGTGTTGCCGAACCACATGAGGAAATTCATCAGGCCGACGAGGCCGCGGTTACCCCACACGGTGTTCAGAAAGCTGATGGGCTGCTTGATCCAGCCCATGCTCAGCAGCACGGCATTGACCGGGCCGTTATCCGAGAACAGCGCGAAGAACAGCATGGCGAAGGCCGATGCCATGATCAGGTTGGGCATATAGATGACCGTTTTGAAGAAGGTCTGACCTTTCAGCTTCAGGCGCAGGTCGGTGAACCATGCCGCCAGCAGCAGCGAGACGGCGATCTGCGGGATAAAGCCGATGATCCACAGGATCAGCGTGTTGCCGAAGTATTTTGTCAGATCGGTGGCGAACAGGGTAATGTAGTTCTTCAGCCCCACAAAGTTGGGGCCGATGATCTTCAGGCCGCTGCGGTAATACTCAAAAAAGCTGTAGTAGATGGTGGATGCCAGAGGGATCAGCTGGAATACCGCGAAGATGATGAAGAACGGCGCAATGAAGATGTAGCCCCACTTCGCGTAGCTGATCGACCCTTTCTTTCTTGTTTTCTCTCCCATAGGATCGCCTCCTGTTATCTGTAGAAAAGCAAAGGGGGCGGGCGAGATATGCCGCCCGCCCCCTGTATTTACTTTTCCGTGTCAGCGAATTGGGTCATGCCGCGATCATGCAGGCCAGACCACATCGGTCAGCTCGGGATACTTCTCCTTGATGGAAGTCTCGAAGTTTGCCTTTGCAGCATCCTCGTCCACATTGCCGGTGAAGTAATCCTTGAACGCATTCTGGAAGCTCTCCGTGATGCCCTGATCGTAAGGGCCTGCGTTGGACATATCGATCTTGTCTGCAGCCTCTGCAAACAGAGCGATGTGGTTCTGGCCGCCGAGGAAGTCGGACTTGTAATCGCTGGTTGCGATCTCGTCCATGGCCTTCTTGTTGTTGGTGTAGTCCTGCGTATCCATGGTGATCTGCTTCATGATGGCTTCATCGCAGGTCAGCTTCTGCATGACGTCCCGGATGGTCTCGATGTTGTCGCTGCCGGCTGCGCCGCAGATCCATGTGCCGCCCCAGTAGTAGGGCTGAGGGCCTTCGCACACGGCATAGTCACCGTAGATGCCGTTGCCCACCTGCGGGGTCTCGCCCTCTGCCACCGGCGTTTCCAGCGAGTTGCCCAGCAGGGTGAAGTTGATGCCCCAAGTGGAGTAGAAGAAGCCGAACACCTTGCCGGTGGGGCCCTGATCGGCTGCCCACTGGCTGTCCCACAGGCTGGACTTGTTGTTGTAGCCCTTGTCGGTGTACTCCTTGGTCTGATCGACCCACTTCATCATATTGGGATCCACGTTGATGGTGGTTCCGTCTACCCAGGGTGCACTGATGTTGTTGGAGAAGGTGCGGAAGGAGTCGTCAAAGCCGGACAGCATCTTGTAGCCCTTGTCATGCGCCTTGGCCGCCACATCGTTGAACTTGTCCCAGTCGGACAGGAAGCTCTGCACCTCGGTGGGATCATCGGTGCCCAGAACATCCTTTGCGATGCTGCGGCGGTATGCGAACAGACCGGGGGTCGCCTGCCATGTGGTGCCGCGCTGGCTGCCGTCCACGGTGACGATGTCCTTGGTGTACTGATACTGCTCTGCCAGATCGTCATCGGTCAGGCCGATATCCGCCTTGACATCCAGCGCATAGTCGGAGTCCACATACTTCAGGGCGTAGTCGGCCTCGATCAGGAAGATATCGATCTTATCATCATCGGCGGCGCTGTCCTGACTCAGCAGAGCCTCGTCCAGCTTGTTCTGATAGTTGTTGTTATCGTTGGGGTTGATGGTCCACTTGACGAGCGTGCCGTCCTTCAGGGTGGTGGTGGACTTGTCCTCTGCGATCTCCTTCACCTCAGGATAGTAGGCGTTGAAGCGGCTCTGGAACTCATCGTTCCAGCACCAGATGTTCAGCACCTTGCCCTGTGCTGTGGGAGCAGCAGAGGAAGCCGGAGCAGAAGAAGCGGTGCTGGTGGAAGCAGAAGAACCGCCGCAGGCAGCCAGAGCTGCACCAATGGTCACGGCACCGGAAGCGAGCAGGAAATTACGGCGAGAGATCTTTTTCATAAGGGTAAACCTCCTTCATGGTTTTCCATTATTTACAAAAGTGTTCTTCATAAAAGGTTCCGTCCACAGGAGCCTTTGGAGACAGATCAGAGGATGCGCACCGATCCGCCGTCCAGCAGCCTGCCGGAAACGCGGATCTGTTCGGGCAGGGTCACACGCGGGTGCTCGATGAGCTCAATGAGCTTGTCGGCGGCGGTACGCCCCAGCGCGGTGGTGTTCTGCTGGTAGGTCACCAGCTGAGGTTTAACCACCCGCGAAAGGTAGATGCCGTCGTAGCCCATCACGGAGATATCCTCCGGGATCGAGAGCTTCTTCTCACCGATAGCGTTGTAGCCGCCCAGCGCGGAAAAGTCGTCCGGAAAGATGATGCAGGTTGGCGGCTGCGGCAGCTCCAGCAGTGCCCGGGTCTCTGCCGCGCAGCGGTCGGCGTCGTGGTAGATGCCCTCGCGCACATATTCCTCCGGGATCTTCAGGTGCAGCTCTTCGCACGCCTGATAGAAGCCTGCCAGACGGTTCTCGGTGACGGCAGTCTTTTCGCCGTGGATAAAGGCGATGCGGCGGTGCCCGCAGGCCCATGCCTGCTTGACCAGCGCCTTCAGGCCCGAAACGTTGTCGGAGAGGATGGCCATCCGGTTGTTGAATACGTGATCGATGGTCACGACCGGCACCTCGCTGTTCACCAGCTCCACCACCTGCGGATCGTAGAAATTCACGCAGGCGATCACCGCGCCGTCCACGCCACGGTAGCGGCAGTGCTCGAGGTAGCTCATGGTTTTGCCGCTGATGTTGTGGTTGATAAAGGTGATGTCATAGCCATGCTTTTCGGCTTCCACCTTGAAGCTGTCCAGCACAGCGGAGAAGTATTCGTGGGTCAGGCCGCTCTGCCGCTCATCCACGAACAGAACGCCCAGATTGTAAGTACGGTTGGTTTTCAGGGCACGGGCGGCAGCATTGGGCAGGTAGCCCATGCGGTGCGCTGCTGCGCGGATGCGCTCCCGTGTGGAATCGGCAATGTCCGGCTGGCCGTTCAGCGCCTTGCTGACCGTCGCCACGGATACGCCGCATTCCCTTGCCAGGTCTTTCAGGGACGACACCTTCTCTGCCTCCTTCCGAAGGACCATTCTTCGGGGATCTCCCCGTCAAGCCCTTAATCGTTTTCGCAACTTCATGATAGCGCACTTTGCACCAAAAATCAAGCATCATTGGATAATTTTTATATTTTACGTCCTACTTTTGGCGTTTTGTTTGATTGCTCCCGGTAAAAATTGTGCATTCCGAATCGTTTTCGTTACATTTCGATGAAAACCGAAACATTTTCGCGGCATTTTCGCGGCGATTTTCGGCGGTGTATTATTACTTTTAGAATGGGGTCTCGTGCTACACAGTTTCGGCTGCTCTTCCCCGCCATCCGGGTGAAATTTTCAGAAAACAGGTGAAGCAGCGCCTGTTTTTGAAGAATATTTTCAGAAGTTTTTTCAAAAAATCCCTTGCATTTTTCTTCCGTATCGGCTATTCTAAAAGCAACGAGATCGCTTCCTCGTCGCACTTAATCGTTTTCGCAAAAGCGATGCCGCCGGGTGATCCGGCAGCCGATCAAGGAGGAAGCATTTATGAAATTCGGACATTTTGATGACGAGCACAAAGAATACGTCATCACCACCCCGCAAACGCCCCTGCCCTGGATCAACTACCTTGGCAGTGAGGACTTCTTCAGTCTTGTTTCCAACACGGCGGGCGGCTACAGCTTTTACCGCGACGCCCGGATGCGCCGCCTGACCCGCTACCGCTACAACAGCTCCCCGCTGGACATGGACGGCCACCACATCTACATCAGGGACGGCAGCACCGTCTGGAACCCCGGCTGGCAGCCCGTCAAGACCGAGCTGGACTTCTACACCTGCCGCCACGGTCTGGGCTATACCATCCTTGAGGGCAGGAAGAACGGCATTTCTGCCGCGCAGGAGCTGTTCGTGCCCAAGGGCGATGCCTGTGAGCTGGATCGCCTGACTTTGAAAAACGAAACGGCTGCCGCCAAAGAGCTGGACGTATTCAGCTACGTAGAGTTCTGCCTGTGGGATGCCATCGACGACAGCACCAACTTCCAGCGCAACTTTTCCACCGGCGAGGTGGAGGTGGAGCCGGGCGTCATCTACCACAAGACCGAGTACCGGGAGCGCCGCGACCACTACGCGGTGTTCTGGTCGAACACCCCCGTCACCAGTTTTGACACCGCCCGCGACGCCTTTTGCGGCGTGTACGGCGGCCCCGCCGACCCGCAGGCTGTCCGCGCCGGACACTGCTCCGGCAGCATCGCCCACGGCTGGGCTCCGGTGGGCGCGCTGCACATCCATGTCACCCTTGCCCCGGGCGAAGAGAAGAAGATCCTCTTCGGTCTGGGCTACATCGAAAACCCGCAGGACGAAAAGTTCTCCGCCCCGGGCGTCATCAATAAAGCACGTGCCCACGCCATGATGGCGCGCTATGCCACCGATGCGCAGGTGGATGCCGCCCGCAAGGCGCTGGCCGACCACTGGGACGCCCTGCTGTCCACCTACCATCTGGAGTCCGGTGAGGAAAAGCTCGATCGCATGGTGAATCTCTGGCATCAGTACCAGTGCATGGTCACCTTCAACATGAGCCGCTCTGCCAGCTATTTTGAGAGTGGAACCGGCCGCGGCATGGGCTTCCGCGACAGCTGTCAGGATCTGCTGGGCTTTGTGCACATCATCCCGTCCCGCGCACGGGAGCGCATTCTGGACATCGCCGCCACCCAGTTCGAGGACGGAAGCGCCTACCACCAGTACCAGCCCCTGACCAAAAAGGGCAACCGCGACGTCGGCACCGGCTTCAACGATGACCCGCTGTGGCTCATCGCCGGTACTGCCGCCTACCTGCGGGAGACCGGCGACTGGAGCATCCTCGACGAACAGGTGCCTTTTGAAAACGATGCCGGCAAGGCACGGCCTCTGATGGAGCATCTGCGCCGCAGTTTCCGCTTTACCTGCACCCATCTCGGCCCTCACGGCCTGCCGCTCATCGGCCGCGCAGACTGGAACGACTGCCTGAACCTGAACTGCTTCTCCGAGCACCCGGGCGAGAGTTTCCAGATCACCGGCCCCAGCGAAGGCCCCGTGGCCGAGAGCGTGTTCATCGCGGGGATGTTCGTCAAGTACGGCCATGAGTACGCGGAACTGTGTGACCACCTGCATCTCGCCGATGAAGCCGCTTCTGCCCGCAAGGCCATTGACGGTGTGGAGCAGGCAGTGCTGACTGCCGGCTGGGACGGTGCATGGTTCCGCCGTGCCTACGACGCGTTCGGCAAGCCCGTGGGCAGCAGGGAATGCACCGAGGGACAGATTTTTATCGAGCCGCAGGGCATGTGCGTTATGGCAGGCATCGGCAAGGAGACCGGGCAGGCCGCGCAGGCGCTCCGGAGCGTGGAGGAGCGGCTGGACACCAAATACGGTGTTGTGCTGCACCAGCCCGCCTACACCCGCTATCAGCTCAATCTGGGCGAGATCTCCAGCTATCCTCCGGGGTACAAGGAGAATGCCGGCATCTTCTGCCACAACAATCCGTGGATCAGCTGCGCCGAAGCGGTTCTCGGCCACGGCGACCGGGCCTTTGAGGTCTATCGCAAAACCTGCCCGGCCTACATCGAAGAGATCTCCGAGATCCACCGCACCGAGCCCTACGTCTACAGCCAGATGGTGGCCGGCAGGGATGCCCCCACCTTCGGCGAGGCAAAGAACAGCTGGCTCACCGGCACCGCCGCATGGACATTTTTCAACGTGAGCCAGTATATTCTCGGCATCCAGCCCACGCTGGACGGCCTGAAGATAGACCCCTGTATCCCCCACACCCTTTCCGGCTACACCGTCACCCGCCGCTACCGGGGCGCCGTGTACCACATCACCGTAGACAACCCCTCCGGTGTGC
Organism: uncultured Faecalibacterium sp.; assembly: GCA_934501115.1. Classification (GTDB taxonomy): domain Bacteria; phylum Bacillota; class Clostridia; order Oscillospirales; family Ruminococcaceae; genus Faecalibacterium. The sequence continues at coordinate 15,168 of CAKSTO010000015.1, forward strand.
AGTACGGCGTAAAGAGCGTCACGGTCGACGGCAAGCCCCTTGAGGGCAATGTTCTGCCACAGGCTCCCTCCGGTTCCGAGGTGGACGTGAAGGTCGTCATGGGCTGATCTTTGCTGCATTTCTCATAATATTTCTCCTTCCATAAGAAAAAGCACCCGGAAACAACCGTTTCTAGGTGCTTTTTCTTGGTGGAGCGAAGCAACCCAAATCCGAACCTATTAGAAGGGAGATTTGTACGAGATGGCAGAATTTTGGAGTGAATAAATTTCGGAGCGAATCAAGTGATTAAAATAGGCCGTTCCGGCAAGTGGAAGAAGATCGATATAGATCGGTTCTTTTCCGCCCCGATCCGAAGGAATCTGAGAATATTTTTGTGTCATGTGTAAATAGTCAACAGCATCTTTAAGCGTATTAGGAGATTTTTCACAGGACCATTTTGGATCACGGCAAGCGTTGCGGTAATTTACTAACTGATACCCAAAATCTTCTGCTAATCTCTGGGCAAGAACCCACATTTGAATAGAGTCCAAGTTTGAATAGCCGTGATTAGCACAACTGAACTGGATTTTTCCTTGATATACTGACAGTGGAACAGTAATTAGGCCATGGGAATAACAAATTCCCGCTGGAGTTATAACAATGTTTCCTACTGCATCATATAAATACGTACTGCCAGAAAATGGATTGAATTTGGATGGTAGTGCATTAGGAGTTTTTAAATATTCATTGTATTTTTCAAAAAGATATTCTTTCATATCCTTTTGAATTCTTGCATTCAAGTAAGACCGTAATTCTTTATAAAAAGGCGAATCCGAAATTTTTGAAGCAGCTGTTTGAATTTGTTGAGCGGTTTGCCGTTCAAACTCTCGCGTTTCCAGCGCTTTCTGTGCTTTCTTCTGTGCTTCCTTTTGAGCTGCCTCTTCCTGTTTTTTCTTATCATTTATAGCCGCACAAATGATAAACACCACAATCGCCAGAAAAACGATAATACCAACCATTTTTCACGTTCCTCCCTGCACATAAATTGCTTTATTTTAGAGTATCGCAAAAAGTCGTAGGTTGTCAAGAGCAAAAATAAAAAGAACTAGAGTAACTGCCCCATTTCGGCGGTGACTGACTGGAGACTGTGGATTACGCGAGCCGCGTAGAAAAGGAACCCGGGTCGCGGCTCCCAGCGGCTACATCGTGCCTTGGGCGGCACGCGCATCCCGCTGGCCGCAGCCCCAACAGCTCCTCCCTGCTTCTGCCGCTGGCAGTGGTCGTCGTTGTTGCACCGTACCGTTCGGCGGGTCTTACGAGTTGCGCTTGCCGCTTTTTCCGCAGCCCCTTGGCAGGGCTTTGAAAAAGCGGAGCGCTGCCCCAGCCTCGCCTCCCTGTTTCTGCCGCAGGCAGCGGTCGGCTCCGCTGCTGTTCGAATCCACCCGCCCAGTGAGTCTAGCTTTGCTGCAAAACAAAAACCTCAGCGTACTTTCATACGTTGAGGTTTTTTGGTGGGCGCGGGTGGATGTCGCGAGCCGCACTGCTAAAAACAGCCCACTGGGCTGTTTTTGCGCTGTCTTCTGCGACAGCGCCGCAGCTGTTCGAATCCACCCGCTCTATGAGTTTAACCCTGTTACAAAACAAAAACCTCAGCGCACTTACATACGCTGAGGTTTTTTGGTGGGCGCGGGTGGATTCGAACAAACATTGTTTCTGCACGCCGTTTCAGGTGAGCGCGGAAAACGCAGTATTCAGGCCACTTTCCCAGCACTCAACAGAAAGCCCGCGCATCGGTCTGAGCGCCCGGACGCACAAAAGTGGGTTGCAAAGTGGGTTATTTTCCGGTGCCCGGCGTGTACTCAGACAGGACATCTGAGACGGCCAGCGCAGTGGCGTTGTCGCGGCCGGTGACGGCGTGGGAGTACCAGCCGTAAGTGTCCATACTCCTGCTGTGACCCACCATGCGGCGCAGCTGAGCAGGTGATACGGCATCTTCGATCATGCTCACGAAGGTGTGCCGCAGCTCGTACAGGCTGACGGGCGGGTCGATGCCGTTGCTGCGCTGGTAGAGCCGCCAGTAATTGTACAGGCTCTGCTCGTTGCGCAGCAGGAACAGTGGGTCGGCGTCCGTCAGCGGGCGTTCCTCTTCCTGCGTGCGCTGCTGCAGCTGGGCGCGGATCTCGGCCACAGCCAGAGGGTGCAGCACCACGGTGCGGATGGCATTCTCGTTCTTGCCGCTGGTCTCTTCGTTCAGAGTGTTGATCGCGCGGGAGAGATGGAGCATGCTGCCCTCAATGTCGCCCACACGCAAGCCCAGCAGCTCCCCGGGGCGCAGTCCGGTCATGACGGCGAAGCGGTAGGCGTGGATGTTCTCGTCCGGCTCCACTTTTCCGCGCACCACGCGGGTGTCGGTGGACAAAAGCACCCGCAGGCTGTCCGGCTGCAGGATCTTCCGCCCTTTCAGGCGGGCACCCTTCGGCACGGTCAGGTCTTCATCCTCCGGGCGCAGGGCGGTGTACTTGTGCTGGCGTGCCCACTTGACGAAGGCCACCTCCACGCCCCGGATGCCCTGCAGCGTTTTGCGGGACAGGTTGCCCCGGCTCTTCCGCGCGCTGTCCGGGTTCAGACAGCCCTCTTTATAGGCACGGTTCAGCACGTCCTGCAGCATGCCGGTGGTCAGGTCGCCGATCCGGCGCGCTCCGATCACCGGCAGGATGTAATTGCGGCCGAACTTCTCCACTTGCCCGATATAGCTGCTGCCGCCTGTGGCTTTGACTGAGATCATGTACTCCGCCCACACATCAGCGCAGCGCTTTGTGGTGCTGGTGATGCCCTCATCCAGCCACGCATCCGCTTTGCGGTTTGCTTCCCGCTGTCCGGTGCGGCCGGGCTTTGCGCTGGTGAAGGTGCGGCGCACGCCGTCCTTCTGCACCTTGATCTGCCAGCGCTGCTGGTTCGGCAGCCAAACGGCTGTGTTGGTTCGCAATCCCATAAAAATACACCTCCATGGGTACACTTTGACAAGCCTGCCCGGAGGTGATATCATAAGACTGTACGGTTCCCCAACTGTACGGTCTGCGATGCCATCCGGCAAGCAGATTTTTTCTCCCTCGGCGTTGGCGCGCCGGGGGAGTTTTTGTTTATTCGTCCTCTGAGATATCACCTTCCGCAAGGGCAAAAAGCTCCGCACTTACTTCGCCGAGTACCGTTTTCTGCCTATCACTCATATACGGCAGATACGGCTCGAATGCCTGATGATATTTCTCAGCCCAGTTCTTCTTTGCCTTTGGCGTTTTTAGGCTTTCAATTTTTGCCCGATATTTTTCCTCTGTGCGGTGGACAATCTCGTTTACAGCGCCGTCCCGGAACGCAAGATTTTGATATTTCTGCAAATCGGCAGTTGCACTTACTGGTGCACCATACCTTTTACATTTTTCCAACTCTAGCAGTCGCCCAACACAAAAATCGTATCTCATGAAGAACGTGGCCGGGTCTGTTGTTGTTTCAAGGATTCTTGCACTCTCACGCGCCTGCTTCAAAAATTGCGGAGCAAGAATTTTTGCATTTTTTCGAGAATCAACCAGATCCATCTCACCCATCCATTCGGGGTTAGGGGAATAATCACGTTCTACGGAAGATTCCAGTCCGTCCTCAGAAACTTGTACAGACCGAGGCCGTGTGACAAGGTTGAGGATCATGAAAATCAGAACCATCACCAGAAACGGAACCAGAAAGAAAAAAACGAGAACCAACAAAAAAGATCCGGTAATTTTGTCCGTTCCCAGAAGAGCCATCACCGGAAGCACTGCTCCAATGATGCAGGCAATCAGCAACTGTCTACCGGTGAGATTTGCCCGCTGGCGTTCTTCCAACGTACTAGCTGGCGTTCTCACTCTGGCTGCTGCACCGACAGCTGCACCAGCCCCGCGAAAAGCAGCATTAACGCACTTACTCGCTGTTTTATTGCCGGAGTGCTTTCGGTGCCATTCCTTCCGACCATAGGGAGAGAGTTTTTTACCCATACAATTCCTCCTCGGGCACATTTTCGTTGTCCTTATAATAGTAATATGCACGCCGGACATATTCCTCCGTTGTGTCCAGCATCTCCGCGATCTCATCGGTATCACGCCCCTGCTTCAACAGGTCAAATAAAACCTGTTTCGGGATTGCGTGCTGGATATACCAGTGATCTGCCCTCACCTCATGCCGTTCTATAATGTCAAAAGGGGTGGTTCTGGAATAAAATCCCCCATACAGGCAATGACCGAGTTCATGGCCGATCCGCGCCTGCTCCTCCGCATAAGTACAGGGCTTGGAATTGTCCAGCCCGATGTAACACGCCCCACCAACTTCTGCAGACATGCTGCCAACGATCGGCATCGGATAGCGCAGGACCTCCACATGATTTTCGGCCGCAACTTTATAAAAGTCAGCCCTTGTTCCCATTTGCATCCCGCTCCTTTATGAACCGGACAAACTGCTTGACCTCTTCGTACTGGGCGTCTGTCACAGGGCCACCACCAAAAAGAGCAAACTTAATATCATCCTCTGAAACCCCACCGGCACGCCCGGCGGGGCTTTTTTGTTTGCCGATCAGATCGTTTACCGACACACCAAAATAAGCCGCAACCTTTGAAAGTGTATCGCCGGAGGGTGTGGCTCCGGTATTTTTCCACTTTGTAACAGTCGAATTGCTCAGGCCGATCTCCTTTGCAGCACGGCTGCAGCTTACACCTTTTTTCTGGCACAGCTCACTGTATACGTCATAAAACACAATTTTCAACGCCCCTTTTTGTGCAGAGCGCCAAATCTAACCAAATTCAGAAATTTTTTGTTGACTTTCTAACCAAATTCAGATATCATAGTGTCACAGTTGAATCCGGTTAGCAAACAAGCCCGGAATCAACTGAATGGCTCAGGCTAGAATTTGCGCTGGATAGTTGTTAGCACCATCATCTTACCGCAAATTCTAACCAAAGTCAAGTTTTTAAGTTGAAGGAGGTTAGAATTGTATGCCTGCACAATGGACAGGTGAGCTTGTTGGAAAAATGCACAACGCCGGCGTCACCGGCAAGGAGCTGGCCGCACAGCTGGGCAAGAACCCGAAGTATATCTCTCAGGTTCTGAACGGCCATTACGAGCCAAAGAAAGCGGAACGCGAGTTCAATGCTGCACTTTCGGCTATCATCGAGGAACGTAAAGGAGGAGAGGTCTGACCCATGAAGAAGCGCAATTACATCAAGCTGCGCCGTCTGGCCGAAGATCAGGGTCTTGAGATCCAGGAGCTGGCCGAACAGTCCGGCATGGGCGTTCGCACTCTGCACACCCGGCTGGAAGATGCAGACCCGGGCAAAAGCTGGCGCGCCAGCGAGATCACCGCCGTCTGCAAAGTCCTGCACATCCCGCAGGAGCAAATTGGGGAGTATTTCTTCCCCGAAGTTGAGAAAGGAGAATCCGCATGAAACTCAAATCTGACCACTTTCTTTACGCTGCCGGGGCTTGCCTCGGCAGCGGGCTGGCGCTGATTCTTTTCGGAGAAGGCCGTCTGCTGAACAATCAGCCCGGCGATACCATGCTCACGGCGGGCCTCATCGTGCTGCTGATCGGGCTGGCGCTGTACCGGCTCAGCGACGCGGTCGCTGCCGAAGAGGAGCGCCGCAAGAGCCGCTATGGCAAGATCCGGCGCAATCACGCCCGCAATGCGGAGTATCCGAAGGATCAGGAGCGCGGGGCATGAGCGCCAAAACAAAAAAGCCCGCCGGTGCGCCAACACCGACGAGCCCAAAGGGTGATGGAATTTGAAAGCCCCATCACCCCGATCATACCATAAAATCGGAGGTTTTTACAAGAAAATGAACGCAAAAAATAAAAACGCACTGCTGGAGCACATCAAAAACGTGCCCGAATGGCAGTCCGCGCTGATTTACGAGCAGCTTGCGGCCCTGAACAAAGCAGCAGCCGACATCTCCACCGGTACTTCCACACTGGAGCAGGGCTTTGCCGACGGCAAGCTCCGGCCCGACCGCTATTACTGTTCCGACCGGATCTTCCGCCGGGACTGCAACACCGGCATTCTGGACAGTATCGCATCTGCCCTTGGCAAAGCCTTGGCGGCGCTGGAAGTTCTTTCTGCCCTGTCCGATGCATTCCAGCGGGAGTACCTCTCCAGCGTCGAAATCTCGCAGGGCATCTACTACAACGAGCTGGAAAAGCTCTGCATCAAACATGGTTACGTCGAGGAGGACAACGCATGAAAGGCATTCTCATTGAACCGGGCGCAGAGCCCGTGGTCGCCACCCTGCCGGACACGCTGCAGGGCATCGAGGCACGGCTGCAGTGCCCCTGTGAGCAGAAGATCCTGCCCCGCACCCCGGCTGTGCTGGTGTACGGTGTTTACGGCAAAGGCCTGTGCCGGATCTACCGCAGCCAGCCCATCTACGGCTCCATCCTGTGCTACGGCTGGAAAAACAACACCCTTCAGCCCCTGAGCAAAGACCTGCAGGCCGAGATGCTCGACCGCCTGAAAGACACGGAGGTGCGGGTATGAACACCTACATCTGCAAGTGTGGGCGGCGTGTGCAGAAATCCAGCAGCGCTGACAATACCGGCAACCGTCTGAAAGGGTACGGCCCGGGCCATGAATGCTATGGCTGTCCCTACGCTATGCCGTGGGGCGGTAACGAGTGGAACGAGACTACCAAACGTTTCGTGCAGGATATTAAGGGCTACGAGTGCCGGATGAGTAGAACGCTCTCATATGACTCCCTCTTCATCGGATCGACCAAAGACAAATGCACCTGCTCTGTGTTCAGCCTGGATTTCGACTTTCTGGAACAGATCAGTGCATGGGTCAAAGATACTTTTTCTCAGGGCGAACTCACGGGCGGCTTTTCTCGAGACAAGATTCGCCCCACTGATTACTCCCACAATGGCCGCTACTGCTGTACATTCGTCTGCGCTGCCAACAAAAAGGGAATTTCTGCCAAAGCGGCTCTATTGGCCCGGTTCTTCAATTCGGATGGCAACCGCAAGGGCATGACCCCGCAGCAGGAAATGGAAAAGATTCTGGCTGACATCAAAAAGGCAAAGGAGGCCGCCGAATGTTTAACTGCCCAGAATGCGGATGCTGCTGTGACTGCGGCAGAGAGTGCTGCTCCGAATGCCACAGCGGAAACTCCGACCACCTCGGAGAGCGGGGAGGATGCAAGCGCATTGCCCCAAGAAGCATCCCCACAGGGCTGCGAATCGGGCCCTGCCGTCCCTGCGGAAAGTTTTTCTGCTGGCGAAGCTGTGGGCGGCACCTCATCACCGAACTTGACGCTCCCTGCAAATACGAAAACGCCGACTGCATTTGACTATGCCGGTCTGGACACTCAGACGGTGGATGTCCTGCACATGGCCGAAAGCCAGTACTCCAAGGGTAAGAAAATGGCCGAAACCGGCCTGCGCTGGATGGTCAACGCCGTTTCCATGGCGCATGACGCTCTGTGCGGTGGAGTTGTCCAACAGTTGGACAACTCGAAGCATGGCAACCGTGGTGATGATTCTTTCCGGGCATGGTGTGAAAGCATTTCTCTCAGCAAGTCCTCTGCTTACAACCTTCTGAGGGTTGCCGAACGGTTCGGCAACATCGAGGTGGATGGCAAATCCATTCTGGACGTGCAACCTGCCACTCTTCTGTATGAAGCAGCCAAGCCCAGCGCCCCGGCGGATATGGTGCAGAAGGTCACCACCTGCGAAATCACCAGCAGCGCAGAGTATCGTGCTGTGCTCAAGGAAAACCAGCAGCTGCGCACCGAACGGGACAAGGCCCGCGCCGACCAGCTGAGCACCGCCAAAGACTGCAACCGGCTGGGTCTGAAGGTCTCACAGGAAAAAGACCGCGCAGACAAGGCCGAGGCCCGAGAGGAGGAAGCCTGGAAGATGCAGAGCAAGGCCGAAACCCGGGCGCAGGAGGCCGAGAAACAGCTGGAGGGTTCCCGGCAGGTGGCCGAAGCGGCCAAGCTCCGGGCGGATAAGCTGCAGGAAGAAAATGCGGCCTTGAAAAAGCAGCCCATCGCCGCCGTGATCGATGAGGAAGAGGTAGACCGCCGTGCCGGTGAAAAAGCCTACGAGATCGCGGCCGACATGACTGCCGACTACAAGGCCCGGCAGGAGCAGGACGCCCGCGATGCCTACGACAGCATCATTCTGGCCGGGCGTTCCATCACAAGCATCGTTCAGTCCGCTAAAATGCAGTTCCGCAAACTGCCGGACGACCAGCGAGAGACCGCAATCAACCAGTTCGTTCACACACTCGCATCCGCTCAAGGGGAGGTATCCAAATGTCTGTAAAGATCACGGCGCTGGAAGCCGAAAATGTCAAGCGCATCAAGGCTGTAGCGCTCACGCAGTCGCCCACCGGCCTGACCATCGTGGGCGGCAACAACAATCAGGGCAAGACCAGTGTTCTGGACGCGCTGGCATGGGCTTTGGGCGGTGACCGTTTCCGCCCGGACGCCGCCCAGCGGGACGGTGCCGTGGCTCCTGCGCACCTGAAGGTCAAGCTCTCCAACGGTGTGGTGGTGGAGCGCAAGGGCAAAAATGCCAGCCTGACCGTCACCGACCCTACCGGGCGGCGCAACGGGCAACAGCTGCTGAACGCCTTTGTGGAGCCGCTTGCGCTGGATCTGCCCCGTTTCATGGAGGCATCCGACAAGGAGAAAGCCGACATCCTGCTCCGCATCATCGGCATCGGCACCGAGCTGCACACCCGGGACATGGAGATCAAGGCTCTGTACGACAAGCGCACCTTCACCGGCCAGCTGGCCGCGCAGAAGAAGCACTTTGCTGAAGAGCTGATCTCCTACCCGGAAGCCCCGGACGAACCGGTAAGTGCATCCGACCTCATCCGCCAGCAGCAGGACATTCTGGCTCGCAACGGCGAGAATCAGCGCAAACGCAGTCAACTGGCTCAGCTCACAGATTTGCTTGAGCGGCAGAAAAAGGTCGTTGCAGACCTCGAATTTCAGCTAAACACGGAAAGACAGCGGATCGACACGATGCAGACCGATGTGAAAATCGCCCAGACTGAAGCCGCAGATCTGCAGGACGAATCCACCGCAGAGCTGGAGGCATCCATCCGGGACATCGAAGAGGTCAACCGCAAGGTGCGGGCCAATCTGGAAAAATCCCGGGCCGAGGACGAAGCCGCCCGGTATGCCAGCGACTACGACAAGCTCACCGAAGCCATCACCCAGAAGCGGGCTGACCGCATGGCCCTGCTGAACGGTGCCGACCTGCCCCTGCCTGAGCTGAGCGTGGAGGACGGCGCACTTACTTATAAGGGAAAGCACTGGCGGGATATGTCCGGCAGCGATCAGCTGCGGGTAGCCGCCGCCATCGTCCGCCGCCTGAACCCGGACTGCGGCTTTGTGCTGCTGGACAAGCTGGAGCAGATGGACATGACCACCCTGACCGAGTTTGGCCGCTGGCTGGAAGCAGAGCACCTGCAGGCCATCGCCACCCGGGTCTCCACCGGCAGCGAATGCCAGATCATCATTGAAGACGGCATGGTAAAAGATGCCGAACCGCCCGCCGTAACTGAAAAGCCCCAGCCCAGAAGCTGGACGAAAGGAGCATTCTAAATGAGCAAGTATGCCATCACCGCCGGGGTACAGGATTCCCCGGTTAAGACCGTGCTGTACGGCCCGGAGGGCATCGGCAAAAGCACCTTTGCCTCTCACTTTCCGGACCCCGTATTCATCGACACCGAGGGCGGCACCAAGCGGCTGAATATCAAGCGCATGCCCCAGCCCACCAGCTGGGCCATGCTGCTGGACGAGGTGGCCGAGGTGCGCAAGGGCAGCATCCCCTGCGGCACGCTGGTCATCGACACCGCCGACTGGGCCGAACGGCTGGCCATTGATGCCGTCTGTGCAAAGGCCAAGGTGGACGGGCTGGAGGGCTTTGGCTACGGCAAAGGCTACACCTACCTGAAGGAGGAGTTCGGCAAGCTGCTGGACGCGCTGGAAGAGGTACTGAACACCGGACACAATGTTCTAATCCTTGCCCACGCGGCCATCACCAAGTTCGAGCAGCCGGACGCGGCGGGCAGCTACGACCGCTGGACCATGAAGACCACCAAACAGGTGGAGCCGCTGATCCGGGAGTGGTGCGATATGCTGCTTTTCGTCAACTACCAGACCGTGGTGGAAAAGAGCGGTAGCGCCCCCAACGCAAAAAACAAGGTGACCGGCGGCCGCCGGGTCATGTACACCACCCATCACCCCTGCTGGGACGCCAAGAACCGCTTTGGCCTGCCGGACGAAATGCCCTTTGATTATGCCGGCATTGCCGCCTGCATTCCCGGCACCACACCTGCGCCCGCACCGCAGCCGGAACCGCAGCCGCGCCCCCAGCCGAAGCCCCAGAGTGCGCCGGAAGAGGACATCCTGCCCGCACCCGCACCACAGCCGGAACCGCCCGCCGAGACGGTGCCCAAAGCCCTGCTGGTGCCCGACCTGATCGCGTTGGGCGTGCCGGAAAAGCTGGCCCCGCTCATGAGCGCCAACAACGTCACCCCGGAGGAGCTGCAGGCTGTGGTGGGCAAGCGGGGCTATTTCCCCGAGGATATGCCCATCCGGGACTACCCGGCCGACTTTGTGGAAGGCTGTCTCGTGGCCGCATGGCCGCAGGTGCTGCAGATGGTGCTGGACAACCGGGACTTACCGTTTTGACAGGCTCCCTCCCCGAGGGAGCTGGCACGCGTAAGCGTGACTGAAGGAGTTTTATAATAAAGGAGAACTTACTTATGAACGACATGAATACCACCGACCGCGCCCTGAGCTGGGACGACGAATTTACCAACGAACAGCAGGAGTTCGTGCTCCTGCCCGAGGGCGATTATGCCTTTGAGGTCACCGGCATGGAACGTGCCCGCTTTGAGGGCAGCGCCAAACTGCCGCCCTGCTCCATGGCAAAGCTGACCCTGAAGATCTTCGGCGGGGCCAAAGGCGACACCACCGTCACCGACCGCCTGTACCTGCACACCAAAACGCAGGGTCTGCTGGGGGCTTTCTTCGAGAGCATCGGCCAGTGCAAGCGCGGTGAGACCTTCCGCCCCCGCTGGAACGAAGTGGTGGGTGCCCGGGGCTGGTGCCGTCTGGGCATCCGGGAGTACACCAAGCAGAGCGGCCCCAACGCGGGCAAGACCGGCCAGAGCAACGAAGTCATCCGCTTTCTGCCGCCGCCCCAGCCTAAGGCCGCACCCGCGCAGGGCTGGACACAGGGGGCGTTCTGATGGGGCAGGAACTGAGACCCTACCAGCAGCAGGCCCGTGAACGCATCCACGCCGAGTGGGAGAACGGCCACACCCGCACCCTGCTGGTGCTGCCCACCGGCACCGGCAAGACCATCGTGTTTGCGTCCGTGGCAGCCGATCAGGTGCGCGCCGGTGACCGGGTGCTCATTCTGGCCCATCGCGGTGAGCTGCTGGAACAGGCAGCGGACAAGCTGCAGCGCTCCACCGGCCTTGTCAGCGCCGTGGAAAAGGCAGAGTCCACCTGCCTGAGCAGCTGGTTCCGGGTGGTGGTGGGCAGCGTGCAGACCCTGCAGCGCACCGCCCGGCTGGAACGCTTTCCTCATGGTTACTTCGGCACCATCATCATCGACGAGGCCCATCACGCCATCACCGACGGCTACCGCCGCATCCTCGACTACTTCGGCAGCGCCAAGGTGCTGGGCGTCACCGCCACCCCTGACCGGGGCGACATGCGCAATATGGGCGAGGTGTTCGACAGCCTTGCCTTTGAGTATAAGCTGACCGATGCCATCAAAGAGGGCTATCTGTGCCGCATCATGGCCCAGACCATTCCCCTGAAGCTGGACATTTCTTCTGTCACCATGAGCGGCGGGGACTACGCCGTGGGAGACCTCGGCACGGCGCTTGACCCGTACCTGACCCAGATCGCCGCTGAAATGGCGCAGCGCTGCAAAGGCCGCAAGACCGTGGTGTTCCTGCCCCTGATCAAAACCAGCCAGAAGTTCCGGGATCTGCTCAACGCCAAGGGGTTCCAGGCCGCCGAGGTCAACGGCCAGAGCGCCGACCGCAAGGAAGTGCTGGCCGACTTCGATGCCGGGAAGTACAACGTGCTCTGCAATTCCATGCTGCTCACCGAGGGCTGGGACTGCCCCAGTGTGGACTGCGTGGTGGTGCTGCGGCCCACCAAGGTGCGCAGCCTGTACAGCCAGATGGTGGGGCGCGGCACACGTCTGGCCGAGGGCAAGACCGACCTGCTGCTCCTCGACTTTTTGTGGATGACCGACAAGCACGAGCTCTGCCGCCCGGCGGACCTTGTGTGCGAGGACAGGGCCGTGGCCCGCCAGATGACCGAAAATCTGGCCGAGAGCGGCTGCCCGCAGGACATCGAGGAAGCCGCCGCCGAGGCCTGCGAGGACGTGGTGGCCCAGCGTGAAGAAGCCCTTGCAAAACAGCTGGCCGAACAGCGCCGCAAAAAGGCAAAGCTGGTGGACCCGCTCCAATACGAAATGAGCATTCAGGCCGAGGATCTGTCCGGCTATGTACCGGCTTTTGGCTGGGAAGCCGGGCCGCCCACCGAACAGCAGACCTCCGCCCTCGAAAAGCTGGGCATTCTGCCGGATGCAGTGGAGTCGGCGGGCAAGGCCAGCCTTTTGCTGGACCGGCTGCACAAACGCCGGGACGAAGGCCTCACCACACCAAAACAGATCCGCTGTCTGGAAAAATACGGCTTCCAGCATGTGGGCACATGGAGTTTTGAGCAGGCCAAACACATGATCGACCGCATTGCGGCCCAGGGCTGGCGGGGTGTGCCCAAGGGTGTTACCCCAAGCACCTATACGCCGCCCGCCCCGCCTGAAACACCCGCATGTGATGTAACGCCCGCATGGGATATATGGTAACGCAGATGAATGATGAGATCGAACTCAAAGAAGCATTGGACTTCATTTCCCCGGCCTCCCTGACTTATGATGAGTGGACGATGGTGGGCATGGGTCTCAAGGAAGCTGGCCTGCCCGTCACCGTCTGGGAAGCATGGAGCGCCCGGGACGGGGGCCGCTACCACAAGGGTGAGTGTGCCAAAAAGTGGGAGAGCTTTCACGGCAGCACAAAGCCTGTCACCGAGAGCAGCATTTTCCAGCTGGCCTACAGCCACGGATGGAGCGGCCCCGCGGGCCACGCGCTGGACTGGGGCGACGAGCTCACCACAGGCTCATCCAGAACGGAGGGGCAGCTGGTGGACCCCCGGTGGGTAGAATCCCATGACCTGGCTCTGCCTGAGCAGTGGGACCCAGTTGACCAGCTCAGACGCTACCTGCAGGCCCTTTTTGAGCAGGACGAGCACGTGGCCTATGTGACCGAGAGCTTCATGGCCGACGACCGCTGCCGCCCCACCAGAGGCTGCTGGGACCGCACCGCAGGCCAGCTCATCGCAGAGCTGGACACCTGCGGCGGGGACATCGGCAAGGTGGTGGGCGACTGCGACCCCGAGGTGGGCGCGTGGATCTGCTTCAATCCGGTGGACGGAACGGGCCGCAAGGATGCCAATATCACCGCCTACCACTACGCTCTGGTGGAATGCGACAACATGGATCTGGGCAGACAGCAGGCCATCATCAAGCAGCTGGAGCTGCCCTGTGCCGCCCTGGTCTACTCCGGCGGCAAAAGCGTCCACGCCATCGTCAAGGTGGATGCCCCGGATTACACCGAATACCGCAAGCGGGTGGATTACCTCTATGCCGCCTGCCAGAAGAATGGTCTGACCCTCGACCAGCAGAACCGCAACCCCAGCCGCCTTTCCCGGATGCCCGGCATCCTGCGCGGCAGTCAGCGGCAGACCCTGCTGGAGACCAACATCGGCAAAAGCTGCTGGGACGAGTGGCGGGACTGGCTGGAAGCCGAGACCGATGAGCTGCCTGAAACCGAAAGTCTGGCTGACGACTGGGACGACCTGCCGCCGCTGGCCGATGCCCTCATCACCGGGGTGCTGCGCAAGGGTCACAAGATGCTGCTGGCAGGCCCCAGCAAGGCGGGCAAGAGCTTTGCCCTCATCGAGCTGTGCATCGCCATTGCCGAAGGTAGGCCGTGGCTGGGCCGGTTCTCCTGTGCACAGGGCAAGGTGATGTACATCAATCTTGAGCTTGACCGGGCGTCCTGTCTGCACCGCTTCAAGGACGTGTACACCGCCCTCGGCCTGCCCCCGCAGAACCTGCGGAACATCGACATCTGGAACCTGCGCGGCGCATCTGTTCCCATGGACAAGCTGGCTCCGAAGCTCATCCGCCGGGCTCAGAAAAAAGGCTATACCGCCGTGATCCTCGATCCTATTTATAAGGTCATCACCGGCGATGAAAACAGCGCCGACCAGATGGCGAAGTTCTGCAACCAGTTCGACCTTGTGTGCCGTGCTCTGGACTGCGCTGTGATCTACTGCCATCACCACAGCAAGGGTGCTCAGGGCGGCAAACGCAGCATGGATCGTGCATCCGGTTCCGGCGTGTTCGCCCGCGACCCCGATGCCATGCTGGACATGACTGAGCTGGTGCCTACCGACGCCATCCGGGAGCAGCTGCACAACAAAGCTGCCTGCCGGGTCATCAAGGCAATGCTGGACAAACGCGGCCATGCGGACGCTTACAGCCCGGACGACGCCCTCAGCCGCCACCGGATGCTGACCATCGCGAAAGAAAAGCTGGGTCTTGCCGACCTGCGGGCGATCGACGCCGATGTGGCTGCTGCCGAGAAAAAAGCCGACGGCATGACCGCATGGCGCATCGAGGGCACCCTGCGCGAGTTCGCCCGCTTCGACCCGGTGAACCTCTGGTTCGACTACCCCGTGCACAAGCCGGATAGCGGCCTGCTGGAAGATCTGCAGCCGGACAGCGATTTCAAAACGCTGGGCAGCCGCGGTGCCGCCAAGCGCTGGGGCGATAAAGGCAAGGTGACCAAGGACAAAAAGGCCGAACTGGACACCGCCTTTGAAGCCTGCATGATGGACGGCGAAGTTACCGTCTATGCGCTGGCTGAATACATGGATCTGAAGCCCCGCACCATCAAGACGCGGCTGAAAGATGACGGACGTTTCTGGATCGATGGCGAGAAAGTGGGCCGCAAGGAGCCCGGCAGCGCAGGTTAAACAAACCGTAATAAGCCCGATTACAATTTGTTGTAAAAATGCAGAAATAGCCGCTATTTTGCACGACACGAAAAACTGCAATTTTGCAGTTATAGCCGCTATGACTGCAGATTTTGCAGTGCAAAATAGCCTATATATAATAGCTAAAACTGCAACTGCAATTGTGATGGGGTCTCCCAGAGGATGGGGCGAACACAGCCCCCATTCCTCCGGGGAACCCTCCCCATCACGTTGGCGCTAAAACCTGAAAAAAGAAAAACGAGGTGAACCCCATGTACATGCAATTCTTTCTCCCCATGCAGCCGCCTACCACCACCCACAACGCAAAGCAGCTGCACGCCTACATGAAGGGCGGGCAGCCGCACGCGGTGCTCCACGACAGCCCGGAACTGAAACAGACCCGTGCCAAGCTCCACGCCCATCTGGCACCCCACGCGCCGGAAAAGCCCATCCCCGCAGGCCGTCCGGTGCGGCTGCTGGTCAAGTGGTGCTTTTCTGCCGAGGGCCGCAAAAGCGGCAGCTGGCGCACCGCAAAGCCGGACACCGACAATCTGGAAAAGGCCCTCAAGGACGAAATGACCCGCCTGCACTTCTGGGCCGATGACGCACAGGTGTGCAGCGAGATCGTGGAGAAATTCTGGTCGGACCCCTGCGGCGTGTTCGTCCGGGTGGAGGAACTGTAATGACCTACGAAGAGAAAAAGGCATGGCTCTGGCGGTACCGGACAGCCAAGCGGTTCGAGCTGCTCAAGCTGGACGAGCTGGCCACGCTGCAGACCGACGCCACCCACACCACCCAGCGCTTTTCTCCTGTGCCGGGCGGCAGCGGCGACGGACAGGCTCTGCCCCGCAGTGTGGAGCGCATCGACGAAGCCCGCCGGGCTGCTGAGGCACAGTCTGCCGTGTGCGACGCCATCCGTGCCGAGATCATGGAGGTGTTCCGCCAGCTGGACGATGAGGTGGATTTCATGATCCTGTTCCGGCGGTACATCCTGCTGGAGGACTGGCCGGACATCGCGGTCATCGTCCGCATTTCCCGCAGCCAGATGTTCCAGCGCCACAGCGCGGCCATCAAAAGGCTGGAGATCAAAAGTCCGGACTGAACCGGAGCGAACCGGACTTGATAATACTGTCAACCCCTGCTAAAATTTAAGATGCCGAAGCCCGCAGGAAAGGTCTACTCCCTTCATCCCTGCGGGCTTTGTGCTGCCCGGCTGCGACAGGGGAACACACATCTGCCGACCAACAGCCTGAATGCGCCAGCCGGGTTTCTTTGAAATATTCCTGCCGTCCCTCGGGGCGGCTTTTATTTTGCCCACATGAGAGGTGGTGACGTGGCCAACGAAGAAAATCTCATCCCGTTCAATGAACGAACGGAGAGCGAACAGAGACAGATCGCCCAGAAGGGCGGCATTGCGTCCGGCAAGGCACGCCGCCGCAAGCGCTCCATGAAGGAAGCGGCGGACTACTATCTCAGCCTGCCGGAGACCGACCGCCGCCGGGTGAATGCCCTGTTGCGGGACGAGGTGGAGCCGGAGGACGTGGACAACCAGATGAGCGTGGTCATGGGCATGGCCGAAGCCGCCAAGCGCGGCGATGCCCGCGCCGCCGGGGTGCTGCTGAAGATGCTGGGAGAGGAAGCACCGCAGGAGGATCCCGGTGCAGACGCACTGGAAGCCGCCCGCGCATTGCTGGGAGGTGTAGACAGTGCCATTGACTGAGTATCAGCAGGAGTTTCTGCGCCACTGCTCCCACCGGTGGAACATCAAGACCGGCGCGACCCGAAGCGGCAAGACCTATCTGGACTGTGCCGTCACCATCCCGAAGCGCATCTGCGCCGCCCGGGACGAAGGGCTTCTGGTCATGCTGGGCAACACCCTCGGAACACTGGAACGCAACGTGCTGGAGCCTATGCGTGCCCTCTGGGGCGCTGACCTCGTGGGCGTCGTGCGCACATCGGCGTCCGGCAATATTGTGCAGCTGTTCGGCCGCAAAGTGTACGTGCTGGGTGCCGACAACAAAAAGCACATTGCCCGCATTCAGGGTGCGGCCTTTGAGTATGCCTACGGTGACGAGATCACCACTTGGGATGAGGGCGTGTTCCAGATGCTCAAGAGCCGCCTGTCCTGCCCGCACAGCCATTTTGACGGCACCTGCAACCCCGACAACCCGCAGCACTGGTTCAAGAAGTTTCTCGACAGCGATGCAGACATTTACTGTCAGGCCTACACCATCGACGATAATCCCACCCTGCCGCCGGAGTTCGTGGCGCAGCTGAAGCAGGAGTATGCAGGCACCGTCTACTACAACCGCTTCATCCTCGGCCAGTGGGCTGCGGCAGGCGGCATCATCTACCGCCCCTTTGCCGACAGCATCGCTGCCGGTGACCCTCGCTTCCTCTGGCCTGCGGACAAGCCCTGCCGCCCGTGGCGCGTGCACATCGGGGTGGACTTCGGCGGCAACGGCTCCCGGCACGCCTTTGTGGCCACCGGCATCCTGCCGTACTACGCAGGCGTCGTGGGGCTGGCATCTGCCCGCATCGACCCGAAGGATCAGGACGCCGACTACCTCGCCGCGCAGCTGATCGATTTCTGCACCGCCGTGTTCGCGCGGTACGGCGAGATCCACTACATTTTCTGCGACAGCGCCGAACAGACGCTGATCAACCACATCCGCACCCGGCTGCGCGCCTCCCGCCTGAGCTGGCTGGCCGACCGGGTCAGCAATTCCGCCAAAATTCAGATCATCGACCGCATCCGTCTGACGTCCATTCTCATGGGCGGCGGGCGCTTTTGGTATCTGCCCGAAGCTGCCACCCTGCGGGACGCCCTTGCAAGCGCACTGTGGAGCCAGAAGCACCCCGGCATTGACGAGCGTCTGGACGACGGCACCACCGACATTGACACCCTCGACGCTTTTGAGTACACCATCGAGCGCGATTACAGGAGACTGACTGCAAGATGAATGTTTCTGCCTTTATCGACTACCTGAACAAAACAAAGCATCTGCAGTTGGATGCAGACTACTACGGCAATATCGAAATCTGGCGGCAGTGGTGGAAGGGTGACGTGCCCGACATCCACGACCAGAAAGAGGACGCCCCGGACGGCAGCGTCATTTCGCGGCGTCTGGCTTCCCTGCGGATGCCGAAGCACGTCTGCGAGGACTGGGCAAACCTGCTGCTCAACGACAAGACCACTCTCCAGATCGGCGATGCAGCTACCTCCGCCTACCTGATGGGCAGCGATGAGCAGCAGACCGGCGGTCTTTTGCGGCGGCTGCATTTCTGGGAGAACGCGAACCGGCTGGTGGAGCAGGCCTACTGGTCGGGCACCGGCGCTTTTGTGATGAGTGTGGAGAACCTGACGGTGGATGCCGCCGGGAACGCCCTGCCCTCGCCGCAGGGGCGCATCCGGCTGGACTATGACCCCGCCTGCTGCATCCTGCCCATCAGCGTGGAGCGCGGCGTTGTGACCGAAGCGGCCTTTGTGTCTGAGTGCCTGATGGGCGGCAAGCCCGCCGTGTACCTGCAGACCCACACGGCGGAGGATGGAAAACGCACCATCACCAACGAGTGGTTCGAGGTGATGGACGACATTTCCGGCACGCCGAAGTTCACGAAGGCCGAGACCCCGCCGGGCACGGTGAAGAGCATCACGGTCAGCGGCGCACCGGCATGGTTCAGCCTGTTCAGCCCGGCGGCTGCCAAGAACATCGACGGCGGCATGGGGCTGGGCATGAGCATCTTCTCCGAGGCGATGGACGCGGCACAGATGGTGGACTACGCCTTCGACAACTACCGGCAGGACATCCGCCTCGGCGGCAAGAAGATCTTCTATGACCGCTCCCTGTGCCGCAAGTGGGTGGACAAGGAAGGCACCGAGCACGCCGTGCCGCCGGATGCCGTCCACCGGCAGATCTTCTACGAGCTTCCCACGCCGGAAGGCGGCATCGACCAGCCCGCTGCATGGCGGGAGTATAACCCCGACCTGCGCACCGCTTCCAACCATCAGGCGGTGCAGGACGCGTTGGACATGATGAGCTTCAAGTGTAAACTGGGCTGCCACCGCTATAAGTTCGATCAGGGCACCGTGACCACCGCCACCGAGTACACCGGCAGCCGGCAGGATCTGGTGCAGAACGCCAACAAGAACCAGATCCCCATCGAGACGGCACTGATCGGCATCCTGCGTGCCATGCTGTGGGCGGCGAAGAACCTGCTTGGCGCGCCGGTAGACCCGGAGACCAGCATCTCGGTCAACTGGGACGACAGCTACATCGTCAGCGAGGCCGAGCGCACCAGCCAGCTGCGGGAGGACGCTCTGGCAGGCCTCGTGCCCCGCTGCCGGTACCTCTCTGCCCGGTACAGCCTGAGCGAGGAGGAAGCCCACCAGTGGACAGCAGAAGCCAAGGCAGACAGCCAGTCCGAAGAGCAGATCACCTTCGGGGGTGCCTGATGCTGCCGCCGAGCTACCTTGACCGGATGCCGGACGCCTTTGTGCAGCTCTGGCAGCAGGTCGAGGACGAGATCTTACAGGACGCTGCCCGGCGCATCGGCAAGATGGACACGGTGACATCCACCGCCAACTGGCAGCTCTGGCGCTACCAGCAGACCGAAGCGCTGCGCAATGACGTGGTCAAGCTGCTGGCGAAGTACACCGGCAAGAGCGAAAGCACCATCCGCAGGCTGCTTTTGCAGGCCGCCGCCGAAGCCATGGAGCGGGAGGACGCCATCTACTACAGCTACGGCAAGGAGCCGCAGCCCTTTGAAGAGAGCGCCGCCCTCAACAACCTGCTGGACGCCGGTGCCCGCCAGACCTGCGGCACATGGCAGAACCTGACCGCCACAACGGCCAACACCGTCACAGGCGCGTTCGAGCGCACGCTGGACGCCGCATGGGGCAAGGTGGCAACCGGTGCCTTTGATTACAAAACCGCCGTCAAGCAGGCTGTGGACAGCCTTGCAGACGACATGCCCATGGTGACATACCCCAGCGGCCATAAGGACAGCATCGAGGTGGCCGCCCGGCGTGCCGTGCTCACCGGTGTGAACCAGACTGCAGGCAAACTGCAAGTTGCCCGGGCGGACGAGATGGGCGTGGAGTTCTTCGAGACCACCGCCCACGGCGGGGCACGTCCTTCTCACGCTGAGTGGCAGGGCAGGCGCTTCCACCGGGGCGGTGCTGTGGACTATCTGGGCAAGCATTACCCGGATTTTGAAGCCGCCACCGGCTACGGCACCGGCGAAGGCCTGTGCGGCTGGAACTGCCGCCACACCTTTTTCGCGGTGTTCCCGGAGCTGGGCGACCCGCCCGCATGGACGCAGGAACAGCTGCAGGAGCTGAACGCCCGGGACATCGAGTGGAACGGCAAAAAGTACACCGCCTACGAGATCTCCCAGATGCAGCGTGCCCGGGAGCGCAGCGTCCGACGCTGGAAAAAGCGGTATCTGGCCGAGGACGCCGCCGGGCTGGATGCCACCGACGCCGCTGTGCGCCTGAGAGCCGCCCGCCAGAGCCTTGCAGAGTTTGCACAGGCCACCGGCGGCAGAGTGGACAGCGCCCGCACCAGCGTGCCGAAGTTTGGCAGGAGCGAGGGCAGTAAGGCAGCGTGGGCGGCGAAAGTTACACCCAACGATTTCAGGGTTTATCGCGGTGTTGGTGCAAAACCGAAAAACTATGTTGTAGTTGACAAATCAACCGGTGAGGAATATTATTTTGTTGAGGGAACCCGAACACAAAATGCACAAGTCTTTGCCGGAAAAGGCGGTGTTAAGCCGCTTCGTGAAGAAGTTGCGCAGGGTTTGGCTGCTGAGTTTGGCGGCAAGCCTGAGGACTGGCAGCATTGCAAAGCAAAGGGCTGGCTTGATGTTGACGGCGAAGCCGTAAAGGCGGAAGTTCACTGGTTCCAGAATGGCAGCGAAAAAGTAAAATTCAAGGTAAAGAGGTGGTTCTATGACGAAGATTGATACAGTCCGCTATATTGGCGATACGTCTCCGCTGGAATTGACCCACGGCAAAATCTACAAAGTTCTTTCCGTTGAACGCGGTTGGTATCGCATTGTAGACGACACCGGCGAAGATTATCTCTATCCTGCCGGTAATTTTGAGATCATCAGCTGAACCACGATGCACACGCACCGTGGTTTTCTTTTACCCATTTTTCAGGAGGCACACTATGGTTACTACGGTTCTTGTTGTTTTGACGATCCTTGCGCTGCTGGAGAGCGTTCTGCTGAACGGTGCCCGGCTGTTCTTCATGATCGTATCTGCCATTCAGAACGCGCAGGACGATAAATACACGCCGCACCCGCACCCCAAAAAGTAACACCAGCTAAAACACCCCTGTTTTAGTCGATATCAAGCACGATGCAGTTTGCACCGTGCTTTTTTCATGCCGTTTTAGCTCATGTTGGCAGAGCACCGGACTTTTAATCCGGGTGCGGCGGGTTCAACTCCCGCAAGCGGCACCATGCGGCGGGCGGCGCGTACCCCGCCCAAGACCGAATACTGACAGAGAACAGTGTAAAAAACTGAGGTCTCACACACGAAAGGAGTTTTCACCCATGAAACGTGAAGACGTAAAGAACAAGATCCCCGGCATCACCGAGGAGCAGCTCAACTGGATCATGCAGGAAAACGGCGCAGACATCAACCGGGAGAAGTCCGCCGCGGCAGCTTTGCAGACCCGGCTGGACAACGCCAACGCCCAGCTCAAGACCGCGCAGGAAGGTCTTGCCGCCTTTGACGGCAAGAAGAAGCCTGAAGAGTACGAGGCCGAGCTGACCAAGCTGAAGGCCGACATGAAGGCGCAGGCCGAGGGCTTTGCCTTTGATAACGCGCTGGACGCCGCCATTCTGGGCAAAAAGGGCCGCAGCGTCAAGGCGGTGCGTGCTTTGCTGGATCTGGACGCCCTGAAGGGCTCCACCGACCGCAGCACCGACATCGACAAGGCTCTGGACGATGCCGCCAAGGCGAATCCGTGGGCGTTCGGCGAGGACGGCGCAGCCGGTGTGGCGGTGGTCTCCACCGGGGCAGAGCACGGTGCCCCGCCCGCCAACGATTCCGACGGTGTGGAAGCCGCTTTCAAATCCCTGAACCCTGAACTGAACCTGTAACAACGAAAGGAGATTTCTATGGCACATGCAAGTCAGGAGCGTTACTCCGCTCTGGTAGATGCAAAGCTGCGTGCGACTCTGGTCACCCGCGACAATGCCATCTTCAACAACCGCTATGAGGGCAGCCCCAAGGCCGGTAAGGTCAAGATCCCTGTCCGCGATACCGAGGTGGCCGTCAAGCCCTACAACAAGGCAACCGGCGTGGATGCCGATGCAGGCACCACCACCTATCTGGATCTGGACATCGACAACGACGAGGCCGTGAACGAGATCATCGACGGCTTTGACGCCGCGTCCGTGCCCGACGGCATCACCGCCGAGCGTCTGGACAGCGCAGGCTACTCCATGGCGCTGTCCATCGACAAAAAGTCCATCGAGGCACTGCAGAGCGCAGAGGGTGCCAACGTCAGCGCCACCAAGACCGCCTGCACTGCTTCCACCGCCTACAAGGAGGCTCTGGCCGCAAAGCGCACCCTGAGCCGCAACGGCGTGCCGCAGGCCGGCCGCTGGATGATCGTCAGCCCCGAGTATCTGGAGACCCTGATGCAGGACGACCGCTTCATCAAGCAGGGCGACCTGTCCCAGCAGCTGGTGCAGACCGGCGCAGTGGGTCAGATTGCGGGCTTTGCGGTGTACGAGTCCAACAACATGGATTTCGAGAACACCACCCGCGTGGCCAGCAAGAAGACCACCACCGAGTTCATCTGCGGCCACCCCAACTGGTGCCACCGCGTCATGGAGTGGCAGACCCCGGTGCACCTGCAGGATCTGGGCGGCTCCGGCAAGTACATCGGCGCATCCGCTGTGCAGGGGCGCAAGGTGTACGGCATCAAGGTGTCCAAGCCCAAGACCCTGTACATCAAGCGCATCGAGGCGTAAGGCCATGCTCTACTGCACCTATGACCAGTATGCGGCGGCGGGCGGCACGGTGCCGGAGACGGCGTTCGGCGTGCTGTGCAGCCGAGCTTCCCGCATGATCGATGCCGCCACCTTTGGCCGGGCAGAACACCATGCCGCCGGGTGCGAACCCTGCCGGGAAGCACTGGCAGACGCCTGCGGGCAGATCATCGGCCTGCTGGCCGCCGCGTCTGCTGTGGGTGCTGTGCCGGGGGCATCCAGCACCAGCAATGACGGCTGGAGCGTCACCTTTGGCAGCAATGCCAGTGTGAGCGCTGCCACCCGGCGGGAAGCGGCGGAAATCCTCCGCGCTTCGCTGGGCAGTGACCCGCATGACCTGCTGTACAGGGGGCTTGACTGATGCAGACATCTGTTACCGTGGTGAACCTCATCCACGATGTGACCACCGAGACCGACAGGCCGGTGTGCCGGGTGTTCCCGGGGTGCAGCTGGCGGGAATGCCGCTCCACCTCCGGCAATGGCACCGCCAAAGACCCGGAGCGCACCACTCACGTCCGGATCCCGGCCGGCGTGTGCACGGCAGGCTACCTGCCCTATGCCCAGTGGGCGGCGCTGCCTGCTGCCGAAAAGGCGAAGCACTGGACGCTGAAACGCGGCTGGAAGCTGGTGCAGGGTGCGGTGACCGCCCTGACCGCCGAAGAGTATGCCCGCCTTGAAAAAACGCACCTGTGCTGCACAGCGGCGGCTGTCTCCGATAACCGGGAGCCGCTGCTGCCGCACTGGCACGTGGAAGGGAGCTGACCGCATGAGCGCACCCGTCTTTGATTTCAAGATCACATTCCGTCCCGGCTTTCAGGCCGACATGGACGCGCGGTTTGCGAAGTTACAGTACGCCTTCTCTCAGAAAGTGGCCGCGACGATTGACCCCTATGTTCCCTTCGACACCGGCACACTGAAAAACAGCGTGAATCAGGCATCCGACTTCAAGGACGGCAAACTGGTGTACAATACGCCCTATGCCAGAGCGCAGTATTATCTGCACGAACAGGGCAAGGGGCTGCACGGAGAGAACGGTCTGCGCGGCTCCTACTGGGGTCAGCGCGCCATTGCCGACCACAAGGACGAACTGGAACAGTTCGCCCACGACGCCGCAAAACAGTTTCTGGGAGGTGGCAAATGAGCGAGACCGTAAAGCCCACCATTGCCGCCCTGCGGGCATGGCTCAAGACCTGCCCGCTGATCGCCGACGAGCAGAAAGCCACCGGAGCCGCCTTCCGCATTGCCGGACTGGAAGAAGAATCCACCGCCTTTTCCATCGAGGACAGCCCCGGTGATCCCATCCTCACCGAGTACATCTCCGGCTGGGAAATGGCGAAGAACTACCTCTTCCTCAGCCGCCGGGAGTACAGCGAGATGGACGCCGTCAGCATCCAGAACAGCGGCTTTTTCGAGCAGCTCACCGAGTGGGTCATGCGGCAGGACGCCCGGCACAACCTGCCCGATCTCTCGGCCTGCGGCGGGGGCAAGACACCCACCGGCATTGCCGTGACAAACAGCGGCTACATCGTCACCAGCAGCGAGGGCAGCTGCCGGATGCAGATGCAGCTGCGCCTGACCTACTACATGCCAAAATGAAAGGAGTTTTGATATGACCGTAACCGAAGCCATTACCAAGTCCGGCATCACGCCCAGCGCGTCCTACACCGGCATTGAGACGGCAAACGATTTTGTGCTGGCGTTCCAGACTGACCCCTCTAAGCAGAGCAAAGAAGCGGACTGGATCGTTTGCGCCGACCACGTGAAGGAGCATTCCGGCTCCCTGAACGCCACCACCGAGGACTCTCAGTACATCCGCACCGGCAATGTCACCGACAAGACCGGCACCCAGCGCACCCTCGCTGTCAACGGCGACCGCTGCGTGGGCGATGCTTTTCAGGATTTTGTGCTGAGCCACAAGATCGTGTACGGCACCGGAAGCGATGTGATCGTGCCGTACATCTATTTCAGCCTGCGCACCGGCAAGGGCGAGAAGGGTGAGGCCGCGCTCATCGTCACCAGCGATGTGGGCGGTGCGGCCGGTTCCAAGGCCACCTTTGCCTGCGACGTGAAGGCCATCGGCACGCCGGACGAATTCACGTTTACCACCGGCGGCTGACCCCGTCCGGAACAGCATCTTTCCCCGCTCCATACCCGGAACGGGGATTTTTTATGCCCTGAATGAGACCGCGTTTGCGCAGCAATGAAAGCCCCAGTGGGGCTTTTAAGCGGCAGAGCGGTCTCGCAAAGCGAGATGGAGGGGTCTCACCCCGACAAGCTCAGCGCCGGTGCAAGTCCGGCACAGGGCGCAAGAAAGGAGCCAGAACATGGTTATTTGTGGACAGGAATTTGAATTTTCACTGATGAACGCCAACGACCTCGACCGCTTTGAGGATGCCAACGAGCGGATGCAGCGCAGGAGTGCCGAGGAAACAAAACAGTTCCAGAGCGGCGGCATCCGTCTGGGCGACCATGTGCGTGCACAGGCACGCATTGCCATGGACTGCATCGACGAGATCCTCGGTGCAGGCGCGTCCGACCGTCTGGGGCTTAACGAAAACTACATGGCACCCATCTATGACGTGATCGAGGAACTGGGCAATGCCTTTGCCGCCGAGAAGCAGCGCTATGCCGCAAAGCCTGCCCAGCCCATGAACCGCGAGCAGCGGCGTGCAGCGGCAAAGCAGCAGCGCAAGCAGAAACCCGTGTCCCGCAGCGAGGGTTTCCACCCGCAGGTGGCAAGCCGCCCGGCCATCCCCTATGAGCAGTGGGGCACCATGACCCAGCATGACGCTGCGGAGCTGAGAGAAATCGACAAGGATGCCCGCCGCAAGCAGCTGCTGGCCGAACTGGCGGCTCTGGAAAATGGCTGATCTGCTCACGGCACCTCTGCCTGCGGTCTGGCAGGGCAGGCGAATCGACCCGGATTTCCGGCACATGGTGCAGCTGTCCAGCGCTTATGCCCACGGTGTGCTGGACGGGGATCACCCGGAAACGGCCCTTGCGCTCATGGCGCAGTTTTACCGCGAGCCGGTACCGCAGGAGCAGTCCGCTGCCGCTTACGGCAGCATGATCGACTTCTACCGCGCCGGAGAGCAGGCGCTGAGCGGCTCTGAAGACTGCCCGGGCAGCTCCTCCAGCAGCCCTGCATTTGACTACCGCTGTGACGCGCCTTACATCGTGGCCGCATTCCAGCAGGCCTACGGCATCGACCTGACCCGGGAGCGGGTGCACTGGTTCCGCTTCCGGGCGCTGTTCGCGGCTCTGCCGGAGGATACCCTCATGGCGAAGATCATGAGCTGGCGCACCATGGATCTTTCGGAATACGAAGGCTCCATGCGTGACCACTATGCCGATCTGCAGGAGCGTTTTGCCCTGCCGCCGGAGCTGAGAGGGGGTGCCGCCCGTGTCGTTTCGGTCGAAGAGCATGACGCCGCCTTCCTTGCGCGGTTCCGGCACTAGCCGTGCCCCGGTGCCCTGCCCCTACTGCGGGCGGGCGCTGCCGGTATGGGCAGAACATGCCGCATCCGCCCACGGTGTGTGGGTCAAGTGCAAAAATCCCGCCTGTAAGCGGGAAGTAGAGATCAAACTTTAAGCCTGTGCCCTTGTGCCCGCGCTCTTTTGGAATGGAGAGAGGTGGACACAGTGGCAGATTTCAGCATCACCGGCGAAGTAAGGCTGAACAGCGACCCGGCAGAAAAAAGCACCAGCAAGTGGACAGTAGCCGCCGGGCAGATGATCGCGGACTTTGCAAAACAGGCCTCGTCCAAGCTGGCCGAGGTGGTCAAGAGCGGCGTGGACTACAACGCCACCATGGAAAGCTACCTGACCAACTTCAAGGTCATGCTGGGCAGCGAGGAAGCCGCCGCAGCAAAACTTTCCGAGATCCGCAAAATGGCGGCGTCCACGCCTTTCACGCTGGACGACCTGACCGGCGGCACCCAGACCCTTTTGCAGTTCGGCATTGCGGCAGACGACACCACCGGCGTGCTGCAGCGGCTGGGCGATATCTCGCTGGGCAACGCCGAGAAGCTGCAGACCCTGACCCGCGCCTACGGCAAAATGTCCAGCGCCCACAAGGTCACGCTGGAAGACGTCAACATGATGATCGACGCGGGCTTCAACCCGCTGAACCAGATCTGCGACGCCACCGGCGAGAGCATGTCCGACCTGTACAAACGCATCTCGGACGGCAGCGTCAGCTTTGAAGAACTGCAGTACGCGGTGCAGGCCGCCACCAGCGAGGGCGGGCAATTTTACAACGGGATGCTGGAAGCCAGCCAGACCTTCAGCGGACGGATGTCCACCCTGAAGGACAACATCAGCGCTCTGACCGGCGAACTAACCAGCGGCCTTTTTGCGGCTCTGGGTGATCTGGTCGTCAAGCTGAACGAGGCGGCGGTCTCTTTCCTCGACAGCGACGAAAAAATGGCGCAGCTCAAGGAGACAATCGGCATTGCCACCGCTGTTGTTGCCGCTGCCGGTACGGCGTTTCTGACCTACAAGGGCTATGTGGCTGCCGCGACTGCAACTGAAGTGGTTCACACTGCCGCAACCACGGCCATGACCGCTGCCCACGAAGCCGCCGAAGCGGGCGCGACCGGTCTTGCAGTCGCGCAGGCAGGTTTGAACGCGGTTCTCAAGGCGAACCCCATCGGTCTTGTAGTGGCGGCTCTGGCGGCTCTGGCGGCAGGCCTCGTGACGGCCTACAAGACCAGCGAGACCTTCCGCAATGCAGTCAACTCGGCATTTTCGGCGGTCAAGAACATCGCCCAGAGCGCCATCGGCACGGTGGTGGACTGGATCAATGAGCTGGTCGCAAAGATCAGGGGCGCGGCGGCTGCACTGGCAAACCTGAAAAACGGCGTCGGTGCGGCAGCAGATGCTTATAACTCCGCCTACAACAACGCCATCAACAACTACAACCAGCGCAAGAACGCGAAACAGTGGGACAGCTCCCACAAAGACCTCGAATGGGACGATGACAACGGATGGGTCCCGAAGGGCACAAGCAACTCCGGCAACGGCAGCAGCCGTGCCGGGAGCCAGACAGCCGCGAACCCCTACCCGGCCATCACCAGCGGAGCCAAGAAGGCCAGAAAGGCCACGAAGCAGGCCGCCGCAGAAGTCGTCAAGTCCATCTCGGACGCCACGACCGAAATCGACGGCAAGATCACCCGCACCACCGAAAACATCACCGAAACGCTCTCCAACGGCAAGACCCAGCAAAAGCAGGTCATCACCGAGACTTCCCGCCAGATGGTGAACGGCGTGCTGAAGGACATCAAGACCATCACCGAGGTGGCGGCGGACGGCACCAAGACCGT
>CAKSTO010000016.1 GCA_934501115.1 uncultured Faecalibacterium sp.
CAGGTGCTGGACGGCTACTTCGATCAGGGCGCACACCACCTGAACGTGAACGTCTTTGGCAAGGAGAAGCTGCTGGATGCCATGGAGCACCCCGAGAAGGAGGAGTACGCCAACTTCACCATCCGTGTCTCCGGCTACGCCGTCAAGTTCATCGACCTGACCCGCGAGCAGCAGATGGACGTGATCTCCCGCACCTGCCATGCAGCCCTGTAACCCGATCGGCTATGTCCACTCGCTGGAATCCTTCGGCTCTGTGGACGGCCCCGGCGTGCGCTTTGTGGTGTTTTTGCAGGGGTGTGCGCTGCGCTGCAAATACTGCCACAACCCGGAAACGTGGGCTGAAGGCGGCGAGGAATGGACGGCAGAAAAGCTGTTCCAGCGGGTCTGGCGCTACCGCAACTACTGGGGCAAAAAGGGCGGCATCACGGTCAGCGGCGGCGAGCCGCTGCGCCAGATGGAGTTTCTGACGGCATTCTTTGAGCTGGCCCGCTCCAAAGGCGTGCACACGGCTCTGGATACCGCCGGGCAGCCATTCCGGCCGGACGACCCGGATTATCTGGCCGGTTTCGACCGGCTGATGAAGTCCACCAATCTGGTCATCCTCGACCTGAAGGAGATCGACCCGGAGCGCCACCGGCAGCTCACCGGCAAGGATAACGCCAATATCCTTGCGATGGCACGGCATATTTCCGACCTTGGCGTTCCGCTGTGGATCCGGCATGTGCTGGTGCCCGGCCTGACCGACGACGAGGAGGGTCTGCGCAGGACGGCAGACTTTATCCGCAGCCTGAAAACGGTGCAGCGGGTAGAGGTGCTGCCCTACCACACCTTGGGGCTGTTCAAGTGGCAGAAGCTGGGCATCCCCTATCCGCTGCCGGACGCCGTGCCGCCCACGGCAGAGCAGGTAAAGCGGGCAGAAGAACTGCTGGAAGTGAGCCGGTATCCCGGGTAAGGCAGGACGATTTTAATTGCGCTCCGCTTCGCTCTGCGCATTCTGAGTCCTTCCCCGTTCCACCTTGACTTCCCTGCGCTGCACCGCTATAATAAAGGGGTAAAAGGATAAATGCGTTTATCCGGGCAGAGTAGCGCCGCACCCCGTCTGCGCAGAGAGAACAGGCCGCTGGCTGGAAGCCTGTTTGCAGACCGCCGCGCAAAGTGCGCCCGGATAGCACGCGGCGGGAACCCCTGCGGGGAAGTATCGCCGTGCGGTGTGCCGCCGTTACCGGCTTTGAGCGACAAACAGAAGTGGAACCGCGATTTTGATGAAAAACCGCCTTCGGAGCTGTGCTTTGTGCACCGCTCCGGGGGCGTTTTGTTTTGCGGCTTCTGTCTGCCACAAAAAGGAGAATTGACCATGCAGATCTTCAACACCCTGACCCGCCAGAAAGAAGAATTTGTTCCGCAGGTGCCCGGTGAATACCGCATCTACGTCTGCGGCCCTACCGTTTATAACTATATCCACATCGGCAACGCCCGCCCGCTGATCGTGTTCGATACCCTGCGCCGCTACCTTGAGTACCGCGGCAACAAGGTGATCTACGTTTCCAATATCACCGACATTGACGACAAGCTCATCAAGAAGGGGCAGGAGGAGGGCACCTCCATGAAGGAGGTCGCTCAGCGCTTTGAGGCCGAGTACCTCAAGGATGCTGCCGGCCTGAACTGCAAAAAGCCCACCGTGCAGCCCCGGGCTACCGAGCATATCCAGCAGATTTTGGACATCGTGAAGGATCTGATCGACTCCGGCCACGCTTACGTTGCCAAGAACGGCGACGTGTATTTCCGGGTGAAGAGCGACCCCGGCTACGGCAAGCTGAGCCACCTGAAACTGGACGATCTGGAGAGCGGCAACCGTGAGCTGCGCAGCCAGATGGACGATGATCTGAAGGAAGATCCCGCCGACTTTGCCGTCTGGAAGGCCGCAAAGCCCGGTGAGCCCGCATGGGAAAGCCCCTACGGCATGGGGCGCCCGGGCTGGCACATCGAGTGCAGCGCCATGAGCCGCACCCATCTGGGCAAGACCATCGACCTGCACTGCGGCGGTCAGGATCTGATCTTCCCCCACCACGAGAACGAGATCGCCCAGAGCGAGTGCGCCAACGGCTGCGAGTTTGCCCGCTACTGGATGCACAACGGCTTCATCAACGTGGACAATCAGAAGATGTCCAAGAGCCTGCACAACTTCTTCACCGTGCGGGACGTGGCAGACGTTTACGGCTACGAGCCCATCCGCTATTTCATGCTGACCGCAGGCTACCGGATGCCGCTGAACTACACCGTGGACCTCATTGAGAGCTGCAAGAACAGCTTGGAGCGCCTGTACACCTGCCGCGAGAATCTGGACTTCGCCCTGACCAAGGACGCCTTTGGCACCGACGAGACCCTGAAGGAAAAGGCTGCCGAGGCACGCACCAAGTTCTGCACCGCCATGGACGATGACCTGAACACCCCGGACGCACTGGCTGCCGTGTTCGATCTGGTCAAGGAGATCAACACCCTGTCGGCTGTTTCCTCCAAGGATGCCCTGCAGACCGCTGCCGCTGCCTTTGACGAGATCACCGGCGTGCTGGGTCTGCTGTACAACCGCAAAAAGGACGAGGTTCCTGCCGAGGTGACTGCGCTGGTGGAGCAGCGCGCCGCCGCTAAGAAGGCAAAGGACTGGGCCACCGCCGACGCCATCCGCGCACAGCTGACCGAGATGGGCTGGGCAGTCAAGGACACCGCACAGGGCCCGCAGCTGAGCAAACTGTAATACGTTCTAAAATGCCCTCCGTTTCACTCTGGGCATCTTTAGCGGAATTAGTATTTTGAATTTACAGCCCGGAAAGATCTGCGGATCTTTCCGGGCTGTTTTTTCGCGAAAAAAGCAGCTTATAAAGCCGTACTGTTTTTTCCGCTTTTCTCTTTACATTCCAAACGCAATTTGCCATAATAAAACCAGAAATAACATGAGCGGAGGCAGGCACAATGAAGGTCATGGTTTTTGACGTAGGCGGCACCGAGATCAAGTATTCGGTCATGGACGAGCAGATGAACCGCACCGATGCCGGGTCTGTGCCCACGCCGCAGGATACGCAGGCGCATTTTCTCGACACATTATACGCTCTGTATGCGCCGCACCGGGATGAAGTGCGCGGCATTGCCATGGCGCTGCCGGGCTTTGTGGACGGCTGCACCGGCTTCGTCTCCAACGGCGGCGCCCTTTTGTACAACACCGGCACGCAGGTGGGGCAGCGGGTGCGCGAACGATGCGGCTGCCCGGTCGTGCTGGAAAACGACGGCAAAGCCGCCGCCATTGCCGAGCTGCGAGCCGGGGCGCTGCAGGGGTGCTGCAACGCGGCGGTGTTTCTCATCGGCACCGGTGTGGGCGGCGGCATCATTGCAAACGGTAAGCTGGTGCGAGGGGTGCATTCCACCGCCGGGGAATACAGCTTTGTGAGCACCAACGCTGCCGGGTGGGAGGATGAACGCAACAACATGGCCTGCCAGTGCAGCACCACCAACCTGCTGCAGTGGTACCGCGCCCGCAGGGGTCTGCCCGCCGATGCGCCCATGAACGGCAGACTGTTTTTTGATGCCGCCAACGCCGGGGAGCCGGAAGCGCTGGAAACGCTGGAGCGGTTCTGCAAGGCAGTGGCGGTGCAGATCTACAACCTGACCGTGCTGCTGGATGTGGAAAAAGTGGCCATTGGCGGCGGCATCAGCCAGCAGCCCCTGCTGCTGGAGACCCTGCGCCGGGTCTATGCCGGGCTGTTTGCATCCCGGGGGGATTCGCCCTACATGATCGGTCTGCCGCGCTGCGAGATCGTGCCCTGTCATTTCAGCAGTGAAGCCAATCAGGTGGGCGCGCTGTACGCCTACCTGCAGGCATTCCGCACCTGAAGACGCCAGAAGAGGGGGCTGCTGCACCAAATGATGTGCAGCAGCCCCCTCTTTTTTTTCGCAGGATCAGAGGAATCGCTCGGCGATGATCCACCAGATGCCCGGCAGATTGATCTGGCCAAACAACTGATACAACAGTGTCAAAATCATAGCATTTTCTCCTTTCTGTTATGCAAAGATCCCTTTCAGCAGAATGAGAAGCACCTTTGCAAAGTTTCCTGCGCCGAGAAGCTTGTACAGCGCAAGCAGTGTAGACAACATGAATGTTTTTGCTCCTTTGTGTATTTTCGGGCACTTTTTGCCCGCTCTGTAATGGATACGTTCCAGCGGCGCAGAGAATTGCAGGAAATATCTTCCATTTGTCAGCAATCTCACCTTCTCCCTTTGGGAGAGCTGGCGCATCAGCGTCTGAGAAGGCGAGGCCGCTAAAAAAAGACACCCGCACCGCCGGAAAAGCGGTACAGGTGCCCGATCAGCCAATCCAGATTTTCAACAAAGCTCAGCGCTTCACGTTGAAGGCTGCCATGCCGGGGTAAACAGCACTTTCTCCCAGCTGCTCTTCGATGCGCAGCAGCTGGTTGTACTTTGCCACACGCTCGGTACGGCTGGGAGCGCCGGTCTTGATCTGGCAGGTGTTCAGGGCAACAGCCAGATCTGCAATGGTGGTGTCCTCGGTCTCGCCGGAGCGGTGAGAGCTGATGGCAGTGTAACCGGCCTTGTGCGCCATCTTGATGGCCTCCAGTGTCTCGGAGACAGAACCGATCTGGTTCAGCTTGATCAGGATGGCATTGCCGGCACCCAACCCGATGCCCTTTGCCAGACGCTCGGTGTTGGTGACGAACAGGTCATCGCCCACCAGCTGAACCTTGCCGCCCAGCTCGCGGGTCATCTCCTGCCAGCCTTCCCAGTCCTCTTCATCCAGACCGTCCTCGATGGAGATGATGGGGTACTTTTCCACCAGACTCTTCCAGTGTGCGATCAGCTCGCTGGAGGTGAACTCGGTTCCTGCCTTGGGCAGCTTGTAGAAGCCCTTGCCCTTGGGGCTCTTCCACTCGGAGGAAGCCGCGTCCATTGCCAGCATGAAGTCCCTTCCGGGCACATAGCCTGCCTTTTCGATGGCGGCCAGAATGGTCTCGATGGTCTCCTCGTCGCTGGACAGGTTAGGGGCAAATCCACCCTCATCGCCCACGGAGGTAGCCAGACCTCTGGCTTTCAGGATGGAAGCCAGCGCATGGAACACCTCAGCGCACCAGCGCAGCGCTTCCTTGAAGGAAGGTGCGCCCACCGGCATGATCATGAACTCCTGCGTATCCACCGTGTTGGCAGCGTGTGCACCGCCGTTCAGAATATTCATCATGGGCACGGGCAGACGGTTGCCGTTCACACCGCCGAGGAAGCGGTACAGGGGCATTTCCAGCGAAGCGGCTGCAGCGCGGCAGGCTGCAATGGAAACAGCCAGAATGGCGTTTGCGCCCAGATTGGATTTATCCTTGGTGCCGTCGGCTTTGAGCATGGCGGCATCGATGGCGTAGATGTCGGAAGCATCCATGCCCACCACTGCGTCTGCGATGACCGTGTTGATGTTCTCCACCGCCTTGGTCACGCCCTTGCCCAAATAGCGGCCCTTATCGCCGTCGCGCAGTTCCAGAGCCTCGAACTCACCGGTGGATGCGCCGGAAGGCGCGCAGCCGCGTGCCACGGTGCCGTCGGCCAGCGTGATTTCCGCTTCCACCGTGGGGTTACCGCGGGAGTCCAGGATCTCGCGGCCCACAACGGATTCAATTTTCAGATCATTCATCTTGAAAACCTCCTTGATTCATTTCCCGCCCGGCTTGTGTATGCACAGACCTGCCGGGGAGCTTATAGATAGTTTTATCTAACTAACTGCATTTATCCTACCACGCTTTCCCCGACCGTGCAAGAGCCGCAGGCAATGTTTGCCGGTATAAATTTTTGTCGATCCTGCGCTCCTGCCGAAACAACAGTTTTTCTCTGAACAGCCTGCCCTGTTCCCTGCCGGAATATGCTGCATACCTATCATGTAATTTTGATATGGCAGATATGCTAAAATTTATCTTTACATTTTGGCAGGCTGGTTCTATACTCTTTTTGGCTCGAACGCGTTTATATGGAATAGGAGGATTTATTGTATGAATAAGGATCTGACGGTAGGCAAGCCGTCACAGGTTTTATGGCAGTTCTGCCTGCCCATGTTCGGCAGCATCATTTTCCAGCAGCTGTACAACATTGCCGACAGCCTTGTTGCCGGCAAGTTCATCGGCGAAAATGCGCTGGCCGCTGTGGGCAACAGCTATGAGATCACCCTGATCTTCATTGCCTTTGCCTTTGGCTGCAACATCGGCTGCTCGGTCATCGTATCCCGCTATTTTGGCGCCAAGGATTACGATGAAATGAAGACCTCGGTCTACACCTCGCTGATCGGCTCTGCCGTGCTGTGTGCCGTGCTGATGCTGATCGGTCTGGTGGGCTGCCACGGCCTGCTGGAGCTCATCAACACGCCGGATGAGATCCTTGCGGATTCTTCGCTGTATCTGGATATCTACGTGCTGGGTCTGCCCTTCATGTTCTTCTACAATATCGCCACCGGCATTTTCTCCGCTCTGGGCGACAGCAAAACGCCCTTCTATTTTCTGGCGGTCTCGTCCCTGTCCAACATCGGTGTGGACATCCTGTTCGTGGCCGGGCTCAAGATGGGCGTGGCCGGTGTGGCCTGGGCCACCTTCCTGTGTCAGGGTGTGAGCTGCGTGCTGGCTATGGTGGTGGTGTTCCGCCGCATCCGTGCCTTCAAGTCCACCCGCAAGGTGGTGCTCTTCTCCTGGAACATGCTGGGCAAGGTGGCTATCGTCGCCATCCCCAGCATCCTGCAGCAGAGCTTTGTCTCGGTGGGCAACATCATCCTGCAGAGCGTCATCAATACCTTTGGTGCCAGCGTCATCGCCGGTTACTCCGCAGCGGTCAAGCTGAACAATATGGTCATCACCTCCTTCACCACTCTGGGCAACGGCATTTCCAACTACACCTCCCAGAACATGGGTGCCGGCAAGATGGACCGTGTGCACGAGGGCTTTGGTGCAGGCCGCAATCTGGTGTGGATCATCTGCGTGCCCATCGTGCTCCTGTACTTCTTCTTCGGCCGCTTCCTGCTGCTGCTGTTCATGAATGACCCGCAGGGCCCGGCCATCGACACCGGTATGCTGTTTTTGCGCATCCTGTCTCCCTTCTACTTCGTGGTGTCGGTCAAGCTGGTCACCGACGGCATCCTGCGCGGCTGCGGCATGATGGTGCGCTTTATGATCGCCACCTTCTCCGACCTGATCCTGCGCGTCGGCATTGCCATTGTGCTCAGCAGCACTGCTCTTGGCTCCACCGGCATCTGGATGGCATGGCCTGTGGGCTGGTGCATCGGCACCGGTCTGTCGCTGGTGTTCTATCTCACCGCCATCCGCCGGATCCTTTCCGCGGCTCCTGCTCAGGCGGAGGCTGAGGGCGAAGCTGCCGAGCTGCGCGCCGAGGCAGAGTTTGCTGCCGACGCCGAAATGGAGACCCTGTAACCCTTTTGCAACCTGTGAATTTCATTCATCTGACAGACAAACAAAATGAGCTATTTGAAATAGTGCACAAAACAGCCCTGCTACTTTTGGTTATTTTATCAACAAAGTCCACAAAACGCCCCCGAAAGTATGGACGGTTTGTGAATTGCGCATTTGCGGCGGCGGGTCTATAATATTGATAACGAAGCAAGGTCGCTTTGAGGGAAGAAGGCCTTGCTTCCGTTTTTATAACTGAAACACGAATGCTCCGAAGGAGGATATTCACTATGAAAAAGATGATTTCTCGTCGTAACTTTCTGGCCGCTGCCGGCGTTGCTGCCGCTGCCGGTGTTCTGACAGCCTGCGGCGGTTCTTCCAACAGCGCTGCTGCTTCTACCGGTTCTGCTTCCGGTTCTGCCGCTTCCGGCGATACCATCAAGGTCGGCGTTCTGGGCCCCATGACCGGCGATGTTTCCGTCTACGGTCTGGCTGTTATCAACGGCGCTACTCTGTACCTGAAGCAGGTCAATGCTGATGGCGGTGTCAACGGCAAGCAGCTGGAGATCATCACCATGGATGAGCAGGGCGATGCAACGCAGGCTGTCACCTGCTTCACCAAGATGTGCGATCAGGGCATCACCGCTCTGGTGGGCGACGTTACCACCACCCCGACTCTGGCAGTTGCTGCCGAGAGCGCAGACTACAACATGCCCATGGTCACCGCTTCCGCTACCGCTGAGGCTGTCACCTACGATGCCGAGACCGACACCGTGAACGAGAATGTGTTCCGCGCAACCTTCACCGACCCGTTCCAGGGCATCAAGATGGCTGACTACGCTTACCAGAAGCTGGGCTACACCAAGGCAGCTGTCATCTTCCAGAAGGGCGCTGACTACAACGAGGGTCTGGCAGAGAACTTCGTCAACGAGTTCGAGAGCTTGGGCGGTACCGTCGTCGATCAGGAGAGCTACTCCGAGGGCGATGTGGACTTCAAGACCCAGCTGACCAGCATCCTTGGCAAGAACCCTGAGGTGGTGTTCTGCCCCAACTACTATCAGGACGTGGGTCAGATCCTTGCGCAGGCCGAGAGCATTGGTCTGGCAGTTCCGTTCCTGGGCGGCGACGGCTGGGATGGTCTGGAAGGCTACGCCACTGCCGACCAGCTGAAGGATGCTTACTTCTGCGCAAACTACGCAAAGGGCTCCAACCCCGACTTTGAGGACGCTTATAAGGCAGAGTACGGCGAGGAGTACCCCAACGGCTTTGCACCTCTGGGCTACGATGCTGCCATGACCGTCGTCTACGGCATCAAGGCTGCTGAAGAGGCTGGTCTGGAAGCCGGTTCTGACGACTACAAGCAGGCTGTCATCGACGCCATCGCAGGCGGCACCATTGACGGCATCACCGGCACCTTCACCTTCGACGAGCACCACAACCCCGTCAAGCAGACTGCGATCCTGTGCTTCGACGGTGCAACCCCTGTCCTGAAGGAAATGTTCTGATCTGCTTTGATCCTGCGCACCGGTGTGCGGCATAAAAGCAGCGTTCAGAAGGAAAAGATCCATTGCGGAGACCGCCGGAACAGGTTCTGCTCGGCTGTCTCCGCTTTTTTAGCAAACAAAAAGTGTGTTCCCAAAAAGGCGGAGATCCCGCCGCAAAGAAAGGAAGTATCAGTCCATGACAGTGTTTTTCAGCCAGCTGATCAACGGCCTGTCCCTTGGCAGCATCTATGCACTGATCGCTCTTGGTTACAGCATGGTGTACGGCATCATCCTGCTGCTGAACTTTGCTCACGGCGATGTCATCATGGTCGGTGCATACATGTCCTGGTTCGTGATGAACCAGCTGGGCCTTGGCCCCGTTACGGCTGTGTGTGCCACCATCATCACCTGCACGCTGCTGGGTGTTGTGATCGAAAAGATCGCCTACACCCCGCTGCGCAATGCGCCCCGCATCTCTCTGCTGATCACCGCCATCGGTGTATCCTTCTTTCTGGAGTACACCGCTGAGCTGATCCTCGGCTCGGGTGCAAAGGTCATTCCCGCCTACTATACCAACAAGACCTTCAAGCTGGGCGCGGTTCCGCTGGGTCTGACCTCCGTCATCACCCTGCTGGTCACGGTGCTGTCCATGCTGGTGCTCACCTTCCTCGTGCAGAAGACCAAGCTCGGCAAGGCCATGCGCGCCGTGTCTGAGGATATGGACGCCGCCCGCCTGATGGGCATCAACGTCAACAGCACCATCTCCTTCACCTTTGCGGTGGGTTCTGCTCTGGCCGGCATCGGCTCGGTGCTGTACTGCTGCTCCTACCCGCAGGCCACCCCCACCATGGGCTCCATGCTGGGTCTGAAGGCCTTCGTCGCCGCCGTTCTGGGCGGCATCGGCTCCATCCCCGGCGCTATGATCGGCGGTATTGCCATCGGCCTGTGCGAGTGCTTTGTTTCCGCCATCGGCCTTTCCGCATGGAAGGATGCCGTCACGTTTGCGATCCTGATCATCGTGCTGCTGGTCAAGCCCACCGGCTTCCTTGGCCGCAAGGTTCAGGAAAAGGTGTAAGGAGGGCATGAAGATGAATACCAAACGCAAAACGCTCAAAATGCCCGTGCGCTACCTGATGAACGCCGTGCTGGTGGCTCTGCTGTTCGTGGGTCTGTCCTTCCTCACCCGGAACGTGCTGTCCACCTACCAGAACAAGGTTCTGCTCACGGTGGGCATCAACATCATTCTGGCCGTCTCGCTGAACATTGCCACCGGTTATCTGGGGCAGCTGCCGCTGGGGC
Source organism: uncultured Faecalibacterium sp. (assembly GCA_934501115.1). GTDB lineage: Bacteria > Bacillota > Clostridia > Oscillospirales > Ruminococcaceae > Faecalibacterium. Next base: position 10,214 of record CAKSTO010000016.1, read on the forward strand.
ACGCCGGTTTCATGGCCGTAGGTGCCTACACCTGCGCTTTGTTCACCAAGTACAGCAACCTGCCCTCCGGCGTTGCTTTTGTCGTGGGTCTGGTTCTGGCCTGCATCGTGGCTGCGCTGTTCGGCGTGCTGATCGGCATCCCCGCTCTGCGCCTGACCGGCGACTATCTGGCCATCCTGACGCTGGGCTTCGGCGAGATCATCCGCATCACCCTGAACAACATCGATGATGTGCTGGGCTTCAAGCTGTTCTATGGCGCAAAAGGTCTGAAGAACATCCCCAAATATTCCAACTTCGCCAACGTATTCCTGTGCGTGGTCATCACCTGCTTTGCCATCCACGCTATGATGAAGAGCCGCCATGGCCGTGCTGTGCTGGCCATCCGCGACAATGAGATCGCAGCTGAGAGCTGCGGCATCCAGACTACTTACTACAAGGTCATGGCCTTCGCCTTTTCTGCCGCCTTCGCCGGTCTGGCCGGCGGCCTGTACGCCTGCTATCTGGGCGTTCTGGATCCCTCCACCTTCGGCTTCATGAAGTCCATCGAGATCCTGGTCATGGTGGTTCTGGGCGGCATGGGCTCCATGCTGGGCTCCATCCTGTCCGCGACCGTTCTGACCATCCTGCCCGAGGCGACCCGCAGCTTTGAGAGCTACCGTATGGTGGTCTACTCGCTGGTGCTGATCCTGATGATGATCTTCCGTCCGGGCGGTCTGCTGGGCAGCTATGACTTCTCCATGAGCCGCATCGTGGAAAAAGCCATGAACGGCGAACTGTTCCGCAAGAAAGCAAAGGAGGGCAAAGACCATGAGTGAATTTCAGACCAAGCTGAACAGCGTGCCCTCCGGCGGCTTTCTGACCGACCGTGACAAGGATAAGAAGCCCATTCTGGACGTGCGTGAGCTGGGCATCGATTTCGGCGGTCTGACCGCCGTGGACGGCTTCAATCTGATGATCGGCCGCAATGAGATCACCGGTCTGATCGGCCCCAACGGTGCCGGAAAGACCACTGTGTTCAACCTGCTGACCAATGTCTATCAGCCCACCCGCGGCTCCATCCTGATCGATGGCATGCCCACGGCCGGCAAAAAAACCTATCAGGTCAACCGCATGGGCGTGGCCCGCACCTTCCAGAACATCCGCCTGTTCAAGGAACTGAGCGTCATCGACAACATCAAGGTGGGCCTGCATGAATCCATGAAGTACAATCTGGCCTCCTCCCTGATCCGCCTGCCCAACTACTGGAAGGAAGAGAAAAAGTGCACCGAGCGTGCTCTGGAGCTGCTGGACATCTTCCACATGGCAGACCTTGCCAATGTTCAGGCCGGCAGCCTGCCCTACGGTGCACAGCGCCGTCTGGAGATCATGCGTGCACTGGCCACCAGCCCGAAGCTGCTGCTGTTGGACGAGCCTGCTGCCGGCATGAACCCCTCTGAGACTGCCGAGCTGACCGAGACCATCCGCCGCATCCGCGATGAGTTCAACATCGCTGTGCTGCTGATCGAGCATGACATGAGTCTGGTCATGGGCATCTGCGAGGGCATCGCCGTGCTGAACTTCGGCCGCATCATTGCCAAGGGCACGCCGGACGAGATCCGCAATAACCCGCAGGTCATCGAGGCCTATCTGGGCAAGAAGGAGGGCTAAGCCATGGCTGATACGTTACTGAAGGTCGACAATATCAACGTTTACTACGGCAACATCCACGCCGTCAAGGATATCTCCTTCGAGGTGAATCAGGGCGAGATCGTCACTTTGATCGGTGCCAACGGTGCCGGCAAGTCCACCACCCTGAAGACCATTTCCGGCCTGCTGAAGCCCCGCACCGGCGACATCCTGTACAAGGGCAGCAGCATCAAGGGCATGCGCGCCCACAAGATCGTGGAGGCCGGCCTCGCTCATGTCCCCGAGGGGCGCCATGTGTTCCTGCACATGACCGTGGAGGAAAATCTGGACATGGGTGCCTACACCCAGCCCAACTCCACCATTGCCCCCAACAAGGAGAAGGTGTTTGAGCTGTTCCCCCGCCTGAAGGAGCGCCGCAAGCAGCTGGCGGGCACCATGTCCGGCGGCGAGCAGCAGATGCTGGCGATGGGCCGCGCCCTGATGAGCAACGCTTCCATGCTGATGCTGGATGAGCCTTCTATGGGTCTGTCTCCCCTGCTGGTGCAGGAGATCTTCGACATCATCCAGAACGTGCACAAGGAAGGCATGACCATCCTGCTGGTGGAGCAGAACGCACAGATGGCTCTTTCCGTGGCAGACCGCGCCTACGTCCTTGAGACCGGCCGTGTGGTCATGGAAGGCACCGGTGCCGAGCTGCTGACCAACGAGCGCGTGCGCAGCGCATATCTGGGCGGCTGATCTGATCCCGATCTGGGGCTGTTGCACAAGCTCTAACAAAAAGACCAGAGTTATTTAGCCAAAAGGCTTTACAACTCTGGTCTTTTGCTTTAACGTTAACCGTGCGAGATGGAGACGAATCGGACAAGGCTGCTGTTTTTCTCGCTTTTCGCTTTACTTTCATGAAAGAATATGCCATAATGAAAGCAGTATTTTTCGACCCGAAATGCTGCACCCCGTGCTGGGAAAACGGGGCAGACGAAACAAAAAGAGGGGTAAAAAGCTATGAGCAAAACGATCATCCCGGAAAACTATCAGCCCGCGCTGAACCTGTACGACACGCAGCGCGCCATTGGCACTGTCAAGCGCCTGTTTGCCGACACGCTGTGTGCCACGCTGAATCTGTACCGCGTATCTGCACCGCTGTTTCTGGAGGCATCCACCGGTCTGAACGACGACCTGAACGGCGTAGAGCGCAAGGTCACCTTTGACATCAAGGACAGCGGCATCGAAGCACAGGTGGTGCAGTCGCTGGCAAAGTGGAAGCGCAAGGCACTGAAGGACTACGACTTCCATGTGGGCAAGGGTCTGTACTGCGATATGAACGCCATCCGCCGGGACGAAGAGCTGGACAATCTCCACTCGGTCTATGTGGATCAGTGGGATTGGGAAAAGGTCATCCGCCTGGAAGACCGCAACGAGGCTTATCTGAAGAGCGTGGTGCGCTCCATCGTGTCCGCCGTCTGCGCCACCGAGATGAACCTGCACGCCATGTTTCCTCAGCTGCAGGAGCTGCCTCTGCACAGCCCCAATGTGACCTTTATCACCACGCAGGAGCTGGAGGACAAGTATCCCGGTCTGACCCCGAAGGAGCGCGAGAACGCCTTCGTGAAGGAGAACGGCACCACCTTCCTGATGAAGATCGGCGCTCCGCTGAAAAGCGGAAAGCCCCACGATGGCCGCGCCCCGGACTATGACGACTGGGATCTGAACGGCGACCTGCTGTTCTGGAACGACCCGCTGCAGTGCAGCTACGAGCTGAGCAGCATGGGCATCCGCGTCAGCCCCGAGAGCATGGACAGGCAGCTGACCATGGCCGGCTGTGATGACCGCAGAGAGCTGCCTTTCCACAAGGCTGTGCTGAGCGGTGAGCTGCCCTACTCCATTGGCGGCGGTATTGGCCAGAGCCGCCTGTGCATGCTGCTGCTGGGCAGCGCCCACATCGGCGAGGTACAGGCCAGTGTCTGGGACGCCGCTACCCGTGAGGCCTGCGCCAAGGCAGGCATCCCTCTGCTGTAAAAACATTGATAATGCCCGCCGCTTCGCTCTGGGCATCTTCAGTGGAAATTATTTTTGATATTTGTGGTTTGGAAATGACTGCGGTCATTTCCAAACCACTTTTTCACTGATAAGCCTAATTGTAAGTTCCATCTTTCATGCAAAAAAGCTGTACGCTCATTCGAACGCACAGCTTTTTGTTTGCGGTTATTTGGCAGACAGCCGATTGAAATGCGGCTTTTCCTCTTCATCCTTTTTCGGTTCCGGCTTTTCCGCCGGGGTCAGACGCACTTCGGTCACACGGCGCTTTGCCGTGCGGGTCACGACACCGTCGTACTCGCCCAGCGTGAACCGGTCGCCCACCTTGGGCAGATGGCAGGTCTTTTCCTGCACCAGACCGTTGACCGTATTGGAGTCGATATCCTCATCCTCCGGCAGGCCCAGCCTCTCATACAGGTCGTCCACACCGGCGCTGCCCAGCACGATCCAGCTGCCGTCCGACTGTTTGCGGAAGTCCTCGGTCGCTTCGTCGTGCTCGTCCCAGATCTCGCCTACCAGCTCTTCCAGAATATCTTCCAGCGTGATGATGCCCTCGGTGCCGCCGTACTCGTCCACCACCACCGCCATGTGATGGTGCTGCTCACGCAAGGTGCGCAGCAGCTGGGAGATCTGGGTGGAGCCGGTGGTGTAAAGAGTGGGCTTTACAAGATCTTCCAGCGTGGTATCCTTGCGCAGACGGCCAAGGTAAAAGTCCTTTTCATGTACCACACCAATGATATTGTCAATGGTGCCGTGGTAGACGGGCAGACGGGAATATCCCGATTCCGCAAAGGCATCGGCCACCTCATCCAGCGAAAGATCGTCCTCCACCGCGATCACATCCACGCGGGGCGTGAGGATCTCTTCCACCTCCACATCGTCAAACTCAATGGCGCTGCGGATGAGCTGGCTCTCTCGGTCGGTCAGCTCGCCGTCATTCTCAGCTTCGCTGACCATGGTCATCAGCTCACCCTCGGTGATGGTGTCCTCCTCGGTGCTGTGGATGAAATGCCCCAACAGGCGCTTCCACTGGGTAAACAGCCAAGTCAGCGGGGTGAACAGGATCAGCAGCAGATTCAAAAAGGGCGAAACCGCCGTGGCGACCGTCTCCGGCATCTCCTTTGCAAGGCTCTTGGGGGTCACCTCGCCAAAGATCAGCACCACAACGGTCAGCACGATGGTGGACACCGTCGCGCCCCGCTCCGGGTCCAGCAGGCGGGTGAACAGCACCGTGCCAATGGATGCTGCGGCAATGTTGACGATATTGTTGCCGATGAGGATGGTGGAGAGCAGCTTGTCGTACTTTTCCGACATAGCCAGCACGCGGGCTGCTGCTGAATCGCCGTCCTCAGCACGGCTTTTCAGGCGGATCTGGTTCAGGGAAGAAAATGCGGTCTCAGAGGCGGAGAAAAAGGCGGAAAATGCCACCAAGATGATCAACGCCGCTAAAAGCGTAATACTGCCATCGTCCATAAAAAGGGAAATCACACTCAACTTTCTGTTTTTTGTTTGAACCCTCTCAGGCATCGCTGCGCGATGCCAGCTCCCCCGAAGGGGGAGCTTTTTTCTGTGCGCCCGCAGCCTGCCCCTTCCACGCAAAAGGTGCTGCTGCCCAGGATATCGCACACTGGCGCAACGCGCCTGAGAGAGTTTTGGGATAAATGTTCTTACATACAAAAATGTGCTCCCCATCGTTGCTGTTCCGCGATGAAAAGCACATCAATGTTATTTGTAATCATACCATATTCTGTACGATGGTGCAAGCTTTCCGGCCGCAAAGTCCGTACAAAACAGGTAAAATTCACATTATCGCAGGGTCAAAGCACCATTCTCGCAGTCCACCGTCAGGGTATTGCCCTCAGCATACGTGCCCTTGATGATGGCCTTTGCGATCAGAGTTTCCACGCGGCTCTGGATGAACCGCTTAATGGGACGTGCACCATACACACTGTCGTAGGCAGAATCAATGATGAAGTCCTTGGCAGCGGTGGTGACCTCCAGCTTGAGGTGCTTGCCCTCGTCCATGCGCTTGCGCAGATCCTGCAGCTGCAGATCCACGATCCTGCGCATCTCGTCCTTGGTCAGGCTCTTGTAGTAGACAATCTCATCCAGACGGTTCAAAAATTCGGGGCGGAACTTGCTCTTCAGCAGCTGGTCGATCTGGTGCTTTGCTTCCTCGCTCAACTCGTTGGAGCCGTTGGCGCGGCGCTGCTCCAGATCGTTCAGGATGATGTCGCTGCCAAGGTTGGAGGTAAGGATGATGACCGTGTTCTTGAAGTCCACGGTGCGACCCTGACTATCCGTAATGCGGCCATCGTCCAGCACCTGCAGCAGAATGTTGAACACATCGGGGTGGGCTTTTTCCACCTCATCGAACAGCACCACGCTGTAGGGCTTGCGGCGCACAGCCTCGGTCAGCTGGCCGCCCTCTTCGTAACCGACGTATCCCGGAGGCGCGCCGATCAGGCGGCTGACGCTGAACTTCTCCATATACTCGGTCATATCGATTCGCACCATGTTGCGCTCGTCGTCAAACAATGCCTGTGCCAGTGCCTTTGCCAGCTCGGTCTTGCCCACGCCGGTAGGGCCAAGGAACAGGAAGCTGCCGATGGGGCGGTTGGGGTTGGCAATGCCCGCACGGCTGCGCAGGATGGCCTCGCTCACCTTGGTCACAGCCTCATCCTGACCGATGACCCGCTGATGCAGCACATCATCCAGATGCAGCAGCTTCTCGCGCTCGCCTTCCACCAGCTTCTCCACCGGGATGCCCGTCCAGCGTGCCACGATGCGGGCGATCTCCTCGTCGGTCACGCGGTCACGCAGCAGGCTGTCCTCCTTCTTGGCGGCGGCGATCTTCTCTTCCTCTTCCAGCTGTTTCTGCAGCTGAGGCAGCTTGCCGTATTTCAGCTCAGCGGCCTTGTTCAGGTCGTACTCGCGCTGGGCCTTTTCAATGTCGGCGTTGGTCTGCTCGATCTGCTCACGCAGGGATTGCACCTTGCCGATGGCGTTCTTCTCGTTCTCCCACTTTGCCTTCATGCTGCGGAACTTGTCCTGCAGCTCGGCCAGCTCCTTTTCCAGATCCTTCAGTCGGCTCTGGCTCAGGGCGTCGGTCTCCTTTTTCAGGCTCACCTGCTCGATCTGCAGCTGGGTGATGCGGTGTGCCAGATCATCCATCTCGCTGGGCATGCTGTCCATCTCGGTCTTGATCATGGCGCAGGCTTCATCCACAAGGTCGATGGCCTTATCCGGCAGGAAACGATCCGTGATATAGCGGTCGGACAGGGTGGCAGCAGCGATCAGGGCGCTGTCGTTGATCTTGACGCCGTGGAACACCTCGTAGCGTTCCTTCAGGCCGCGCAGGATGGAGATAGTGTCCTCAACGGTAGGCTCATCCACCTGTACCGGCTGGAAGCGGCGCTCCAGAGCGGGATCCTTCTCGATATACTGGCGGTACTCGTCCAGCGTGGTGGCGCCGATGCAGTGCAGCTCGCCCCGGGCCAGCATGGGCTTAAGCAGGTTGCCTGCATCCATTGCGCCGTCGGTCTTGCCGGCACCCACGATGGTGTGCAACTCATCGATGAAGAGGATGATCTTGCCCTCGCTCTTCTTCACCTCGTTCAGCACGCTCTTCAGGCGTTCCTCGAACTCGCCGCGGTATTTCGCACCGGCCACCAGAGCGCCCATGTCCAGACTGAACACGATGCGGTCTTTCAGGTTCTCGGGCACATCGCCGCGCACGATCCGCTGTGCAAGCCCCTCTGCAATGGCGGTCTTGCCAACGCCGGGCTCACCAATCAGGCAGGGGTTGTTCTTGGTTTTACGGGACAGGATGCGGATCACGTTGCGGATCTCCTGATCGCGGCCGATCACGGGATCCAGCTTCTGCTTGCGGGCAAGGTCTACCAGATCCTGACCATACTTCTGCAGGGCGTTGTAGGTCTCCTCGGGATTGTCGTTGGTCACACGCTGGTTGCCGCGCACTGCCGTGAGCTGCTGCAGGAACTGATCCTTTGCAATGCTGAATGCGCGGAACAGCTCCGCCGTATTCTGATCCTGCTCATCCAGCAGGCCGAGGAACACATGTTCGACGCTGATATAGTCGTCCTTCATGGCCTTTGCCTCGCGGGCAGCGGCGCTGAGCACCTTATCGGTGGCCTGCGAAATATAGACCTTGTCGGGATCACGGCCGGAGCCGGACACCCGCGGCAGAGCCGAGAGTTTTTCGGCCACAGCAGCGGCGAAGCTGCCGGGATCCACATTCATCTTTTGCAGCAGCTGCGGGATCAGACCCTGCTCCTGTGATGCCAGTGCGTGCAGCAGATGTTCGGGTTCCAGCTGGTTATGCTGATACTCCACAGCCAGTTGCTGCGCTGCCTGCAGAGCTTCCAGCGTTTTCTGCGTATATTGATTGGTATTCATAAAGTCAAGCCTCCATTCATACCGGAAGGTTCATTTTAGCGGACACGACAGCCATTTGCTAAAATCCCGGCGCAGAGATGCTGCCGAACGGGAAGCAGCGGCGATTTTTCAGTTGTTTCACGATTTCAAGCACCTCCTGCCGAACCGGTTTTGCTTGTTTTAGCACTCTATCTGTTCGACTGCTAAAAATATACTCCTGTTTCCCCACTTTGTCAATAGGGTTCATAAAAAGTTTGCAAATCACATTTTTTCAACAAAAAAGCACCACACAGCTTTTTCAGCCATGCGGTGCCACGCTTATTTATATTTTATATAAGGTCTCAGCCCCGCTTTTTCCAGCGGCGCATCACACCCATGCCCAGCGCATAGGGGCCGGTGTGCACGGCAATGGTGCAGCCGATCTGCAGCAGACCCACCTCACACTGCGCACCGGGGTACTTTGCGCGCAGGGCGGCACGCGTCTGCATCCACAGGCGCTTGCCCTCGTCGGCATCGTAACCGTAGCCCACCGTGATGCGGTAATCGTCCGGGGTACCGCCGTGGGCATCCAGATAGTTCATCAGCTGTTCCAGCGCTTTTTCAAAGCTCTTCTGGCGTCCGCGTGCCACACCGCCGGAGAAGATCTCGCCGTCCTTGAACAGGATCATCGGCTTGATGCCCAGCATGTTGGCAGCACGTCCCGTTACCTTGCCGATGCGTCCGCCCTTGATGAGGTAATCCAGATTGCCCACCGTGAAGAAGATCTGGTTGGTGGCCTTCTCTGCTTCCAGCCAGGTCACGGTCTCGTCCAGCGTGCAGCCTGCGTCCCGCATGGCCACGGCGTTTTCCACCATGGTGGACTCGGTAACGGTAGCCGCTGCGCTGTCGATGACCTCGATGCGGGCATCAGGGAAATCCTCCAGCACCAGATCCCGGGCATTGCGGGCGCTGCCCACGCAGCCGCTCATCTTGCCGGTGAACACCAGACACAGCACATCCCTGCCGGCTTCAGCATGGGTACGGAATGTACGTTCAAAGTCCTCGATGGAGGCAAGGCTGGTCTTTGGATAGGCCGCGGGGTTGTCCACCATGAACTGGTAGAAGTCCCGCACAGCGATCTCGGTGCCCTCCTTGCGGTAGTGCTCGCCGTCCAGCGAGACGTAGAATGGCACGACCTCAACGCCAAGCTGCCGGGTCGTATCCAGCGTCAGGTCGCACGCGCTGTCGGTAATGATATCAAACATCTGTGACGCTTCCTTTTCTGAAACATTCGGGGCCGCCGGGAACATCAGACGCGGTGGATGTAGGCCTCACGCTCGGCACCCACCGAGATATAGGTGATCTTGCAGCCAACGGCCTTTTCCAGATATTCCACGTAGTCCTGTGCTTCCTTGGGCAGGTCTTCCCATTTGCGGGCCGCGGTGATATCGCAGTGCCAGCCGGGCAGATACTCCACCACGGGCTGTGCGGTATCCAGAGCTTCACCCATGGGGAAGCGGGTGGTGGTGCTGCCGTCGGTCAGCTTATATGCGGTGACCATGGGGATCTTTTCCATGTAGTCCAGCACGTCCAGCAGGGTCAGGGCAACTTCATCGCAGCCCTGGCAGAATACACCGTAGCGGCTCGCCACCAGATCGATGGGGCCTACGCGGCGGGGACGGCCGGTGGCGGCACCGTACTCGTGGCCAGCCTCACGCAGGTCGTGCTTTTCCTCTTCGGTCATTGCCAGCTCGGCAGCGAAGGGGCCGTCGCCCACGCAGGAGGAGTAAGCCTTCATGACGCCGATGGAGTTGTGCAGCTTGTGACCCGGGATGCCTGCGCCGATGGGGGCGTAAGCGCCGATGACGTTGGAAGAGGTGGTGTAGGGGTAAATGCCGAAATCGATGTCGCGCAGAGCGCCCAGCTGTGCCTCAAACAGCACCTTTTTGCCCTCGGCGTCGGCGTCCGCCAGATACTGACCCACATCGCAGATGTAGTCCTTGAAGATGGCGGCATACTTTTCGAGCCAGCTCCACATTTCGTCCACGCTGATGGGTGCTGCGTTGTAGCTGCCCTCCATGACCAGATTCTTGGAATCCACCATGGTGACCAGACGCTTCTTCACAGCATCGTCCAGATGCAGCAGGTCGCCCATGCGCAGGGTCTTCTTCATGTACTTGTCACCATAAGCGTAGGCGATGCCGCGCTTGGTGGAGCCGAACTGTGCGCCTGTCTTGGACAGACGAGCCTCCTCCAGACCATCCTGCTCCACATGGTAGGGCATGGTGATGGTTGCACGGTCAGAGATCTTCAGGTTCTTGGGGCTGATCTCAACGCCCTGCTCCCGCAGCTTGTTGATCTCACCATCCAGATGATGCGGGTCGATGACCATGCCGTTGCCCATGACGCAGACGACATTGGGGCGCAGGATGCCGGAGGGCAGCAGGTTCAGCACGAACTTGCCGCGCTCATTCTTGACCGTGTGACCGGCGTTGTTGCCGCCCTGATAGCGTGCAACGATGTCATACTCCTGGCTGATGAGGTCGACCATGCGGCCCTTGCCTTCATCGCCCCAGTTGATACCCGTAATTGCAGTAAGCATAATAAATGACCTCTTTATCATTTTTTCAAAAGACAGCCTTTTCCGTGCACCTTGCCCGGGATACGCCACCTTGGGGAAACGCACCGGCAGGCATACGCTCTGCACATACCAATGCGAGTATAGTATAGCACAGTTTTCTGTGCAAAAAAAGAGGGAAACGCGGCTTTCGGCTGTGTTTCCCTCCAAAAATAAGGCTGTAAAATTGTACGTTCAGCTGCGCGGCTTTCCGAGATCGGTGCGGCGGGTCACCTTGTGGACGGTGCCGTCCGGCTCCTGAATGGAGGTATTGGCCAGCTGAGCGCGCAGGCTGGCCTTCATATCCTCAATATACTCACGGCGCAGAGCCTGCTGCTCGGCCTTCTCGGCTTCGGTCAGGCCGGTGGTCTTGCTCTTTTTTGCAAGCTCGTTGATGCGTGCGATCTTTTCCTGTGTCATAACGGCACCTCCTGTATTTTCAAGCGGAATATGCTATAATAAGAAAACAAACCCTCTCAGTCATTGCTGTGCAATGCCAGCTCTCCCGAAGGGGCGAGCTTTTTAAGGAATTTTCTCAATCAGTATAGCAAAGGACGATAAAAATGGCAACTCAATTGAATTTTGCCCAGCAAATGGATGCCGTGCTCAAAGATCTGGGCACCGCCCGTCCGCGGCTTCTGCTGCACGCCTGCTGCGGCCCCTGTTCCAGCGCCGTGCTGGAGCAGCTGTGCCAGTATTTCGAGATCACGGTGCTCTACTATAACCCAAACACCTGGCCTGCGGAGGAATACCACCGCCGCGGCGAGGAGCTGAAGAAGTTCGTTGCGGCAGCCCATCCTCTGGGTGTGACCGTTGTGGAGGACACTTACGACCCGCAGGAGTTCTACTCCGCCGTCACCGGCCTTGAGACCGAGCCGGAACGGGGCAGCCGGTGCACGGTCTGCTACCGGCTGCGGATGCGCCGGGCGGCGCAGTACGCCCGGGACAACGGCTTTGACTGGTTTACCACCACGCTGTCCATCAGCCCCCACAAGGACGCCAAGCGCATCAACGCCATCGGGCAAGAGCTGGAAGCGGAATTCGGGGTCAAGCATCTGCCCTCAGACTTCAAAAAGCACAACGGCTACCTGCGCAGCCTGCAGCTTTCGGAGGAATACGGCCTGTATCGGCAGGATTACTGCGGGTGCGAGTTCAGCGCAAAGGCAAGAGGGATTGAGAGATAACGAAAACCCGTTTGCACGGCAAGGTTCGTGCAGACGGGCTTTTTGTTTATTCCTCCGGCAGCTTTGCCACAAGGATCGTGAACACGATCAGCCCCACACAGGGCACGATATTGGACGCCATGCCGGCGGCAAGACCCGCCTTTTCGGCCACGATGCCAATGATCCACGGCATGAGGATCGCGCCGCTGGAGGCGACCGGCAGCATGATGCCCATGCTGGTGACGCTGGTCATGCGGCCTGCGCTGGCAACGGCAGTGGGGTTCAGCCCCGCCATCGAGAACGCAAACGCAAACAGCAGCGCAACGGCTGCGCCCTGCGTGTGCGCCATGACCAGCAGCACATAGAACACGGTGCACAGTACGCTCATGCCTACCATGGCCTTGCGGGGATTTTTAAGGGGGAACACAAAGGCGATGAGCAGCCGTCCCACAAGCGTCGCACCCCACATGACCGTGACGGTGTAGGCCGCCAGCGTGCCCGCAATAATGCCGCTGCCCTTGAAGTAGGTGACCATCCAGCCGTTAACGCTCTGCTCTGCAGCGTTCTGGAAAAACAAAAGGCCGGTCAGCATCCAGAACCGTGCCGAACGCAGAAAGCTCCAGTCAATGGCCTGCTTTTCCTTGGCATTCTTAGCCTTGCCGCCGCGCAGCGGGGTAAAGACGTACACCAGCCAGAGCACAAAGCCCACGGCTGCCAGCAGAAAGACCGCCAGTTCGGTGCTTACCCGGGCTGCTGCCGCGATCAGGAAGGGGCACAGCAGTGCACCACAGGCGTAGCAGCTGTGCATCAGATTCATGCCGCGGGTGCGGTCGGCAGAATTGTCGCTGACCAGAATGGTGCAGGTGTTGATGACACTGCCCTTGGCGATTCCAACCACAAAAAAGGCCGCTGCCAGCAAAATTTCTGCTCCCGTCAGTCCCATGATGCCGTAGCCTGCCGCGTAGCCGATGGTCAGCAGCAGCACACTGGGTTTCATGCCCAGCACGCTGGGCAGCATTCCAATCAGCAGCCCCGCCAGCAGGTTGCCCACGCTCATCAGCGAAAGCAGGGTACCGGTCATGCCATAGGCAAAGCCGTACCGCTCCTGCAGCAGGCTGACGACCACGCCCGCACTGATGGAGCAGATGCCGCTGAAGAAGAAGGTCAGAAAGCCTGTATTGCGCAGGCGCGTGTTCTGTTGTTCCATAATCGTCCTCTTTCTGTGAAAATATCCTCCCTCTATTTAACCATAATTCCGCATCATTGCAACCGGATTTTCTTACAAAAAGTTGCAAAAAGCCCGTCAGGGCATGGACGATTTGAAATGCCCTCCGCTTGCGCTCTGGGCATCTTCAGCGGAAAAATCATTTTTAATTTCGCGTTTGTCGCACTCTGCGGAGTGCTCCAAACGCTTTTTTCACGAGAGGGGCTGTAACGGGAAAATGCATCTCATCTCTGCGACCTTTCTTGTGAAAATGGTAGAACGGAACGCCCGCAGGCGTTCCGTTCTACCGAGATCCAGAAGAATATTTCCTTGAATTATGCCCAGAGCAGCGCGGAGGGCATTTCCAATCATTTTCATGCAAAAAGCCCGCCGGGCATCGCTGCACGGCGGGCTTTGGTTTTTACAGTTTACTCTGCCTTGGTCTCAGGCTTTGCCTCAGCAGCGGCTTCCGGCTTTGCTGCGGGGGCAGCAGCGGGAGCAGCAGGCTTCACCACGGGCTTCGGGGGATTGGGGTCGTCCTTCAGCGGGAAAAGGATGATGTGCTTGGGGCACTTCTGGGCACACATGCCGCAGCCCTTGCACTTGTCGTAGTCGATGCGAGCCACGCCGTCCACAACATGGATGGCGTCGAACTTACAGGTGCGCTCGCACATACCGCAGGCAATGCAGGAGGTGGTGCAGGCCTTCATAGCCACAGGACCCTTGTCCTTGTTGGAGCACATGACCACCGGCTTGCGCGGGCCGCCCACGTCGATCATGATGACCTGCTTGGGGCAGATGTTTGCGCAGGCACCGCAGCCGGTGCACTTGTCCTTGTCCACCTTGGCAACACCGTCCACAATGTGGATGGCATCGAACTTACACACCTTGGTGCAGTCGCCCAGACCAACGCAGGCAAAGGAGCAGGTCTTGGGGCCGCCGTACAGCGCAGCAGCTGCTGCACAGGTCTGGATGCCCTTGTAATCGTAAGCAGGCTTGCAGTGCTCGGAATTGCCCTGACACTGCACCACAGCCTTCTTCTCCACGGCGCTGGCCGTGCCGCCCATGATCTTGGCGATGGCAGCGGCAGCCTTGGGGCCGCCGGGTGCGCACTTGTCGCAGGGCACGCCGTCCATGACGACAGCCTTTGCGTAGTCGGCACAGCCTGCGTAGCCGCAGCCGCCGCAGTTTGCGCCGGCCAGACAGTTGGTAACTTCTTCAATGCGGGGGTCTTCCTCGACCGCCATGAACTTTGCGGCAGCCACCAGAACGATGGCACCCACAGCGCCCACGATGGTGCACAGGATAACAGCAGATGCAATATTCATAATCCTGTTCCTCCCTTACAGCGTAACATTGAACAGGTTTTCGACGATGCCGCCGAAGCCCATGAAGGACAGGCTGGTGATTGCTGCTGCGATCAGGGTGATGGGCAGACCCTTGAAGGGTGCCGGGGGATCGCAGGCTTCCACGCGCTTACGCACGCCGCTGAACATGACCATGGCCAGCATAAAGCCGCAGCCTGCACCAATGGCGCAGATCAGTGCCTCGATGTAAGCGTAGCCAAAACCGTGTGCCGCCACATCTGCACCGTAGTCGCCCACGACCAGAATGGTGACAGCCAGCACGCAGCAGTTGGTGGTGATCAGGGGCAGGTAAACGCCCAGAGAGTTATACAGCGCAACGATGTACTTCTTGAGGAAGATCTCGATGAACTGCACCAGCACAGCGATGACCAGAATAAACACGATGGTCTGCAGGTAGCTCAGACCAGCCGGATCCAGAATGAAGATCTGGATGGGGAAGGTCACAGCCGTTGCCATGAACATGACGAAGATAACAGCGCCGGACATACCGACAGCGGAATCCAGCTTTTTGGAAACGCCCAGGAACGGGCAGATACCGTAGAACTTCACCAGCACGTAGTTGTTGACCAGGATCATGCTGAAGAAGATCGCAGCGAGTTTGACGAGCATCTTATTCCGCCTCCTTCTTCAGATTGTCAAGATCACAGCAGCTCTTGCGCTCGATGCGGGCGTCCAGCTTGCCTTCCAGCCACACACAGCCGGCCATCAACAGGCCAAAGCAGAAGAATGCACCGGGAGCCTGCGTCATGATGGAGACCTTGGCAACGCTTTCCGGGATCACCTGGAAGCCCAGCCATGTGCCGCTGCCCAGGATCTCACGGATGGAGGCCATCAGGGTAGCGGTGAGGGTGTAGCCAACGCCCATGCCCACGCCGTCCAGTGCGGAGTCCACGATGCTGTTCTTGCAGGCGAACATCTCGGCACGGCCCAGAATGATACAGTTGACAACGATCAGGGGCAGGAACACGCCCAGAGCGTTGTACAGGCTTTCCATGTAGGCCTGCATGAACATCTGCACGATGGTCACAAAGCCTGCAATGATAACGATGTAGCAGGGCAGATGCACCTTGCCGGGGATGACCTTCCGCAGCAGGGAGATCATGATATTGGAGCACACCAGCACGAAGGTGAAGGCGGCGCCCATGCCCAGTGCGCTGGAAACTGCCGTGGTAACGGCCAGAATGGAGCAGGTGCCCAGAACCAGACGCAGAACGGGGTTTTCTTTGATAATGCCGTTGGTAAGGATGCTTACCTTGGACTTATTTTCTTGTGCCATTTCTTACCAACCTCCTTTACGCCAGCTCGTTGTAGCAGTTGACACAGTCATTGATGGCAGCAAACAGAGCGGTGGACGAAATGGTTGCGCCGCTGTATGCGTCGTAATCCTGATTCATCACAATGTTCTGGGTGCCGTCCATGCCGTCGAACTGCGCCAGGAAGTCGTCATTGCTCACGTTGGAGCCGATGCCCTTGGTCTGGGTGGAAGCGTCGACCCAGATGCCGGTCTCGGCGCCGTTGGCGTCGAAGCCCATGATGACGGTCAGGATGCCGCCGTCAAAGCCCTTTTCTTCGGCCTTGATGGCAATGCCGCCATCGGGAGCCTTTACCACACCGGTAACATTGGCGGTGGTGTAGTCGGTCACTTCCTCCAGCGTAGCTGCGTCCGAAACAGAGGGCATCACGCTGACATAAGCAGCCAGCGTGGTGCGGCGGGTGTTCTCCTTGATAACGGGAGCGGTCATGCCGTTCACCAGAGCCAGCAGCAGGCTGACGATCAGAGAGATGACGGTCAGCACAACGATGGGCTTACCGGTGGTTTCCCAGCTGGAATTTGCAGTCTTACTCATTTGCCAGCACCCTCCTTCGCTTTCTTTGCAGGCTTCACATAGCCATACGGGGTCTGACGGGTCAGATCATTGATGTACGGGACCCACAGGTTCATGAACAGCAGTGCGAAGGACACGCCCTCGGTGTAGCTGCCCCAGTAACGGATGGCAAAGGTGACGATGCCCAGTGCCACGCCGTACACCAGCTTGCCCTTCAGGGTGAAGGGGCTGGTAACGTAGTCGGTAGCCATGAACACAGCGCCGAACAGCAGGCCGCCGCTCAGCACGGCAACCAGAGCCTCGTGCACACTGTGGGTAGCGATGAGGTAGAACACGAACATGCTGCCGACGTAAGAAGCCGGGATGGCGATGCTGATGGTCTTGGTGGCCACCAGATAGATAAGGCCCAGCACGATAGCCAGTGCGCAGGTCTCGCCCAGCACACCGCCGTGGATGCCCATGAACAGATCCAGCAGGCTCAGCTTGGACTTATCGGCCACAGCCAGCGGGGTAGCGCTGGACAGCTGATCCACCGCTGCATCCGGGAACACCCACTTGTTCATGGAACCGGCAAAGCTGATGAACAGCACGATACGGCCCACCAGAGCGGGGTTGGCAAAGTTCATGCCGATGCCGCCGAACAGCTGCTTGACGATGACGATGGCCACCAGATCACCGATGATGAGCTGGCCGATGGGCATGCCCACGGGCACGTTCATGGCCAGAATGATGCCGGTGACCACAGCGGACAGGTCGCTGACGGGGTTCGGCTTCTTGAGCAGCTTGCAGTACAGCCACTCAAAGGCCACGCAGGCGATCACGGACACTGCGGTGACCAGCAGTGCGCGCACGCCGAAAATGATGGCAGAGGCCACCACGCAGGGGCACAGGGCGACGATCACGTTGGCCATCAGGCTCTGGGTGGTCTCTTCGCTGCGCACATGCGGGGAAGCCGAAACAATAAGCTTCGTATCCATTACTTATTGCCTCCTTTTTTGATTTCACCAAGGTAGAACGCCTTTGCCAGACTCATCATCTGGGTAACAGGGCGCTTGGCCGGGCAGACGAACGAGCAGCTGCCGCAGTTGAAGCAGTAGTCTGCATGCAGCTTACCCAGCTCCTGCACATCGCGTGCCGCGTAAGCCTGATTGACCTCCACAGGCTCCAGACCCATGGGGCAGTACTCGACGCAGCGGCCGCAGCGGATGCAGGGGTTGACGGGAGCGGGCTGTGCGGCAGCCTCGCTCAGGAAGATCAGGCCGGAGGTGGTCTTGGTGGTGGGGTAGCTCAGATCCTGCACGGCAGGGCCCATCATGGCACCGCCGGCCACCACCTTGCCCAGCTCGCCCTTGACGCCCGCAAAATCGATGATGTCCTGATAGGCAGTGCCCACGGGGACAACGATGTTCTGGGGCTTTGCGCAGGCGTCGCCGTCCACGGTGATGGTGCGCTCGACCACCGGCATACCGGTCGCCAGATACTTGCCCAGCGTGGAAACACTGGTCACGTTCATGACGATGGCGCCTGCATCGGCGGGCAGGCCGCCGTGAGGCACCTCGCGGCCAAGGCACTTCTCGATCAGGATCAGCTCTGCACCGGTGCCGTAGACACTGGGCAGGGGCTTGACCTCGATGGTGGAGTCGCCGCTGGTCTTTTTGCACAGCAGGTCGATGCACTCGGGCTTGTTGTTCTCAATGCCGATGATGCACTTCGGGATGCCGGTGTACTGCAGCACGGCCTTGATGCCGCGGATGATATCGTCGCTGCAGTTCAGCATCTCCTGCGTGTCGCTGGTCAGCCACACTTCACACTCGGAAGCGTTGATCAGCAGGGTATCGACCTGCTGCTTGGGCTGGAGCTTGACATCGGTCGGGAAGCCTGCGCCGCCCAGACCCACAAGGCCGCACTCGCGCACAGCCTTGAGGAAGCTCGCCTTATCGGTCACTTCCGGTGCCTTGACAGCGGGGTCTACGGTCTGCTTGCCATCGGTCTTGATGACGACAGAGTCGCACATACGGCCATTGGACAGACGGAACGGCTCCACGGCAGCCACGGTGCCGGAAACACTGGAGTGGATATTTGCGGAGACAAAGCCGCCGGCTTCGCCGATCTTTGTGCCAACGAACACCTCGTCGCCCTTTTTGACCAGAGCTTTTGCGGGAGCGCCAATGTGCTGGCTCATCAGGATGCGTACCTGCGCGGGCAGAGGCATCGGGACCGGTTTGCTTGCAGCAGTTGCCTTGTCATGCGGCGTATGCGCGCCAAGCGCCGCACGTTTCAGCTTGTTCAACATGGAATTCAAATCCCCCATTCTGCTTGAATTGCCGCCCCCACGCCCATGCAGGCGCACTGGTACAGGGACAGCAGCTGCTTAACACACTTATTGTATCATTTTGGCGTGGGAAGTCAACGACAATGGCGCGGAAATGATGCATTTTCCTGAACTTTCTTTTCATTTTTTCGCGGTTAGATTTGTATAACCACCGTATTTTTTCCTTTTTTCTTTCCTCTGCGGAGGTTTGCCTTTCCGGCCGGATTATGATATACTGGATGCAACCAAAACCTGCGGAACGTCCCCCGCTCCGCGCAAGACTTTCCAAGGAGGCTTCTGACCATGAAAGTTCTCAAAGCGCTGCTTGCCATCCTCACGGCTCTCGCCGTAGTGTCCACCGGCCTGCTGCTGTTCTGGCAGGATAAGAGCGCCCCGCGCTACATCCAGATCTACGAAAACGAGCAGTAACATCCTTTCTGCCGCAAAAACCACCGCCCCCAGCCTGAACGGCACGCGCCGCCCGGGTCGGGGGTTTTGTGTTTTGCGGGGCAAAAGGGCAGCAAAAAGCCCCGGCACACGGAGGGGTTTTCCGTGTGCCGGGGTGCTGCGCCGAAACGCTTTTTCTTAAAAGGTGTTATGCCGCGTGGTTGGCATAAAGGATCACAATGTATTCCTTGCCGCCGATCTTGCCCATTGCCATGCCGATGTCAACATTGTTGCCCAGCGTGATCGTTCCGATCTTCACGGCTTTGTTGGATCCACTGTCAGTAAAAAAGTTGACGGCCTCCAGTATCCACTGCATCTTGAAGAGCTCCATATACGTTCCGCTGCTCTTGAACTGAACATTCGGAGCTGCATTGAGGATATACGCATCTTTTGCGGTAATGCCGGCCGCCTTCACGACATCGTCGGCTGTCAGGATCTTTTTTACATCCTTGCCCTTGTACGCGTCCTGCCCGGCGACCTTGTCTGCCTCCTGCACCAGCTTTGCCGCCAATGCGTCCAGCTCCTTGCTGTGGTTTGCGGTTCCGCCCCGCACAGTCATCTGATCCATTGCCACCTTCAGCAGTTCATCCTTCAGCGAAGCGCTGCTGCCGCAGCCCACCATCGCCAGTGCCAGAACCGCCGCCAATGCGACAGCTGCCAGTTTCTTGAACAATTTCATGGTTTTATTCCTCCTTTATGCTCCTATCAGCCTATGAGCATCCTGCTCTCAGAACGTCGACTGTCCGTTCATCAGCATGACAACATACTCTTTGCCATTGATCTTACCCATGGCAAGGCCGTAGCTGTTCGCATCCTGACTACCGTTGCCGATTTTCTTACTTGTACCATCTACCAACGCTTCTGCAAGCAGTATTGCCTTCTCTTTATTTACTGTGCTGCTGAGCAGCTTATAGTTTTCAACGGCCGATACACGGTAAGTTTCCTTTGCAGCATCGATCCCCGCAGCCGTTACGACTGCATTATCGGTAAGCAGCTCCAGAACCGGTTTGTCCTTATTTTCAGGCTTTGCTGCAGCCTTGTCTGCCTCTGCCACCAGCTTTGCCGCCAGCGCATCCAGCTCATTTGCGTTTGTGAGCTCCTTGTCTTCTATTGCGCACAAGTCCGAGATCACGTCTTTCACCTGATCCACAAAGCTGCTGCGTCCGCCGCAGCCCACCATGGTCAGTGCCAGAGCAGCTACCAGCATGGCCGCTGCCAGTTTTTTGAAGAGTTTCATTTTTCGTTCCTCCTTTGTCAAAAAGGTGTCTCACAGCTCAGGCCGAACCCCTCCGGCCTGTTTTCTCCATTTTACCCCCCCTATAGGGTCTCGTCAATTCGCAGATAAAACAAAAAATAGGTCTGCCTTTTGTCATAGGTGCGCATGGTTTTTTGAGCCGTGCCGTGTTTTGTGGGGCAAAAGGGCAGCAAAAAGCCCCGCCGGTATTTCTCCGGCGGGGTCGCATAAAATATTGCTCTCAGTAATCCTTCTCGCAGCCAAGCAGGTACTTTATGTGCTCAAAGGTGCGCTCCTGCCCGAGGTCGCGCACCATTTTCAGCAGCTCTTCCAGCAAAGCGCGGGTGTCCGGGTGGAGCAGATAGTGGTCTTTGCTGCGCTCGTAGTATTCCCACGGGGAGGCATCGGTGTACTGATCGCCCAGATAGATCCGGCTGGCGGCCACCCGGTCGCACACCATCTCGCACACGTAGCGCAGCGGGATCTTCATGCCCGCAAGGCCGGCCTTTGTGGTGCTGTAGTCGATCCAGTATTCCAGATGGTGCTTGTTGCGCCCCTTGTGGTGCAGCCACGCCGAGGTGTAGCCCCGCGCGGCGCGTTCGGCCTCATTGGGGCTGTGGTCGCCCTGATAATAGATGCACCCCGGGATGAACTCGGTGGGGCTGTATTTGCTCAGGTCATGGGCAAGCCCCTGCTCGTAAAGCCCGCAGGCAAAGCAGTATTTCATCACCAAGAGCTTATGCCGGGTGATGGTCTCAAAATGGCCTTTGATGTTCATTTGGTGTTCCTCCTAATAACCCTCTCAGCCATCGCTGCGCGATGACAGCTCCCCCGAAGGGGGGAGCTTTTTTTCCTGCGAGTCGGCAGGTTTTTCCTGCAAACAGAAGGTTTTCTTTTCCTCCACAGCGCATAAAGCTCCCCCTTCGGGGGAGCTGGCGCACGTCAGTGCGCCTGAGAGGGTTCATTCCCTCCACCTTACCGTTACCCTGCCCTCTTTCAGGTTCCGCAGATCATTGCTCTCGGAAAAATCCTCCCGATCCATGGTCAGGCTGGGGTTATAGTAGGGGTCGTGCAGGATGTTCGCCCTGCCGTGCACCTCGTACAGGCGCTGCTGCTCGGCTGCAAACCGTGCCGCCTTGACCGGGTCTTTCTCGTCGCCGCCGCGGCTCTTGCTCTCGTAGTGGGTCAGCAGGGCGTAAGGCGTCCACGCGATGCGGTACCCCGCATCCCGCACCCGCAGGCAGAAATCCACATCGTTGAAGGCCACCGCAAAGGCCTCGTCCAGGCCGCCCACTTCGTCCCACACGCTGGCCTTGACCAGCAGGCAGGCACCGGTAACGGCGGAAAAATCCTGCACGGTTGCGGCGCGGAACAGATAGCCGCTGCCGCCCGCCTTGCGGTATTTGTGGCTGTGCCCCGCGTAGCCGCCAAGGCCGGTCACGACGCCCGCATGCTGCAGCGTCCCGTCCGGGTAAAGCAGCTCTGCGCCGCAGATGGCCGCACCGCCGGGATGGGCGCACTGCCGCAGCAGCTCGGTGAGCCAGCCGGCACCCTGCACCTCCACGTCGTTGTTCAGCAGCAGCAGATAATCCCCGCTGGCGTACTGTCGGCCAAAGTTGTTGATGCCGGAGAAGTTGAAGCCCTTCTGCGGGTAGGTGACCACCCGCAGGCCGTCGTAGCGCCGCTGCGCCTCCCTGTAATAGGCAAAGGTGGCCGGGTCGGTGGAGTTGTTCTCGATGACGATGACCTCAAAATTCTCCCAGCTGGTCTTTGTCCAGATGCTGTGCAGGCACTTATCCAGATCATCGGTGTGGTCTTTGCTGGGGATGAGGATGCTCACCTTCGGCGTGCCCGCGATGTCCCACTTCACCCGGTAGGTGCTGGGGAACAGGCCGTCCTCCACGGTGCCGGTGCGTCCGGTGCGGGTCAGGTGGTCGGCCAGCGCCTTTTTTGCCGCCGCCGCCACGTAGGGCTTGGCGTCGGCACCGCCGGAGGTGGAGCCTGCGTGCACCCGCCAGTAATAGAGCACCTGCGGCACATGCGCCGCGCCGCCGGTTTTTTCGATGATCCGCAGGAACAAATCGTGATCCTGACTGCCGTCGCACTCCGGGCGCTCGCCGCCCAGCTGCTCCCACAGCGCCTTTCGGAACACCGCCAGATGGCAGATGTAGTTGCAGCACAGCAGGTAATCCGGGGCATAGTCCGGCTTGAAATGCGCCGCGAGCGGCCGCCGGATGCTCTTTGCAAACAGTGCCTCGTCGCTGTACAAAAAGCTGTCCGGCTCGCCGCGCTGCCGCAGCTGCAAAATGGCCTTGCCCATGGTGTACAGGGCATGGGGCGCAAGGATGTCGTCGTGGTCGGCCAGCGCCAGATATTCGCCCGATGCCAGCTGCGCGGCGGCATTGGTATTGGCCGCAATGCCCTTGTTTTCGACCTTTTTGTATACGATGCGTTGATATTTTGCCTGATATTCCTCAACGATGCGCTGTACGGCGGTGTGCTCCGCATCGGAAGCATCCGCAAGGCAGAGCTGGCCGTTGGGGGCGGTCTGGTTCACGAAGGAATCCAGAAACTCCCGCAGGTATTTTTCAGGCGTATTATACAGCGGAGTAAGGATGCTGATGCCGGGCAGGCCGCAGTCTGCCGCCGTTTTGCCCGCCATCTCTGCCCGCTGGGCTGCCAGCACCTTTTGGGCGGGCAGATAGCGGGCGCGTTTGCCGAAGCAGCGGCGTTTGATAAAGCCCGCGCCCCGTTTGAGCATGGCGGGCAGACCCTCGTCTTTCGTCAGCTGCACGGCATAGCCCGCCAGCTCTCTGGCACGTTTCAGTCGCAGATCCATGGTTTATGCCTCACCGCGCTGGGTCGCCTTGTAGGCGGCGCAGACCGTTGCGGTATCTCCGTTCATTTTCAAATGGCCGTGGCTCAGCCATGCCACCTTGCTGCACATGCGCTCGATCTGCTCGATGGAGTGGGACACCAGAATGACCGTGGTGCCGCCTGCCATCAGCTCCTGCATCCGCTTTTCGCACTTCTGCTGGAACAAAAAGTCGCCCACCGAAAGCACCTCGTCCGCAATGAGGATATCGGGCTTGGTGATGGTGGCAATGGCAAAGCCGATGCGCGCCACCATGCCTGAGGAGTAGTTTTTGAGCGGCACATCCAGAAAATTCTGCAGCTCGCTGAACTCCACGATCTCGTCGAACTTTTCGTCCAGATACTTGGGCGAGAAGCCCAGCACCGTGCCGTTGAGATAGATGTTCTCGCGGGCGGTCAGATCCATATCGAAGCCCGCGCCCAGCTCGATGAGCGGGGCGATGGTGCCGCCCACCGTCACCCTGCCCTTGCTGGGCTTGTACACACCCGCGATGGTCTTGAGCAGGGTGGACTTGCCCGAACCGTTCAGACCCACAAGGCCGTAGAAGTCGCCGGGCATGATGTCCAGACTCACGTCCTTGAGGGCGTAAAACTCGTCGTACTGCAGCCGCCCCTGCACCATGGCAAGGAAGTATTCCTTCAGGCTCTCATGCTTTTCCTTGGAGAGGTTGAAGCACATGGAAACATTGTCCACTTTGATGATCGGTTCCATTGTTCTCCCTCCTTAAATATGCAGCACAAAACGATCCTGCGTTTTGCGGAAGATCCATACGCCCACCAGCATGGAGAGCACGGCGCAGCAGCCGCACACCGCAAACATATTGAAGTCCAGCGGGGTGCCCCACATCACGGTACGGCGGAAGCCGGTGATGTACCAGTACATGGGGTTCAGCTTGATGATCTGCTGCATATTGAACCCGCCGATGGAAAAGGTCATCTGCGTTGGGTCGTAGAAAATAGCGGAGAAATACAGCAATGCGGTGATGAACACGCTCCAGATGTGCATGATATCGCGGAAAAACACGGTCGCTGCCGCGAGGAACAGCCCCACGCCCAGACTGAAGAAGAACAGCGTCACCAGCGGGTACACGGCCTCGATGAGGGTCAGGTGGAAGGGTGCGCCGGTAAAGATCATTACCAGCAGCAGCGCCACAAAGCTGAACACGCAGTTCACCATGGCAAAGCAGCATTTTTCCAGCGGAAAGATATATTTGGGGATATACACCTTTTTCAGCAGCGGGGCGGCGCTGAGCACGCTGCTCATGCTGGTAGAGGTGGCCTCGTTGAAAAAGTTGAACAGCAGCTGGCCGCACATCAGGAACACGGCAAAGTTTTCGATGCCGCTGCCCCGCATATCCATCAGGCTGCTGAACACCGCCCAGTACACAAGGCACATGAGCAGCGGGTTCAAAACGCTCCACACCACGCCCAGAACGCTGCGGCGGTATTTGAGCTTGAAATCACGGCTCACAAGGTTCCACAGCAGGTAGCGGTAGCGCCAGAAGCCGTTCCACATTGCTTTGAATTTTGCCACAGGCGATCACCACTTTTCAAAATATTCAAACTTCTGGGCGGCAAAGGGCTCGTGCAGCTTGTCCTTTGCGCTGGTCTTGTGCTCGCAGCCGCAGTCCGGCCACTGCACGTTGACGGTGGGGTCATCGTAGGGGATGCCGCCCTCGCTGGTGGGGTCGTAGACGTCGGTGCATTTGTAGCAGAACTCGGCCACGTCGCTCAGCACGAGGAAACCGTGGGCAAAGCCCTCCGGGATGTAGAACATCTTCTTGTTGTCCTCGGACAGGGTCACACCCACCCACTTGCCGAAGGTGGCGCTGTGGGGGCGGCAGTCCACAGCCACGTCGAACACCTCGCCCTTGGTCACGCGCACCAGCTTGCCCTGCGTGTGGTTTTTCTGGAAATGCAGGCCGCGCAGCACGCCGCGGGTGGAGCGGCTCTGGTTGTCCTGCACGAACTCCTTATCGATGCCGGCTGCGGCAAACTGATCTTTCTGGTAGGTCTCCATAAAATATCCGCGGTCATCGCCGAACACCTGCGGCTCAATGACCACAACACCGGGGATCTCGGTCTGAGTAAACGTAAACTTGCCCATAATTTTATACCTCTCTTTTATGAAGCATTTTTTGATCTATCGGGAAAAGTCTGTTTTCAGGCTTTTGCGCTTATCTGCGGCGGCGCACCGCGTTCTGCCGGCGGGCTTTGCGGCGTTTGTGCCGTGCCCACAGCCGGATGACTGCCACTGTCACTGCTGCCGCCGCGATGGTAGAGCCCAGCGAGATGCACAGCAGCCAGAGCGCCCGGCTTTTGGGTTTCACATCCTTTGCTGCCTTCAGCTCCACGCCGGTGCTGTTTGCCAGCAGCTCGGTCAAGCCGGAGATTTCCGCATCCACCCGGACGCTGGCGCTCTCCTGCTTTGCACCGCCCCGGATGGTGTACACTGCATACACCTCCGGTTTTGTGCCCAGCAGATAGGTCTCCGGCAGCTCCAGCGAAACATCCACGTCCTCTGCGGTCAGGCCGTCGGCCAGCAGCAGCCGCACGCCGGGGTCGGTGACAGTCACAGTACCAAGGCTCCCGCCGCCGCCCGCCACCGGCAGCTGCGCCGTGATGCCGCGGGCGGGCAGGTCGGTGTAACCGGTAAAGGTGCTGAAGGCGTAGTCCAGCAGGGTGCGGACATCGTTGTATTTATCGGTGCTCAGCTCGCTCTGCATGGTCACGCAGATGAGCCGGACGCCGTTCTGCTCGGCAAGGCAGGCGTAGCTGTAGCGTGCCGTGTTGGTATAACCCAGCTTGGAGCCTTTGACCGACGCGATGTGGTACCGGCTGGAGCCGATGCGTATTTTGTCCTGCTGGGAAAAGTAGCGGGTCACCGGCTGAATGTTGGTGGGCTGCATGGTGTACATCTCATTGCGGGTGAACACCTGTTCAAACCCCGGCTGCTCCAGTGCCCAGCGCAAAATCTGCGCCATATCATAGCAGCTGGTGTAGTGGTCGTCATCGCTGATGCCGTGGGGGTTGGCAAAGTGAGTGTGGGCAAGGCCCAGCTCCTTCACCTTTGCGTTCATCTTCTCCACACCGCCCGCGATGGTGCCCCCGCCGAAGTATTCGGCCAGCAGGTTTGCACCATCGTTGGCGCTGGCCATCTGGGTGGCGTACAGGGCATCCGTCAGGGGGACTTCTTCGCCCTCGAGCAGGGCGATATGGCTGGAATCGGTGCCAGCCAGCGAATAGACATCCTCGTGGCTCACGGTCAGCTTTACGCCGTCCCAGCTGCCCTGTGCCTTTTCGCAGGCAAGCCCCAGCGTCATCACCTTGGTGATAGACGCCGGGTGCAGCTCTTCGTTCATATTCTGCTGTGCCAGCACAAGGCCGGTGTCTGCCTCGATGATGCAGTAGGCACGGGTCGCGCTGAGCGCGGGGGCAGCAGCCGCCGCTCCCGGCATGAGCCAGCAGACCGCAAGCAGCACGGTGCAGAGCACCGCCGTCAATTTTTTCATCTGGTTTTTCTCCATCGAAAATTTTTCTGCCTGTCGTTCCGCACCGGCAAAGCATCAGAGAATAGTATACCACACTTTGCCCTGCCTGAAAAGTCATTCAGCCGTTCTTTTGCCCCAGCAGGACCGGCTGCAGCTGCCGCCCCTGCAGAGCTGCTTCCAGTGCATCCGGCAAACGGGTGAAATCTGCTTTCAGGCTGTTGGGCTTCGCTGCGGGGTCATCCTGTCCATAGGGCACGAAATAGAAGTTCTTGCGCTGGAACAGCCGGGCAATGTTCTCTCCCGACGCCCCCAGCCCATCGTTGGTGGAAATGCCTGCCACCACCGGGCACCCCACCCGCAAAAGGCTTTTGGCCGCCAGCGTCACCGGCGTATCAGAAAGCCCCGCCGCCAGCCTTGCCAGTGTTGCCCCGGTGCAGGGCGCAATGACCAGTGCCCGCGCCAGCTGCTTCGGCCCCAGCGGCTCCACAGCCTGCAGGGTGCCCAGCACCTTATGCCCGGTCAGCCGCTCCAGCCGGTCGTTCCAGAACATTCCAGTGCCGAAGCGGGTGTCCTGCTGCGCCGCAAAGCTCATAACAGGCAGCAGCTCCCAGCCCTGCGCCACCAGCTGTGCGGCGGCATCCAGCGCCGTTTCCAGCGTGCAGAAGCTGCCGCACACTGCAAATGCAATGCTTCCTTTTTTCTGTGCCGTCATGCCCGTTCCTCCCGCTCCCGTAAAATGGCCAGCACCGTGCGCGCCACCGCCTCGCCCGCTGTTTCCGGTGCGCAGGCAGCAGGCAGGCTGAGAGCATGGACAGCCCTGTGCCCCAGCCGCCGGGCTGCCGCAAAATCCGTTCCGCCGGGCTGCGATGCAAGGTCCACGACCAGACTGCCCGGACGCAGCTGCGCCAGAACAGCATCGCAGAGCACCGGTGCCGGGACGGTATTTACCACGGTGTCAAAAGCCGGAGCCAGCGCCGTCAGACGGCAAAGCTCTGCCGCCCGCAGACCAAGGCTTTCGGCCAGAGCCCGCTGCTCCGGGCGGCGGGCACAGACAGTCACTTCTGCACCCAGTGCCGCCAGCCGCACCCCCAGCGCCTGCCCCACTGCTCCAAAGCCCAGCAGCAGGATGTTTGCGCCCCACAGGGTGCGGGTGCGCTCGGCCAGCAGGATGCCGATGCAGCCTTCTGCCGTGGGGACGGCATTGTAGACCGTCAGCTCCGGGCGGGCAAAGTAATCCACCAGCTCCACGCCGGCCTCCCGGGCAATGCTCGCCGCCTCTTCCGACACCCGGCCTCCCAGCGCCAGTGCCCCGGGCTTTGCCGCCCGCAGCAGCTCCGCCAGCGGGGTGCGGCTCTCGTCCAGCGGGAGCGGCAGCAGGATGCAGTCCGCCCGCGCCACCTGCTCTGCCCCGCCCACCACATAGCCTGCCCGCTCCAAAGCCCGGCCTGCCGATGCCTGCCGGGCATCGGTGCCCACCACTGCAAACCGCTTCGTCTCCATGCCGTTCTTCCCTCCTGCTGCGTTATGCGCCATCCTATGCAGGAGAAATATTTGTTGTGAAAAAAGCTCCCCCGACAGCCGCCGGAGGAGCTTTGAGTTTTATTCAAAACACGGATGCGCCGCCCTGACATTCGGCACATCTTTTATTTTACGAACTTCGCCACGGCACGGGCTACGATGCCGCCCAGAATGCCGGAGACAAGGAACTCGGCCACGCCCTGCACACCGACCAGCAGCACCACGAACATGAAGGGGTTCGCAGCGCCCTTGACGGACACGAGGTTCTGCACATAGTCGCAGCCGTAGAAGGCCAGCACGATCCAGCCCATGAAGAACACCGTGTTCAGGAACGGTGCGCTCATGGCGCTGAGGATGTAGCTCCATGTGCCGGGCTTGTCAAAGCGCTTCAGGCCGCTGAAGATCAGGCCGCAGCACAGACCCATCAGCACGCGCATACCCACGCACAGGATGAAGGTGTTGACCGGGCTTACCTGAAACAGTGCGCCGGTCATGGCAGAAGCACCGGTGATGGCGTCATAGAAGCTCACTGCACCAAACACGCCGCCCAGCAGCGCGCCCACCGCCGGGCCCATGGTGATGGCACCCACTGCGATGGGAAGGGTGAGAAAGCTCATGTACAGCGGGCCCACCGGCACACTGCCCAGACCCACCATCTTCATGACCAGCTCAATGGCAACCAACAGTGCCACACGGGTAAGAGTTTTCGTGTTTTTCATATTCAGTTTTCCTCCTGCTGCCGTTCCGCCCTTATTGTCGGATACGGCGCAAACCTGCCCGCTCTCTGCGGGTTCTCTGTTAATATTCGATCGGAGCGCGTTTTGTCAGGGCGTGTTCCAACGGAAATGGCTTTATAGATCGCCGGGGAAGCGCAGCCCCGCCGAACGGCGTGCCACGGTCAGCACCCGGCTGACTGCAAGGGTAGTATCCTGCATCCGGGTGCACAGCTCCTGGTCGCCGCCTTCCAGCGCGCGGGCAAAGGCTTCGAATTCAGCCGCCTGCCGGGGTCTCCCGCCGTTCAGGTTGTAGTGTTCCTCCTTGCCCTGATTGGGATGGAAGGTCACTCCGCCGCAGCAATTGGCAGTGGATTTCTGCAGGATATATCCCTTCGTGCCCTGAATGACATACCGAGCCGGAGCGCCGCAGTCCTTGGCGGCGATGCTCACCGCGCGGAAGCCGCTGTAGTCCATGGTCAGGATGCCGCTGGTATCGATGCCGCGCTCAAGATTGGCGGTGTAATGTACCTGATTCGGCTCGCCGAACAGCCCTACGATGTAGCTGACGTTGTACACGCCCAGATCCATCAGGGCACCGCCTGCACAGCCCGGGTCGAACACCGGCGGTGTCTCCCCCCGGCAGAAGGCGTCGTACCGGCTGGAATACTGGCTGAAATTGCACTGCACCAGCTTTACCGTACCGATGCGGGGCAGAAGCTCCCGGATCTTTGCGTAGTTTTCAAGATACTGCGTGGTCACAGCCTCAAACAGGAACACCTTTTTCTGCCGTGCCGTCCGGATCAGTTCCTCGGTCTGCGCCGCCGTGGGAGCCATGGGCTTTTCCACGATGACATGCCTGCCCGCCTCCAGCGCAACACGGGCATAGCGCACATGCTGCAGGTTCGGCACTGCGATATAGACCACATCCACCCACTGGAGCAGCTCCAGATAATTGGTGGTATGCCGGGGCACGCCATATTGTCCGCACAGACTTTGTGCCAGCTCCGCGCTGCGGGGCGTTGAGCAGATGGCCTGCACGGTAAAGGGTGTATGCTCCACAAGCCAGGGCAAAAATTCCCGCACGATCTTTCCCGTGCCAAGAATGCCTAATTTCATTTTGTTCTCCCTATCCTTCTCGTGTGGTCAGCCTGCCAGAGTCTCCGGCTCATGCCGAGTACGCTTTTTGGGGTATGGATGCTGTTTTGTGCGGGCATGCTGGCTTCTGCCATAGTGTTTGCCGCCGCCCGCGCCATGGTGCTGCTGCGGGGCATTGAGCCGATACAGCAGTGCCAGCCCCTTCATCAGCAGCTCCGGGTCATAGGTCAGCGCATGACGGCACAGCGGCGTCACATACTTTGCCAGCCCGCCTGTTACCACCAGAGTGGCCGGGCGTCCCAGTTCCTCCTCAATGCGCTGCACCATCCCGTCAATGAGCACGGCGGTGCCCATGACCGAGCCGGACAGCATACACTTTTCGGTATTGGTGCCGATGGCGCTTTTGGGCGAGCCGAGATGCACCTGCGGCAGCTGGGCGCAACGTTCGCCCAAAGCACGCAGGCCGGTGGAAAGCCCCGGGCAGATGACGCCGCCGCGGAACACGCGGTTCTCGTCCACCACATTGAACGTGGTCGCTGTGCCGAGGTCTACGGTGACCACCGGCAGCGGGAAGTTTGCTGCTGCGTAGGCCGCATCCACAAGGCGATCCTTGCCCACGGCATGGGGTTCATCCACCCCCATGGTCAGGCCGGTGCGGATCTCCGGCGACACGATGACCGGCTTTTTGCCGGTATAGTGGCGGGCGCACTCTGCCAGTGCCCCTGTGATCTGAGGCACCACACTGGTAAGCACAGCGCCCTCAAAGCGCATCGGCCGCTCCGGGTGGCGGCGGTGCGCAAAAATTTTATCCATTTCGGCACGATATTCTGCAGCCGTGCGGGTGCGCACCGTGTCCATGCGCGCCACAAAGCATACACGTCCGTCCCGAATGCCCCCGAGGGCGACGGTGGTGTTGCCTATATCAATGGCTAAGATCATAATTCTGTTTTTCCTTCTGTGTCATGCGGTATCGGGCAGTGTGTCAGGAGCTTTCTCCTCAGACACGATTCGGGGCATTCCATCCCCCGCCCTATTGCCTGCGGCAACAGGGTCCCACCCTAGCGGACGGTCTTCGGAGAAACTCCCGACCCGCTGCCCTGAACAGCAGGACGGCGGGTAGTCCGTCTATTCTTTGTCAATCAGTATTTTACCGCATTTTGCTTTAGGATACAAGCCCGCTGAAAGATTTTGTTGTGCTGGCGGAACTTTTGCATTATACTAAGGAAAGAAATGTGGAAACAGTACGTTTTTGCAGGAGGTTTGACCAATGGATCTGAACGGAAAATGCGTCCTTCTGGGCGTAAGCGGCGGCATTGCCGCCTATAAGATGGCCAATGTGGCCAGCGCACTGCGCAAGCTGGGAGCCGACGTGGAGGTCATCATGACCCGGAACGCCACCCAGTTCATCACCCCGCTTACCTTCGAGACTCTCACCGGCCACAAGTGTATGGTGGATACGTTCGACCGCGATTTCAAGTTCGAGGTCACTCATATCTCGCTGGCAAAAAAGGCAGATGTCATCCTTGTTGCCCCTGCCACCGCCAACGTCATCGCCAAAATGGCGCACGGCATCGCCGATGATATGCTCACCACCGTGGTGCTGGCGGCAAAGTGCCCCAAGCTGGTCTCTCCCGCCATGAACACCGGTATGCTGGAGAACCCCATCACGCAGGACAACCTTGCCACGCTGGAACGCTACGGCTTCACGGTGATCCCCTCCGAGAGCGGCGTGCTGGCCTGCAAGGATGTGGGCAGCGGACGCCTGCCCAAGGAGGATGTGCTGCTCGAATACATCCTGCACACCATTGCCCGCCCCAAAGACCTTGCCGGTCTGCGGGTGGCCGTCACCGCCGGCCCCACGCAGGAGGCGCTGGATCCGGTGCGGTACCTGACCAATCACTCCACCGGCAAGATGGGCTACGCCATCGCCCGCGCCGCCGCCATGCGGGGTGCCGACGTCACCCTCATCCACGGCGAGACCGCTTTGCAGCCGGTCAAGTTCACCACCGATGTGCCTGTGACTACCGCCCAGCAGATGTATGATGCCGTCACCAGCCGCTTTGAAAATACCGATGTGCTCATCATGGCTGCGGCCGTGGCCGACTACCGTCCCGCCGATGTTGCCAGCGACAAGATCAAGAAAAAAGACGGGGATATGTCCATCCCGCTGGAACGCACGCCGGACATTCTGGGCACCATCGGCCCGAAGAAATCCCACCAGTTCCTGTGCGGTTTTTCCATGGAAACCCGCGACCTTGTGGAAAACTCCTCTGCAAAGCTCACCCGAAAGAATCTGGATATGGTGGTGGCAAATAATCTCAA
>CAKSTO010000017.1 GCA_934501115.1 uncultured Faecalibacterium sp.
TGGTCTAAGGCGCACGACTGGAAATCGTGTAACGTGTCAAAAGCGTTCTGGGGTTCGAATCCCCATCTTTCCGCCAGGAGTCCGGAACTGATCGGTTCCGGACTTTTTGTTTTGCCCGCTGTGCTTGACTTTTCACGTTCATTCCGTTATGCTGGGTAAAACGCTTTTATCATGAAGGAGGGTTTACATGGCTTCTTCCCGAAAGAAGAAAGGCAGGATCCGTGCTGTGCTGGTCGTGATCCTCTGCCTTGTGCTGATCGCCGCTGTTGCCGCAGCTGCGGGCTATAGTCTGGTCATGCGCAGAGTCAAAGCGCTGCAGGCAGGTGCCAGCTTCACCTTCACCTATGAGATCACCCCCACTGCCGACTCCCCTGCCCTGTATACGATCCTGCAGAGCACCGGTGCTGCCAGCGGCACTGTCACCGGAAAATGTGCCCCGGATGCTTTGCAGCTGAGCCTCTCGGCCTCCAAGGCCTCCATCCCCGCCGACCCTCTCACCCGCGTATGGGTCAGCAGCAGCGAAACGCTCTATGACGCCGGGCAGCTTTACCGGAACATTCGTTCCGCGATCACCAGCGACTACCCGCTGGCAAGCATCCTGATGCCGGAATGGAGCCTCGGCAATTACATCTCTCAGGCGCAGCTGGCAAGCATCCTCGGTGTGGACACCACCGCCACCAGCCTGCAGGATATGACCGGATTTCAGCTGGATGCCGGGTCGCTCCAGCGTGTCCGGCCGGAAGACGCTCAGGACGGCTATCTTTATTTTCAGCTCCGTGTCGGCAGCGGTGATACTGCTCCGGCACTGCTTCTCGGCTTTGAGAAGAGCAGATTCTTCGATGACGCCATCCCGGTCGAGATCCAGCTTTCCATCCCGGAGCATGGGGTCAGCATCCGGCTCGCCGGGAGCGTCCGCCCGGAAACCGTCGTGCTGACCGCCCCTACTTCCCGCATGAAGGATGAGGACATCCAAACTCTCGTTCAGATCCGTGAAGGCATCGAAAGCGTGCTGCAGTTCGTGCAGACTGCTGCCGGCAGCGTGCAGAGTGCAGGCTGAAAGCTGGAAACGTTCCTAAAAAGCAGTGTGCCGGGCTTTGTTTCACCTGCAGCGGCTGCCGGAATCATACAAAAACAGCGCCCGCCGGGTCATCGACCTTTGCGGGCGCTGTTTTTATCGGATCAGCGATCAAACTGTTTCTTTTTTCTTGCGGGGCGCACACTTGCGCTTAGGCTTTTCGGCGGCAGGCTTTTCCTCAGAAGGAGCCTCTGCCTTGACCGGCTCTGCCTTTTCCTCTGCCTTGGCGGCAGACTTTTTAGCGGCAGTCCTGCGAGCCGGCTTCGCAGGCTTTTCGGCCTTTTCGGCGGTTTCTGCCTTCTCGGGCACAGATGCTTTTGCTGCAGCTGCCGGATCGGCAGCTGCCTTTTTCGCAGTGCGGGGCTTGCGGGCGGCAGGCTTTTTGGCCGGTGCCTTTTTCTCCTCTGCAGGTTCTGCCGCAGCAGCGGCCTCTGCCGGGGCTGCGACCGCAGGCTCCTCCGCCTTCTTCACAGCACGCTTCGCGCGCTCCTTCACCTCAGCGATGACCCACAGCTGATCCTCAGCACCGGGCACCTCCTGCCAGATCTGCAGCACAGCGCCCACAGCAGCCCCCATGCCCACGGTATCTACGCATTTGCCGCCTGCCCAGGAAGAGCGCAGACGCACCGTTCCCTCCGGGGTGGGCTGAACGGTCCACATCTGGGACGTACCACCCACATCCTCCCACAGGTGAAGCCAGGTGCCGTTGGCAGTGCCAGTCATGGTCAGATCCAGCAGTTTGCCGGAAGCGCGGTTTCGGATCCGATAGACTCCGTCGCCCATGCGGATGAAGGCCCACTCCTGCTCAGGCTTGTGGTCGTACCTGCCCAGCCGGACGGTACCGCCGCCCTTCACGCTCTCCACAGCCTGAATGACATTGCCGGTGTGAGCGGCAATGGTATAAAAATGATCTGCTTCGAGCACGGTCCGTGCAACAGTTTTCATGTAAAATCCCTCCCATGTTTGGCGACGCCGGGCTTTATTTCCAGCATCTTACAATAAATGATACCACATATCGTGATTTTCTACAAGTCAATCGACCATCCTTTAGCAAAAGCGACAAAAAGGAGCACTCTTTCGAGCTGTTTTTCTCCCGCATCGTCTGCCCAGGATGCGGATTTCAGGCGGGTGCTTCCTCTCGACTTTTTCCCGCACTTGCGTTATACTGGCCTTGGCGTTTTTCCGCGCCTAAAGGATCTTTCTGCCGCTCTGCCAAAGGGGCGGTTTTTCTCACCCGATAACAGGTCGGAGGTTTTTCATGACATCTGATGTACTCAATCGCCAGCAATATCAAAAAATGACCGAGACGCCGATCCCGAAGCTGATCCTCGGGCTGGCGGCTCCTACGATCTTAAGTATGCTGATCACCAGCATCTACAATCTGGCCGATACCTTTTTCGTTGGGCAGATCTCCACCAGCGCGTCCGGCGCGGTAGGTGTGGTCGCCAGCCTGATGGCGATCATTCAGGCTCTGGGCTTTATGCTGGGGCACGGCGCAGGCACCGTGATCAGCCGCAGCCTCGGCAGCCGCAATACCGATGCTGCCACCCGCTTTGCATCCACCAGCTTTTTCACCGCGCTGGCTCTCGGTGTGGTGCTGTCCGCAGTCGGCCTTTCTACCCTGCCCGGCTTCATGAGGCTTCTGGGCAGTACGGAAACGATCCTGCCCCATGCCTGCGCCTATGCCCGCCCCATCCTCATTGCTGCCCCGCTGATGATCTCCAGCCTCGTGATGAACAACATTCTGCGCTACGAGGGCAAAGCCGATTTCGCCATGATCGGTCTCGTGACCGGCGGTGTGCTGAACATCCTGCTGGATCCCATCTTTATGTTCGGCTTCGGGCTTGGCACGGCAGGTGCCGGCATCGCTACCGCTCTGAGCCAGTGCATCAGTTTCTTCATTCTGCTTTCCATGTTTCTGCGCGGCAAAACGGTCAGCCAGTTCCGCATTGCGGCCGTCACCCGTGAAGCCCGGGACTTCGGTACGATTCTGGCAGGCGGCGCTCCCAGCTTCGGCCGTCAGGGCTTGAACAGCATCGGCGGTATGCTGCTGAACATCGCCGCCCGCAGCTACGGCGACGCTGCCGTGGCCGGTATGAGCATCGTCTCCCGCATTTTCATGTTCATCCTCTCGGTGGCCATCGGCGTCGGGCAGGGGCTGCAGCCGGTGGCTGCCTTCAACTATGGCGCGCGCAAATACCGTCGGGTGCGGCAGGCCTCTATTTTTACCGCCTGGGCTGCCTTCTGTCTGATGGTAGTTCTGGTCGCACTTTGCTGGGTGAACGGAGACGCTTTGATCCGCCTGTTTCGTGATGACCCGGCGGTCACTGCCGTTGCCCTGCCTGCATTCCGCTTTCAGTGCTATGCCATGCTGCTGCAGCCTGTGATCGTGGTGGCGAATATGACCTTCCAGAGCGTAGGCAAGGCAGGCCGCGCCACTTTTCTGGCCTGCTGCCGTCAGGGCGTATTTTTCATCCCGCTGATCCTTATTCTGCCCCGCACCCACGGCCTTGTGGGCGTTGAGATCTGTCAGCCGATCGCGGACGTGTTCACCTTCATCGTTTCGCTGCCCTTTCTGCTGGCGTTTCTCAGGCAGCTGGGCAGGATGGACGACGCCGAAAACGCCGGGTCTGCATCCTGAACCTTTGTCATAAAACTGTAATCAACAGCCGCGGCTTCCTGCAATGGAAACCGCGGCTGTTTCGTATTATAATTGAATCGGAAAAATTTTCCGTTCTTTTTTGAAGAATTTTTCTGCCTTTTCCTGTTCGATAAGGAGTGATCTTATGAAGCATTCTTTTTCCCGCATTGGCTGCGCTGCTGTGTGCATCTCGCTCAGCCTGACGCTGGGCTGCGGGTGCGCCGTGCTTCCGCCTGCCTCCGGAAAGCCGGCGTCGACGGCTTCTGTCCCCACTGACGCCAACGGCGACCCTCTGTATGACGCCTCCCG
The DNA here is from genome assembly GCA_934501115.1 of uncultured Faecalibacterium sp. Classification (GTDB taxonomy): domain Bacteria; phylum Bacillota; class Clostridia; order Oscillospirales; family Ruminococcaceae; genus Faecalibacterium. The sequence goes on from CAKSTO010000017.1 coordinate 4,026, forward strand.
TCTGGACGACGGGAAACTGCGGATGCTCTACGGTTACGATAACACCGGCAACAGCGCCACCCTCCTCTGCGGCAGCAAAGTTTTGTATCAGTCGTCCCGCAGCGAAAACCTCTCTCTGCTGCAGGACACCGTGACCGGCGAGACAAATTACTGGTTCCGCAGCTGGTCCGACCCAACAGGCCGGGGTGGCCGCCGCAGTGCCCTTTATGATAAAGACGGCACGGAAGTAATGGCCTTTGACGGCGAACAGAGTGCCGCCTTGCAGAACGGTCTGCTGGTGCTGCATGAAAACACCGGCATCAACGAAGCTGCCCCCACCGGTGCCTGTCAGGTCATCGACCTTGCCACCGGCAAGAGCCTGCCGGTGCCGGAAGGCGCTTACAACTGCATCGTCTGCGGGGACTATCTGGTGTTCAACTGCTACGCCCGCCCGGCTGACCTTGCTGATGACGCGTGGGACGACAACATAAACCTGAACAGCTGGGTCATCGTCCAGACCCGGGACGGCACCCAGACCCTCCGTGCCGACTCCACCTATGCCTACAGGCTCTCCTATTCGCCTGACGGGCTGGACGGCTGGGTGGAACTGGACACCTATTCCACCTCCGGTGCGCCCACCACCCAGACGCTCTACAACCCCTCCACCGGTGAAAGCTTTGCTGATCTCCATCAGGTCTGCGGCAGCGGCATGGTGTCCTTCCGCACCGAGAACGGCAAGTATGAACTGCGGGATCTGACGGTCGAGGACCGGGGCCTGATCGCCACATTTGACGACCCGCCCAGCTATTATTTCCCGGGGTATGTGGTCACATGGCACACCGACAGCGACTTCGGCTATGAGCTGAACGACCTTGTTACCGGTGAGGTGACGCCGCTGTATGCCTCCAGCGTCATGGGCGACACCATCGCCCTTTACTATGATGACGGCCGACTGAAGGTGTTCAGCACTGCTACCGGCGACCTGATCACCGACACCACCGTGGAGCCGGTGGAAAACCAGCAGAGCGCCATGATGAACAATGAGGGCAGCGGCTATGTCTGGCTGGAACTGCGGGACAACGACCGCTATGAAACCACCGCCACCCGCGTTTACGGCCCGGAGGGTCTTGTCTCCGATCTGACCCACCTGCAAAGCAAATACTATGCCCTGAACTACCTCACCACCACGCCGGAGGGCAGGCCGCTGTATTACGGTGCCTCCGAAGCCCCCAGCGGCAGCGGCGCGCTGTGCGATGTGTTGGACGAGACCGGCAATGTGGCGCTTGGACTGGGCGGTCTGGGCAGCTGCTACAGCTACTACGATAACAGCCTGAACCAGCTGCCGGATCATGTATTTGTGGCACGCCGGGGCTTTTACTATGGCTGGATGGATACCGACGGCAAATGGCTCTACTGCCAGAGCATCTTCTCCACTTTGAACGACGACGACGAAATGGGCTACTGAGATAACAGGAGGAATCTTTTATGAAAAGCAATAAAATCTCTCGCCGCAGCTTTCTGCTGGGTCTTGCCGCCTGCTCTGCTGCAGGCATCCTGACCGCCTGCAAGGGCGCTGACACCCCCGCCAGCAGCGCTTCCACCACGCCGGAAGCACCCGCTTCTTCCGTGAGTGAGCTTGACCCCATCGGGCTCTTCTCGCCGGAAGAGTTTCCCAAGCTGGACGGCAGCACCGCCTGCATCCCGCTGATGGCTCAGATGATGGCCGACACCACCGGCCTTGACCTCGAGGTCGCGCAGAGCAGTATTTCGGTCAGCACCACAGCCTATGCGTGGGAGAACTTTGGCCTGTACCCGGATGAGGATTACACCGCCAGGATGCTGGTGGTGTATGAAGCGCCGGACTACGTGAAAGAAGAGCTGCAGGACGCCAACGTTCAGCTGGAGCAAAAGCCCATCGGCCGGGATGCGCTGGTGTTCATCGTCAACGAATCGAACCCGGTCAAGAGCCTGACCCGGCAGCAGCTCAAGGACATTTACGCCGGCAGGATCACCAACTGGAAGGAGGTGGGCGGCGAAGATCTGGACATCGTTCCTTTCCAGCGGGGCGAAGACTCCGGCAGCCAGACTCTGTTCCGCAAGCTGCTCATTCAGGGCGGCGAACTCATGGATCCGCCCACCGAGCTGGCACCCGCTGCCATGGGCGAACTGGTGGACAGCATTGCTGCCTATAACAACAGCGCCAACGCCATCGGATTTTCCGTGTACTATTACATCGACCAGATGTACTCTCAGCCCGGCCTGCGGCTGCTGGCCGTGGATGGCGTGACCCCCTCCAATGACACCATTGCCAGCGAAAAATATCCCCTTTGCAATGAGTTCTACGCCGTGCTCCATCCGGATTCTGCTGCGGACAGCCCGGAGCGCCGGCTCTACGATTGGCTGGACACCGATGCCGGGCAGGACTGCATCAAAAAATCCGGCTATGTCGCGGTCGACCCGGCTTCCAGAACGGCCACATCCTGACTCTCCCCGCTGAGCGCGGCAGAAAAACCTGCCGCCTCTCACCTGCCCGTTTGATCGGGCGCAGCATCCCGCAGCGCACAAGACGCATTGCGGATTGACTGTTTCCATGCATTCTGTTACAATAAATTCAGGAAATTCGTGGAATATTTTGCAGCAGAATACTGAAAGGAACGGTACAATGGAACATCCCTCTTCTCACGTGGAAAGCCGCCGGCGCACCCAGCTGCGCAACAGCATCATCCACGCCTCAAGCCTGTTGGAGATCCTGCTCTCCGGACTGGTGCTCATCGGTCTGCTGTTCAGCGCCGTGCCGCTTATCAAATGGATGCCCGGCCTGCTGCTTGACGGCAACGAGGTGGAGATCCGTGGTTTTTTGGAACGCAGCCTTGATATCGTCATCGGTATCGAGTTTATCAAGATGCTGGCTAAACACAGCCCGGGCAGCAGTCTGGAAGTGCTGCTGTACGCCATCGCCCGCCATCTGGTGGTTGGCCATGACTCTGCCGTCGAAAATCTGCTCAGTGTGGGTGCCATTGCACTGATCTTCATCGTGCGCAAGTTCTTTTTTGTGCCCGCCTTTGGTGCGCACCTGCCGGACGGCCACCCTGCTCCGGATCTCTCCCCTGCCCAGAGCGGCATCCCTGCCGAGGAAATGTTTACCCGCCTGAAAAACCGGGTGAGGAACGAAATGTCCGAGACCGTTCTCACCGGGGATGAGGACATTGACGAAAACGACCTTGAACAGGCTGAGACGGAGTGATCCTCCTGAACGCAAAAAGCGCCCCGCAGCACCGGGAAACCGGTACGCTGCGGGGCGCTTTGCATTTTCAGTTACTTCTTTCCACGGCGGCCGAAGCGGTACTCGCTGCCTTCGCGGATGCGCTGAATATTGGCGCGGTGCATATAGATCACCATGCCGGACATCAGGCCGGAGCCGATCGCACACACCAGCAGATCTCCGGCTGCATAGCCCTTGAGCACGCCATAGACAATGGTCATCAGCGGGTAAAGTGCAGCCATGGTCACGCTGCCCAGCGACACCATGCCGGTAGGGATCAGGCACATCAGGAAAACGATGGCCAGAAAGGGCAGCAGCACCGGCTGGATCGCCAGAATGGCACCAGCAGCTACCAGCACGCCCTTGCCGCCTTTGAAGCCAAAGTACAGCGGGTACAAATGACCCAGCACTGCAAAGATCGCGGCCAGATACACCCCCAGATACGGCGAGACACCGGTATCTGCGGGCAGCAGATGGAACAGCCACCGCCCGATGCAAACAGCCAGAACGCCCTTGAGCACATCGCCTGCAGCGGTCATGGCAGCAGCCTTTTTGCCGAAGGTGCGCAGCATATTGGTCATACCTGCTGCGCCACTGCCGTGATTGCGGACATCATCGTGATACACGAACCGGCTGACCAGAATGCCGGTATCCACGCTGCCCAGAAGATACGCCTGCAGAACAGCCGCTGCAGCGATCAGGATCGCTTTTGTCATAAAAGGCCTTCCTCCTTCGCGGGCGCTTACACGTCCTTTGCGCCCACTTCGCCGGAGCCGCGCTCACGTACGACCAGACGGATGGGAGTGTGTTCCAGACCAAAGTTCTCGCGGATCTGGTTGATGATATATCGCTGATAGCTGAAATGGAACAGCTGCTTCGAGTTGACAAAGGCCACGAACGTCGGGGGACGGGTGGAGGCCTGTGTCAGGTAGAAGATCTTCAGGCGGCGGCCCTTGTCACTGGGCGGCTGCATACGAGCCGTGGCACGTGCCAGCATCTCATTCAGCACACCGGTGGGCACACGGGCACCGTTCTGGCTGTCCACATCACGGATGAGCTGCATCAGTTTGTTCACATTGTAACCGGTCTGTGCAGAGATGAAAATAATAGGCGCATAGCCCATAAAGCTGAAGCACTCGGCATAGCCGCGGCGCTGCAGCTCCATGGTGTTGGTCTCCTTGCCTTCCACAGCGTCCCACTTGTTCACAACGATGATGCAGGCCTTGCCCTGATCGTGGGCATAACCGGCCACCTTGCTGTCCTGCTCGGTAAAGCCAACGGTGGCATCCACAAGGATCAGCGCCACACGGCTGCGTTCCACGGCAGCCAGTGCGCGCACCACCATATAGCGCTCCAGACCGTCGGTGATATTGCTGCGTTTGCGCAGGCCGGCGGTATCGGTGAAGATGAACTTGCCGTAGGCGTTGTCCACCGGGGTATCGATGGCATCGCGGGTGGTGCCTGCCTCGTTTGCCACGATCATACGGTTCTCGCCCAGAATGCGGTTGGTCAGGCTGGATTTACCCACATTGGGGCGGCCGATGATGGCCACCGGGATGCGGTCTTCCTCCACCACCGTTTCGCTGAAATCAAGGTGCGCACACACTGCGTCCAGCAGGTCGCCGGTGCCATGGCCGTGCACAGACGAGATCGGCATCACTTCGTCAAAACCGAGGTTGTAGAACTCGTACATCTCCATGGGTGCCTCACCCACTTTGTCGCACTTGTTCACAGCCAGAAGAATGGGTTTGTGGCTGCGGCGCAGCATGTGAGCCACATCCTCGTCAGCTGCAGTCAGGCCATCGCGGACGTCCACCACCATGATGATGCAGTCTGCAGTGTCGATGGCGATCTCAGCCTGCTCACGCATGTGAGCCAGAATGCCCTCGGTGGCCTTTGGCTCGATACCGCCGGTGTCCACCAGCAGAAATTCGTGGCCGTTCCACTCGCAGTTGGCAAAAATACGGTCGCGGGTAATGCCCGGGGTATCCTCAACGATGGCAAGGCGCTGACCGCACAGTTTATTGAACAGGGTAGACTTGCCCACATTGGGGCGGCCCACCACCGCTACGATCGGTTTGCTCATAGGGAGTTCCTCCTTTCTTATAGCCCTCTCAGGCACGGCTTACGCCGCGCCAGCTCCCCCGAAAGGGGGAGCTTTTATCACTCCTGCCGAAAGATGCATAAAACCTCTCCCCTCGGGAGAGGCGGCATCGCGCAGCGATGACGGAGAGGGTTTTCTTTTATGCTCTTCTTCTCCTTGCAATATGCAGGCCGCTGCGCAGCAGGGCACGGGCTTCGTCACCGCCGGCAGTGGGCAGCACTTCCACCTTCACGCCCAGCCGCTCGGCCAGCTGGGCGGTGGTGATGTCATCCAGGAAGGTATCTTTTTCTTCCCGCAGCATCACGGCGGGCACCCCCAGCGTACCGCTGGTCAGTCTGCCCTCGCACTGCGCAATGATATCCGCAGCAGTCACAAGACCGGCCACGCCCACATTGCCGCCGAAAAATCTATTCTTGATGGTGTGCACCGTGACCTCGATCATGGGGTATTGGCGGTGCAGCTCCGCCATCATGCTGCTGATGAGCGGCGATGCCATCTCGCCGGTGACCACGTCCATCTTTTTAGTGCCGTAGATGCGGTGGGGCTTTTCCAGCTCGGCCAGAAACTCGCTTTCAAACAAGCGCATCATGCCCACGCCGTTCTCCAGCTGGTCAAAGTCCTCATAGAATGCCTCCGGCGGGATCGGTCTGCCTGCCTTGAGATACCATTCATCGCTTGGGTAGATGATGCGCTTGCCGTGACGGCGCTTGCACTCATTGCCAAATTCTTCCAGAATGTCGATGACCTCTGCGCTGGTCTTTGCATCATAAGGAGTCTGTTTGAACAGATTCTGACGGTAATCCGTCACCCCGCAGGGTACCGCAGCGATGCTCTGCACCATAGGGGTCAGCTCCAGCAAGTCACCGAGCGTGCGGCGCAGCTCGTCGCCGTCGTTGATGCCGCGGCACAGCACCAGCTGACAGTTGACAGCAATGCCGCCTTCCACCAGACGCGGCAGATACTTCAGCACCTCGCCGCCCCGCTTGTTTGCCAGCATCCGCACGCGCAGCTGAGGGTTTGTGGTGTGGACTGAGATGTTGATGGGCGAGATGTGCATCTTGATGATGCGGTCGATCTCGTGATCCTGCATGTTCGTCATGGTGATGTAGTTGCCGAACAAAAAGGACAGCCGCTCATCGTCATCCTTGAAGTAAAGGCTCTCGCGCATCCCCGGGGGCAGCTGGTCGATGAAGCAGAACATACAGTGGTTAGAGCAGGAGTGCTTCTGGTCGCCCAGATACGTCTGGAAATCGCAGCCAAAGGGCCCGCGTTCCGTGCGATGCACATCCCACTCACGGATGCCGTCTTCCACCTTTGCTTTCAGGTGGAAGTTCCTGCTGTCCGTGTAGAAATCGTAGTCCAGCGAGTCATTCAGCTCGTTTTCATCCACGCTCAGAAGCTCATCACCCGGGGCAAGCCCCAGCGCTTCTGCTTCGCTGCCCGGATCCACCCGCTCGATTTTGATCGACACAGCAGCCGCCTCCTTTCAACAACATTCAGACAGAACAAGAAGGGGAAGGCATGCGCCCTCCCCTTCTGTACATAACACCATTATGCCACCAATTACGCGCAAATTAGGCCTTCTTGATGACTTCCTCGCCCTTGTAGTAACCGCAGTTGCCACATGCCTGGTGGGGGAGCTTCAGAGAGCCGCAGTTGCTGCACTTGACCAGTGCGGGGGCCTCCAGCTTCCAAACATTGCTGCGACGCTTGTCGCGGCGGGCCTTGGAAAGATGTCTCTTAGGTACTGCCATATTTTTGCACCTCCTTGATGGGTTTATCAGTTCAGCAGTGATTTAAGGATTGCGAGCCTTGTGTCTATAGGAGCTTCGGCCTGTTCTGTCGGCTGACAGACACATTCCGCTTTCTTTTTGCCGCACACGGGGCAAAGCCCGGCGCAGTCTGTGCTGCACAGCAGTACAGTAGGGATCTGAAACATGAACTCCTGATTGAGCCATTCGTCCACATCCAGATGACCTTTTTCATCCAGCGGAAGGTCGAAATCCGGGTCATCCAGATCCCGTTCCTTTACCGTCCACTCCGTATCGACCGTCTCTTCCCGTACGACCGGGTCGAGACAGCGGGCGCACTCTCCGTGCACCGATGCGTTTGCCCGCAGTGTCATCCGGATCTCTTCGCCATCCGTCTCTGCGTTGAACACGGCAGTGACAGGCTGAGGGATCCTTGCCCCGGCATAATCATGAGCAGATAAATCACACTGAAACTCTGCATGATAGGGTTGTCTGCCGGTGGCGATAAACTTTCTCAGGTCAAATTGCATAGTACACCTCTAAAAGGCTGCTTTGTTAGTATAGCGCCAAAGCCGTCCTTTGTCAACACTAAAACAGGCAGAAAACCGAAAAAATTTCAAATTTCCGGCTTTCTGCCTGTTCCGCAGGGGTCAGACCCCGAAATTCAAATCGATCACAGGTACTTCTTCACGTTGTGGGGCAGTGCTGCCTCATCGGCGCTGACCGTAACAGTGACCTTGACCGTATCGCCGGAGATCGCTGCGATCTCGTCCAGCACAACGCCCAGACGGTTGATATCGTGATCCAGCACCTTCAGGATGCCGTCGATGTACAGGTCGGTGATATCGTAGTTGCTTGCCATCAGGCCGGCAACAAAGCCGTACAGCATTTCGCCGCCGGAGATCTTGTACTCGTCCAGGTCGATCAGACGTGCAGCAGGAGCGATGTCGTAGGTGAGCTTCATGCCCTTTTCAACGACGACCACGTTGCCCTTGGAGGTCTTGACCGCATCATTGATCTGGTCGATCATAGCCTTGGTCTTGCCGGAGCCCTTGGTACCAACAATCAGTTTAATCATAGTTCTGTCCTCCTGTATTTTCCACGCCTTGCGGCGGGAGATCATTTTAACTTACTTCAGCTTTGCTTCCAGCTCGGCGGTCAGGCCTTCGTAGCCCGGCTTGCCCAGCAGAGCAAACATATTCTTCTTGTAGCTCTCAACGCCCGGCTGATTGAAGGGGTTGACGCTCAGCAGATAGCCGCTGCATGCACATGCACGCCAGAAGAAGTAGATCAGGTAGCCCACATTATAAGCAGTCAGATCATCCACTTCGATCAGCACCTCGGGCACGCCGCCGTCGGTGTGTGCCAGAATGGTGCCTTCCATGGCCTTGCGGTTGACCACGCTCATGTTCTGGTTTGCCAGGAAGTTCAGGCCGTCGAAGTTGCCCTCCAGCGGGTCAATGAACAGATCCTGTGCAGGCTTCTTCACATCCACGATGGTCTCGAACATGATGCGGGAGCCTTCCTGAATAAACTGACCCATGGAGTGCAGGTCGGTGGAGAAAATGCAGCTTGCAGGGAACAGACCCTTGTTGTCCTTGCCTTCGCTCTCGCCGAACAGCTGCTTATACCACTCGTTCATCAGGGTGAAGTCCGGCTCGTAGCACTCCAGGATCTCCACACTCTTGCCCTTACGGTACAGAATATTGCGGATGGCTGCATATTTGTAAGCGTCGTTGTCGGGGCTGAGCACGGAGAAGCGCTCCATTGCATCGGCAGCGCCCTTCATCAGCTCATCGATGTCGATGCCCGCAGCAGCGATGGGCAGCAGACCCACAGCGCTCAGCACGGAATAACGACCGCCCACATCATCCGGAACGACAAAGGTAGGCCAGCCCTGTGCGTCGGCCAGCTGCTTCAATGTGCCCTTGGCACGGTCGGTCGTGGCATAGATGCGCTTGTTGGCTTCCTCCACGCCCATTTCCTTTTCCAGCAGCTCACGCAGCACGCGGAACGCCAGAGAAGTCTCGGTGGTGGTGCCGGACTTGGAGATAACATTGATGGAGAAACGCTTGCCCTTGCACAGGCCGATGATATTATTCAGGTAAGTGGGGCTGATGCTGTTGCCGCAGAAGTAGATCTTCAGGCCGCTCTCGATCTCATTGTGATACATGCCCTTGACCGCTTCCACAACCGCGCGTGCGCCCAGATAGCTGCCGCCGATGCCGGCAACCACCAGCACATCAGAGTCTTCACGGATCTTGGCAGCAGCAGCCTTGATGCGGGCGAACTCTTCCTTATCATAATCACGGGGCAGATACATCCAGCCCAAAAAGTCATTGCCCGGGCCAGACTTTGCCTCCAACTGTTTATGGGCAGCTTCCACCTGAGGGTAGATGGCTGCATATTCCTCTTCGCTGATAAAGCTGGAGAGGTGCTTGGTGTTCAGTGCGACACTCATTATATTGTAACCTCCAAACGATCTGCCGGACTTTTGTCCTGCGAGGAATTATCTTGGTATAAGTGTACCGTTCCCTCCGGGTAAAGTCAAGGTCAAAATCCTTGGATTTCATACAATTTTAATAGTGTTTTTTTGTTTCTTCATCCAGAATTGTTCATGCAGACAGTCCCCTGCAGAGGCCTTTCCTGCGCTTTTGCACGCTGAAGCGCAGTTTCACCTGCTCCGGCCGGTCAGTGCACTCCAGAGCAGGCCGAATGCTGTGCCCAAATCCATTTCAGGGGCGTCTGCTGCCGCGCAGACCTTGTACTCGCCGATCAGGGTCTCTCCGGCCATGACACGCACCGTTCCCGCCGGTTGTCCCTGCTGTACCGGGGCATCCAGCTCCTCCGGCAGGTCGGTCTGCACCGTCAGCTCGGCAGTACCCGCTCTGGGCATCAGAACAGTCTCCGGCAGGGCGGAATAATCCAGCGGCACGCTTTCTTCAGCACTGCCCTTTACCTTTATAAGGAGCGGGCGGTCATCCATCGCCGGAAGCGGTGCTGCGCGATAAGATGCAAAGCCGTAATCGAGGAGAGCTGAAGCCGCATCAAAGCGCTCCGCGCTGGAAGGTGCGCCCAGTACCACTGCAATGAGCTTCAATCCGTCCCGGGTCGCACTGGCACTAATGCATACGCCCGCCCCGCTGGTCGTGCCGGTCTTGAGGCCGGTGATGCCGTTGTAGCGCTTGAGCAGCTTGTTGGTGTTCACCAGCTGAGTCGCACCGCCCCGCAGGGTATCCGTCCAGATGCCGGTATAACGCAGCACCTCCGGGCAGGTGTTCAGGATGCAGCGGCTCATCACGGCCACATCCCGCGCTGTGGAGAGGTGCCCTTCCGTGTCCAGCCCGCAGGCATTGTGAAACGTCGTGTTGGTCATGCCAAGCTCTGCAGCGCGTTCGTTCATCCTCTGGACGAACCCCGGCTCGCTGCCGCCCACCAGTTCTGCCACTGCTACAGCGGCATCGTTGGCAGAGGACACACAGATCGCCTTGATCATCTCGTCCAGCGTGAACTGCTCCCCGGGCTCCAGCCAGATCTGGCTGCCGCCCATGCGGCAGGCATGCTCGCTCACCGGCACCGGGGTTTCCAGAGTCAGCCGCCCGTCATGTACAGCCTCAAAGGTCAGCAGCAGGGTCATCACCTTTGTGATGGACGCAATGGGCATCTGCTGATCCGCATTCTTCTCATATAGTACCGTGCCTGTGCCCTGATCGATCAGACAGGCCGCGCGGCAGTTGAGCTCCAGTTCCGGCTGTGCGGCAGCGGGCAGCTCCTCTGCATCCGCCGCAGCCTCGGCCGCATCGCCCGGCTCCGCAGCCGTGATCCGGATCCCCCTGCCCTGCGCTGTGCCAAAAGCCAGCGCAAACAGCCAGAAGCAAACCACCCCTGCACACAAAAGTGCCAGATTTCTCCGTTCCATTCCATTTCCCTCCCCGCACAAACTCTCTTGGTGCAAGTGTATGCAAACGCCCTGCCGGGCATACCATCTGTCAGTTTCACCGTACCATTCCTCGCATTTCGTTTGATTTCTGTTAACTTTGGTACCTTTTCCTTGACTTTTCGCAGCAAAAGTTGTAAATTTGAACCATTCTCGCAAGAGAAAAAACACAGTAACAACAAGGAGGGTCCCCATTATGAATATTTCCCGCCGCAACTTTATGAAGATCGCCGGTCTGTCTGCTGCCGCTGTTGCAGGCACCGCCCTGTTCACCGGCTGCTCCGGCCAAGTCCTGCTGCCCGTCCAGTTCTCTTCTGCTGTGATCGGTGTTGAAACCAAGCAGGCTCTGGACACCAAGAAGTTTTCTGTTGTGGACGGTCTGAGCGAGGACGCCCAGAAGAAGGCGATCAACACGTTTGTGAGATCTCAGCTTCACCTGGCGATGTATGAGGTCGATACCATCAAGCGCGAGACCAGCCATCTGGACGGCAAGGAGACCGATTATCTGTTCGTCACCCTGAAAGTCGGCTAACCGTCTGTCATTCCTTCATGCAGCTTTGGGACGCGGGATTTTTCCGCGTCCCTTTTTGTTTTGCCGGCCATGCAAAAGAAAAGCGTCCTTGCGCATAAAACGGTCTTGCACCCCGGCAGGCTTCTGTTATATAATAAGGAGAAATGCAACGATCACTCCGTTTTTGTTGAAAGGAATTTTCCGCATGCGAGTTTGTTTTTATACCCTCGGCTGCAAGGTCAACCTGAATGAGACCGGCGCGTTGGAACAGATGTTCCGTGCCAGCGGCTTCACCATCGCACAGGAAGGCGAACCGGCCGATGTATTTGTAGTCAACAGCTGCACTGTCACAAACTTCGGCGACCAGAAGAGCCGCAAGTGGCTGCGCCGCAAAAAGCGTGAGAACCCCGGTGCCGTCACCGTGCTCACCGGCTGCTATCCGCAGGCCTTCCCGGAGGAGGCCGCCCAGTTCATGGAAGCCGACCTCGTGTGCGGCAACGGCGACCGCAGAGCCATTCTGGACAATGTGCTCAAACTGCTGGACGGCCACGAGCGCATCGTGGCCATTGCCCCGCACCAGCGCGGCGAAACGTTTGAGGAACTGCCTGTGGAGCGATTTGAGACCCACACCCGTGCTTTTATCAAAGTAGAGGACGGCTGCAACCGGCAATGTGCCTATTGTGTCATCCCCCGTGCCCGGGGTCCGGTGCGCAGCCGTGAGGAGGCCAGCATTCTGGCCGAGCTGCGCCAGCTGGCTGCTTCCGGCTACCGGGAGGTGGTACTCAGCGCCATCTCCCTGCCCAGCTATGGTCTGGACACCGGCACGAACCTTGTGGAGCTGGTGGAAAAATGTGCGCAGGTGGAGGGCATCGAGCGCATCCGGCTGGGCAGCCTTGATCCGGATATGCTGACGCCGGAGTTCATCACCCGTCTTGCCGCAGTGGACAAGCTCTGCCCGCAGTTCCACCTGAGCCTGCAGAGCGGCTGCACCGCCACCCTGCGCCGGATGCGCCGGGTCTATACCGCCGAGCAGTACGCACAGGTGGTGGATCAGATCCGCGCCGCCTACGGCAGCCGCCCGGTGAGCTTTACCACCGACTGCATCTGCGGCTTCCCCGGCGAGACGCAGACCGATTTTGAGCAGAGCTGCGAATTTTTGAAGAAGATCGGCTTCCTCAAGGTTCATGTATTCCCCTATTCCCGCCGCAGCGGCACCCCCGCCTACGATTTTCCGGAGCAGGTGCACGAGCGTGAAAAGCAGGAGCGCAGCCGTGTGATGAATGCACAGGCCGAAGAGATCCGCCGAGAGGTTCTGGCCGCTCACGTAGGCACAGAGGACGATGTTCTGCTGGAGACGCCGCTCTCCGGCACCCTGTTCACCGGCTACACCCGGCTGTATATCCCTGTGGTGGTCTCCGCTCCGGGGCACGAGAGCGGGCAGATCGTACATGTAAGGCTGGGTGAGTACGACGGCGAGCGTGTCCGTGCAGCGCTTTGCTGAATTTCCGCCTTTGAATTTGTATCTTTTGTACATGCTCACAAAAGAGTAAAAATTTAACGATTTTTGCGTTTTTTCTCTTTTCACGCACTCCGCTTTATGATAAAATGAAAGTGGATAGTTCGGGCTGCAGCGCTGTTTGCAGCAGCGTGTTACCAATGCAGCCCGTGAATAACGATGTTGATCGGCTGTTTGCAGCCGGGCATCGCAGAGCGTATTCGTTTTTCAGCAAAGCACAAGGAGAGATTGGAATGAGTTTCAGAGGAATCAACACCACGGTCATTCAGATCCGCCGTCAGGTGTTCACCGAGGTTGCACGCATGGCTTATGCCAACGTCAAAGGTGAGCAGGCAAACCACCTGATGCGCAAGATCCCCTACACCATCATCCCCGGTGAGGAAGGCAAGCTGCGCAAGGACATCTTCCTGGAGCGCGCCATCGTTGAGGAGCGCGTCCGCCTGGCCATGGGCCTGCCCACCCGCCGCATGGACGAGCACAACAGCGTCGTTTCCGGTCTGGAAGATGCTTCCATCGCCGATAAGTATTACGATCCCCCGCTGGTGAACGTCATCAAGTTTGCCTGCAACCGCTGCCCCGAAAAGCTGGTCAAGGTCTCTGATCTGTGTCAGGGCTGTCTGGCACATCCCTGTATGGAGGTGTGCCCCAAGAAAGCCATCACCTGGGAGAGCGGCCGTTCCATCATCGATCAGGACAAGTGCATCAAGTGCGGCCGCTGTGTCACCGTCTGCCCCTACAACGCCATCGTCAAGACCGAGCGTCCCTGCGCCGCTGCCTGCGGCATGGGTGCCATCCACTCCGATGAGCTGGGCCGTGCCGAGATCGACTACAGCAAGTGCGTTTCCTGCGGCCAGTGTCTGGTCAACTGCCCCTTCGGTGCCATTGCCGACAAGGGTCAGATCTATCAGCTGATTCAGGGTTTCAACCGCGGCGACCGCATCTACGCTCTGGTTGCCCCTGCATTCATCAACCAGTTCCCGGGTCTGGCTTCCACGGGCAAGCTGAAGGCTGCTTTGAAAGCCGTCGGCTTTTACGATGTGGTCGAGGTCGCTATTGGTGCCGACCTGTGCACCGTGGACGAGGCACACGACTTCCTCGAAGAAGTGCCCGGCAAGTTGAACTTCATGGCAACCTCCTGCTGCCCGGCATGGAGCATGATGGCAAAGACCGCATTCCCGGATCTTGCCAAGAACATCTCCATGACCATGACCCCCATGGTGTTCACGGCTCGTATGATGAAGCAGAAGGATCCCGAGGCACGTATGTGCTTCATCGGCCCCTGCGCTGCAAAGAAGCTGGAAGCTTCCCGCCGCACGGTTCGTTCTGACGTAGATTTCGTTCTGACCTTTGAAGAACTGGCCGGCATCATCGAGGCCAAGGATCTGGACACCAGCCTGCTGGAGGTGGATGAAGACGAGGCTCTGCACGCCGCTTCTGCAGCAGGCCGCGGCTTTGCACAGTCCGGCGGCGTGGCAAAAGCTGTCGCTGACAAGATCAAGGAATGGCATCCCGATATGGAGGTCAAGATCGCATCCGCACAGGGTCTGGCCGAGTGCAAGAAGCTGCTGATGCTGGCAAAGGCCGGCAAATACAACGGCTATCTGCTGGAAGGCATGGGCTGCCCGGGCGGCTGCATCGGCGGCGCAGGCACCATTGCAGACCCCGCACGTACGGCGGTTCAGCTGAATCAGTATATCAAGAAGGCTCCCTTCACCGACCCGGAGCAGAGTGCCTTCATGAGCGAGATTCACGTGTTGAAGGACGACCCCAACTTTGAGCTTTAAGTCCTGACGGTCAACTGAATACACCATCGAAAGATGGCAAAGCCCGCGGGCTTTGCCATCTTATTTTTGCGCGCTCCCTCTCACAGAGGGAGGGAGCGGTTCTGTCAAGGCAATGCAGCCAACTCTTTCCCTCAAATGTGCAACATTTCTGTGAAAGCTCGACAATACCGATTGACAATTCTGCATCGTCATGTTATTTTAGCATTGACAAACCGGTTCTCGCCGCCGTTCCCGGCATTCTGCAAGAGCCGAGCAAGGCCGCTTTTTTGCGGCAGGAAAGGCAGATCATCCATGACGAATCCCTGTAAACGCATCAGCGCTGCCCTGCTTTCTGTGCTGCTGCTCTGCATGTTCACTTTTAGCGCAGGCGCCGCCTCCAGCCTGAATGTAGGCATCAAATTCTGGAAAGAGAGATCCGACAAGGAATCCATGGCCAACAACGGCATCGACTCTGACCGTGATGCTTCTATCATCCGCCAGTCCAACGGCACTTACACGCTTACCCTGCCCATCAAGCAGGTGAGCAAGATGGGGGTCACCGGCTATCTGTCCGGGCTGACCATCGGCGATGTGACCTACTCCGGCACGGTATCCGGTGACATCTCCAAGGGAACGGCAGTGCTGACCATCAAAAACCTGCCCGCCTCCATCCTCACCGGCAGCGACGTCAACAAAGCGCTGACTGTTACCTGCAATATCCAGATGGATCTGAGCGTTCTGGGCGAGATCAACACCGCTGCGCGGATGTGCGTGTGGAACAAGTAAATCATTTCAAGAAAGCACCTGCATTCCGAAAAGAGTGCAGGTGCTTTTTGCGTGCGTATCCTCTCTGTCACGCATCCATGCCTGAGAGGGCTTTCAGTCGATATGCTTCTCTACAAAATCGCCGACCATTTTGTCCAGCTGCAGCACCGCGTTTTCTGCACCCTTCATCACTTTGCGGGTGGTGCGGCGCAGCTGGCGCTGATTCCGGGTGGCAGCCATCATGCTCACGGCACCCAGCGCCGCACCCGCTGCCATCCCCAGCAGCACACCGGAAGAAGGCTCGTTCTCATGTTTCATTGTAAAAGCTCCTTTCGTTGAAGATCCGGTCTCTGCCGCTATTATTTCCTGTAAAGAATCTGGTATACGCTTTTTTTGCAAAGGATTTTGTGGTATACTGTGTCATGATGTTTGAATGGAGCGGTGTGTCCAGCTTTTTTGCGGGCATCCGCCCCGGTACACTGATAAGGAGGTTCCCTTATTTGATCCATCCTGCTGAACCCAAAAAAGTTCTTTGTATCCACGATCTTTCCGGCGTGGGACGCTGCAGTCTTGCGGTGATCCTGCCGGTACTTTCCGTCATGGGTGCACAGCCCGTGGCTCTGCCCACCGTGCTGCTTTCCACCCACACAGGTGGCTTTGGCGTCCCGGCTCGTCTGGACGGCAGTGCCTACGGTCAGGAAGCTCTGGAGCATTACCGCACCCTGGGCGTGGAATTTGACTGCATTTACACCGGTTATCTGGGCGGCGAAGCGCAGGTGGCTCTGGCAGAAAAAGCCTTTGCCTTCTGGCCGAACGCCAAGAAGGTGGTCGATCCGGTCATGGGCGACAACGGCAGAGCCTACTCCACCGTTACCCCTGCGCTGATTGACCGGATCCGCTGCCTGTGCCGTGCGGCAGACCTTATCCTGCCAAACTGCACCGAGGCACAGATCCTTCTGGGGCGCGAGCCATCCACCGACCCGCTGACGGATGAGACCGCGCAGGCTTTGGCTGACGCGCTCACCACCATTGCCCCGAGTGCCGTAGTCACCGGCCTTCCTCTGGGCAAGTACATCGGTTGTGCCGGAAGCGGGCTTGACCGTTTTCTCATCAAAAAGCTGCACATCAGCCGCAGTTTTCCCGGTACCGGTGATCTGTACGGTGCTGTGCTCATTGGCTCGCTGCTGCAGGGCAACGCACTGAGCGCCGCTGCCGACAATGCCGCCGAGTTTGCGGCACTGGCTATTCAGAATACGCCGACCGGGCAGGACACCCGGTTCGGCGTCTGGTTCGAGCCGCTTCTGCCCCGTCTGTGCCCTGTGCACTGGGACGAGTGAGGAGGTGCGCAGATGAGTGAAAAGCCGACTTTGAATATCGTTCTGGTGGAGCCGCGCATCCCGCAGAACACCGGAAATGTAGCGCGTACCTGTGCATGCACGGCCTGCCGCCTGCATCTGGTAGGCCCCATGGGCTTTGCCATCGATGACAAAAAACTCAAGCACGCCGGTCTGGATTACTGGCATTACCTCGATATCAGCTATTATGAAAGTCTGGACGAGTTTTTTGCCAGAAACAGCGGCCCTTATTATTATTTTTCTACCAAGGCTCCTCAGCGTTACACCGATGTAAGCTACCCGGACGGCGCTTATCTGGTTTTCGGACGGGAGGATGCCGGCCTGCCGGAAGCTCTTCTGGCCGCCAATCAGGAACACTGCGTCCGGATGCCCATGCGGGACACCTGCCGCAGTCTGAACCTTTCCAACAGCGTCGCCGTGGGCGTATACGAGGTTCTGCGCCAGTGGGACTTCCCGGAGCTTCTGGATCACGGACACTTACGAGATTACGAATGGAAATGAGGGAAATTATGAGCAAGATTGCGATCCTGACTGACTCCTCCTGTGATATGCCGAAGGAACTGGCCGAGAAATACGGCATCGACATCATGAGCTTTCACATTCTGCTGGACGACGTGGATTATATTGAGCGTGAAAGCTGCACCAATACGGAATTTTACGATAAAATGCGTGCCGCCAAGGGCGTGCCTTCCACTGCTGCCATCACACCGCTCCAGTTCTGCGAAAAATACTGTCAGTATGTAGACGAAGGCTACACGGATGTTATCCATGTTCCCATCAACAAGTCCGGTTCTTCTACCTACAACAATGCCCTCATGGCACAGGGTCTGCTGCGGGAAGAGCGCCCGGAGCATCACATGAAGATCCATCTGCTGGATCCGCACACCTATTCTATGGTGTTCGGCTGGTATCTGTGTGAGATGGCGCGCAAACTGCAGAACGGTGCTGAGATCAGCCATGTGCTCCGGGAGTTTGAAAAACAGATGAACTGCATGGAGATTATCCTTGGGCCTTATACCCTGCGTCAGATGAAGAAGAGCGGCCGTATTTCTGCCGCAGCCGCTGTTATGGGTGAGCTGATGGGCATCCGTCCCATCATCACCCTGATCGACGGCAAGACCAAGGTAGAGAGCAAGGTGCGCGGCGACGAAAAGGTCGTACCTGCCATGGTCGATCTGTGCAAAAAGCGCAGCGAGGGCGTGGCGGACTTTGACTACATGATCGGCCACACCAACATTGCACAGGCTGCCGATCTGGAAAAAGCCTGCCGCAAAGCCTTCGGCAAGCCGCCGCTTATCGTTTTTGAGCTGGGCGGCGTCGTTTCCGCCAATACCGGCCCTGACACGATTGCGCTGGTGTATACCGGGCATCCCAGAGGGTAACATGTTTTTCAAAGCTGGCTGTGCCGAAGCATGGTCAGCTTTTTTGTTTTGGTCTGCTCTTGACCAACTCCCTCAGTCACGGCTAATGCCGTGCCAGCTCCCTCGGAGATGGAGCCTTTGGCAGTACGGGTAAGTTTCCGGTTTTGCCAAAGGCCCCATCCCAGAGGGGGCTGTCTGCGTAAGCAGACTGGAGGAGTTTCCTCTTCCCATTGCATTTCGCCCCAAATTATGATATACTCCCTTCTGCTGTGCTTTTTTGCGCAGGATCCTTAAAGAGCAACTTAGGATTTTAGGCTCCCCGGTGTGTCTCGAACCATGCCGGGCCAAACCCACAGGGGCTGGCGGCCCTGTGCGGTCAAAATCATCCCGCTGGAGTATTATTGTATGAATCAGAATCTTTCCGTCCGTAAACTGGTACGCTGCGGCGTGGTCGCGGCCATCTATGTTGTGCTGTGCATGGCTCTGCAGCCGTTTTCTTATGGCGCGGTGCAGGTGCGTGTGGCTGAGGCACTGTGCCTGCTGCCGGTGTTCGGCGCCGAGTACATCGTGGGCGTGGTGCTGGGCTGCTTCCTTGCAAATCTGCTGGGCTCCACCATCGTGGATGTGATCTTCGGCACCCTTGCCACCCTGCTGGCCTGTCTGGTCACCTACAAGCTGCGGAACATCCGCTGCAAGGGTCTTGCCCTTGCAGCTTCTCTGCCGCCGGTTCTGTTCAATGCTGTGATCATCGGCATTGAGATCGCAGTCATGTTTCCGGATCCGTCTTCCAGCGCCCCCATCTGGCTGGCCTGCATCACCAACGGCATCTCCGTGGGCATCGGCGAGCTCATCAGCTGCACGATTCTGGGCACGCTGCTGGTAAAGATCATCGAATCCAATTCCGCCCTGCGCCAGATCTTTGCGGCGGAATGAGCCGCAGCTGACCGCAGCTCCGTCACTGCTGACACACTGCCGCACGCTCCCCTTCCGGCGCTCTCATGCCGACTTTCCCGGCGCGGGGAAGTCTGTAAGGCTTATTTTAGTAGGAGGTTTCCATGCAGGCAAACGGAATGATCTTCTGGGACTGGAACGGCACCCTGATGGATGATGTTGACTTCACTCATGGGTGTCTGAACTGGATGCTGGAAACGCATGGCTACCCCCAGCGGTATGATCTGGCCGCTTACCGGGAGATTTTCGGTTTTCCGATCGAGGAATACTATATCCGCGCCGGCTTCGACTTTGCGCGTCATCCGTATGCAGAGCTGGCCGAACAGTTCATGGAACATTACAACGCCGGAGTAGACACCTGTCCTCCCTCTGCGCATGCCGTTGAAACGCTGGCCGAGCTTTCGCGCCGGGGCTGGCGGCAGAGCGTGCTGTCCGCCTCCCGCCGGGACTACCTGATCGAGCAGGTAGCCGCGCGTGGTCTGCAGGGTTTTTTCGTCGAGTTGCTCGGCCTCGCAGACATCTATGGCGTCAGCAAGGTGCAGGCAGGCAGGCGCTGGCTTGCCCAAAGCGGCATTTCCCCCGCCGCCTGCGTGATGGTAGGCGATACCCAGCACGATGCCGAGGTGGCTGCTGCGCTGGGCACAAAATGTGTGCTCTACACCGGCGGCCATCAGTCCCGCAAACGGCTGGAAGCGGTATGCCCCCACGTCATCGACGATCTGGCACAGCTGCCGCAGCTGCTGGAAACCTTATAATGTCCATCTGACCACTTCTGATTTGCAAAAATCAGAGGTGGTTTTTGTTTTAGCTGGCTCGCCCTCTCAGTCTCGCATTCGCTCGCCAGATTCCCCTTTTTGTCGCTGCGCGACATCTTCCCCCGGACCGGGGGAAGTCTTTCCTCAAAGGGGGAGCCTCTGGCGAAACCGGAAACTTTGCGTGGATTGCCAAGGCCTCCCACTTTGGGGGAGGTGGATGCGACCAGCGGGAGCAGACGGAGAGGGCGAGGCTGTTCGCCTCCACCACATATCTTTTCCCATTTATGCCCCCCGCCAGCGCAAATTTACAGAAAATTCATTCAAAAACCGGCTAAAATAACCTTGCAGGTTTGACGTGTCTGCCGCTTTGGTGTATCATATAGTGGTATAGTTATGTCTATCTCCGGGAATCTTTTCCTGAATTTGATTTATGAGGTGTGATCAATGTCCCTTGTCGAAAAACTTTTTGGCAGCTTCTCTGACCGGGAGCTGAAAAAGGTCAACCCCATTGCCAGACAGGTGCTGGCTCTGGAGCCGAAATATCAGGCCATGTCCGATGCCGACCTTCAGGCGCAGACCCCTGCCCTGAAACAGCAGCTTGCCGACGGCAGGACTCTGGACGATATCCTGCCCGACGCGTTCGCCGTCTGCCGCGAAGCTGCATGGCGCGTGCTGGGCATGAAGCACTTTCCCGTGCAGGTCATCGGCGGCATCGCCCTGCACCGCGGCGATATCGCCGAGATGCAGACCGGTGAGGGCAAGACCCTTGTGGCCACCCTGCCCGCCTACCTGAACGCTCTGACCGGCGAGGGTGTGCATGTTGTTACTGTCAACGACTACCTTGCCAAACGCGACAGCGAGTGGATGGGCAAGCTCTACCGCTGGCTGGGGCTGTCGGTGGGTCTGATCGCGCAGGGCATGGACGGCGACGCCCGCCGTGCCGCTTACGCCGCTGACATTACCTACGGCACCAACAACGAGTTCGGGTTTGATTATCTGCGCGACAATATGGTGACCTACAAAGCCAACATGGTGCAGCGCGGCCACGCATACGCCATCGTCGATGAGGTGGACTCCATCCTGATCGATGAAGCCCGCACGCCCCTGATCATTTCCGGCCGCGGTGAGGACTCCTCCAGCCTGTATACTCAGGTCGACCGCTTCGTGCGCACCCTGCGCAAGAGCGTGGTGGTAGAGCTGGAAGACAAAGTCTCCACCGACGAGCAGGCCGATGGTGATTACGTCGTGGATGAAAAGCACAAGACCTGCACCCTGACGGCAAACGGCATCAAAAAGGCCGAGGCTTATTTCAAGGTCGAGAACCTTGCCGCTGCTGAGAACATGACCCTCGCCCACCACATTGATCAGGCCATCAAGGCTTACGGCGTG
Organism: uncultured Faecalibacterium sp.; assembly: GCA_934501115.1. Lineage (GTDB taxonomy): Bacteria > Bacillota > Clostridia > Oscillospirales > Ruminococcaceae > Faecalibacterium. The sequence continues at coordinate 25,425 of CAKSTO010000017.1, forward strand.
ATGCAGCGGGATATCGACTACGTCGTGAAGGACGGTCAGGTCATCATCGTGGATGAGTTCACCGGACGTCTGATGATCGGCCGCCGCTACAACGAAGGCCTGCATCAGGCCATTGAGGCCAAGGAGGGCGTAAAGATCGCCGCCGAAAGCAAAACGCTGGCTACCATCACCTTCCAGAACTATTTCCGTATGTACAAAAAGCTGTCCGGTATGACCGGCACCGCCAAGACCGAGGCCACTGAATTTACCGAGATCTACGGTCTGAACATCGTCAGTGTGCCCACCAACCGCCCTGTGCAGCGCAAAGATTATCCGGATGCCATCTATAAGACCATCAATGGCAAGTACAACGCCGTCATTCAGCAGGTTCTGGAATGCCACCAGAACGGCCAGCCCGTTCTGGTGGGCACCGTCAGCGTGGAAAAAAGCGAAACGCTGGCAAAAATGCTGCAGAAGTACACCCGCGACTTCAATGTGCTGAACGCCAAAAACCACGAGCGCGAAGCCGAGATCGTAGCGCAGGCCGGCAAGAAGGGTGCCATCACCATCGCCACCAACATGGCAGGCCGTGGTACCGATATCATGCTGGGCGGCAACGCCGAGTTCATGGCCAAAGCCCAGATGCGCAGGGAGCACTTCTGTGAGAACCTGCTCAACCCCGAAAAACCTGAGGATGCCGATCCTGCTGCTGTTGAGATGCTTCTGACCGAGGCCAACGGCCACGGCGACACTGAGGACGCCAATATCCTTGCCGCCCGCGAGCGCTTCGATGCGCTGTATGCCCAGTGCAAGCCTCAGATCGACGCCGAAGCCGAGGAAGTACGCGCCGCCGGCGGTCTGTTCATCATCGGCACCGAGCGCCACGAGAGCCGCCGCATCGACAACCAGCTGCGCGGCCGTGCAGGTCGTCAGGGCGACCCCGGTGCATCCCGTTTCTACCTGAGTCTGGAAGATGACCTGATGCGCCTGTTCGGCGGTGACCGTGTATCCAGCCTGATGGACACCCTGAAGATCGATGAAGACACCCCCATCGAGAACCGCATGATCACAAGCACATTGGAAAGTGCCCAGAAAAAGCTGGAGGGCCGCAACTTCGAGATCCGCAAGAACGTGCTGAAATACGACGACGTCATGAACCAGCAGCGCGAGATCATCTACGGTCAGCGCCGCAAGGTTTTGGATGGTGAGGACATCAGCAGCGAGATGCACAATATGCTGCGTGAGAACATCGATTCCAGCTGCAGCCAGTTCCTGGCCGGCGATGTGAAGGACGACTGGGACTTCGGTGCGCTGCGGCGTCATTATCTTGGCTGGCTGACCACCGAGGAGGACTTCCACTACACCGTATCCGACTTCGACAGTATCTCCCGCAAGGGCATCGCCGATCTGCTGTATGACCGCGGCATGAAGATCCTTGCCGACAAGGAGCAGCGCTACGGTGCTCCGGTCATGCGCGAGCTGGAGCGCATCTGCCTGCTCAAGTGCGTAGACCGCATGTGGATGGATCACATCGACAATATGGATCAGCTGCGTCAGGGCATCGCACTGCGCGGCTACGGCCAGAAAGACCCCGTTGTGGAGTACCGCATCGAAGGCTTCGATATGTTCGACCAGATGGTGGATTCCATCCGTGAGTCCAGCATCAAGATGCTGCTGAACATTGAGATCCGTCAGGCCGGTGCTGCCCCCAAGCGTGAGCAGGTGGCAAAGCCCACCGGCGAAGGCTTTGTACCCGGCAACGGTGCTCCCGGTGCCAAGGGTGCACCCCACGGCCAGCCCGTGCGGGTGATCAAGATCGGCCGCAACGACCCCTGCCCCTGCGGCAGCGGCCTGAAGTGGAAAAAGTGCACCTGCGCAAAGTACCACCCCGATGGAGTGCCCACGGACGAGAACTAAGTAAAAGATAAACTGCCTCGTCCCCTCTGTCGCTATTGCGACCTCTCTCCCTCGGCCGGGGAGAGTCTTTCCCCAAAGTGAGAGGCTTTGGCAGTCCGATAAAGTTTCTGGTTTTGCCAAGGGCTCCCCCTTTGGGGGAGCTGGCGCGTCAGCGTCTGAGAGGGCGAGGCTGCTTATAATATGATAGAGGGAGTTGATTTTGAAATGATCACACCGGAAGAACTGCTCACTGCCGCAAAGGAGCTGGAGCCCCAGCTGCGCGAATGGCGGCGCACCCTGCATCGTCACCCGGAGGTGGGCTTTGACCTGCCCCAGACGAAAGCCCTTGTCAAAAAGGCTCTGGCTGAAATGGGCTATGCCCCGCAGGACTGCGGCAGGTGCGGCGTTCTCGCGCTGGCAGGCGGCAAGCGCCCTGGCAAGACCATCCTGCTGCGCGGCGATATGGACGCCCTGCCCATTCAGGAAGAATCCGGTGAGGAATTTGCTTCCGAGATCCCGGGCAGAATGCACGGCTGCGGCCACGATATGCACACCGCCATGATGCTGGGCGCGGCAAAGCTGCTGAAAGACCACGAGGACGAGATCGAAGGTACCGTGAAGCTGGAATTCCAGCCTGCCGAGGAAATTTTTCAGGGCTCGCTGGACATGCTGAAAAACGGCCTGCTGGAACACCCGAAAGTAGATGCAGCCGTGATGTTTCACGTTCTGGCCGGGATGCCTCTGCCGGTTGGCACAGTACTTGTGCCCGGCGGCGGTATCACCATGGCAAGCTGTGAGCAGTACCACATCACAGTCCACGGCAAGGGCGGCCACGGCTCTATGCCCAACGCCTGCATCGACCCCATCACTGCGGCCGCTCACATCCACATTGCCCTGCAGGAGATCAACAGCCGTGAGCTGGACCCTGCCAAGTTCGGCGTGTTCACCACGGGTCGGTTTGAGGCAGGCAAGGCATCCAACGTCATCCCGGACTCTGCCGATATGTGGGGCACGATCCGCACGGTGGACCCCGAGGGCGCAGTCAGTGAGCAGATCCACCAGCGCATGACCGAGATCACGCAGGGCGTGGCGGCGGCCTATCGCTGCACCGCTGAGGTAGAATTCAGCGACCACTGCCCCTGCATGGTGGTGGACACCCCTCTCGCCAGAAACGCTCTGGACTATATGACCGAACTGCTGGGTCAGGGTGCCATGGACATGACCGCTCTCACCGGCGGCAAGCCCGGCGGCGGCAGCGAGGACTTTGCCTTCGTCAGCCACGAGGTGCCCACCGTGAGTATGTTCCTCTCTGCCGGAAACGCCAAGGAGGGCTATGTTTATGGTCAGCACCACCCCAAGGTGCGCTTCGACGACAGTGTGCTGTATGAAGGCTCCGCAGCCTATGTTTATATGGCGCTGCGGTGGCTGAGCGACCACAAGGCATAACCATTTAGAATAGCCGCCATTTCATTCTGGCTATCTTCAGCGGAAAATTTATGATTTATTTGAACCTCCGAAAAATCTGCGGATGATTCGGAGGTTTTTTCACGGATGGGTTCGAAGCAGCACACTGCATCTCTTAAAAAATCGCCTTTATAAACAAAAGATCCCGGAAGGTTCATACCATCCGGGATCTTTTCATATCAGTTTTGCGCCGGAATGCGGCAGACTGTCGGCACCGAGACTTTGCAGTTTCTGGGGCAGAGCCGTCAGGTCGCCGTCGGTAGAATACCATGCAGCGGCAAACCCCGCTAACGCAAGGATCAGCAGAAAAACCATAAAATTCCGCAGGCGATGGTGCTTCCGGCGCAGCTTTGCGGGGGCAGGCTCTCCCGGCTTATCCGGCAGTGTCTGCACGGTCAGAGCATCCGACGGGATCGCCCTGCCGTACTTCTGCCAGCTTGTCCCAGCCGCCTGCGGCAGGCCGGATGCAGCACGGCGAAGCATATCCAGCAGCCAGAGCGCCGGCGTATCGGCGTTTGCCACGGTGCGCACCCAGCAGCCCCTGCGGCTGCCCAGAAACAGCACGGTGTCCTCGGCGCGCTCCACACACCCGGCGGCAAAGTCCGTGCCTACAAAACGCCGCGCCGCCTGCACCCGGGCAAGTGCAGCGGCAGCTGCGCCGCCTTTTACCCGGCGGGTCTTTGCGTCCAGTTTTGCCCGGACGTTTGCATCCGCATAGCTCATGGCACCAAAGTCAAACACCTTTTCTGCGCCCGACACCGTTTCCAGCCGGGCTTCCAGCAGCGCTCCTGCAGCTGCATCGCTGCAGACCATCAGCCTGCGGTGCGTTTCCAGCGCCTGCACCGCCGCATGCGCAAGCGTCGTCTCCCCTTTTCCGTACAGTTCTGCGGAAAACCGGCCGCTCAGCGCCTTTTGCGCGTCCTGCAGGTCATCGGGCGCAGCAGCCTGCAGCGCCAGCAGAACTTCTGCGCCCCGGCTGCGGCATCGCACCGCAACGCCTTTTTCTGAAAGCTCCTGCGCCGCCTGCTGCACGGCTCGGAGCGGTGCCCCGAACAGGCGCAGCACGCAGGCTGTCTGTGTTTTTTCGTCGTGTGTCAACAGCTTCACCCCCGCGACCCGAGAGGCCGCCTGTATTAACCCCTGAGGAAGCAGCCGTCCAGCGCGGTCAGAGCCGCCTCATCATGCTGTGCGCTCTTCGGCAGTACCTGCGTATCCGCAGGCACCTTGCCCTGTGCCAGCCGCAGTGCCAGTTCCAGTGCCGCCTGCGCCGCGCGGGCACGCACCAGTGCACGTTCCGGGCGGGAGACGAACAGCTTTTTCACATACACCGTTTCGCCCCGGGCAGCGCCCAGATACACCGTGCCCACCGGGCGGACGGCATCACCGCCGGTAGGGCCGGCCACGCCGGTAACACTGACAGCGATGTCCGCACCTGCCGCCTCCGCTGCGCCCAGCGCCATCTGCGCCGCCACAGGGGCAGACACGACGTTGTATTTTGCAATGACTGCCGGTTCTACGCCCACCATTTTTGCCTTGGCCTGCTCCCAATAGGTGACAAAGCCGAAACCGAACACCTCACTGGAACCGGACACATTGGTCAGCCGCTGGGCGATCATGCCGCCGGTGCAGCTTTCTGCCGTGGCAACGGTCAGATGATTTTCTCTCAGGGTGTGCACCAGGGTCTCTTCCAGACCGGCCACATCCTCATCATACACCGCATCGCCCAGCAGATCATAGAACTTTGTGGCGTAGGCGCGGCACATTTTTTCGGCTTCCTTGTCGTTTTCTGCCCGAGCCGTGATGCGGATCTCACATTCGCCGGTTTTGCAGTAGATGGCAGCCGTGGGGTTTGCATTCTCCAGCAGATTCCGCACACGGTATTCGATGTTGCTTTCGCCGCCCAGCACCCGCAGCGTTATGGAATGCAGGGTGCAGTTCTGGCGGGCCAGCAGCAGCGGGCGGACACTCTCCTCCCACATGGCTTTCATCTCGTGCGGCACACCGGGCATCAGCACGGCGCAGCGGCCGTCCAGCTCGAACCATGCCCCGGGAGCAGTGCCGTGGTGATTGATGATCTTATGGCCGTGTACCGGCACCATGGCCTGCTTGCGGTTATTGGGGGTTGTCTTGCGCCCGGTACGAGTAAAGAAATCCACGATCTTCTGCCATTCTTCCGGGTCAAAAGCCAGCGTGTCGCCATAGCAGGCGGCCACAGTCTCCTTGGTCAGGTCGTCTGCCGTAGGGCCCAGCCCGCCGGTAAACACCAACAGGTCACAACGCTGTCTGGCTTCGTTGACGAACTCTGCCAGACGGCCGTGGTTGTCGCCAACGGTGCTTTCCCGCTGGACAGTGATGCCCAGCGCCGCCAGCTCGCGGCTCAGATACTGAGCATTGGTATTGAGAATATTGCCGAGCAGCAGCTCGGTGCCCACGCTGATAATCTCTGCCGTCATAACTTATCCCTCAAATTCTACCTGATCCGTGATGCGGATGCGGATGCGCTCGGCGTTCTCTGCTGCTTCGGTTTCCAGCGCAGCAAGGCCGGGCATGGCAGCTTCGGCTTCCAGAATTTCGGCCAGCTCCGGGCGGATCTTCGGGTGCGGCGGGGTGAAGATGGTGCAGCAGTCCTCATAAGGCAGAATGCTGGTCTCAAAGGTGTTGATGTGGCGAGCCGTCTCCACGATCTCGGTCTTGTCCATGCCGATGAGCGGGCGCAGGATGGGCAGATCCTGTGCAGCATCCGTGCACTGCAGCGCCTTGACCGTCTGGCTTGCCACCTGAGCCAGACTCTCGCCGGTAACAAGGGCTTCACACCCCTGCTTCTTCGCAATGACGTTGGCAATGCGCATCATGCTGCGGCGCATCAGCACCGTGAACAGCACATCCGGCGCATTGTCCCGGATGTACTCCTGCGGCTTTGTATAGGGCACGACGAACAGGTTGGAGCTGCCCGTATAGATGCTGGTGAGCTGCGCCAGTGCCTTGACCTTAAGTTTTGCGCGCTCCGAGGTGTACGGAGGGGAGGCAAAATGGATGTGATCCAGCGCCAGGCCGCGTTTTGCCATGCGGTATGCCGCCACCGGGCTGTCGATGCCGCCGGACAGCATGTTCAGTGCACGGCCGCTGGTGCCCACGGGCAGGCCGCCCTCGCCGGGCACTTTGGGTCCATGGATGTAGGCACCGTAATCCCGGATCTCCACAATGACCTTAAAATCCGGGTTATGCACATCCACCTTGAGGTAGTTGTGTTTGCCCAGCAGATAGGCACCCAGTTCCCGCATCAGTTCAGGGCTGGTCATGGGGTAGGTCTTGTCGGAGCGGCGCGCCTCCACCTTGAAGGTGCGGATGCCGTGCAGGCTGGCACCGAGGTAATCCTCAGCGGTCTGGCAGATGGTGTCAAAGTCCTTGTCGCAGACCACGGCGCGGCTGAGCGCCGCAAGGCCGAACACCTTGCTCACCCGGTCAAAGGCGAGATCCATGTCCACATCCTCTTCCTCGGGTTCCATGTAAAAGGTGGACTGGGTGCAGTAGACCTTGAATTTGCCCACGGTCTTGAGCCGGTAGCGGAGGATCTTCATCATCGCCGACTCGAACTGGTTACGGTTGAGGCCTTTCAGAGACATCTCGCCCTGATAGCCCATAATGATTTCATACATAAATGTTGTATCTCCTAGGTTACGATTTAACATGGCCTCCGCTGTACGGGTTGCAGCACCCTGCATCTGCTTCGTGCCTTGGAGCGGCACTCGCATCTTGCAGGCCGCGGCCCCAACAGCTCCTCCCTGTTTCTGCCACAGGCAGCGGTCGTCGCTGTTGCACTTTGGCCATTCTCAGCGGAAAATTTATTTTTTATTTCGCGTTTGTCGCGGCCTGCGGGCCGCTCCAAACGCATTTTCACGAAAGGGGACGCAATGGAAAGCTGCATCTTATCAGGCCGGTGGGTCGGGAGTTTCTCTGAGGACCGTCCGCTGGGGTGGGACCCTGTTGCCGAAGGCAATAGGGCGGGCGATGGAATGGCCCGATTCGTGTCCGAGGAGAAAGCTACCGACACGCTGGCCGTTAATCAGTTTACTTCCGGATCCTCTGCAAGCTCTTCATGCCGTCCTCGAAGCGGTTGAGGAAGGCGTCCACATCCTCGGGGGTGTTGTCGCCGCAAAAGGACACCCGAATTGCCGTGTCGATGGCCAGCGGGTCTTTGCCCATGGCTGCCAGCGTATGGCTGGGCTGACCCCGGCCGCAGGCGCTGGCCGACGAAACGTAAATTTGTGCTTCGGCCAGCCATGCCAGCATGGTCTCGCTCTTGATGCAGTTCTCGCTGAAGTTCAGCACTTCGGGCACGGCGTTTTCCGGGCTGTTGATCTCCACTTCCGGGAAAGCCTTCAGCCCTTCCCGCAGGCGCTGGTTCAGCGCCCGCATGGCGGTGTCACGGCTCTTCATGGTCTTTGCCAGACGGGTGGCGGCTGCCGCCAGACCCATGGCATAGGGCAGGTTCTCGGTGCCGGGGCGCAGGCCGCGCTCCTGCTCACCGCCCAGATAGGGCGGCCGGAAGGCCTGCACCAGACGGTCGGAAAGGTACAGTGCCCCAATGCCCTTGGGGGCGTGGATCTTGTGGCCGCTCACCGACAGGGTGTCGATGTTCGTCAGCTTGATGGGCACACGCATCCACGCCTGCACCGCATCCACATGGACGATGGTGCGGCTGTTGCGGCGCTTGACCTCGGCGGCAAGGCGTTCCACATCGTTGCGGGTGCCCACCTCATTGTTCACCATCATGCAGGCCACGAGGATGGTGTTTTTGTCCACATGCTCCAGCATCCGGCTCATGTCCAGTGTGCCGTCCGGGCAGGGTTTGACCACCGTGACATCATAGCCCTGCTTCGCCAGCTCTTCCAGCGGGCGCTGGACGCTGGGGTGCTCGAAGCCGGACACTACGATGCCCCTGCCAAAGGTGCGGGTGTGCGCCGCACCCAGCAGCGCCAGATTATTGCTCTCGCTGCCGCAGGAGGTAAAATACAGCTCCTTTGCTTTGCAGCCCAGGGTGCGAGCCACAGCGGCACGGGCGGTGTTCAGCGCTTCTTCGCTGCGGGCACCGGGGCCGTACAGGCTGGACGGGTTTGCCCAGTGCTCCCGCATGGCCTTGTCGATCACATCCGCCACCTCGGGAGCAACCATCGTGGTGGCGGCGTTGTCCAGATAATGCAATTCAGGGTTTTGCAGCATAAAAGGGATCCCTGCTTTCTAAAATTTCAGAATAAACCATGATAAGTATACCACAACCCATCTTATAACGCAAAATATTTAACGCTGTTTTTCCTTGACAAACACCCCGGTGATGTGCTATCTTTACTGCATAGAGACTGCGTTTCCGCTGACGGAACCTTGTGGAGCACCACAGTGCGGATGCGCAGGAGAGTCAATGCCGACCGTCTGGGCAGCCTTGCGCAATTGCTGCGCAAAGCTGCCCTTTTTGTTGTCGGAGGTTGTTTTTATAAGCAGGGTGCGCTGAATGGCGAGATTTTTGCCCGCAGCAAACCTGACCGGATTGCAAGGGAAAGCAACGCAGGATGCGAGCAAAAAGGCCGTTCAGGCGGCGTGCAATGCTTGTGAAAACGACTTCCAAAGGAGGATGTCTGATGAAAACCGATATCGAGATCGCACAGGAAGCCAGAATGAAGCCTATCACCGAGATCGCTGCCTCCCTCGGCCTTGCCGACGAGGACGTGATCCCCTATGGCCGCTACAAGGCCAAGATCAACCATCGCCTGATCCACAACGCTAAAAAGCAGGGCAAGCTGATCCTTGTCACCGCCATCAGCCCCACCCCGGCGGGCGAAGGCAAGACGACCACCAGCGTAGGTCTGGCCGATGCCATGAACGCTCTGGGCAAAAAGACCATGCTCTGCCTGCGTGAGCCCAGCCTTGGCCCGGTGTTCGGCATCAAGGGCGGTGCAGCCGGCGGCGGCTACGCACAGGTAGTGCCCATGGAGGACATCAACCTGCACTTTACCGGCGATCTGCACGCCATCGGCACAGCCAACAACCTGCTGGCCGCCATGATCGACAACAGCATCCAGCAGGGCAACCCGCTGAACATCGACCCCCGCCGCATCACATGGAAGCGCTGCATGGACATGAATGACCGTCAGCTGCGGTTCATCGTAGACGGTCTGGGCGGCAAGGTGAACGGCACCCCCCGCGAGGACGGCTTTGATATCACCGTTGCCAGCGAGGTGATGGCGATTTTCTGCCTTGCCACCAGCATTTCCGATCTGAAGGAGCGTCTTTCCAAGATCGTGTGCGCTTACACCTACGACGGCAAGCCTGTCACCGCCGGTGAGATCGGTGCTGCCGGTGCCATGACCGCCCTGCTGAAAGATGCACTGGATCCGAACCTTGTGCAGACGCTGGAAAACAATCCCGCCATCATCCACGGCGGCCCCTTCGCCAACATCGCCCACGGCTGCAACAGCGTGCTGGCCACCAAACTGAGCCTTTCTCTGGCCGACTATACCATCACCGAGGCAGGCTTCGGTGCCGATCTGGGTGCAGAGAAGTTCCTCGACATCAAGTGCCGTTATGCGGGCATCGCCCCCAGTGCCTGCGTGCTGGTGGCCACCGTGCGTGCTCTTAAGAGCCACGGCGGCGTAGCAAAGGCTGACCTGAACCACCCCAATCTCGAGGCCGTCAAGGCTGGTGCCTCCAACCTGATCCGCCACATCGACAACCTGAAAAACGGCTTCGGCCTGCCGGTGGTGGTGGCCATCAATGCCTTCCCCACCGATACTGCCGAAGAGCAGGCCTACGTAGAGCAGGTGTGCGCCGAGCAGGGCGTGCCCTGCGTGCTGAGCGAGGTATTTGCCAAGGGCGGCGAGGGCGGCAAGGCTCTGGCTGAGAAGGTGCTGGAGATCATGGAGGATCGTCCCATCCAGTACACCTACCCGCTGGAGATGCCGCTGAAGGATAAGATCAGCGCCATCGCCACCAAGATCTACCGCGCCGACGGCGTAAACTACAGCGCCGCCGCCAGCAAGACGCTGGCCGAGCTGACCGACATGGGGTACGGAAATCTGCCTGTGTGCATCGCCAAGACCCAGTACAGCTTCAGCGACAACGCCAAGCTCACCGGTGCCCCCACCGGCTTCACCATGGAGGTGCGCGAGGTGCGCCTTGCCGCCGGTGCAGGCTTCGTGGTGGTCATCTGCGGCAATATCATGACCATGCCGGGTCTGCCCAAAAAGCCCGCCGCCGTGAGCATCGATGTGGATGCGGACGGCAAGATCACCGGTCTGTTCTAAGTTTCAAGTAAAAAATAAGAGGTTCGCTCAGTGAACGAACCTCTTATTTTTTTATCCTTCTGTGTGGCTCCGCAAGTAGTCCACCCATGCCGCATAACCGGCGGGCTTCAGGTGATAGCCATCCGGCTGGGCGTATTCCTCTTTCAGGTCGCCGTTGTCATCGGCCAGAGCCTCCCACAAATTGAGGAAACAGCAGTTCTTTTCCAGCGCGATGGCTGCCAGCTCATTGTTGATCTGGCACAGCCTGTCACGGTTCAGCCCCTCATGGCCGGACTTCAGGCTCACCTCCGGGCGCACCGGCGTGATGGACTGCACGTAGATCTTTGCATTCGGGATGGTCTGGGTCAGCATGTCCAGCATCAGGCGGTAATAGGTCAGAAAACTGGTGTAATCCGTGTCACGCCCCAGCACATTGGTGCCCAGCAGAACATAGATCGCCCGCGGCGGCTGCGCCGTCAGCGCATCCAGCGGCACCTCAGTTTCACCGTCGGCGCGGCGGCAGGTAGCGCCATTGACGATCACATTCGGCCCAACGCCCCGGTATGCACAGAACATGGCATTCTGCAGCCCTTCTTCGTAGAGCTGCAGGCCCTGCGTCAAGCTGTCGCCCACAAAGCTCACATCGCTGAACCAGCTCCTGTCCACCGCTGTGCTCTGCGGCAGTGCCGCCATACGGAAATCCAGTGCTGTGCCGGAACCGTCTGAGAGGGACTGCACACTGAGCGTACGCGCCGGCGCATACTGCACCGTGTTCCAGGTATTGTCCTGTGTTACCGGCTGCAGGATGGTGTTCTGCACCACACCGGAGGAACGAGGCTCCCGGTGCAGGCTCTTCCACAGCACACCGATCGCCCCCAGCATGGTAAGCAGCAGCAAAAGCCCTGCTGCCATAAAGCGTCTGCGCCAGCGTCGATGCAGCACCCTGCGGCGATACTCCTGATAATCTGCCATCCTGCTTCCCCCGACTTTCTGCGCCGGATATACCCGGCTTTTTTTATAGTATAACATATCTGCCCGCCCGGCTACAAGTTCCTGCTGCGCAAAACGCGCAAATACTTGCATCTTCTGCCGCAAATGTGCTATACTAAGCTGAATCAATACGACAAGGAGGCTTTCACGATGGCATTTACTCCGAAACTGACTTATAAGGGCAAGCCCCTCGTCCGCAAGGACAATGAACTGTACTATGGCCGTATGACCGATCCGTATGTACTTCATCTCCAGATCCTGACTACCACTGCTGTGGGCGGTCAGCAGGTGGCTGACAAGGTTCAGCTGACGCTGACTTCCACCGCCGACACGACCAAGGTGATGCGTCAGAGCACGAAACGAGGCCTTTACAATGCGTTGGACATCGGCAGCATGTGGCTGCAGGATGCCAACGAAGCACACTGAGGAAACAAAAAGCTGCTGCACAAATGCTGTGCAGCAGCTTTTCTTTTGGCTGAACGATTTGGAATGGCCGATACATGCGCTTTGGCCATCTTCAGCGGAAATTGATTTTGATCTTGCAAGTCAGTAAAATCCGCAGATCTTCCTGACTTGCTCGTTCACAGGCAGCGTCGTGAAGCAAAACGGCATCTGCCGCAGCTTCCAGCGATCTGTTTTACTCCTCTGTCACCTCAAAATCCAGAGCCTTACCGCAGTTGGGGCACTTGGGTGCGCCGTCCAGCAGCTCATCCTCCTCAAACACGGCAGTCGTGCCGCAGTCCGGGCAGGTGACTTCGTACTGCACGGGGCCGTCCTCGGCGTCATCTTCGCCGTCCCCTTCCAGAGCGACCTCAAAGGTCACGCCGCAATGGGCGCAGTTGGCTTCACCTGCATCCAGATCATCCTCGCTGACATAAACGGTTTCGCCGCAGTTGGGGCAGGCCACTTCATAGAACGGCTCGCTGGCAATGTCATCATCGCTGGCATCGTCGTCGCCGTCAGAGTCCTCATCCTCAGCGTCCTCGTCGTCTTCGTCGTCCTCCTCGTACAGGTCTGCTTCCAGATCTTCCAGCTCATCGCTCAGGTCGTTGATCTGGTCATAGGCGCGGGAAAGATCTTCGTCCACGCTCTCGATTGCCTCAGCCATCTCACCCAGCAGTGCGCTCATTGCCTTGATGATCTTGCCCTCTTTGGTGGTCTCGTCGATGCCAAGACCGTCCACCAGACCCTGCAGATACGCTGCCTTTTTGTTCAGTTCCATCCGAATGCCCTCCTTAAAATCAGAAAAAGCGGGATTGTAAAAAACCGGGCAAACGGTTGCCCGCTGCCCGGTATGGCGATGATAGAAAATCAGACGCGCTCCATATACTCGCCGGTGCGGGTATCGATGCGGATGTGGTCGCCCTCGTTGATGAACAGGGGCACACGGATCTCAGCACCGGTCTCGACGGTAGCGGGCTTCAGGGTGTTGGTGGCGGTGTTGCCCTTGACACCCGGCTCGGTCTGGGTGACTTCCAGCTCGATGAAGTTGGGGATCTCAACGCTGAACACCTTGCCCTTGTAGCTCAGCAGCTTGCACAGCTCGTTCTCCTTGCAGAACTTGAAGTTATCGGGCACGTCGGCTGCGTTGACGGGGATGTCATCGTAGGTCTCGTTGTCCATGAAGTGGTACAGATCGCCGTCCTCGTAGCTGTAGGTCACGTCCTTGCGCTCGATGAAAGCCTGCGGGAACTTTGCGGTCGGGTTGTAGCTGGTCTCAACCACAGAGCCGGTGATCACGTTCTTGGTCTTGGTACGGACAAAGGCAGCACCCTTGCCGGGCTTCACGTGCTGGAACTCAACGACCTGAAGAACCTGGCCGTCCTGCTCAAAGGTCACGCCATTGCGAAACTCGCCTGCAGAAATCATAGGAATTCCTCCATTAGTTTAATCTCAAATGCTTAACGCATATCTCTATTTATTTTACCCAATCCCATGCCATTTGGCAAGGGGTTTCGGCAAAAAAGACGATGAAAATACAAATTTTTTATAAATCACACGCTGTGCGGTACATCCGCTGCATGGTCTGCGCATCCTCTGCCTGCGTGCCCGCGCTCTCGCAGATGATGACCGGCTGCAGCCTCCGCTGAGCCAGCAGCTCCATCAGGGGCTGCGGCTCCGGGCCAAACTGCGTTTCAGCAAAAGTCCAGTGGCGCTTTTCGCCGCCCGCCGAATACTCGATGCGGGAAAAATGCACATGGAACCGCTCTGCCCGTTGGTCTCCCAGCTTTTCCGCCATGCGGTCAAGGATGGCAGCATAGTCCTCTTTCGAGCGGATGCCGCCCAGAGTGCGGGCATTCAGGTGGCCGAAGTCGATGCAGGGCGTGATGCGCCTGTCCACCGCACACAGCGCCAGCACCTCGTCCAGCGTACCCAGCTGGCCGATCTTTCCCATGGTCTCCGGACAAAGGGTCATATCGGCAAAGCCCGCTTCATCCAGCGCTTCCACAGCACGTCGCATGGTATCCAGCGCCTTTTCAAGGGCTGCTTCCCGGCTCTGTTTGCCGCAGCTGCCGGAGTGGAAGATGATGCGCCTACCGCCCAGCGCCCTGCATACCGCTGCGCTTTGCAGCAGATACTGGATGCTGTTGAGACGCTTGTCCTCTTCCAGACTGGACATGCTGATATAATAAGGTGCATGAACGCTGAACAGGATGTCTTTCGGTTCGGCCAGCGCTGCCATTTTCGCGGCCTTGTCCAGCCCCAGACGCACACCGCGCCCGCACTGGTACTCGAAGGCGTCCAGCCCCATCTTTGCGGTGTACTCCGGCACGTCCAGACTGGTTTTATAGCCCTGCGCTGTGAAGCTGTCGCTGGTGCCTGCGGTGCCAAACCGGATCTTCCAACCGTACTCACTCACAGCAGCTTTCCTCCCCGGTCATAATATTCCTGCCAGTGGCGTTTCTCCCATTTGCGCTTCAGGATGACCTGCGCACCAAGGTCGGGTCCCCGGGGCACCACCATCAGGCCGGGAATGCCGTAGAGTGCTGCGGCCATGCGGTCAGCGTAGAGCTGGTCGCCCACCATGGCCATCTGCTTCCGTTTCACGCCCATGCGGCGCTGCGCCGCCATCAGCGCAAAAGGCAGCGGCTTTGCAGAGCGGTACAGGTACGCAAGCCCCAGCTTCTGGGCAAAGGGGCGCACCCGCTTTTCCGCGCCGTTAGACACGATGGTGAGTTTGATGCCAGACTTGCGCATGGTATCCAGCCACCCGGCCACTTGTTCCGGCAGCTCCTGACTGCGGTCGGCGGTCAGCGTATTGTCGATGTCCAGCACCAGCGCCTTAATGCCCTTTGCTGTCAGCCACTCCGGCGTGATGTGGGTAACATCCTTGAAAACATATTCGGGGGTAATGAGCATAGTATTTCTCCCTGCAATGAAAATAGGAGAGCCTGAAATCAGGCTCTCCTACATCGGCGTTAGCAACGCGTATGAAATCTAAAGCAACAGCGATTTCAAGCGATCAATTACTTGAACTTGCGCTTGCGGGCTGCTTCGGACTTCTTCTTGCGCTTGACAGACGGCTTCTCGTAAGCCTCGCGCTTACGGACCTCTGCGAGCACACCGCTGCGAGCAGTGCTGCGCTTGAAGCGACGCAGTGCGCTTTCCAGCGACTCGCCCTCTTTAACACGAATTTCCGACATCTTATTCCCTCCCTTGGACCGTGAGGCAGGAATTTCGTTGTTACATGGTAACTAACAGTAGACAGTATAGCGCATTTTCTCCGGTTCGTCAACCTTTTTTTGAAAGATTTTTGCCCAAAACTTTTGAAAAGATTTTGAACAGACGCTCCCGGGTGTTTTATGCACCGATCCGCCTCTGCGGGTAGTGATATATCCAGCCTTTCGGCAGGGTATCGTGTCTTTTAGCCCTTGACAGCCAGATTGACCAGACGACCCTTGACGTAGATCTCCTTTACCAGCTGCTTGCCTTCCAGCGCAGCGGCAACAGCGGGATCTGCCTTAGCGGCAGCAATGGCAGCCGCGGCATCGATATCCGCAGCGACCTTCAGGCGCGCTTTCACCTTGCCGTTGACCTGCACAGCGATCTCCACGGTGCTCTCCACACACTTG
Source organism: uncultured Faecalibacterium sp. (assembly GCA_934501115.1). GTDB lineage: Bacteria > Bacillota > Clostridia > Oscillospirales > Ruminococcaceae > Faecalibacterium. The sequence continues at coordinate 41,101 of CAKSTO010000017.1, forward strand.
GACTCCTCGTACTTCGGCCAGGGGTAGTAGGCCAGCTGCTCATCGTGGCTATGACCCAGCTTCTCCCACAGCTCTTCGGTCATGTGGGGGGCAAACGGGTTCAGCAGCTGAACAACGGTCTCCAGCTCGGCCTTGGTCGCGCCGCCGTTATCATACAGAGCGTTGACCAGCGTCATGAGCTGGGCAATGGCGGTGTTCATCTTCAGGGTCTCGATGTCAGCACCCACCTTCTTGATGGTCTGGTGCATCAGGGTCTCGACCTGCGGACGGTAGCCCTCGCCTTCCACCAGCTTGTCAGACAGTGCCCACACACGGTCGAGGAAGCGGTTGCAGCCTGCAATGGCAGAGGTCTGCCAGGGAGCAGCCTGCTCGAAGTCGCCCATGAACATCTCATACAGACGCATCGTGTCGGCACCGTACTGGTCGACCACCTCGTCCGGGTTGATGACATTGCCCAGAGACTTGGACATCTTCACGATGGGGTGGCGCGACATCTCGCCGTACTTCTCCTCCAGAGCCTTCTCAGCGGCCTTCTGGCTGCCGTACTCCTTCAGCAGCTTCTCCTGCTCCTCGGCGGGCAGGTTCACGAAGCTGTGGGGATTCAGGCCCAAGATCATGCCGTGCGCGGTACGCTTCTGGTAGGGTTCCGGAGAAGGCACAGCGCCGATATCGTACAGGAACTTATGCCAGAAACGGCTGTA